>JAUNGM010000003.1:13631-227093 GCA_030524545.1 Eubacteriales bacterium
CATACCAAAAGAAGAAATATCAAAAGAAGAAAACGCAGGAGAAGGGACGGAGGAAACAGTCCCGGAAAAGAAGATTCGTGTGCTTCTTATGGATACAGACTTCCAATCGTATTTTCATGACTCTGTGACAGTTGTTTATCATCAGGAAAATTGTGAGGAAAGAATTACTTATACACCGGAAAGTCCGGAATTGGCTGATTCGCCTTTGATTGTTGCGGAAAAGGAAGGGGGAATCCGGATCACTACCATAGAGAGGCAGCAGGGAAATCCCTTATATGAAGGAACCCTTGAAATCAGGAATACTCCTGACGGACTGCTCCTTATCAACGAACTGCCTCTGGAAAGCTATCTGGAATCCGTTGTACCAAGTGAGATGCCTTCCTCTTATGCCAGGGAGGCTCTCAAAGCACAGGCTGTCTGTGCAAGAACCTATGCCTGCAGGCAGATGCAGGAGGCTGTACTGAAAGATTATGGGGCAGATGTGGATGACAGTGTTCGCTTCCAGGTGTATGCCAATATTGCCCCTCAGGAAAGCACTACAAATGCTGTGCAGGAAACAGCGGGGCAAGTGCTCTGTCAGGGAGGGGAATTGATTCAGGCGTATTATTTCTCCACATCATCAGGAGCAACCAGCACAGATGAAATATGGGGGGCGGAAGAAGCGGCTTCCTATCTCAAGGCAGTTGACTGTGATTTTGACGAAAATGAACCATGGAGTTCCTGGAGGGTGACAATTCCATGGCAGGCGTTGGCTGACAGGAGTGCAGGCTATTGTCCGGATAAGGAAAGCGGCGGAGCTTTGGGCGCTTCATCCGGAAAACTGACGGCGTTGGAAATTACCAGGAAAAATCAAAGCGGTGCCGTAACAGGCCTTCACGTAATTACAGAGGACGGATCTTTCCAACTGACCGAGGAGTATTCTATCCGGGAATTCCTTTCTCCGGCAGGATGTACGATTACAGAAAAGGATGGATCCTCCGTGCAGGGCAGTACACTCCTTCCAAGTGCTTATTTTACCATGGAAACAGTACCGGGGGAGTCAGTTACGCTCCTGGGAAGAGGATATGGGCATGGGGTAGGCATGAGCCAGACAGCAGCTAATCAGATGGCGCTGCAGGGATTTACATATCCGGAAATCCTGAATTACTTTTTTAAAGATATTGAAATCAATCAGATCGAAAAGGAGGATTGCGGCCTGCAGGAAAAATGAGAAAAGGAAGAAAACGGGTATGAAGGATGAGTCTTGTCACAGAAAGGGTTTCATGGTAAGATATATGAGGTATTCCGAAACTGTTTGGCAGGCTGTATTTGATAAGGCACCGGACAGATGCGATTTTAGGAGATAAAGAAAGGTCGGAACGATGAAAGAAAATAAGAAAAGGTCGCTGTATTCTCTGATCATGGGATTTGTGAATCGTACTGGGGAAGATCATGTAAGTGCGTATGCTGCGCAGGCTGCATTTTTCATGATTATGTCCTTTATGCCCTTTGTCATGTTTCTCACCGCGATGATAAAATATACACCTCTTACCTACGGAATGATGCGTCAGGCGATCATCAGCGTTATTCCGGAAAACCTGCAGGAAGCCGTAATGGGTATTGTAGTGGATATTTATAGTGGAAACACGACGGTTTATTCGATAACTTCGGTAGCGGTAGCGCTTTGGTCATCCGGTAAGGGTGTCATGTCTCTGATCAATGGGCTGAATACCATTTACCACGTCCATGAGACAAGAAACTGGCTCCTGAAGCGAATCCAGGCTGTTTTTTATACATTTTTGTTTGTAATCGCGCTGATTGCGACCCTTCTGATGCTGGTTATGGGAAACCGGATACAGATGATACTTGCAAGGCATGTGCCGTTTCTTGGCCAGATAGTTGCCAGGATCATCGGGGCCAGGACGTTGATCGTGTTCGGTGCGCTGTTTTTCATCTTCCTGATTCTGTATAAAGTGCTGCCAAACAGAAAGGCTACATTCAAAAGCCAGGTTCCGGGAGCATTGATCACGGCAATTGCGTGGTCCTTGTTTTCCTATGGATTTTCTCTGTATTTTTCATTTTTTCCCGGCTTTAATAATATGTATAACGAAAGCCTGGCGGCAATCCTTCTGGTCATGCTGTGGGTATATATCTGTATGAATCTGCTGCTTTATGGGGCGGAGATCAATGCTTATTTTGAAAAGCAGTTCCGCCAGGCCCAGAAGTCGGTTCAGGAGCTTCTGGCAAGAGAAAAAGAAAGGGGCAGAGAAACAGGAGAAGGATGATTGTTTCGCCGGTATATATCCTATATGAGAGAATCTCTGAGATTTTTTTCTGAGAGAATCTCCGAGAATTTTTTCTTGACAGATTGAAAATGCTGTGGCATATTAAATAAAGACAGTTGAAAGGCTAAGAAGGTGTTTTAGGGGATTATTTTCTTTCAGAGAGAGGAGGTCACCGGCTGTAAGCTTCCTTAAGTTCAGATAATTCCTGAGTTTCCCACCGGAGCCGCATTTCTGAAACAGCAGTAGGAAATGACGTCGCTGCGCGTTAAGCAGAACCAAGAGCCTGCCTATGACAGTGCAGGAATCAGGGTGGTACCGCGGATTTGACTTCGTCCCTTTTTGTTGGGATGAAGTCTTTTTTAATTTATGAAAAGGAGATAAAACCATGGATATGAAAGAAAGACTCCAGGAACTGGCAGATGCTGCCAGAGCACGGATCGAAGAATCAGAAGGCCTGGACAAACTGAATGAAGTAAGAGTTGCCTATCTTGGAAAAAAAGGCGAACTGACAGCAATCTTAAAGAGTATGAAAGATGTAGCTCCGGAAGAACGTCCGAAAGTCGGCCAGCTTGTCAATGAAACAAGAAGCAAGATCGAAGAGCTGTTGGAAGAATCCAAAAAGAAACTGGAAGAGACCATCCGCGAAGAAAAAATGAAAGCAGAAGTGATCGATGTAACCCTTCCGGCAAAGAAATCCCTGATCGGCCACCGCCATCCAAATACGATCGCACTGGAAGAGGTAGAACGTATTTTCATCGGTATGGGCTATGAGGTAGTGGAAGGCCCGGAAGTAGAATACGCAGATTATAACTTTACTAAACTGAACATTCCGGAGGATCACCCGGCGAGGGACGAACAGGACACATTCTTCATTAATAATTCCATCCTGCTCCGCTCTCAGACCTCCCCGGTACAGGCACGTACGATGGAGAAGGGTAAGCTTCCTATCCGTATGATCGCGCCCGGCCGCGTATTCCGTTCCGACGAAGTAGATGCAACCCATTCTCCGTCCTTCCATCAGATTGAGGGCCTTGTCATTGACAAGAACATTACCTTTGCCGATCTGAAAGGCACCCTGGAGGAGTTTGCGAAGGAACTGTTCGGACCGGAAACAAAGACAAAATTCCGTCCGCATCATTTCCCGTTCACAGAGCCGAGTGCCGAAGTGGATGTATCCTGCTTTAAATGCGGCGGCAAGGGCTGCCGTTTCTGCAAGGGATCCGGCTGGATTGAAATTCTTGGCTGCGGTACCGTACATCCGAACGTTCTTCGCATGTGCGGAATTGATCCGGACGAATATACAGGCTTTGCGTTCGGCGTAGGCCTTGAGCGTATTGCTCTTTTGAAATATGAGATTGATGATATGAGGCTGCTTTACGAAAACGATATCCGTTTCTTAAAACAGTTCTAAAGAGACGGCTGTATGAGAGTGATTAATTTTAACAGAGATTAAATATAGAAGGGATAACGAACATGAATACTTCAATGTCTTGGATTAAGATGTATGTGCCGGATCTGGATGTAACGGCACAGGAATATACCGATGCCATGACTTTATCCGGCACCAAGGTAGAGGGATATGAAAAACTGGATGCGGACCTTGACAAAATCGTCATCGGTCAGATCACAAAGATTGAAAGACATCCGGATGCAGATAAGCTGATCATCTGTCAGGTAAATGTAGGTACAGAATCCGTGCAGATCGTAACCGGTGCTCCTAATGTAAAAGAGGGAGACAAGGTTCCTGTTGTTCTGGACGGCGGACGTGTGGCCGGCGGCCATGACGGGAAAATGACACCCGGCGGTATCAAGATTAAAAAAGGCAAACTCCGCGGAATCGAGTCCTGCGGTATGATGTGCTCCATCGAAGAACTTGGAAGCACAAAGGAAATGTACCCGGAAGCTCCTGAATACGGTATTTATATTTTTCCGGAGGATGCGGCAGTAGGCGAGGATGCTGTGAAAGCCCTTGGTCTGGATGACGTGGTTTTTGAATATGAGATTACTTCCAACCGTGTTGACTGCTACGGCGTAATCGGAATTGCAAGAGAAGCAGCAGCGACCTTTGACAAAAAATTCTGTCCGCCCGAAGTAAAAGTGACGGGAAATGATGAAAGCGCATCTGATTATATCAAGGTTACCGTACAGGATCCGGATCTTTGCCCGCGTTATACCGCCCGTGTGGTTAAAAATGTCAAGATCGGTCCATCTCCGAAATGGATGCAGAGATGCCTGGCGGCAAACGGCATCCGCCCGATCAACAACCTGGTCGATATTACCAACTATGTAATGGAAGAATACGGCCAGCCGATGCACGCTTACGACCTGGATACGATTGAAGGACGTGAGATCATTGTACGCCGTGCAGCCAAAGATGAGAAATTCGTGACTCTGGACGGCCAGGAGCGTACGATGGATGATTCCGTGCTTATGATCTGCGACGGCAAAAAGGCCGTAGGTATTGCCGGAATCATGGGCGGTGAAAACTCCATGATCACGGACAATGTTCATACGGTGCTTTTCGAAGCTGCCTGCTTTAACGGAACAAACATCCGCCTTTCCTCCAAGAAGATCGGTCTTCGTACCGATGCTTCCGGTAAATTTGAAAAAGGCCTTGATCCAAACAATGCACAGGAAGCCATTGACAGGGCGTGTCAGTTAATGGAAGAGCTGGGTGCAGGAGAAGTGGTAGGCGGCATGGTTGATGTATGCAGTGAGACAAGAGAGCCGTCCCGCGTAGCATTTGATGCTGACCGGATCAATGCGCTTCTTGGAACCAGCCTTTCCAAAGAAGAAATGCTCGGATACCTTGCCCGTGTAGAACTGACCTATGACGAAGCTTCCAATGAGATCGTAGCTCCGACCTTCCGTCAGGATATTCATTGTCTGGCTGATGTTGCAGAAGAGGTAGCAAGATTCTACGGATATGACAAGATTCCTACAACCCTTCCTACCGGTGAAGCTACTACCGGTAAAATGCCGTTTAAACTCCGCATCGAAAGCGTTGCAAGAGACATTGCAGAATACTGCGGATTTTCCGAAGGAATGACCTATTCCTTCGAAAGCCCGAAGGTATTTGACAAGCTGCGTCTCCCGGCAGACAGCCCGCTCCGTCAGGCTATCACCATCAGCAATCCACTGGGAGAGGATTACAGCATCATGCGTACTACAACGCTGAACGGAATGCTTACCTCCCTTGCAACCAATTATAATAGAAGGAACAAGGATGTCCGCCTTTATGAAATGGGCAATGTCTATCTGCCGAAGGCGCTGCCTCTGACAGAGCTTCCGGATGAAAGAACACAGTTTACCCTTGGTATGTACGGCAAAGGTGATTTCTTTGATATGAAGGGTGTATGCGAAGAGTTCTTTGAAAAGATCGGAATGAAAGCCAAAATGCAGTATTCCCCGGATAGTAATAAATCCTACCTGCATCCGGGCAGACAGGCAAATATGATCTACAAGAATACGGTTGTCGGCTACCTGGGAGAGGTACATCCGATCGTTGCAGATACCTACGGAATCGGTGACAGAGCTTATATTGCAGTGATTGATATCCCGACGATCCTGGAATTTGCAGGCTTCAGCCATAAATTCAGCGGCATTGCCAAATATCCGGCAGTTACCCGTGACCTGAGCATGGTAGTGCCGAAAACAGTTCTGGCAGGCCAGATTGAAGCGATTCTGGAACAGAGAGGCGGCAAGATCCTGGAGTCTTACCAGTTATTTGATATTTACGAAGGAAGCCAGATCAAGGACGGTTACAAGTCCATGGCCTATTCGGTTGTTTTCCGTGCTCATGACAAGACTCTGGAAGAGAGCGAGATCACAGCCGCTATGAAGAAAATCTTAAATGGCCTGACAAGCCTTGGAATCGAGCTGAGAAGCTGATGCTGTTCTATATCATCCGGCACGGAGAAACGGAATGGAATGCTCTGCGTAAAGTCCAGGGCTGTGCGGATATCCCTCTTGCAGAAGAGGGAATCCGCCTAGCACATCAGACTGGTGAGGCATTGAAGGATGTCTCCTTCGATATCTGTTTCACCAGCCCGCTTAAGCGAGCCCGAAAAACAGCAGAACTGGTTTTGGGAGATCGTAAGGATTCTGTTCCCATGATTGAGGACACCCGGATTCAGGAAATCAACTTCGGTGTTCTGGAGGGTGCCCGTTCAAGGGATGAACATGGAAACATCATTAATGAGCAGATGTGTGTTTTTTTCAATGACCCGGATCATTTCAGGCGTCCCGCGGGCGGTGAAAATATCCGGGATATCTGCAGGCGAACCCGCAGCTTCTGGCTCGAAAAAACGGCGGATCCTGCTCTGCAGGACAAAACGATTCTTATCGCCTCCCACGGCTGCGCTGTAAGAGCCTTGCTGCAAAATGTCTATCCGGAAGGGACCCCTTTCTGGAACGGCTGTGTACCTCCGAACTGCAGCGTCAATATCATAGAAGTCACCAACGGCCATCCTGTTTTTCTGGCGCAGGATAAAGTATATCACTGACTTACCTAAATATCTTACCGGATCAGTTCCCCAAATGCTGATCCGGTTTTTTTATTTCAAAGAAAAGTACTCCATATTGTTCTGTGCTAAAGATGAAATCCTATGAAATAAAAAAGCCCTCCGGGCAGGATTGCACTGCGGCCCTGGAAATCGTCCCCAAATTCGTGAACATTCTGTCAATTCTCCAGGAAACTGTAAATTACCATCTTGTCCCCCATAAAATGATATGATATCATAGAAAAAAGCGGAAAAAAGCAATGAGGAGGCTGATTATGGGAAAAAAAATCGTCAACATCATATTATTCCTTGCAGTACTTGCCGCCGCCGTAGGAATGACCATCTACGTAGGCCAGGGTGCCACAGGAGTCATGATTTATAACTTTGTATTCCTTGGAATCATGGTCATTTTATATCTGGCGGGCATGATCGGCGGCATGTTCCGGATGGACAATATCGCGGAAGCCCTTGCCAATGCCACGGAAGAGCTTTCCGGTATCTTTAAAACATCCGGCAAGGTAGCAACAGAAAAGCTTGTTCACCTGAACGATATCTTTAACCATACATATCTGGACGGAAAAATGGTAAATTTCACAGACAGCGTTGCCAGAAGCGAAGAAGGCATCGGGGAGATTGAAGATTACCTGAACGAAGAGGAACTGGACAATCACATTCACAAACGTCTTCTGGAAATGATTCCGGATATTTTTACCAGTCTGGGTATTCTCGGAACCTTTGTCGGCCTTGTCTGGGGTCTTAAAAACTTTGCCCCCAATGACTATGAAGCCATGACCAGTTCCGTAGCAGCTCTGGTTGACGGAATTAAGGTTGCATTCCTGACATCCATCTATGGAATTTCGCTTTCTATTATTTACACATTCGGTATGAAGAGTGAATATTCTTCCATGACAGAGAATCTTCAGGCATTTCTGGAAAAGTTCCACTCCTGTGTTATGCCGACAGCAGAGAATGAATCCCGCAACCTTCTGGTATCCAGCCAGAAGAACCAGACGGCAGCCATGGAGCAGATGGCAGAGCAGTTTTCCGTACAGATGGCAGACAGCTTCGAAAAGGTCATCACTCCGACCTTTGTAAAAATGAACGAGTCTCTGGATATGCTTGCCACATCCGTACTCCGCTGCCAGAAAGATGCGGTAAAGGATATTCTGGATGTATTTCTGAAAGAAATGCATTCTTCTTTCAACCTGCAGTTTAAGGATTTCAATGAGGCGCTTGCCCAGCTTAAAAAAGCGCAGAACGACAATGCAGCCTATACCAGCGAGTTATATCAGACCATGACCCGTCAGCTTACGGAATCCTATGTAAAACAGGAACGTATGATGAAAGAACTCATGGAACAGCTTACGCATACCCAGGGGAAATATATGGACACAGCCAGCCGTATCCTTCAGGAAAACAGAGAGATTCAGAAGATGCAGCAGGCGGATTACCAGCACATTGCCGATTACCTCAAGGATGCGGAAAGATCCTCTGCCAAATTCTGGGTAGCCTGCAATCAGACCATGCAGAAATATGTGGAAGCTGCATCGGGAAGTGTTGAGCGCATTTCTTCCGCAAACCAGGCAGGGGAAGAGGTTCTGCGTTCCAATAAGCGAATGATTGAAGAATTTGATTCCAGAATGCGTGAATTTATGGAATATCAGAAAAAGTCCTATCAGACCATGGACCAGGTACGTGCTCTTCTTGCAGAAATCACGGTTGCCAAGAACAACAAGGAAATTTACCTGACAAGCGGCAGCTTCAATAATCAGAACAGCAATCGGGAGACCTTAAAGCAGATGCAGAACATGTTTGAGGAACAGAGTGAGCGCCAGCAGGCTGCTCTGGATGAAATGTCCAGAAACATCAAGGATCTTTCAAAAAACGCACAGAGGGGTAAATTCAGTATATTCAAATAAAAGGAGAGACACATGCGCAGAAGAAAAAAATCAGAGAACAGCGGATTTAATGTCTGGCGTTCTTATTCCGACATGATGGCGGGTGTTCTGCTTCTTTTTGTGCTGATCATGTGCGTGACTTTGTTCCAGGCTCAGAAGAGCTATGATGAGAGCATCAAAGAGCGCGATGAAAAGATTGCCCTGCAGGAGGAATACACGCTGGAAATCCTTGCTCAGCAGTCCGCCCTGGAAGAAAAGGAAGGACAACTGAAAAACCAGGATGAACAGCTCAAATCCCAGGATGAAAAGCTGGAAGAGCAGAAGCTGCTTCTTGCGGAGCTGGCAGCTCAGCTAAAGTCCCAGGAGCAGACTTTGAATGAGCAGCAGACAGCCCTGGATGAAAAGACCGCTCTTCTCAAAGACCAGCAGGCACAGATTGACCAGATTATCGGTGTCAAAGCGGAGGTAGTAGAATCCCTTAAAAAGGAATTTTCCAACAATAATGTTAATGTAGACATTGACTCCCAGACAGGTGCTCTGACATTGGATGCCAATGTCATGTTTGATTATGATGAGGCAGAACTTACGGACGAAGGAAAAGCGGCTTTGCAGGCTGTGCTTCCGATTTACTGTAAGGTTCTTCTGGAAGACAAGCATCTGCCGTATCTCGCAGAGATCATCATTGACGGTTACACGGATACGGACGGCGATTACAGCTACAATCTGGAACTTTCCCAGCGTCGATCCCTGGCAGTGGCACAGTATCTGCTGGATATTCAATATGAATTCCTGAATGACAGCCAGATTGACAGCCTTGAGAATTATCTGACTGTCAACGGGCACTCCATGGCAAATCCGATTCTGGATGCAGACGGAAATGTAGATAAAGATGCATCCAGACGAGTGGAAGTAAAATTCCGTCTGAAGGATGATGAAATGATCGACGAACTGAATAAGATCATGACAAATGCGGAAGAAGCGGCACAGAGTTCAGATACCGCTGGTGAATCAGGCGGAGAATAAGCATCATGAAAAAACAGAATAAAAAAATGCCGTTCATTCTGGTCAGTGTTCTTTGCATGGTGCTGGCAGCAGGAGGCGGTTTTCTGGTGATGCGTACCCTGAGACTTCGGGAGGAAACGCAGCATCTGGATGAACAGTTTGCAAAAGAGCTGGAAGAAAGCAGAAAAACCATTGATAAACTGAAAGAGCAGGAGACAGAGCTTGAGAAAGATCTTTCTCAGGAGTCAGAAGAAAAACAGGATGCTGATGCTGCGAAAGAGCAGGAATCAGAGGAGACGGACGAAGCCGTTCCGTCTTTAACGCCGACGCCCGGCCCGGTATTTGTGAGCATTATGGACTGCCTGCCGGGAGAAATCCTGCCTGCAGAGAGGCTTTACATGGAGAACCCGGGTATCTATTTTACTGCTGCGCAGATTGCTGAGGGGGATGACATTTACCGGAGATTCAGCGACAGGCTGTCACAGGAAAACGGCGAAAACCCTTTAGAACGGCTTCGGTATTTAAAAATGCCCTACTATGATGACCAGGGGGAAATCAGGGTAGGGGAGATGGTTGTAAATGCAGAGATTTCCCAGGAAGTTCTGGACGCTTTTCTGGAATTGTTTCAGAAGAAACAGGAGATTTCGTCTTTGAATTTAGAGGAGAATATCTGGATGAAACCAGATGACTGGTCAGCCCTGAAGAATAAATTTCATCTGACGTATGAGAAGACGGAAGAAGAAAGCAAACAGACAGAAGCAACAGGAACGAAAGAAACTACAGGAACATCAGAGAGTGCAGAAACAGCAGAAGCTTCAGAAAATACGAAAGGATCAGAAGCGAGTGATGCGGTTTTTGTTGAGGAATAAAAAGCAGGAATTAAAAACAAAAGAAGATCCGATGGATTTTCTTTTGTTTTTTTGTAAAATTTTTAGTATGCATTTTGGCATATTTGTGCTATGATAACATAGTCGCTTTCATGAGATAAAGCAGAAAAGAACGGGGACTGGAGAGAAACAGATATGAAACGAACAGCATCCTTATGGATTATATTGGCAGGAATCCTCTGGGGTATTATGGGGATTTTTGTGAGAAAACTGGAAACCTATGGGTTTACCTCTATTCAGATTGCCTCTATGCGTCTGATCGGCGGTGCGGTGATCTTTCTGATTGTTACGGCAATCTTCGACAGAAAAAAACTGCGTATTAACCCGCGGGACATGGGGCTTTTTATAGGAATGGGCGTATGCAGCATCCTGTTGTTTACCGTATGCTATTTTACGACGATTTCGATGGCATCTCTGTCTGTAGCTGCGATTCTTCTTTATACTGAGCCGATCATGGTAATGCTGATGTCTTTGGTACTTTTCCATGAAAAACTGACTATTCGAAAAGGCATTGCGCTTCTGATGGCCTTTGCCGGATGTATTCTGGTAACCGGAATCGGGGGAGAAATGCGGGTTTCTGCGCTTGCTGCGGTAATCGGCCTGCTGTCCGGATTCGGATATGGGCTTTACAGTATTTTCGGAACTTATGCACTGCGGAAATATCCGCCGCTGACAGCTACTACGTATGCTTTCCTCTGCGGCGGCATCGGAGCGCTGCTGGTCTGCAGGCCGGATGACATGGTATCTAAAGTGCGTACCTCCGGTGAGCCGGGGATCGTGTTTGGTCTGATGATCATGATGGCATTTTTTACGGCGGTACTGCCGTATCTGTTTTATACTATCGGCCTGTCTGCGACAAAAGCCAGCTCTGCCGCAATTATGGCATCTGTCGAGCCGGTTGTGGCAACGATTGCCGGTGTGCTGGTATTTCATGAGACGATGACGGTGGCCTCGGCTATCGGTATTCTGCTTGTCCTGGGAGCAATCGTCCTTTTGAACCTGGCTCCGGAAACAGATACAAACTCTGCCGCAGTGGCAGAAAATGACGGGACCGTCATATAGAAACAGCAGAAAAATAAAACTTCCTGTAAAATTTGCTTGCAATAGGAGAAGTTCTATTGTATAATCACTTGTGTTGTAAAAAAGATGGTCCGCTGTTACAATTCATGTATTAAGAACATCCAAATAGAATAGGAGAGAATAAGATGAACGACATTATCAAAAACATCGAATCTGCTCAGTTAAAAGCAGAAGTACCGCAGTTCAACGTAGGTGACACTGTAAGAGTACACGCAATGATCAAAGAAGGCAACCGTGAGAGAATTCAGATCTTCGAAGGAACAGTTCTGAAGAGACAGGGCGGAAGCAACAGAGAGACTTTTACCGTAAGAAAGAGTTCTAACGGAGTAGGCGTTGAGAAAACATGGCCGCTGCATTCCCCACATGTGATCAAAGTAGAAGTAATCCGTCGTGGTAAAGTACGCCGTGCAAAACTGAACTACTTAAGAGACCGCGTAGGTAAATCTGCTAAGGTTAAAGAGCGCGTTAGATAATGAAAATTTCACAGTAATGAAAAGCAGGGACAATAACTTTAGCTATTGTCCCTCTTTTTTAAACATGCAGTCCGATGGGCTGTTATCCAGGTTCCGTTATGGAGTGATGCATATGGAATTCAAAAAACTAAGAGAACACAAAAAAATCAAAGATGCCAAAGAAAAACTGGAAAACGGGAAAGTACGCAGTGCAGTGCGCCTGATTTTTGAGATTACAGTGACACTGGCTTTTGCCGCGCTTGTGGCAATTACTATGTTCCAGTCTGTAACCATGCAGGAAAGCTCTATGGAGCCGACCTTGTCTGTGGGAGACCGCTTTTTTATCAACCGCGTGGTTTACCGTGTTTCTTCGCCGGAACGGGGCGACATTATCGTGTTCCGTACCAATGCCAGTGATGAAGCTGCCCTGCATATCAGGCGTGTCATCGGACTTCCGGGTGAGACGATCCAGATTGTGGACGGACAGATCCTCATTAACGGCGAAACCTATAAGGAAGGACGGGACTTCCCGACGATCAGCAATGCAGGGCTGGCAGCCAGTCCGATCACCCTGGAGTCAGGGGAATATTTTGTCCTGGGAGATAACAGAAACAACAGTGAGGACAGCCGGTACGGAGATATTGGCATTGTAAATAAGAAATATATTTCCGGAAAACTCTGGTTCACCTGCTATCCGGTGAAGAAGATTGGTTTTCTGGAAGGCTAGGCTGTTAATGGAAGACATGGGCAGAAACCGGCGGCGGTGTCTGTACAGAGGATGGATCCTGAGACACCATTTGACAGCAGATAGGAGTGAAGCATGAACGTACAGTGGTACCCGGGCCATATGACTAAGGCCAAAAGACAGATGCAGGAGGATATCAAGCTGATTGACCTGATCATTGAGCTTGTGGATGCGCGTGTTCCGCTTTCCAGCAGAAATCCGGATATTGATGAGCTGGGGAAAAACAAATCCAGGCTGATTTTGCTGAATAAAGCGGATCTGGCGGATGAACGGCAGAACGAGGCATGGAAAGCATTTTTCCAGGAGAAAGGTTTCTTTGTGGTAAAAGTGGATTCCAGATCCGGATCCGGGATGAAAGCAATCCAGAATGTGATTCAGGAGGCATGCAGGGAGAAGATTGAGCGCGACCGCAGGAGAGGAATCAGGAACCGTCCTATCCGTGCGATGGTGGTAGGGATTCCGAATGTGGGCAAATCAACCTTTATCAATACATTTGCAGGCAAGGCCTGCGCAAAGACCGGTAATAAACCGGGCGTGACCAAGGGCAAACAATGGATCCGTTTGAATAAGGGTGTGGAGCTTCTGGATACCCCCGGAATTCTCTGGCCGAAATTTGAAGACCAGGAGGTAGGGATTCGCCTTGCCTTTGTCGGGTCGATTAAGGATGACATCCTGAATATGGAAGAGCTGTCCCTGAAGCTGATTGGTTTTTTAAAAGAGAAATATTCCGGTGCTCTTTTGGAACGGTACGGAATCCGGGAGGGCGGCACAGACATTGAAATCCTGGAAGAAATTGCCCGCGCCCGCGGATGTCTGAAAAAAGGCGACGAGCTGGATTATGCGAAAACAGCAGGAATCATTTTTGACGATTTCCGCAGCGGAAGGATCGGAAGAATCACGATCGAGTGGGTGTCCTGATCACGACAGGATGTATAAAAAAATAAACACATCAAAAATTTATTGCATACCTATGCACTTTGATTTATAATAAGGAAGCTTTACGGAGCGTGTTTTAAAATTGACTAATGCATTTTGAAATACGTTTAAACAGAAAGATAGTTAAGCTACGCTGCATTTTTTCATAAGGAATTGCGGCGCGGTATCTGAAAAAAGGAGAGAGGTTCATGCTGAAAGGAAAAACAGTTCTTCTGGGAGTTACCGGAAGTATTGCAGCGTATAAAATTGCAAATCTGGCAAGTGCCCTGAAAAAACTGCATGCAGAGGTTCATGTCCTGATGACTGAAAATGCTACGAATTTCATTACGCCCATTACATTTGAATCTCTCACCGGGACGAAGTGTCTGGTAGATACCTTTGACAGGAATTTTCAGTTTCAGGTGGAGCATGTATCCATTGCGAAACAGGCAGATGTTGTGCTGATCGCCCCGGCAAGTGCCAATGTAATCGGCAAGCTTGCCCACGGGATTGCGGATGACATGCTGACGACCACCATCATGGCCTGCAAATGCCATAAGATCATTGCCCCGGCCATGAATACCAATATGTACGAAAACCCCATTCTTCAGGACAATCTGAACGTACTGAAGCATTACGGGTATGAAGTCCTGGAACCGGCAAGCGGATACCTTGCCTGCGGAGATGTGGGAGCCGGCAAGATGCCGGAGCCGGAGACGCTTCTTCAGTATATATTGAAGGAGATTGCATTTCCGAAGGATTTGGAAGGCAAAAAGATCCTGGTTACGGCAGGACCCACTCAGGAATCGATTGATCCTGTGCGCTATATCACCAACCATTCCTCCGGGAAGATGGGATATGCGATCGCCAGGATGGCGATGCTGCGCGGGGCGGAAGTGACACTTGTCAGCGGCCCGGTATCCATTACCCCTCCGCCTTTTGTAAAGGTGATTCCTATTACAACCGCAAGAGAGATGTTTGAGGCTGTCACTTCGGTGAGCGGGGAACAGGACATTATCATCAAAGCTGCTGCTGTAGCGGATTACAGACCGAAGCAGGTCAGCGAGGAAAAAGTAAAAAAACACGATAACGAATTATCCATAGAATTGGAGAAGACGGATGACATCCTGAAATATCTGGGAGAACACCGCAGGCCGGGACAGTTCCTGTGCGGATTTTCTATGGAGACACAGAATATGCTTGGTAATTCCAGGGCAAAACTTACAAAGAAACATCTGGATATGGTAGCGGCCAACAATCTGAAGGTGCCGGGAGCCGGATTCCAGGGAGACACCAATGTACTGACCCTGATTACCCGGGAAGAAGACGTATCACTCGCGCTTATGAGCAAGGAGGATGCAGCCACAAGAATCCTGGATAAAATCCTTTCTATTCTAAATAAAGGAGAAAGGAATCAGTAACCCGTAAACACCAGGATGCGGGTACAGGGCAGGGGCTGATCAAGGAGAGATCAGCAGTCTGATGCCGATATTTGCCCGCAGTTCCAACACCGTATTGTATCCCGGAGAGGGAATGATAACAAGGAGGAAAAAACATGAACACGAAATTGACAACATCACAGATCACAATGCTTGGACTTATGGCCGCCATTCTTTTGCTGATGGCTTATACGCCTCTTGGCTATCTGAACATCGGACCGCTGGCAATTACTTTTAATGTCATTCCGGTGGCGATCAGCGCCATAGTCTTAGGACCGGTAGGCGGAGCGATTGCAGGATCCATTTTTGGACTTACAAGTTTTCTCCAGTGTATCGGAATCGGAGGTACCAGTGCTATGGGAGCCATGCTTTTCAGCATTAATCCGATTCTTGCATTTATCCAGAGATTCGTACCGCGTCTTCTGGACGGTCTGCTGCTTGGTTACATCTTCAGGGGAATGAGAAAGAAAACCAATATTTATGTTTCCTGTGCTGTAACCGGATTCTTTTCCGCATTTTTGAACACGGCTTTCTTTATGTCTGCCCTGGTGCTTCTTTTTGGAAATACGGAGTATATGCAGGAAATGATCGGAGGAAGAAATGTAATCGTATTTATCTGCACATTCGTAGGAATCAATGCGGTATGTGAGATGATTTCTTCTACCGTACTGACTGGTGCCGTAGGTGCTGCACTTTCCAAGGCGCATCTGATCCCGGCAGCGCAGATGGAGCGGAGAAAGCTGGCAAAGGCTTAAAGAATTTTAACATGTCATTCAGATATATCTACAGATCCATCAGGAGTTTGCACTATGATTTTAGCGATTGATATCGGAAATACCAATATTGTGGTAGGATGTATTGATAAAGAAAAAACCTATTTTATCGAACGGCTTTCTACTGTCCGTACGAAGACGGAACTGGAATATGCGATTGATTTAAAAACAGTTCTGGATATTTATCATATAAAAAAAACAGATATAGAGGGATGCATTATTTCCTCTGTTGTTCCGCAGATTACCAATATTGCCGTAAAGGCGGCAGAAAAGATCCTGAAAAAAGAAGTAATGGTGATTGGCCCGGGGTTAAAGACCGGTTTGAATATTATGCTGGATAATCCAAGTGAAATGGGGGCAGACCGTGTTGCGGACGCTGTGGCTGCGTTGGCTGAGTATCCGGTACCTTTTGTCACAGTGGATATGGGAACAGCCACCACTTTTTCCGTTGTGGATGCGAAAAAGCATTTTATCGGCGGAATGATCATGCCGGGTGTACGGGTTTCTCTGGATGCCCTGATCTCCCGGGCATCTCTGTTGAGCGGTGTCAGCATTGAGGAGCCTAAAAAGCTTATCGGCAAGAATACCCTTGACTGCATGAAGAGCGGTGTTCTGTACGGCAATGCGGCAGCGATTGACGGTATCATCGATAGAATTGAGGAGGAACTCGGCCAGAAGGTGACTGTGATCGCCACAGGAGGAATGGCCCGAAAGATCGTTCCCCATTGCAGACGCAAGATTATTCTGGACGAAGACCTTCTTCTGAAGGGACTTCTGGTAATTTACGAAAAGAATAAATAATGATAGAAAACGCCGGTCAGGTCAGGAACCCAGCCGGCGTTTTTTTATGTTATAGTAGATGATGAACAGAACCGCAGTGGTGATCCAGGTGATCGGATAGCTGAAGGAAACCATTTCAATGGATGGCTTCAGCGGCACTGCGAAAAAGATCCATACGATTCGAAGCAGGCATACGCCGAAAAGCGTGAGCAGCGTGGGGATGATCACATCGCTGACACCTCTCAGGGCGCTGGAGAGAACCTCGATGACAACAAAAACGATGTAGTAAGGCGTGATCAGCTTCAGCAGGTGTGATCCGATCTGAATGACATTGGAATCTTCCGTAAAAATGTGAAACAGCGGCATCCTGAAGAAAATCAGAAAGGCCGTAAGAAAAACGGATACCCCGAAATCCATCAGCAGGCAGACGCGGACGCTTTTGCGGATACGGTCATGTCTGCCTGCACCGTAGTTCTGTCCGACAAAGGTAGTAATAGAAACTCCGAAAGCTCCGCTGATCATCCAGAAAATAGCATCCAGCTTGCCGTAGGCAGCCCAGGCGGCTGTCGTATCGGTTCCGTACACATTGACGGCAGCCTGGATAATGATATTGGAGATGCTGTACATAACAGACTGAAAGCCTCCGGGCAGCCCAACGTAAAGCTGGGATTTCAGTACGCGTCCATGGAAACGGATCTCAAGCAGCCGCAGCCGGTAAATATCTTTGGAACGGATGAGTGCGGCAGTGACCAGAACCGCACTGAATGCCTGCGCCAGAACCGTTGCAATGGCAACACCTGCCACTCCTAAATGAAGGCCAGGAACCATGACAAGATCCAGTATGATATTTAACAGGCAGCAGATGATCAGATAGTAAAGCGGCCTTTTGGAATCGCCCACTGCGCGGAGAATACCGGAACCAATATTGTAGATGAACATAAAAATGATCCCGCTGAAGTAAATCCGCAGATATGCTTCAGAAGACGGAAGAAGTTCCGGAGACGTATTCATCCATCGCAGCATAGCAGGTGAAACCAGGATTCCCGGTATCATGAACAGGATGCCTCCTGCAATGGAAAAGGCATATGCGGTATGGATAGCAGCGTTCAGATTTCTGGTATCCCTGGCACCGTAAAACTGGGAAATGATAACCCCGGCCCCTGCGGAGAGTCCGGTGAAAAAGCCGACGACCAGATTCACGATCTGCCCTGCGGAGCCGCCGACGCTGGCCAGCGCTTCTTTCCCAACAAACCGTCCCACAACAACCATATCGATCGTATTATAAAATTGCTGAAAAAAAGTACCCAGCAGAATCGGAAAGAAAAAGAACAGGAGCTGTTTCCAGATCACAC
This sequence comes from Eubacteriales bacterium, assembly GCA_030524545.1. Taxonomy (GTDB): domain Bacteria; phylum Bacillota; class Clostridia; order Lachnospirales; family Lachnospiraceae; genus Blautia_A. The sequence continues at coordinate 31,721 of JAUNGM010000003.1, forward strand.
CTTCCGTTATCTGGTTCCCTGGGCTTATCTGTCGTTTCATAGCGGATATCCCCCTTATTCCTTAAGTGTTCGTAACTGTTCCGTACCTTCACAGTTACAAGTGTTCCTATTATATCACCCATCCGGAAAAATACAAGAGAAAAGTGACCGCTGAAAATCTTCAGGAACAGGTGCTGTAAAAAGCATGGCTTCTCCTGTGAGCGGGTGTGTAAACTCCAATTGATACGAATGAAGCGGCTGCCGTCCGATACGGTCATAAACGGGGTGATAAAGGTAATCTCCCGGAAGCGGATAGCCCAGATATTTCATATGGACACGAATCTGGTGCGTACGTCCTGTTTCCAGATGAAGTTCCAGAAGGGAATGTCCATCCCCAATGGCAAGGCGTTCAAAATGAGTGACAGCAGTTTCTCCGGTCCGAAAATTGACTTCACGTTCGATAGCAGAGCCGTTTACCCTGGCAATCGGAGCGGAGATCGTTCCTTTTTCCGGGGGAATGCCCTCTACAACCGCCAGGTAGGTGCGCCGGATCCGGCGGCTGCGCATCTGTGCGGAAAGGATGGCTGCGCTTAACGGATTTTTGGCAAGGATCAATGCCCCTGTGGTATCCCGGTCAAGACGATTGATACACCGGTAAACAAAAGGCTCTCCCTTTTTCAGAAAATAAAAAGCCACGGCATTGGCAAGTGTATTTTCGTAATTTCCCTGGGACGGATGAATGGGCATTCCGGCAGGCTTATTGATGATCAGAAGATCCTCGTCCTCGTAGAGAATGGAAAGATTCATTTTTACCGGAAGGATCTTCTCGGATGGGGCTGTCTCAGAAATCCGGACTTTTAAAATGTCTCCGGAATGAAGGCAGGTTCTTCCGAAAGCCCTTTGTCCGTTCAGCATGATGGCATTGGAATCTGCTTTCATGCCTGTGAGAATATGCCTGGAAAAACCGTGGCTTCGCAGAAAAGTCAGGATTTCTGTTCCGGCATCTGTTTGATCAATGCTGTAAATCACGGTTCTGTCCAAAAGTACACCGCCTTTCTTGTGAGAATAATATAAAAAGATTATGCAGATACGGATATTCTGCCGGAATTTAGGATAACAGATTTTTGAAAGAAACTCAATGAGAAGATGAAGAGGTTATTTCTGATGAATGAAGATGGTATCGTTTCGAATCGCAACATTGACTTTTCTATAGTCAGATTATATAATAAGTAGCGGAATAGAAAAGAAAAAGCATGTCAGGAAGCGGGTGGAAGCCCCGCGCAAGTCCGTTACTGTCATAGCCAGATACTGGGTGCTTTTTCCGGAATGGAATGACCTGCGGCAACCGGGAAATTCCGGTGATTCAGGGAGTTTTGTTGTCATGACAAAATTCCTGTTTTATTTTGGAGGAGAGTATGAAGCATAAAACAGGACTGGAAGATTACTATGTGATCCGCAATCAAAAGAAAATGCGTTTTGGGTATACGACAGGTTCCTGTGCGGCTGCTGCCTGTAAGGGAGCAGTGACGATGCTTCTTGGAGGGAAGCAGATTTCGGAAGTGGAGTTGATGACACCCAAAGGGATTCTTCTTCATCTGGAACTGGAAGAGATTACAAAAGGCCAGGGCTATGTTTCCTGTGCCATACGCAAAGATGCCGGGGATGATCCGGATACTACCAACGGAATCCTGGTCTTTGCGCGTGCGGAGAAACGCGATATTCCGGGAATCGTGATTGACGGAGGTGTTGGAGTGGGACGGGTGACGAAGCCAGGGCTTTCCCAGAGGGTAGGAGAAGCTGCCATCAATCCTGTTCCAAAAGCGATGATTCTTCGTTCAGCAGAGGAAGCAGCCGATAGATTTTCCTATGAGGGCGGGATGAAGATTACCATTTCTGTTCCTGAGGGCGTGGAAATCGCTAAAAAAACGTTTAATCCGCGTCTTGGTATTGTAGGAGGAATTTCTATTCTTGGAACCTCCGGCATTGTGGAACCGATGAGTGAAAAAGCCCTTGTGGAAAGTATTCGTGTGGAAATGAAGCAGCATGCATCCCAGGGAGAGGAATATCTCCTGGTAACCCCCGGAAATTACGGAGCAGATTATTTGCGGGAACATATGAAGCTTCCCTTTGAAAAGAACATCAAATGCAGTAATTATGTGGGAGAGACGATTGATATGGCAGTAGATATGGGTGTGAAGGGAATCCTGTTTGTGGCCCATATCGGCAAGTTCGTAAAAGTAGCGGCAGGAATTATGAACACCCATTCCCACAGTGCGGACGGACGTATGGAAATTCTGGCAGCCAACGCTATCCGGGCAGGTGCAGACATTGCCTGTGCCAGGAAGATTCTGAACGCAGGCACCACGGACGAAGCTCTGGATATATTGCAGGAAAACCAGATACTGATGCCTGCGATGAAGGAAATTATGGAGCGGATTCAGTTTTATCTGAATCATCGTTCTTATGAGCAGATTCTGCTTGGAGCGGTGCTGTTTAACAATACCTACGGATATCTGGGACAGACAAGGGATGCTGCAGAACTGATCCGTCTGATTTCCGAAAAGGAAAACAGGGAATGCCGGACAATTATGGAAACAAAATAGAAAAATAAGATACATAAGAAAGGAATTACTATGAGTGGAAAATTATATGGAGTAGGAGTAGGCCCCGGAGATCCGGAACTGCTTACCCTGAAGGCTATGCGCCTGATTCGTGAAGCAGATATCATTGCCGTGCCGGGCGAGGAACCAAAAGAAAGCGTTGCATACAAAATTGTCAAAGGTGCTTACGACGAGCTTGACAAAAAAGAACTGATGGCTGTTCCCATGCCTATGACCAAGGATAAGGATCAACTGGAAAAATCCCATGCGCAGGGTGCACAGGCAGTACGGGAAAAACTGGACAAAGGGCTTAATGTGGTCTTTCTGACACTGGGAGACCCAACGGTATATTCCACATATCTTTATATCCATAAGAGAATCTGTGAATTTGGCTATGATACGGAAATCGTCAGCGGAATCCCGTCATTCTGTGCGGTTTCGGCCAGAATGAATACCGGACTTGTGGAAAAGGCTGAGCCTTTGCATGTTATCCCTGCGTCCTATCAGATTGAAGATGCTCTGAAGCTTCCGGGCACCAAGGTTCTGATGAAAGCCGGGAAAAAGATGAAAGAAGTAAAGGCGCAGATCCAGGAGCTTGGATCCAAAGGCATCATGATCGAAAACTGCGGAATGCCGAATGAAAAAATTTATCGTTCCATTGAGGAAATCCCGGAAGATGCAGGGTATTATTCATTAATCATTGTAAAAGAATAAAAAGCTTAACTGATTCATAGAAGAGGAGAAGAACGATGGTACATTTTGTAGGAGCAGGTCCGGGAGCACCGGATTTAATCACGATCAGAGGCAAACAATATCTGGAGGAAGCAGATGTGATCATTTATGCAGGCTCCCTTGTGAATCCCAAACTTTTGGAATACAGCAAGGATGTCTGTACGATTCATAACAGTGCGAAAATGACTCTGGAAGAGGTCATTTCTGTAATCGAACGCGCGGAGGCAGCAGGGAAGACAACGGTGCGGCTTCATACAGGGGATCCGTGTCTTTATGGTGCAATCCGGGAACAGATGGATATTCTGGATGAAAAAGGAATTTCCTATGATTACTGTCCGGGTGTCAGTTCATTCTGCGGCGCTGCGGGAGCTTTGAATCTGGAATATACATTGCCGGATATTTCCCAGAGTGTGATTATTACCAGAATGGAAGGCAGAACCCCGGTTCCGGCAAAGGAAAGTATTCAGTCCTTTGCAGCTCACCAGGCTACGATGGTCGTCTTCCTAAGTACAGGGATGCTGGAGGAATTGAGCCGCAGGCTGATTGAAGGAGGCTATACGGAAGACACTCCGGCTGCCATCGTTTACAAAGCCACCTGGGATGATGAAAAGACCTTCGTATGTACGGTAGGAACTCTTGCCCGGACCGCAAAGGAGAACAACATTACAAAAACAGCGTTGATGATCATCGGGGATGTGGTAGCAGGAGCACATTATGACCGTTCCAGGCTTTATGACCCCGGCTTTACCACGGAATTCCGTAAGGCGTCCAAATGAGTCCCGGAAAAACAGCGATTCTCTGCTTCAGCCTGACCGGCTATCAGACGGGGCAGCGCCTGAAAAAGGGGATGGAAGCACTGGGATGCGAGGTTAGCCTGGATTCCAAAAGCAAATACCTGCCGGATTCTGTGGAGATGAGCCATCAGGCATGGACAGAAAAGCAGTTTCAGGAAGCGGATGCCATTGTTTTTATCGGTGCATGCGGGATTGCAGTGCGAAGCATCGCGCCCTTTGTAAAAAGCAAAAAGACAGATCCTGCGGTGCTGGTTATTGACGAGTGCGGGAACTTTGTAATTTCTCTTTTGTCCGGCCACTTGGGAGGGGCAAATGAACTTGCACATACGGCTGCCGGAATTCTGCATGCCCAGCCTGTTGTGACAACCGCTACGGATCTTCATAGCTGCTTTGCAGTGGATGTTTTTGCCAGACAGAATGGCTGCGGAATTTTCCATATGAAAGCAGCCAAAGAGGTTTCTGCTGCGCTCCTGGCAGGAGAGCGTGTGGGATTTTACAGTCCGTATCCCTTTGAAGGAGCTTTGCCCAACGGGCTTGTGCCATGTGACTCGAAAGGAAAATGCCTGCCTGAGAATGGTGTCTCCGGGGTTTCGCAGCCGAAGATCGGAATTGCAGTGACCATTTATAAAGAGGAACTTCCCTTCCCGTCTACTGTTCAGGTAGTACCGAAAACAGTCGTACTCGGCATGGGCTGCAAAAAAGGCAGGGAAGCGGATGCTGTATATGAGGCTGCCGAAAACTGTATCAAAAATGCAGGCATTTATCGGGAAGCGGTTTCATCCATTGCAAGTGTGGATCTGAAAAAAGACGAACCGGGAATGTTATCTCTCAGTGAGATATGGAAAATTCCTTTTGTAACCTTTACAGGGGAAGAACTTGCGGCTGTACCGGGAGAGTTTACCCCGTCCTCCTTTGTCCGCCAGGTCACGGGAGTAGATAATATATGTGAACGAAGCGCTGTACTTGCCAGCGGGCAGGGAAGGCTGATACAGAAAAAAACAAGCGGCTGCGGCGTGACAACTGCATTGGCAGTCCGGGATTGGAGGATTCGTTTTGAGTAAAATATATGTAGTGGGCATCGGTCCGGGAGCGTACGACCAGATGACAGGCAGGGCTATTCGGGCTTTGGAGGAAAGTGATGCCATTATTGGATATACCGTTTATGTAGACCTGGTAAAAGACCATTTTGCAGATAAAGAATTTATGACTACCCCTATGAAAAAAGAGGTAGATCGCTGCGTTCTGGCTTTTGAAGAAGCGAAGAAAGGGAAGACGGTTTCCATGATCTGCAGCGGCGATGCGGGCGTGTACGGTATGGCAGGCCTGATGTATGAAGTGGGTACGGACTATCCGGAGGTGGAACTGGAGATCATTCCGGGTGTGACAGCGGCAACGGGCGGAGCGGCAGTTCTCGGAGCACCGCTGATCCATGATTTCTGTCTCATCAGCTTAAGTGATCTGCTGACTCCCTGGGAGAAGATCGAAGCAAGGCTTTTGGGCGCATCCCAGGCGGATTTTGTCATCTGCCTTTACAATCCTTCCAGCAGAAAACGCCATGATTACCTGCAAAAGGCCTGCGACCTGATGATGCAGTACAAATCTCCGGAAACCGTATGCGGGATTGTGGCAAACATCGCACGAGAAGGGGAAATCTCAAAAGTAATGACACTGAAGGAACTTCGTGATACGCAGGTGGATATGTTTACTACCGTATTTGTGGGGAATTCCCAGACACAGGAGATTGGCGGCAAAATGGTGACGCCGAGAGGATATAGAAGATAAGAAACGCTACAGGCAGGAGGTTATTATGTATAAAGCCATTGTGTTTGCAGGGACAACAGAAGGATATGCGCTTTGCCGTTTTTTGTCAGAGAACGGGACCGGAGTGTATGCCTGTGTTGCAACAGAATATGGAAGCAGGTCCGTGGAGGAAAACTCCTGCCTGAAGATTCGTGCAGCCCGTCTCTCGGAAGAGGAGATGGAAGCCTTGTTTGAAGAAATACGGCCGGAGATCGTGCTGGATGCAACCCATCCGTATGCGGCAGAGGTGACGGAGAATATCCGTAACGCCTGTGCAAATACCAATATGGCCTACCGGCGTGTTCTGCGTGACGAGGGGGGCCGTCAGGATCATGCGGTTTATGTGGACAGCCCGGAGGAAGCTGTGCAATACCTTGAGGGAACCACCGGAAATATCCTTCTGACTACGGGAAGCAAGGAACTGGGGAAATTTACTGCCCTTACGGGATTTAAAGAGCGTGTTTTTGCCAGGGTGCTTTCCCTGCCGTCTGTGATGACTGCCTGTGCGTCATACGGGCTGGAGGGAAAACACCTGATCGGAATGCAGGGGCCGTTCTCTGTGGAGATGAATGTGGCTACAATGCGTCAGTATGACTGCCGTTACCTGGTGACGAAGGATTCCGGAAAAGCCGGAGGATTTCCGGAGAAGGCGGATGCTGCCTTTGCCTGCGGTGCAGAACTGGTGATCATTGGACGCCCGCTTAAGGAAGAGGGGATTTCCCTTGAGGAATGTAAGCAAATGCTTGCAGAACGATTCGGGATTCCTTACGGCGAAAAGCCGGTTCCGGAAGCGCATGAATTACGGGATATCCGTGTGGAATCCGCAGGCAGATCCCATGTGACTCTTCTTGGAATCGGTATGGGAAGCAGGGAAACGCTGACCATAGAGGGACAGAAGGCCCTGGAACGTGCGAATCTTCTCATCGGTGCCAGGAGAATGGTGGACTCTGTGAAGCTGCCCCATCATCAGACATTTTACGAATACCGCAGTGAAGTGATCGCAGATTACATTGCATCCCATCCGGAATTTAAAAATGTGGTGATTGCCCTTTCCGGTGACGTAGGATTCTATAGCGGTGCCAAAAAACTTCTGGATCTTCTCGGTGAGGAAACGGACGTTATCTGCGGAATCTCCTCGGTGGCCTACTTTATGGCAAAGGCCCGTCTTTCCTGGGATGATGCCAAAATTGTCAGTGCTCATGGGAGAAACTGCAACCTGGTTTCTCTGATCCGCCACCATCGGAAAGTGTTTGCGATTCTGGGTACAACGGATGGAGTGGCGAAGCTGGCCAAAAAGCTGACGGATTATGGAATGGGGGAGGTCATCCTTCATGTGGGGGAAAATCTTTCCTATGAAAATGAAAAGATTTTTGCTGCGCCTGCCAGGGAGCTTGCAGAATATGAGGGAGATGCCCTGAGTGTTGTATGTGCTTATCATGAGCAGGCAGTGCCTGTGCCTGCCACACATGGCATTGCAGACTGTGAATTTATCAGGGGAAAGGCGCCCATGACAAAAGAAGAGGTACGTACGGTTTCTCTTGCAAAGCTGAAGCTTCAGGAGGATTCCGTCTGCTATGATGTGGGTGCGGGGACGGGTTCCGTTTCCATTGAAATGGCGCTGCGTGCTCATCAGGGAATGGTGTATGCTGTTGAGAAAAAAGAGGAGGCTGCGGCACTTCTTTTTGAAAATAAACGGAAATTTGCGGTGGACAATCTGGAAATTATCCGGGGAACCGCACCGGAGGCGCTGGAAGCTTTGCCTGTACCGACCCATGCATTTATCGGAGGGTCATCCGGAAATCTGAAGGAGATTCTGGATGTTCTTTTGAAAAAGAATCTCCATGTGAGGATCGTGATCAACTGTATCACATTGGAGACAATCTCGGAGGCTCTTGGAGCAATCCGGGAGTTTGCGTTTGATGAAACGGACGTGGTACAGTTAAGCGCTGCCCGTGCGAAAGTGCTTGGGCGTTATCACATGATGATGGGAGAAAATCCTATATACATTATCACCTGTCAGAAGACAAAGAAGGAAGACTGATGCAGGGACAGCAAAAAAGAGAGAGAAAGTAACGAGAAGATAAGCGGAGGGCTGTATATATGGAAATACCAAGGATTCTTCTGGCTGCGGGAGCAAGCGGAAGCGGAAAAACCCTGATTACCTGCGGGCTTTTGCAGGCGCTTGTGAATCGGGGAAAGAAGGTTGCATCATTTAAGTGCGGCCCGGATTATATTGACCCTATGTTCCACAGCCGTGTGATCGGGACAAAATCCCGGAATCTGGATACTTTTTTTACATCTCCGGAGATTACCAGATATCTTCTGGCAGAAAATGCAAAGGATTGTGATATCGGAGTGATCGAAGGTGTCATGGGCTATTATGACGGTGTTGCAGGAATTACGGACAGGGCCAGTGCCTATGATCTTGCAGATACTACGGATACACCTGTGATTTTTATCGTGAACAGCAAGGGGATGAGCATTTCCCTGGCTGCCTATGTGAAGGGCTTTCTGGAATACCGCAGAAACAGCCATATCAAAGGTGTGATACTGAACCAGATGTCTCCCATGCTCTATCCCAGAATGAAGAAGCTTCTGGAGGAGGAGCTTGGCGTGCGTGTCCTTGGCTATGTGCCGAAGGTGGAGGATTGCGTGATCGAGAGCAGACACCTGGGGCTGGTGCTCCCGGACGAGATACCGGAGCTTCAGATACGTCTTCGGAAGCTGGCGGAAATTCTGGAGAAAACACTGGATTTGGACGGAATCCTGGAAATGGCGGCGCAGGCTCCTGCGCTTAAGCTGCAGCCGCCGTTTTTTTCTGCTGAAGACGGCTGCGTAAAGAACGAAAATGGAGATGCAGGGGAACCTGCGAAAACGGGAGAAAACATCTTTACGTGGCATCTGCCGGAACCTGTGCGGATCGGCGTGGCTGATGATGAAGCGTTTTGCTTCTTCTATGAAGACAATTTCCGCCTTCTGCGGGAAATGGGAGCGGAGCTTGTTTCCTTTTCTCCCATCCATGACAGGGAGCTTCCCAATGACCTGGACGGAGTCCTGCTGTATGGAGGCTACCCGGAACTGAATGGGGAAAAACTGGAAAATAATATCACGATGCGAAAGGCAGTTGCAGATGCACTGCGGGGAGGAATGCCCTGTATGGCTGAGTGCGGAGGATTTATGTATCTGCATGAAGAGATGGAGGATATGGACGGGAACTTTTACCAAATGGCCGGGGCGATCCCGGGAAAGGTGTTCCGTACGCCGAAGCTTACCAGATTTGGATATATTACTCTTGAGGAAACGTCAGGAAGTTTCCTGGAAGGCAGTACGGCAGGCAGGATTCCGGCACATGAGTTTCATTATTTTGATTCCGAAAACTGCGGAACATCCTTTCGTGCATCTAAGCCTGTGAGCACCAGGGGATGGGACTGCATCCATGGAACCGGGCGTATGATGGCGGGATTTCCCCATTTTTATTACTATGGAAATCCATGTGTTCCACAGGCATTTTTAAAAAAGTGCCTGGAATATAAGAAGGAACGAAGGAGTAAGAGATGAAATACGGAATCATTGCCCTTGCAGCAGGGTTTATCATAGATTTGATCGTGGGCGACCCGAGGTGGCTGTATCATCCGGTATGCCTGATCGGAAAGCTCATTTCATTCCTGGAAAAAAGAATCCGGGGTGTGTTTCCTAAAACAGAAAAAGGGGAGCTCGCAGGAGGCATCCTGGAGGTGGTTCTGGTTTGTGGTTTAAGCGGCGGCGTGCCGTTGTTGGTGCTGTCTTGGCTGTATTGCTGTTGTCCATGGGCAGGGCTTTTGCTGGAAACTTTCTGGTGCTATCAGCTTCTTGCGACAAAATCACTGAAGACGGAGAGCATGAAGGTGTATGACAGGCTGAAAAACGGGACAATTGAGGAAGCGCGCTATGCGGTTTCCATGATTGTGGGACGTGATACCAAGGACCTCACAGAGGAAGGCGTTACCAAAGCCGCTGTAGAAACAGTAGCGGAAAATACTTCGGACGGCATCATTGCCCCCATGTTATACATGGCGATCGGCGGCGTGCCGTTGATGTTCCTTTATAAAGGAATCAACACGATGGATTCGATGCTTGGCTATAAAAATGACCGTTATCTGTATTTCGGCAGATGTGCGGCAAAGCTGGATGATGTGGTGAACTATCTTCCTGCCAGAATTTCCGGATGGCTGATGGTTGCGGCAGCTTTTCTCGTGGGTATGGACGGAAAAAATGCTGCCAGGATATACCGGAGAGACAGGCGAAACCATGCAAGCCCCAATTCTGCCCAGACAGAGGCAGTCATGGCGGGGGCTTTGGATGTGCAGCTTGCGGGGAATGCCTGGTATTTTGGAAAATTATATGAAAAACCCACGATCGGAGATCCGATTCGTCCCATAGAGGCCGAAGACATCCGGCGTTCCAACCGGCTTTTGTATGCAACGGCAGGACTTGGACTTGTCACTTTTGTGGGTCTGCGCCTGGCGGCGGGGATTTATTTCAGAATGCTGTAAAACAACAGGAGAAACCTATATGAAACAACCTATGAAGAAGCATATTCATGGAGGAAATATATATCAATATGAAAACTGCCTGGATTTTTCGGCGAACTGCAACCCTCTCGGTACGCCGGAGAGCGTGATAGAGGCTGCATCGGAAAGCCTTCGGCATATTGCGGCATATCCCAGAGTGGGATGCGGGCCTTTGCGTGAAGCAATCGGGCAGTATGAAAATGTTCCCCCGGAAAATATTATCTGCGGAAACGGTGCGGCAGATCTGATCTTTTCCCTGTGCAGGGCAGTCAGGCCAAAGAATGCGCTGCTTCCGGCTCCGACCTTTGCGGAGTATGAGCAGGCTTTGAGAAGCTGCGGGGATTGTACGGTGGAGTATTATTTCCTGAAAGAAGATGAGGATTTCCGGCTGCAGAGCAGTTTTCTGGAGGCACTTCATAAAGAACTGGATATCGTATTTCTGTGTAATCCCAACAATCCTACAGGGATGCTGACAAATAGGGAGCTTTTGCTGGAAGTGCTGAAAAAATGCCGTGAACTGGATATTCTGCTTGTGGTGGATGAGTGCTTTTTGGACTTTGTGAGAAATCCGGGGGACTATACGTTAAAAGAACAGTTATTGCAATATGAAAATCTTTTTCTTTTAAAGGCATTTACCAAACGTTATGCCATGGCAGGTATCCGGCTTGGATACGGTCTCACCGGGAATCGAAGGCTTTTGCAGGATATGGAGGCGGTCACCCAGCCGTGGAATGTATCGACTGTGGCACAGGCAGCCGGTATTGCAGCATTAAAGGAACGGGAATATGTGGAAGCCGGAAGGCAGCTTGTCTTTCGTGAGTCTTTATCTTTACGGAAGTCTTTAAAAAAGCTTGGTTTGCAGGTGTTTCCATCAAAAGCCAATTATGTATTCTTTAAAGGGCCGGAGGATTTTTTTGAATCCTGTGTGCAGGAGGGTATTCTGATTCGTGATTGCAGTAATTATCCCGGACTTTCCAAAGGATATTACCGCATAGCAGTCAGGAAACCGGAGGAAAACAGGAGACTGGTGGAAGCGTTTACAAGAATACGGAAGAAAGGAAGATGACAATGGCAAAGACAATTATGATTCAGGGCACCATGTCCAATGCAGGGAAAAGCCTTCTGGCAGCAGGACTTTGCCGGATTTTTCACCAGGACGGTTATCGGGTGGCACCCTTTAAATCACAGAATATGGCCCTGAATTCCTTCATTACGGAAGAGGGCCTGGAAATGGGGCGGGCTCAGGTGATGCAGGCGGAGGCGGCAGGAATTGCCCCGTCGGTCCTTATGAATCCCATTCTCCTCAAGCCCACCAATGACGTTGGTTCTCAGGTCATCGTGAACGGGGAGGTTCTTGGAACCATGAGTGCCCGGGATTATTTTAAATATAAGAAAAAACTTGTACCTGACATTATGAAAGCATTTGACCAACTGGCGGAAGAGAACGATATCATTGTCATTGAAGGTGCAGGAAGCCCTGCAGAGATTAATCTGAAGACAGAGGATATCGTCAATATGGGGATGGCGAAGATGGCCAAAGCCCCTGTACTTCTCGTAGGGGACATTGACCGGGGCGGTGTTTTTGCACAGCTCATCGGGACAGTGGAGCTTCTGGAGGAAGATGAACGTTCTATGGTAAAGGGCCTGATCATCAACAAATTCCGCGGCGATAAGACCATTCTGGATCCGGGAGTGGAAATGCTGGAGGAACGAAGCGGCATTCCGGTGGTGGGTGTAGCACCTTATCTGCAGATTCAGGTGGAGGACGAGGACAGCTTAACGGAACGTTTTGACCGGAACCAGGAAATCGGACAGATTGATATTGCCGTTGTCCGTGTACCGAGGATTTCCAATTTTACGGACTTTAATCCTCTGGAGAGTATTCCCGGAGTCTCCCTGCGGTATGTAAAGCATGTGGGGGAACTTGGAAATCCGGATATGATCATTCTTCCCGGCACCAAAAATACCATGGATGATCTGAAATGGATGCGGGAGACAGGAATGGAGGCAGCGATTCTGAAAGAGGCTGCCAGGGGAAAAACGATTTTTGGTATCTGCGGAGGATATCAGATGCTGGGAGAAACCCTGAGTGACCCATATGGTGTGGAAGCAGGAGGTTCTATGAAGGGAATGGGACTGCTTCCGATGGATACGGAATTTGCCAAAACAAAGACCAGAACCCGTGTTTCGGGCGTTTTCCGGGAATTGGAAGGAGAAATGTCGGAATTTGGCGGTACGGCTTTGAAGGGATATGAGATCCACATGGGAGAGACTGTTCTGAAAGAAGGGGCAGAGCCTTTTACAGGGATCCGTGACAGCGTAAGCGGTACGGAAAAGGCGGACGGCGCCTGCCGGAAAAATGTCTGCGGTACCTATGTCCACGGCGTTTTCGACTGCGAGGGTGCTGCCAAAGCCATGATCCGGGTTCTGGGCCGCAAAAAAGGCATTGATGTGGAAGAAATGACAGGGGTGGATTTTGCTTCCTTTAAAGAGACACAGTACGATATTCTGGCCGCGGAACTTCGGAAGCATCTGGATATGAAAAAAATCTATCAGATTCTGGAGGAGGGTATTTGAAATGAAAGTAGAACTGGAAAATATAAAACCAATGGATATTGAGACGAGAAGTTTTGAAATTATTACGGAAGAGCTGGGAGATACCCCGCTGATTCCGGGAACAGAGCTTGTGGTAAAGCGCTGTATCCATACAAGTGCTGATTTTGATTATGCGAAAAATCTCTGCTTCTCTCCGGGTGCGGTGGAAAAAGCAATAGAAGCCATTAAAAACGGTGCCTGTATCGTAACGGATACCCAGATGGCGAAATCCGGAATTAACAAACGGGCTCTGGCTCGTTATGGAGGAGAAGTTTACTGCTTTATGTCTGATGAGGATGTAGCGAAGACGGCCAGGGAGAACGGTACCACAAGAGCAACTGCCAGTATGGATAAAGCTGCTTCCATGGAAAAGCGGCTGATCTTTGCCATCGGTAATGCTCCGACTGCCCTGGTGCGCCTTTATGAATTGATTGAAGAAGGAAAGCTGAATCCGGAACTGATCATTGGTGTTCCTGTTGGATTTGTGAATGTCGTCCAGTCCAAAGAACTGATCATGGAGACAGAGGTACCGTATATTGTGGCAAAGGGAAGAAAAGGCGGCAGCAACATTGCAGCATGTATCTGCAATGCGCTGCTGTATATGATCGATAATAAAAGAGATTAGGAAACTGAGCAGATATCCTTCAGGAGACTGCATGCAGGGAGAAAATCTTTTTCCGGCATGGAAGAGCAGGAGAGGATGACAGTCACTTCCCCCGGCTCTTCCCGAAGAAGCTGAATACGCAGGCCCTGTTCCTTTGCTTTTTCCTGAAGCTCCTTTCCTGTGAAGGGAACGGTTAAAGTCAGTGCGAGGCTGGTTCCGGCAGCACCGATCCGGATACGGCTGTCAGCTCCGAAAACAGTCCGGACTGCAGCAAGAAGCTGTTTCAGTTTGACGGAATACAGGCGCTTCAGCTTCCTGGTCTGTGCGGCCAGATGCCCGTCCCTGATGAACTGGCATAGCGCGATCTGCTCGGCCTTGGAGGCAGTCTGGTTGTATCTGTCCGCTTTTTTCAGGTAGGCTTCCTTTAAAGAACCCGGAAGCACCATGAAGCTGATGCGGATCGAGGGGAGAAGCAGTCTGGAAAAGGAACCGATATAGACGACTCCCTGCCCTCCCGCAAGGCTGAACAGGGATGGGGTTGGTTTCTGGAGATAGACAAATTCGTTTTCGAAATCGTCTTCAATAATCAGGCTGTGATGTTCCGCAGCATAATGGATCAGCTCCAGACGACGGGATACCGGCATAATCTCGCCCCACTTTGTCATATGGGCGGGAGAAACATAAATGACGCCGCAGTCCTTGTTGCGGTAGCGTACTTCAAACCCATAGTCCTGAAATACCGTACTGCCCTGAACAAAAGAGGGGGTAGGGAAGGACACGGTTTTTTTATCCTGCACAAGAGGACATAAAATATGAAGCAGGCTCTGTACGCCTGCACCGACGACAATATCGTCCGCACTGCAGAGGACATTTCTCCTCTGACGGATGTATTCTGCAAGAGCCTGACGGAAATCTGCTTCCCCCTGCGGTTCGCCATAGGAAAGAAGTCGTTCATCCTGGCGCAGAGCGCTTTTGATATAGCGCCTCCAAAGATCAAAACGGAAGCTTTCCCGATCTACACCGGAAGAGGCAAAATCATAGCGGAAGTAATCGGGCTTACATGCCTTTGAAGCAGAAAGGGATGTTTGTCTGGATCTGGCGATATCCGTCACATAATAGCCGCTTTGGGCTTTGGATATGATGTAGCCGTCTGCGGCAAGCTGCAGGTAAGCATTTTCAATGGTAGTACGGCTGAGTTTCAGCTCCTGGGCGCACTTGCGCAGAGACGGCATTTTACTTCCGGGCAGAAGCTTGTGTTCCATGATCAGATCCCGGTAGTAATGGTAGACTTCCATATACAGATGATCTGATTTTTCTGATTTATTTAGCTGCAGGCTCATAAAAGTGTCCTCATAAAATTAAGTTTATATATAGATTTATAGTAATTATTCAGCAGGTAGTATCCCGCGAGGGTGCTGAATGTCCGGTGGACATTCGCTTAGCGCCGACCGAAGTGGGAACGTAGAAGTTTTCATGCATTTATGCATGAAAATCCCGAGACATACAAGCCAAAATTCCTTCACCGAAGGTGATCTCTAATGAATTTTGGCTCGTAACTGTGAAGGTACTGAACAGTTACGATTTATAATGGTAACTTATTATAGTATTTGAGAATGAAAAAGTCAAATTTTGAAAAATCAATTGGCGGGAATTGACATTGTCCTGCCGAATGTTTATGATGTTAACGATAGTAGCACAAAGGAGAACAATACGTTATGAGTATTTCCATGATTGGAGTCGACCACGGCATGGCTCCTATTGATATCCGGGCGCTTTTTGCATTTTCCAAAAAGAATGCGGGAGAAGCAATGGAGAAACTGAAAGAGCAGAAAGGAATCAATGGCTGTATCCTGTTATCTACATGCAACCGTTTGGAGGTCTGGGTAAGCAGGGAGGAGGATGCTGAAATTTCTCTTTACGACTGTTTGTGTGCCCTGAAAGGGATAAAGGACAGTTCCTATGAGCATTACTTTGTAAAACGAGATGACAGGGAAGCTGTGGAGCATCTGTTCTATCTGGCCAGCGGGCTGAAGTCCCAGATTCTTGGGGAGGATCAGATTCTGACTCAGGTCAAGGATGCCTTAAGCCTTGCAAGGGAACATTTTACCACAGACAGTGTGCTGGAGGTTCTGTTCCGTATGGCAGTTACAGCAGGAAAAAAAATTAAGACAGAAGTGCCTTTTGCTCACGGGAACCCATCTGTTATCCATCAGGCGATTCAATTTCTGGAAGAAAGGGATTACTCCATCCGTGATAAGGTCTGTCTTGTGATCGGAAATGGAGAAATGGGAAAGGTGGCAGCTCAGACATTGAAAGAATGCGGAGGAGATGTCACGGTGACGATCCGTCAGTACAGAAGCGGAGTGGTTAATATTCCTGTGGGATGCAAACGTATCAATTATGGTGATCGAATGGAGTATCTGCCGGAATGTGATTTGGTGGTAAGTGCGACAGCAAGCCCCAATTATACTCTGCGGGAGGAACTCTTTGAAGGGGTAGCCTGTAAAGAGCAGCTGATTCTGATCGACCTTGCGGTACCCCGCGATATCGAGCCCTCTCTTGGCAATAGAGGAGGGATTACCCTTTATGATATGGACAGTTTCCGTATGGAGGGGACACCTAAGGAACTGGAGGAGCATCTGGAGGCGGCAGGGGCTATTGTGCGGGCACAGATGGACGAATTTTATCTGTGGCTGGACGGACGTGACGTGATTCCGAGGATTCAGGAAATCCGGGAGGAAGCCGTTCATGACCTGAACCTTCGGATTTCTAAAATACTGAAGAATACACCCATGGAAGCGTCTGACAGAGACCGGTTGGAAAAGGCTGTGGATACGGCTGCCGGCAAAGTTGTGAACAAGCTGATCTTTGGTCTTCGTGACAGCCTGAATCAGGAGGCTTTCCTGGAATGTGTGGCAGGACTGGAGAGGATTTATGAAGAATAAACGATATTTTCCCATGTTTGTGGATTTATCCGATAAAAACATTGTAGTGGTAGGCGGAGGAAATATTGCCACAAGAAGAGTGAAGACGCTTCTGCAGTTTACCAGAAATGTAACCGCAGTGGCGCCGTTGATGACCCAGGATCTTCAGGAGCTGGGCAAGGCAGGAATGGTCACGGTGCTGCAGCGTGCAGTGAAGCGTTCAGATCTTACCATGGCGTATATGGTGATCGCAGCGACGAATGACCATAAACTGAATGATGAGATTTACCGTGTCTGTAAAGAAGAGGGAATTTATGTAAATATTGCGGATGATAAAGAGAAATGTGATTTTTATTTTCCGGGAATTTTTATGCAGGATGAGCTGGTGGTAGGAATTACAGCCAGCGGCCTGGATCATAAAAAAGCAAGAAGGGTGCGTCTTGCCATAGAACAGGCGATGACGGATGTATCAGAAAAGGATTGATCATTCATGAGAGACAAGATTGTGATAGGAAGCCGCGAGAGTGCTCTGGCAGTGCTTCAGAGTGAAATGGTGCGGGATTACATAGTGGGTAAGAATCCGGGGATGACCGTGGAGATTCTGACAATGAAGACGACCGGGGACAGGATTCTGGACAGGACTCTTGACAAAGTAGGCGGCAAGGGCCTGTTTGTAAAAGAACTGGATATGGCTCTTCTTGACGGAAGAAGCCAGCTTTCCGTACACAGCCTGAAGGATATGCCTATGGAAGTGCCGGAGAAGCTTCCGCTGCTGGCTTTTTCGAAGAGGGAGGATCCCAGGGATGTGCTTGTACTCCCGGAGGGGGTATCGGAACTGGATCCCTCAAAACCTCTTGGCTGTTCCAGTCTCAGGCGGACTCTGCAGCTGAAAGAATTGTATCCCGGCATGGAAGTGAAAAGCATTCGGGGAAACCTTCAGACAAGACTTCGCAAGCTGGACAGCGGAGAGTATTCTGCGCTGATTCTGGCAGCGGCCGGGATGAAAAGGATGGGGCTTCAGCACCGCATCCACCGTTACTTTACCCCGGATGAGATGATTCCGGCAGCGGGACAGGGAATTTTGGCTGTTCAGGGAATTGCAGGAGAGGATTATGGATTTTTAGATGATTACTGTGACCGGAATGCGTGGATTGCAGGGACAGCGGAACGGGCTTTTGTCAGATATTTGAACGGAGGGTGTTCCTCTCCGGTGGCGGCGTTTGCTGAAGTAGATGGAAATCGCCTCTTTATCCGGGGACTGTACTTTCGGGAAGAGGATGGAAGCTGGAAGAAGGGATGTATCCGGGGTGAAATTTCGGAAGCGGAAGCACTGGGAGAAGCCCTTGCGAAAAATCTAAAAGGAGAAAAGGAATGAGCACAGGCAAAGTATGGCTGGTAGGCGCCGGACCAGGCGATATCGGCCTTTTTACCATAAAAGGAATGGAAGTGCTGAATCAGGCGGAAGTTGTAGTGTATGACAGCCTTGTGGGGCAGGGCGTTCTGTCGAAAGTTCCTGCTTCTGCAAAACTGATCGATGTGGGCAAACGTGCGAATCATCACACGATGCCTCAGGAGGAAATTAACAAAGTCCTTGCAGAAGAGGCAGAGAAGGGATTTCGGGTGGTTCGTCTGAAGGGCGGCGATCCCTTCCTTTTTGGCAGGGGCGGAGAAGAGCTGGAGCTTCTTAAAGAGAGGAAAATTCCCTATGAGGTGGTTCCGGGGGTGACGTCGCCTCTGTCTGTACCGGCTTATAACGGGATTCCTGTGACCCACCGGGATTTCTGCTCTTCCCTGCATATTATTACAGGTCATAAAAGAGCAGGACAGGAATATGATATTGATTTTGAAGCCCTTGTGCGGACAAAAGGAACCCTGGTCTTTCTGATGGGAGTGAACGCACTTGGAGATATTATGGAAGGGCTGCTGAAAGGCGGAATCTCGCCTGATGAGCCGGCAGCTATTCTCCAGAAGGGAACGACAGCAGACCAGAAACGGATCATAGCTACGGTCTCTACCTTAAAAACGGAAGTTGAGCGGCAGGGAATAGAAACTCCGGCAATTATCGTGGTTGGAAAAGTCTGTACTCTGGCAGATAAATTTGCATGGTATGAAGAACTGCCGCTGGCAGGCTGGAAGGTACTTGTCACAAGGCCGAAAAACATGATCTCCAAAACCGCGGCGAAGCTGCGTGAGCAGGGTGCCGAGGTTTTGGAACTTCCGGCTATTCGTACGGAGCCGGTGGAAGATAAGACATTTATAAGGAAGGCACTTGGAGAATTGGATACGTATCAGTGGCTGGTATTTACAAGCCCCACCGGAGTAGACATTTTCTTCCGGGAAATGCAGGATTCCGGCAAGGATATCCGTGCGCTGGGGTCGGCAAAGGTGGCTGTTATAGGCGAAGGCACCCGCAAAAAGCTTAGGGAGCATGGCCTGATCGCAGATCTGATGCCGGAGGTGTACGACGGAGATACCCTGGGAGAGACTCTTGCCTCTGCCCTTAACGGTACGGAAAAAGTGCTGATTCCCCGTGCGGAAAAGGGCAATGAAAATCTGGTGAAGCTGATTCGCGGAACCGGTGCGCAGGTGGATGATATTGCTACATATCACACCCTTTACGAAAGCAGTTCTCTCATCAATGAAAAGAAAGAGCTGGAGTCCGGTAATATCGACTGTGTGGTATTTACCAGTGCATCTACTGTCCGCGGCTTTGTAGAAGGAACGAAATGCGGGGACTACTCCGGTATTCGTGCGGCATGCATCGGGAAACAGACCCGTGCGGCAGCGGATGCATACGGAATGAAAACCTTTATGGCAGAGAAAGCAACGATCGACAGCCTGATATCTCTGGTGATCCGGATGAAGGCGGAGGAAACAGAAGATAAAAGTGAAATAAAGAAGGAAGAAACAGAATAAGGCAAGTGAGGAGTGTGCAGAAATGGAACTGATTCAAAGACCAAGAAGATTAAGGGGCAGCGAGGTGCTCCGGAAAATGGTAAGAGAAACAAGAATGGACAAATCTTCTTTGATTTATCCGCTGTTTGTCAAGGAAGGTACAGGTATTGAGGAAGAGATTCCGTCCATGGAAGGACAGTACAGGTATAGTATCGACCGTCTTCCTTACGAATTGGAGCGCCTTTCGAAAGCAGGAGTGGGAAGCATTATGCTGTTTGGCATTCCGGAACATAAGGATGAAGTGGGAAGCGGTGCCTATGCAGAGGACGGCATTGTACAGACGGCTCTTCGCGAGGCGAAAAAACAGTTTCCGGATCTTTACTATATTACGGATGTCTGTATGTGTGAATATACCTCTCACGGACACTGCGGTGTGCTCTGCGGTCATGATGTAGAAAACGATGCAACTCTGGAGCTTTTGGCAAAGACCGCACTTTCCCATGTAGAGGCAGGTGCGGATATGGTAGCACCTTCCGATATGATGGACGGACGCGTACGTGCTATCCGGGAATGCCTGGACAGCCATGGACATAAAAACACGCCGATCATGTCTTATGCAGTAAAATATGCTTCCGCATTCTACGGGCCGTTCCGTGATGCAGCCGGTTCTGCACCATCCTTCGGAGACCGTAAGAGCTACCAAATGGATTTCCATAACCGCAGGGAGGGAATGAAGGAAGCTCTGACGGACATTGAAGAGGGAGCGGACATCATCATGGTAAAACCGGCAATGTCCTATCTGGATATTATTTCCGAAGTATCAAAAGCGACCAATGTTCCGGTTGCTGCCTACAGCGTCAGCGGAGAGTACGCGATGGTAAAAGCTGCAGCAAAAATGGGATGGATAGATGAGGAAAGAATCATCTGCGAGATGGCAGTGGGAACTTACCGGGCCGGAGCACAGATTTATATTACTTATTTTGCGAAAGAACTGGCGAAGTTTATGGATGAAGGGAGAATCGGCTGATGACAAGATCGGAAGTATTATTTGAACGTGCGGTAAAGAGAATTCCGGGCGGTGTCAACAGCCCGGTTCGTGCATACGGGGCAATCGGAGAAGCACCGAGATTTATTGACCGTGCAGACGGCTGCTACATCTATGATGTGGATGGAAACCGCTACATTGATTATATTGATTCCTGGGGTCCCATGATTCTGGGACATAATTTTCCGGCTATCCGTGAAAGTGTTGTGAAAGCGAGTGAAAAAGGTCTGAGCTTTGGCTGTGCGACGGAAATCGAGGTGGAAATGGCAGAATTTATCTGTGAGCGTATTCCGCATATCGATATGATTCGTATGGTAAATTCCGGTACGGAGGCAGTGATGAGCGCTGTGCGTGCGGCAAGAGGGTATACAGGAAGAAATAAGATCATTAAATTTGCAGGATGTTATCATGGACACAGCGATGCTATGCTGGTAAGTGCAGGCTCAGGTGTGATGACCAGCGGTGTACCGGACAGTGCGGGAGTACCGGAGGGATGCACCAGGGATACCATGACTGCTGTCTATAATGACCTGGAAAGCGTACGTACCCTGATGGAGCAGGCTCCGGGCGAGGTTGCAGCCGTAATTGTGGAGCCGGTGGGAGCCAATATGGGTGTGGTACCTCCTGCGGAAGGATTTCTGGAAGGACTGCGGAAGCTTTGTGACGAAAACGGAGCGCTGTTGATCTTCGATGAGGTAATCACAGGATTTCGACTGGCATTTGGAGGCGCAGCGGAGTATTTTGGCATCAGGCCGGATCTGGTAACCTATGGTAAAATCATCGGAGCCGGAATGCCGGTGGGTGCTTACGGCGGGCGCAGAGAGATCATGGAAATGGTTTCTCCCGTGGGCAAGGTCTATCAGGCGGGAACCCTGAGCGGAAACCCGATTGCAATGGCGGCAGGACTTACGCAGCTGAAATACCTGGATGCGCATCCGGAAGTTTATAAAGAATTGTCCGAAAAAGGACAGATGCTTTACGGCGGAATGAAGAAGATCCTGGAGGAGAAGGAAATCCCATACAGACTGAATTTCATAGAATCTTTGGGCTGTATGTTCTTTACCAGCCGGGAGGTAGTGGATTATACATCTGCGAAGTCCGCGGATACGGCAGCATTTGCGGAATATTTTAAGGCTATGCTGAAATGCGGCGTTCATATGGCTCCGTCCCAGTTTGAGGCAATGTTCCTGTCTGCTGCACACACGGAAACGGTGATTCAGGAAACCCTGGATGCTGTAAAAAAATGTATTTGAGTATCGTCCGTCCGTGCGGTATCAGGGTGCATAGCTGAACGGTAGCACAACGGTACAAAAAATAAGCCGGATGCGGAATGGAATCTTGTCCTTCTTTGGGCTTTGTGATATAATGACTGACAGAGATTATCATGAACCGTGAGAGAAGACAGTGGGAGGCAGGACTTATGGAAAATATGAAATATGTAGCCTATGTAGGAACTTATACACATGGGAATAGTAAGGGAATCCATGTTTATGACGTAGACGTGGAAGACGGAACATTGAAAGAACGTGCCGAGGTGAGAGTCAGCAATTCTTCACATACAGCGATTTCGAAAAACAGAAGATTTCTTTATTCCATTGAGGATGAGGGTGTTGCCGTATTTAAACGAGATGAGAACGGTGATCTGGAACGTATTAACAGTGTGAATATTGATGGAATGCGCGGATGCTTCCTGGCTACGGATGTGGACGGTAAATATCTGTATGTGGCTGGCTATCATGATGGCAAGGTAACCGTTGTACATACACACAAAGACGGACGTCTGGGCAGCCTGATGGACGGTGTATTCCATACAGGACTTGGAAGTGTTGCAGAACGTAACTTCCGTCCGCATGTAAATTGTGTACGCCCTACACCTGATAATAAATATCTGTGTGCAGTAGACAATGGTATCGACCAGGTAAAAATCTACAGAATCAATAAAAGAAGACATAAACTGGAACTGGTAGATATTCTGCGATGCCCTCGCGAGAGCGGTCCGCGTATTATCCGCTTCAGTGCTGACGGCCGTTTCGCATATCTTTTGTTTGAATTAAGCAATGAGATTAAAGTATACAGATATGACGGAAGCGGCAACTTACCGGAATTTGAACTTCTTCAGAGTATTTCAACCCTGACCAAGTATGATGAAGATTCCATTCATAATGCGGCATCCGGCCTTGCACTGGCACCGGACGGCAAGCACCTGTTCTGTACAACTGCGGGAGAGAATACGGTTTCCATGTATGAGATCGATCCGGAGACAGGGCTTCTGCAGAAGAAGTTTACACTTCCTATCAGCGGCGATTATCCTAAAGATTTGGTAATCTTCCCGGATAATCAGCATATTGCCATAGCGAACCATGCAAGCAATTCTATTACGACCTTTAAGGTGGATTATGAGAAGAATATCATTGTAATGCACGGCAAACCTCTGAATGTGGAAACACCGAACAGCATTCATATGTGGCCAGTACCGGATCTGAACAACCCGAAAGATGATATTCAGTACGAAGGAAGCGAAGAGTAAGATTTGTGCTGATAAAGATACATAAGAAGTATGATTAAGGAGCTGCCTGTGGGCAGCTCCTTTTATCGCGGATGCTGTCGCATGAAGGGATACCCATTGGGGCATCCCGTAATACATGCTCCTTCGGAGCGGGTGCTATCGCATGAAGGTATAAAAATCCTTGATTTTGTCTATTCTTGCGCTCATGTTGGAAAAGAGGGCGTCTACAAGGGTCAGTGCGCACATGGATTCCACTACCACAACGGCTCGCGGAACAATGACCGGATCATGGCGGCCGTGGATTTCCAGGGAAATATTTTTTCCGTCTTTGGAAACCGTCTGCTGGGGCTGGCTGATGGAGGGGGTAGGTTTGATCGCCGCACGGAGGATAATCTCGCTGCCGTCGCTGATGCCGCCCATAATGCCGCCTGCATGGTTGGAGGTCTTTTGGATGGAGCCGTTTTTATTGCAGAACCCGTCATTGTCAGTGGAACCGTTCATGGAAGAAACCTGTATTCCGTCACCAATCTCAACAGCCTTTACAGCGCCTATGGACATGACGGCTCTGGCAAGTGCGGCATCCAGTTTATCAAAAACAGGATCGCCAAGACCGGCAGGAACTCCTGTAATACGGCATTCAATAACACCGCCGGCACTATCGTGGGTTTTCATACATTCTTCCAGGTAAGCACCGGCAGCGGCAGCGGCACCTGCATCCGGCATATAAAAGGCATTGTTGTTGATTTCATCAGGGTGGAATTCACTGATAGAAACGGGGCCGATGGATTTGCTGTAAGTACAGAAACGGATACCAAGTTCATTAAGAATTTTGGCGGCAATGGCTCCGGCTGCAGTACGTCCAATGGTTTCACGGCCGGAAGAGCGACCGCCGCCCCGGTAATCCCGGATGCCGTATTTCTGATCAAAGGTATAATCCGCATGCCCTGGCCTGTAGGAAGTGGCAAGATTTCCGTAATCTCTGGAACGCTGATCCGTATTCCGGACGATGACAGAGATGGGGGTACCCGTGGTCTTTCCTTCAAAAACACCGGAGAGAATTTCGGCAAGATCCCCTTCTTTACGTGCGGTAGTAAAGCGGCTCTGACCGGGCTTACGGCGGTCAAGGTATTTCTGGATATCCTCTTCAGAGAGAGGGAGACCTGCGGGACACCCGTCAATGACAGCGCCTAAGGCTTTGCCGTGGGATTCGCCCCATGTAGTGACTGTAAATATATTTCCAAACGTTGATTTTCCCATAATGATCCTTTCTGTTGTACGAATTGTACGTCTGCTGCAGTAATTGTGCATTGGCTGCACATTCTGTACAGTATTATAGCGAAGTGACTAAAATTTGTAAACAACGAATCATACAATTCACAGGCATGTCTGCAAATAGAATGAAACCAGCCCATTTAGAGTCGCCTGCGGCGAGGGGCCGGTTTCACTGGAAGTTCAACAGATTCTGTAAAGATTATTACTGAAACATAGACTCTACGTATTCACGCATTTCGTTTCTTGATTTGATATTTCTGGCTCCGTTGATGACGGATTCCTGCTCTGATTTGGGCAAATGGGAAAAGTGGTTCAGAACGTCTGAATGCTGAGCCAGCTCCATGGTAAATCCTATCGGAAGTTCTTCGTTATTGATCATCGCCGTCACCTCCCGGACCGTCTTTGCGCGGTCTGGCGGATTCCGGCAGAGGCTCCGTGATCCATGAATCCTTTGGCAGGTCAATCTCGGGAATATTGCCGTCGTCATAGGCGTTTTTGGACTGATTGAAAGACTTTTCTTTGTTTGACATAGTACACACCATCCTTTCAGGATTAGGTTATCCGAAACCTTCGGATATTATGTATGATTCCCGGGAGCATATGTTTTGGAAAAAGAAAGTATATGAAATAGAATTTTTTGAAAAACATATATTAAATATTTGTAAAACGAAATCATTAGAATTGACAAAAATCTATCTACTATTTATAATGAAAAATGAATTTTTGCGGAGATGTGGGGAAATAGAAAAGTGGAAGGGAAGTGGAAATCGTGATCAGGATGTTTAAGTCAATTGATGGTGCAATTCATCAGATTCAGGAACCGCAGGAAGGGTGCTGGATCGCTTTGACGAATCCTACTGCAACCGAAGTCTTTGAAATTTCAGAACGTTTTGAGATTGAGGTTGACGATTTACGTGCCCCTTTGGATGTGGAGGAGCGTTCCCGTATTGAAGTGGAAGATACCTATACCCTGATTCTTGTGGACGTTCCGATCATTGAGGAGCGTAATGACAAAGACTGGTACGGAACCATTCCTCTCGGCATTATTGTCACGGATAAAATGATTTTTACCGTCTGTCTGGAGGATACACAGGTACTGACCCGTTTTATGGAAGGACGTGTGCGTAATTTCTTCACATATATGAAGACTCGCTTTATTCTGCAGATTCTTTACCGCAATGCAAGTATGTATCTGCGTTATCTGCGTATTATAGATAAGAAGAGTGAACAGGTGGAAGAAAAGCTGCACTTATCGCCCAGAAATCAGGAGCTGATTGAACTTTTGGAACTGGAGAAATCTCTGGTATACTTTACCACCTCCCTGCGCTCTAATGAGGCTGTGCTGGAGAAGTTGATGAAGATTGAGAGCATTAAGAAGTATCCGGAAGATACGGAGCTTTTGGATGATGTTATCATTGAGAATACACAGGCAATCGAGATGGCGCATATTTACAGCGGGATCTTAAAGAGCATGATGGATACTTTTGCTTCGGTTATTTCTAATAACCTGAATGATGTCATGAAGGTGCTGTCTGTCATTACCATTGTGATGAGTATTCCTACGATTATTTTCAGCGCATACGGAATGAACCTGAATGCGGCGGGAATGCCTTTTTCCAGTACACAATGGGGATTTTTGATCATTATCCTGTTCTCAGTGGCGATCAGTATCATTGCGGCAATCGTTCTGTCAAAAAAACGATTTTTCTGATTCTTTCAGACAGCCTGCAACTGTTCAGGCGGCAGTATCTGTGAGGATTCTGAACAGGTACAACATCTTTCCGAAATAATAAAGGAGATGAAGAACATTTTATGAAATGGATTGACAAATTGGAACGCAAATTTGGCAGATACGGGATTCCCAATCTGACAGTATATGTGATCATCTGTTATGTAGTGGGATATTTTCTGATGTATTTCAATCCTGCCGTACTCAGTATACTGAGTCTGGATGTATCAAAGATCCTGCAGGGACAGATCTGGCGTCTGGTGACATGGGTGATTTATCCGCCGAGTTCAGAAAGTCTGCTTTGGTTTGTGATTTCTATTGTGTTTTTTTATTATCCGATCGGAACTTCTCTGGAGCGTACATGGGGGACTTTCCGATATACCCTTTATATTTTTTCAGGACTCCTGTTTACGGTAATCGGAGCATTTCTGCTTCATTTTGCGACAGGTGGTTTTGTCACGATCGGGGGAGTAACGTTTGCACTGGGCGGAAGCATATTTTCTACTTATTATATTAGTATGTCGATTTTCCTGGCGCTTGCTGTGACTTATCCGGATCTGCAGGTGATGCTGTTTTTTGTGCTGCCTGTTAAGATGAGCTGGATGGCCATTTTTTACGGTGTTCTGATCATTTATGATGTATTTGATTATATACGCAGGGGCATGTGGTTTATGGCCGTGCCGATTGTAGCATCCCTTCTGAACTTTGTGATTTATTTCCTGAGCACCAGGGATCTTTACCGCTATAATCCAAAAGAGATCCACAGAAAACAGCAGTTTAAGAGGGCTGTTGCAGGCAGCAGGGTAAATCCGAATACCGGAGGCGTTAGTAAGCATAAGTGTGCTATCTGCGGCCGCACGGAGCTGGATGACCCGAACCTGGAGTTCCGTTTCTGTTCCAGATGTAACGGAAATTATGAATATTGTCAGGATCATCTTTTCACACATGAGCATGTGAAATAGAAAACCAAGACACGAGGAGAGAAAAAGATGAAGAAAAAACCATTTGTAACACTGGAGAAGCTGCAGGAAATCACTGCTAAGTATCCAACGCCTTTCCATCTCTATGATGAAAAGGGTATCCGTGAAAATGCCCGGGCACTGAAGGATGCATTTGCATGGAATAAAGGATTTAAGGAGTTTTTTGCTGTAAAAGCAACTCCAAATCCATATTTGATCAAGATTCTGCAGGAATACGGTTGCGGCTGCGACTGCTCGTCTATGACAGAGCTGATGCTTTCCAAGGCAATCGGCTGTAAGGAAGGGGATATCATGTTTTCTTCCAATGATACTCCGGAGGAAGAATTCCGTTATGCTGACGAAATCGGCGGCATCATCAATCTGGATGATATCACCCATATCGAAAGTGTGGAAAAGGCCGTGGGAGGCATTCCGAAAACAATTAGCTGCCGTTATAATCCGGGAGGATTGTTTAAAATCAGCAATGATATCATGGATAATCCGGGAGATGCCAAATATGGTATGACCACAGAGCAGATTTTTGAAGCTTTCCGTATTCTGAAAGCAAAAGGTGCAGAGGAGTTTGGCATTCATGCTTTCCTGGCCAGTAATACCGTAACGAACGAATATTATCCGATGCTTGCGAAAGTGATGTTTGAATTGGCCGTGAAGCTTCAGAAGGAAACCGGTGCACATATTAAATTTATCAATCTCTCCGGCGGTATCGGAATTGCCTACAGCCCGGATCAGACCCCGAATGACATTAAGGCCATTGGCGAGGGTGTACGTAAGGTTTATGAAGAAGTCCTTGTTCCGGAAGGAATGGGAGATGTTGCCATTTATACGGAGCTTGGCCGTTTTATGATGGGACCGTATGGCTGCCTGGTAACCAAAGCCATTCATGAGAAACATACACACAAAGAATATGTTGGTGTAGATGCCTGCGCAGTCAATCTGATGCGTCCTGCCATGTACGGAGCATATCACCACATTACCGTTATGGGTAAGGAAGATCAGCCGTGTGATCATATGTATGATGTGACAGGTTCCCTTTGCGAAAACAATGATAAATTTGCCATTGACCGTTATCTCCCGAAGGTAGATATGGGCGATCTGCTTGTAATTCACGATACTGGTGCTCACGGATTTGCTATGGGTTATAACTACAACGGCAAGCTGAAATCCGCAGAGATTCTTCTTCATGAGGATGGAAGCTTCGAAATGATTCGCCGTGCGGAAACGCCAAAGGACTATTTTGCCACATTTGACTGCTTCCCGATTTATGAGCGGCTTTTGGAAGACAATAAATAAAAATGACATTCCCCGTCCAGGATTTATGGACGGGGAAATTTTTAAAAATATAAAAAAGCACTTGATAACAAACCATATTTATGGTAATATATATTTCGGTTCAAACGCCGGCATGTCGGAATGGCAGACGAGGCAGACTCAAAATCTGTTGTGGGCAACCACGTGTGGGTTCAAGTCCCACTGCCGGCACTCCGCTCCTTGATTTTCAAGGAGCTTTTCTTTTTGTATAAAGCTCATTGAATTCGGAAGAAAATGTGACTTTATTGATACAGAAAATCCGGAAGGGAGAGAGTTGTGAAATATTCAGAAGAAATACTTAGAAAAAACCTGGTGGTGTGTATACTGGCTATGGTGTGCTGCTTATTATGGGGAAGTGCATTTCCCTGTATTAAAATAGGATATCGGATGTTCGATATAGCATCATCTGATACGGCATCACAGATTTTATTTGCCGGAGTACGGTTTACACTTGCAGGGATATTGACTGTGGTGATTGGAAGTGTACTTGGCAGGCAGTTTCTGTTTCCGGCAAAGGAAAACTGGCATATGGTAATGAAGCTGTGTATGTTCCAGACTGTGATACAGTATCTTCTTTTTTATGTGGGGCTTGCGCACACGACAGGAGTAAAATCTTCTATTATTGAAGCATCCAATGTGTTTGTGGCTATTCTGGCTTCCAGCCTTCTGTTTCATTATGAAAAACTGGGCAGGGAAAAAATTCTGGGCTGTATTGTAGGCTTTGCCGGAGTTGTTCTGATCAATCTCAATGGAAACGGGTTGGATGGATCCATGAGCTTTCTGGGAGAGGGATGTATTTTGCTCTCCACAGTATCTTATGCGTTTTCATCGGTTTTGATCAAAAGCTATTCCAGGAAGGAAAATCCTGTGACATTAAGCGGGTATCAGTTTATGGCAGGAGGAATCGTAATGGCTGCAGCCGGTTTTCTGCTGGGAGGACGTTTGCACGGCTTTACACCCGCATCTACGGTCTTATTGGTCTATATGGCGGTTATTTCTGCGGTTGCTTATTCTATATGGGGAATCTTGCTGAAATATAATCCTGTGGGTAAGGTGGCAGTCTATGGCTTTATGAATCCGGTGTTCGGGGTGATCTTAAGTGCCGCCCTGCTTGGAGAAAAGAATCAGGCATTTACGGTGCAGGGGCTGATTTCCCTGCTCCTGGTGTGCGGCGGAATCTATATGGTAAACAGGGAACAGGAAGAAAGTTTATAAAAAGTTAATGAATTTTATTTTATATGTATTGATATTTGTGTATAAAAATGATAAGGTACTTTAAAATCAAACTATATAAAATGCAGAGCTGGTAATACTACTTGTAAGAGATTATTTGCATTTTACCATAGATAATGGAGGAAACTATATGAATCTGGGAAACAAAAAACCTGAAAAAAAGCCGCTGTATGTGTATTATATCATTGCTGCGGTAGTGATCTTTCTGCTGAATTTCCTGGTACTTCCGTCAATACAGGAGGGCAGTGTGATCACAACGGATTACAGCACTTTTTTAAGTAACGTAGAAAGAGGAAATGTAACGGAAGCGACTGTCGACGGCGACTATATTTACTATACGGCCAGGAAAGACGGCAGGGATGTCCGGTGCAAGACAGTGGCAATGGATGACTCGGAACTTGTAGAACGTCTGAGACAGGCAGGGGTAAACATGAGTAAGACAGCTCCTGAGCGTCAGTCCATATTTCTGAGCCTGATTTTAAGCTATCTGATTCCTATTGCAATATTTATTCTGCTGGGGCGGTGGCTGAGCAAGAAAATGATGGGAACCATGGGCGACGGCCCGGGAGGAATGATGTCCTTTGGCAAAAGCAACGCCAAAGTCTATGTAAAATCCACCAGCGGAATTAAGTTTGCAGATGTTGCCGGGGAAGATGAGGCGAAGGAGCTGCTGACGGAGATTGTAGACTATCTGCATAATCCTCATAAATATGCGGAAATCGGTGCCTCCATGCCGAAGGGAGCTCTTCTTGTAGGCCCTCCCGGAACAGGTAAGACTCTTCTTGCAAAGGCTGTAGCAGGAGAAGCTGAGGTTCCTTTCTTCTCCATTTCCGGTTCGGAATTCGTGGAGATGTTCGTAGGTATGGGTGCTGCCAAAGTGCGTGACCTGTTCAAACAGGCCAATGAAAAAGCACCGTGTATCGTATTTATCGATGAGATTGATACCATCGGAAAGAAGCGTGATGGCGCTGGCTTTACCGGAGGAAATGATGAGCGTGAGCAGACGCTGAACCAGCTTCTCACAGAGATGGATGGCTTTGACGGCTCCAAAGGTGTAGTGATTCTGGCTGCGACCAACCGTCCGGATTCTCTTGATCCGGCACTGCTTCGCCCGGGACGCTTTGACAGGAGGATTCCGGTAGAGCTTCCGGATCTGCAGGGACGTGAAGAAATCCTGAAAGTCCATGCGAAGAAAATCAAGATTGCGGACAGCGTGCGATTTGATGAAATTGCCAAGGCAGCGGCGGGAGCTTCCGGTGCAGAGCTTGCGAATATTGTTAATGAAGCGGCTTTGCGTGCAGTACGTGACGGAAGAAAATTTGCTACACAGGCAGATTTTGAGGAGAGTATCGAAGTTGTTATTGCCGGTTATCAGAAGAAGAACCGCGTCCTTTCCAATAAAGAAAAACTGATCGTTTCTTACCATGAAATTGGTCACGCCCTTGTTGCAGCTAAACAGACAGATTCCGCTCCGGTACACAAGATTACGATTATCCCGCGTACTTCCGGAGCGCTGGGATATACCATGCAGGTGGATGAGAAAGAGCATTTCCTTATGTCAAAGGAAGAGCTGGAGAACAAGATTGCTACGTTTACAGGCGGACGTGCTGCAGAGGAACTGATCTTCCACAGCATTACTACGGGCGCTTCCAATGATATCGAACAGGCGACCAAGATTGCCAGGGCTATGATTTCCCGTTATGGTATGAGTGACGAGTTTGACATGGTAGCCATGGAAAATGTCACTAATCAGTATCTTGGCGGAGATTCCAGCCTTGCCTGCTCTTTTGAGACACAGACCATTCTGGATAAGAAGGTTGTGGAGCTGGTGAGCAGACAGCATCAGAAGGCATTGAAGATCCTGCAGGATAATATTGGCAAGCTTCATGAACTCGCAAAATATCTGTATGAACATGAGACGATCACGGGAGAGGAATTTATGAAGATCCTGGAGAACCCTGTGGAAGAAATCGTGCAAACCCAATAATATGATACAAGGGTCAAAAGGTCATATATGGTATGCTTGCATACCAATATGTGATTTGGAACCTGCAAAAACATGAGAAAGTAGCCCGATTAGGGCGGATTTCGAATGTTTTTAGGGCGCTGATAGTAGAAAACGCGTCATACAAAACTCCATAAGATAAGTGAAAGATGGAAAGGTGATTCAGAGACGGAACTCCGTCAGGGATCACCTTTTTTCCGCCCTTGTTTTTTGTTACTTATTCCGTTATAATCAGGTGGAAGAATATTACTGGAAGAACTTCTTTGTGCCAATGAAAGGATCGGTGACGGATGATGAACTGCCGTGCAGCAGAAGGAATGGTGATGAGATATATCAACCATACATTGTCAATTGAAGAGATGGAAGAGTTTCTGGAACACGTGCAGTCCTGCTGCTCTTGTTATGATGAGCTGGAAACATATTTCATTGTGCATGAGGCCATTGTGCAGCTTGATGAGGATGAGGGAGATGCCGTTTTGGATCTGCAGCATCTTCTGGAGCAGGACTTGAAGAAAAGCAGGCGGTATATCCGTAAGAAAAAGGCGGTGCGGTTTTTCTTGGCGGCTGCCTTTGTAGTGTTGATTGCGGCACTGATTGCTCTTTTTGTTTTTGTGGTTATGGAGCTTGCCCAGTTTCTATAAAAATATGCGGAATCTAGGAGGAAATACCCAGGGGTATACCATGATGCGCTGCGAACATGCGCAGTAAGGAGGAAAAAATGAGCGAAAAAATATTACTGATCGACGGACACAGCATACTGAACAGAGCATTTTATGGTCTTCCCGATCTGACCAATTCGGAGGGAAAACACACAGGGGCTGTGTATGGATTTCTAAATATTCTGTTCCGCATTCTGGAAGAGGAGAAACCGGATTACCTTACGGTAGCGTTTGATCTTCATGCCCCAACATTCCGGCATAAAATTTATGATGCATATAAAGGAACCCGTAAAGGGATGCCGGAGGAGCTTCGGGAGCAGGTTCCCCTGATGAAGGAAATGCTGAACGCCATGGGTGTGAAAACTGTTTCCCTGGAGGGATATGAGGCAGATGATCTCTTAGGCACCCTTGCCAGAAGAAGCGAAGCGCAGGGAATGGACGTGACGATTTTGTCCGGCGACCGTGATCTCCTGCAGCTTGCTACGGAAAAAATTATGATCCGTCTGCCCAAAACCACAAAAGGCAAGACAGTTGTCGAGGACTACCATGCCCGGCAGGTTCTGGAAAAGTATCAGGTAACACCTCCCCAGATCATTGAGCTGAAAGCCCTGATGGGGGACAGTTCCGACAATATTCCCGGAATCCCGGGAGTAGGTGAAAAAACAGCCACCAAAATGGTCGTGGAATTCGGCACCATTGAAAACGCTTATGCCCATCTGGAAGAGGTGAAGCCGAATAAAGCGAGAGAATCCCTGCGCCTGCATTATGATATGGCCTCTTTAAGCAAGACTCTGGCAACCATCAATACGGACAGCCCGCTGGAGTTTGCATATGAAGATGCCAGAATGGATGATTTATATACAAAAGAAGCATATGAGCTTTGTAAAAACCTGGAGTTTAAAAACCTTCTCGGACGTTTTGACAAAGAGACTGTGGCAGAAAATACAATGGAACAGGACTTTTTTACCTGCAGTGATCTTTCAGGGGCGGAGGCGCTCTTTGAGAAGGCTGCATCAAGACCGGCGGTCGGCACTGCACTTATGGCGGACAGGGAGAAGGTCTATGGACTGGGGCTTGCCCTTGATGAAAAAGAAGTATACTATGTCCCTGTGGAGGGGCTTCTCACGGGCGAATATCTGTGCGGGAAGCTTCAGTCGCTTGCCGAGAAGACGATTATCAGTGCGCTGGATATCAAGGCAGTTTTGAAGCATGTAAGTATTCAGAAGCCATCCCGGGTATTTGATGCAGGTGTGGGTGTTTACCTTTTAAATCCTCTGAAATCATCCTACACCTTTGATGACATTGCGAAAGAGTATCTGGGCGGACTGCTTCTTCCTACAAGGGAAGACCTTCTTGGCAAGACAACCGTTGCCAAAGCCTGGGAGGATGGGCTGGACGGACTGATGAATCTTGCATGTTATACGGCTTATACGGCTCTTTGCTGCATGGAGCCTGTAAAAAAGAACCTTCAGGAAACAGAGATGTGGAAGGTCTACGAGGAAATCGAGCTTCCTCTTGTCTTTACCCTGGATTCCATGGAAAAATGGGGAATCCGTGTAAAAGGAGAAGAATTGAAGGCCTACGGCGAGAAGCTGATGGTGCGTATTGAAGAACTGGAAAAGCTGATCTACCGGCAGGCGGGAGAGGAATTTAACATCAATTCTCCCAAGCAGCTTGGAGTGATACTCTTTGAGAAAATGGGAATTCCCGGAGGAAAGAAGACAAAAACCGGATATTCTACAGCCGCGGACATTCTGGAAAAGCTGGCACCGGAACAGCCGATTATCAATGATATTCTGGAATACCGCCAGCTT
Organism: Eubacteriales bacterium; assembly: GCA_030524545.1. Lineage (GTDB taxonomy): Bacteria > Bacillota > Clostridia > Lachnospirales > Lachnospiraceae > Blautia_A. The sequence goes on from JAUNGM010000003.1 coordinate 65,745, forward strand.
ACCAAGCTGAAGTCCACCTATGCGGATGGCCTTGGGAATGTGATTGAAGAAGATGGACGGATTCACTCTACATTTAATCAGACCATTACCGCGACGGGCCGGATCAGCAGTACAGAGCCGAATCTCCAGAATATCCCTGTGCGGATGGAGCTTGGAAGGCTGATTCGTAAGGTATTTGTACCGGATGAAGGGTTTGTTTTTGTAGATGCGGATTATTCTCAGATCGAGCTGAGGGTGCTTGCCCATATGTCCGGTGATGAAAAGCTGATCCAGGCATATAAGGAGGCACAGGATATCCACCGCCTGACAGCATCCCAGGTATTTCATGTGCCCTTTGATGAGGTGACACCGCTTTTAAGGAGGAATGCAAAAGCCGTGAACTTCGGGATCGTTTATGGAATCAGTTCTTTTGGACTGAGTCAGGATCTGAGCATCACCAGAAAGGAAGCAGCAGAATACATTGAGAAATATTTTGAAACCTATCCAAAGATCAAAGGATTTCTGGACGGTATGGTCCTGGAAGGGAAAGAGAAGGGGTATGTGAAGACCATGTTCGGCAGGCGCCGTCCGATTCCGGAACTGAAATCAAGTAATTTTATGCAGAGGTCTTTCGGAGAACGTGTGGCAATGAATTCCCCGATTCAGGGAACTGCTGCGGACATCATTAAGATCGCCATGAATCGTGTCTACGGCAGAATGGCCCAGGAAGGGCTGGAATCCAGGCTGGTGCTGCAGGTACACGATGAGCTTCTTATAGAAACAAAAAAAGAGGAGCTGGCTGCCGTATCCAGGATCCTGGAGGAAGAAATGAAGGGTGCCGCACGCCTTGCCGTGGAACTGGAAGTTGATATGCATGAAGGAGAAAACTGGTACGAGGCAAAATAAAATCGGAATCAGATGAAAGAGACCGCTACGAGACAGGAAAGAACCGGCATGACATGAGACAAACGGTATGAGGCAGGATAAAATGAAAACAATCGGACTAACCGGCGGAGTAGGAGCCGGAAAAAGCACAATTTTGGATTACATGGCATCTCATTTTGATGCATGTATTCTGGAAGCGGATAAGATCGGGCACCTGGTCATGGAACCGGGAGAGCCCTGTTATGATAAAATCGTTGATTTATTTGGAAAAGATGTGATAAAAAATGATAAAACCATTGACCGGAAGAGGGTTTCGGATGTAGTATTCTGTAATGGGGAGATGCTTGCTGCGCTGAATGGAATCATCCATCCGGCTGTGAAGGAATATATCTGCAGGTGTCTTAACGAGGAACGAAGAAGCGGCAGGCAATTGGCCGTTGTGGAAGCCGCACTTCTTCTGGAAGACCATTATGAAGTATTTTGTGATGAAATCTGGTATGTCCATACGGATGAGGAAATCCGTATTGCCCGTCTTACGGCAAGCAGAGGATACACCAGGGAGAAGGCGATAAGCATCATCCGCAGCCAGGCATCGGAAGAATTTTTCCGTGCCCATGCGGACTATGTGATTGAGAATAATGGAGACCTCAGGAAAACCCATGAGCAAATCGAAGAAGGGGTAAGACAACATGAGATTTTGTAGCATAGCCAGCGGCAGCAGCGGGAATTGTATCTATGTAGGCTCTGACTGTACACATGTGCTGGTGGATGTGGGAATCAGCGGCAAAAAGATCGAAGCAGGTCTGAACAGCGTGGATCTGACAAGCAAAGATATTGATGCGATCCTGATTACCCACGAACATTCCGACCATATTAAAAGTCTGGGAGTCATGGCAAGGAAATACCAGATTCCCATCTATACCACAGGCGGTACGGTGGATGCCATTGAGCGGGCAGGAGGACTTGGGAAGCTTCCGGAGGGGATTTTTCATGAAATCCGGGAAGACGAGCCCTTTAAGATTAAAGATTTGACCGTAAATCCTTTTACCATTCCCCATGATGCGGCACAGCCGGTAGGCTATCGCCTGGAATGCGGGGAGCAGGCTGTGGGGATAGCTACGGATCTGGGAAAATATAATGAATATATTGTTGAAAACCTACAGAACCTGGATGCCCTTCTTCTGGAAGCGAACCACGATATCCGGATGCTACAGGTGGGAAGATATCCTTATTATCTGAAACAGCGAATCCTCGGTGACAGGGGCCATTTATCCAACGAAAATGCAGGAAGGCTGCTGTGCCGGCTGCTTCACGACAATATGAAAGCCATTTTCCTGGGCCATTTAAGTAAAGAAAACAATTATGAGGAGCTGGCTTATGAGACTGTCTGCTCAGAAGTGACCATGGGCGATAACCCGTACAGGTCCCGGGATTTTAAGATTCAGGTGGCCGGAAGGGATTGCATATCAGAACTGATTACCGTATAGAAAGGAAATTATCATGAAAAAAACAATTATCACAGTAGTAGGAAACGACACCGTAGGAATCATTGCAAAAGTTTGTACATATCTTGCTGAGAACAACGTAAATATCCTGGATATTTCCCAGACCATCGTACAGGGCTACTTTAACATGATGATGGTTGCAGATACAAGCGGTTCTGACAAAGACACCGGAACGATTTCCAAAGAACTTGGTGTTCTTGGTGATGAGATCGGCGTAGTGATCCGCTGCCAGCATGAAGATATCTTTAACAAGATGCACAGGATTTAAGTACCGGAGAAATCATACCCTATCCTACAGTGTCAGCCTTGGCCGGCATGTACTGAGAATAATGGATGGGGACGACATAGAATAATACTCGGGGAGAGGACTTATGATTAATATTTTTGAAGTAAACGAGACAAATAAGATGATAGAGCAGGAAAATCTTGATGTGCGTACGATTACCATGGGTATCAGCCTTTTGGATTGCATTGACAGTGATTTGGAGACCATGAACCGTAAAATCTACAACAAGATCACAACCCTTGCAAAGGACCTGGTATCTACCGGTGACAAGATTGCCATGGAATACGGAATTCCCATTGTAAACAAGCGTATTTCCGTAACACCGATCGCCCTGATCGGCGGAGCCGCATGCAAAAGCATCGATGATTTTGTTTCTGTTGCAAAAACACTGGATAATGCAGCCAAGACGGTAGGCGTGAATTTTCTGGGCGGATACACCGCACTGGTGAGCAAGGGTATGACTCCTGCTGAGGAGCTTCTGATCCGCTCTATTCCGCAGGCACTGGCTGTGACTGAGCGTGTCTGCAGCTCCGTCAACGTTGGTTCCACCAAAACCGGCATTGATATGGATGCTGTTAAGCTGATGGGAGAAATCGTTCTGGAAACGGCAAAAGCAACAAAGGATCAGGATTCTTTGGGCTGTGCCAAGCTGGTGGTATTCTGCAATGCGCCGGATGACAATCCGTTTATGGCAGGTGCATTTCATGGTGTGACAGAAGCAGACTGCATTATCAACGTAGGCGTCAGCGGCCCCGGTGTTGTAAAAAATGCCCTTCAGAAAGTAAGAGGAAAAGATTTTGAGACTCTGTGCGAAATGATCAAACGCACGGCATTTAAAGTAACGCGTGTAGGACAGCTGGTTGCCCGGGAAGCATCCAAACGTCTCGGCGTTCCTTTCGGAATCGTGGATCTGTCTCTGGCACCGACACCTGCAATCGGCGACAGCGTTGCTGAAATCTTGCAGGAAATCGGTCTGGAAAGAGTCGGTGCGCCCGGTACGACAGCGGCGCTGGCCCTTCTGAATGACCAGGTAAAAAAGGGCGGTGTTATGGCAGCTACTGCAGTAGGTGGTTTGAGCGGTGCATTTATTCCGGTAAGTGAGGATCAGGGGATGATCGATGCGGTAAGTGAAGGTGCGCTTACCATTGAGAAACTGGAAGCAATGACCTGTGTATGCTCAGTCGGACTTGACATGATTGCAATTCCCGGAGATACCAAGGCATCTACCATTGCCGGAATCATTGCTGATGAATCCGCCATCGGTATGATCAACCAGAAGACAACGGCAGTGCGTGTTATCCCTGTGATTGGCAAAGGAGTGGGGGAGACGGTGGAATTCGGAGGCCTTTTGGGCTACGCACCGATCATGCCGGTAAACCAGTTCTCCTGTGAAGCATTTGTGGAACGCGGCGGACGTATCCCGGCACCAATCCACAGCTTTAAAAACTAGTACAACGAAAAATAAATTTCTGATACATTGACGTAGGATGATTGTTTCATATGCAAGGCGGAGGAATGAGGCGTAGCGGTGGCTACGGCGATTGACGACAACGCCGCAGATGAAAAATCAGACAAGTCAAGGTGTCAGTTATTTATTATTCGTTGTACTAGCACGAAAACTAGCACGAGGGGGTTGACAAATCCTCTTTTCGGTGCTACACTTTACAACAATAAAGGATAAAACCGATGAGAAAGAGTAGTAAGCATTCAGCGTGAAATCACAGAGAACTGCAGGTGGTGGAATTGCAGTATGGAACGGTATGCCGAATGGACTTTTGAGGGTGAATCTGAAATGATTGTATATGTTTCAAACGATTTCATGTCAGTCACAGTAGGAAACGCCGGGAACCGAACCCGTTATCAATCAGGAACGTATGATAGTACGTGCGAAAGAGGGCGATACGCCAAATTGAGTGGTACCGCGATAATAAGAAATTATTACCGTCTCAGATAAATGTCTGGGGCGGTTCTTTTTTTGTATCAAAAGGAAAGTCTAAAGGAATTCCAGGGGATTTTCCGATAAATGAAATGTCCGATACATAGATCATCAGTTATCCTTTTGAAAAATCTGCATAAACTGCAAAGAGAAAAGGAGAAAAAAATTATGAAGAGAAAACTTATGGCATGTGCATCTGCAACTGTAATCGCATCTATTATGATGGCAAGCACCGTTATGGCGGATGATTTCAAGATTGGTATCTGTAATTACGTGGATGATGCATCCCTGAACCAGATCGTGGAGAACATTCAGAACCGTCTGGCAGAGATTGGAGAAGAGCAGGGTGTGACCTTTGATGTATCCTATGATAACTGCAATGCTGACGCGAATGTTATGGATCAGATCATCACGGATTTCCAGGCGGACGGCGTGGATCTGATGGTTGGTGTGGCAACTCCTGTTGCTATGCGTATGCAGGCTGCAACAGAAGGCACAGATACTCCGGTTGTATTTTCCGCAGTATCCGATCCTGTAGGCGCAGGATTGGTAGAATCCAATGAAGCACCTGGTGCAAATCTTACCGGAACTTCTGATTATCTGGACACCGCTTCGATAATGAACCTAATCTTTGCAGCAAACCCGGATGCCAAGAAGATCGGACTTCTGTATGACCTGGGCCAGGATTCCTCTACCGCAGCTATTGAATCTGCAAAAGCATATCTTGAGGAAAACAATATTGAATATGTAGAACGTACCGGAACGACAACAGATGAAGTACAGTTGGCAGCACAGGCACTGGTTGCCGATGGTGTGGACGCAGTTTTTACCCCGACTGATAATACGATCATGACTGCAGAGCTGTCTATTTATGAAACTTTTATTGAAGCAGGAATTCCTCACTATACAGGAGCTGATTCCTTTGCTTTGAACGGTGCATTTGTAGGTTATGGTGTTGATTATGCAAACCTTGGCGTTGAGACCGCCGATATGATCGCCGACATCCTGTTGAACGATACAGATCCGGCGACAACTCCGGTTAAGACTTTTGACAATGGTACTGCAACTGTAAATACGGAAACCTGCGAAGGTCTGGGACTCGATTTTGAGACTATCAAGACTGCATTTGAGCCTCTTTGTACACAGGTAAACGAGATCGTGACAGCGGAAAGCTTTGATGATCTGGAAAACTAATGGATCAACCGGGAGGAATATATCGTGACACTGACAACCGCACTTGCACTTGGGCAGACGGCCCTGAAGCTGGGACTGATCTGTTCCCTTACCGTGCTGGCTTTGTTTTTAAGCTATTCCATGCTGAATGTCTGCGACCTTTCCACTGACGGATGCTTTACTCTTGGCGCCGCAGTGGGTGCCGCAGTGGCCATCAGCGGGCATCCGTTTTTATCAATTATCGCCGCAATGCTGGCAGGTGTCTGCTCCGGGCTTGTGACTGCGGTTCTGCAGACAAAAATGGGAGTGGACAGTCTGCTGGCGGGAATTATCGTCAACACCGGGCTATATTCTATTAATATAGCTGTGATGGGCGGTTCCTCGCTGCTGAATATGAATAAGACCACAACCGTTTTTACCATGATGAAGGATCTTTTGGCAGAGACACCTTTGGCGGGGCAGACAGAGATTGTGATTGCGTTGATTGCCGTAGCGTGCGTAGTGGCATTTCTGGTGTTTTTCCTGAAGACCCGGCTGGGTCTTGCCATTCGTGCAACCGGAAACAATGCGGATATGGTAAAATCTTCTTCCATCAATCCGGTATTTACGACGATAGCAGGACTTTGTGTGGCAAATGCATTTACCGGCCTTTCCGGCTGCCTGCTGGCACAGTCACAGAAATCTGTAGATATCAATATCGGCCAGGGAATGGTGACCATTGCTCTTGCCTCACTGCTGATCGGCGGTACGGTGATGGGCAGAGGCGGGATCTTTGCAAGGGCGGTTGGAATGGTACTCGGTTCCTTTATCTTCCGATTGGTTTATACGATCGCACTGAGATTTAACATGCCGGCATTTATGCTGAAACTGGTGTCTTCCATTATTGTCGTGCTTGCGATTTCCGGACCGTATCTGAAAAAACAATGGCCGCAGATCAAGCGGAGACTGACACATAAGAAGGGAGGAATTTGAGATGCTGAAACTGAATCATATCTCAAAAACATTTAATCCCGGAACAGTCAACGAAAAGACTGCGATCAAGGACCTTTCCCTTCATCTGAAGAAGGGGGATTTTGCAACAATCATCGGCTCCAACGGGGCAGGTAAATCTACGCTTTTTAATGCAATCTGCGGAGATTTCCTCACAGATTCCGGATCTGTAGTGTTGGATGGCGTGGACATTACGTTTCAGCCCCAGCATGTGCGTGCCAAAAACATCGGACGACTGTATCAGGATCCTATGCGCGGAAGTGCACCGGGCATGACGATTGAAGAAAACCTGGCTCTTGCGGCCGGTTCCGGCGGCTGGCTGTCCCACGTATCCAAAGCGGACAAAAAGCAGTTTCGGGAACAACTGGCACTGCTGGATATCGGTCTTGAGGATCGTATGACACAGCCGGTAGGGCTTTTGTCAGGAGGACAGAGGCAGGCACTTACACTTTTGATGGCAACGATGGTGCCTCCAAAACTTCTGCTCCTGGATGAGCATACGGCCGCGCTGGATCCGGGAACCGCAGAAAAGGTATTGGCGCTGACGAAGCGGATCGTAGAAGAAAACAACCTGACATGTCTGATGATCACTCATAATATGCAGTCAGCATTAGAATTGGGAAACAGGATCCTGATGATGGATTCCGGCGATATCGTTCTGGATATCAGCGGCAGTGAACGGGATGGCCTGACAGTAGACGGCCTTTTGGAAAAATTCAATGCAGGTGCCGGGAAAAAGCTGGATAACGATAGAATCCTTCTTTCCAGAAAGAAATAAAAACAGCAGATCAATCTGCAAAAGCAAGCAGCCTTTGGTTTTAAGAGTGTGGATATGCATAAAAAAGTACAGCCTTTCAGTCTGTTAGGAAGGGCTGTACTTTTTTGCTGTAATTTTGCTGCTTATAGGATCACAACCGGTTTTTGGTTCTCATGGACAAAGTCCGTGCCGTTTTTGTGTGCAAGAAGGCTTTCGTAAAGATTGGATGCGAAGACCGTTTCCTGAAAAATCCGCAGGGAGGATTCATCCAGTATTTTGGAAGCATCTGCTGCTTTTGTAAGAAGAGGAATGCGTCCTTTCTTTTTGATTGCTGATAACAGGGGCGCGGAATCTTTTCGGAATCCAAGAACTCTGGCGTAGCCGACAGGGGCCGGCATGTTCCGGATATGCAGAAGGATATGAAGGAGCGCCCGCTGGATTCTGGTCTGAGTGAGATCTCTGGTTTTCAAAAGCTCTGCAAACTGCAGAAATCCCTTGTACTGGTTCCGCATACGGATGATTCGGGATGCCAGCTCACAGGAAACATCCTGATATCTACAGAGACTTTCCTGATCCTCAGAAAGAAGGCAGTAGAAGAGAAGGGAATCCAGGTCTTCCTCAAAGATCAGACGACTGTCGGAAACTGCGGAAGCTAAGAGGTCTAGGGATGCTCTCGGAAGCAAACCCTCCAGTGCGGACGGATGAAAAGCTCCGGCTGTTTTCACATGATTCCGGATACCGGAGGCGGAAGGTGCCTGACTCAGGGAGAGGGCCTGTTCGTGGTATCCTGCGCCCTCCCGTTTTAGCGTGAGCAGCTGAATACGGCTGTTTTGCCGAAGGAGGGCCTTGCAGTATTCTATGCCGAGGATATTATTCGGTTGTGCAAGAAAGCGCCTGCAGGTATTTTCATCAAGCTTTTTTTGTGTGTGGCAGATATATTCCGTCAGTGCCAGGCAGCGTGCTGCGGGAAATGACTGGCCTGTCTTCAGTGCAGACTTCAGAAGATGCTGATATTCCGCAGGCTCGCCGGAGAGAACTTCGGCCGTTTCCTGAAAGAGAGACAGTGTTCCCTCCTCGCTTCCAAAACAGAGAAAATCCGTTACTCCGATTCCGTCCAGAATCTCCACGCCCCCTTTGGCAAAGAGCTCCGCACTGGCGCTTGAAACAGAAACCGGCAGTTCCAGAACAAGATCGATGCCGCAGTGTAGAGCAGCTTTTGTACGGAGGTGTTTGGAAAGAAGAGCAGGTGTGCCCCTTTGAACAAAATCACCGCTCATTACCGCAACAATATAATCGGCATCGCAGTTCTTGCGGATATAAGAAATCTGTCTCTGATGTCCGTTGTGAAAAGGATTGTATTCCGCAATGATTCCTACAGTTTTCATGAAATTGCACCTCAAAAAATACGATTCTGTGTCATATTCTACCATGGAAAAGCTTGAAATACAAGGATTCCGGGGTTATAATAAGACTAGCTACGAAATAATGAAAGGAGCCATTTAATCATGGGATTTATTGATGTACTGAAAGACAGAGCCAGAGCTAGTGTAAAAACAATCGTTCTTCCGGAGACTGAGGATATGAGAACTCTGGATGCAACAGAAAAAATCTTAAAAGAAGGAATTGCCAAAGTTATCCTTGTTGGTAATGAAGAAACTGTAAAAAAGAGCGCTGCAGAAGGCGGCTATGATATTTCCGGCGCAGAGATCATTGATCCTGCAACCTCCGAGAAGACCCAGGGATACATTGACAAATTAGTAGAATTACGCCAGAAAAAGGGCATGACCCCGGAGCAGGCGAAGGAGATTCTCCTGAACCAGTACTTATATTATGGTGTAATGATGGTAAAGATGGGGGATGCTGACGGTATGGTTTCCGGCGCATGCCATTCTACCGCAGATACCTTGAGACCATGTCTCCAGATCCTGAAAACGAAACCGGGTACCAAGCTTGTATCCGCATTCTTCCTGATCGTTGTTCCGGATTGTGAATACGGCGCAAACGGCGCATTTGTATTCGGTGATTCCGGTCTTGTTCAGAACCCGAATCCGGAAGAACTGGCAGCTATCGCAGCTTCCTCCGCAGAGTCTTTCGAACTTCTTGTTCAGGAAGAGCCGGTTGTTGCAATGCTTTCCCACTCCACCAAGGGAAGTGCCAAACATGCGGATGTAGACAAAGTCGTAGAGGCTACCAGAATCGCCAAAGAAGAGCATCCGGAACTGAAACTGGACGGCGAATTCCAGCTTGATGCAGCTATCGTACCGAGCGTAGGTGCTTCCAAAGCTCCGGGCAGCTCTGTTGCAGGAAAAGCGAACGTGCTTATCTTCCCTGACCTGGATGCAGGAAATATCGGCTACAAACTGGCTCAGCGTCTTGCAAAAGCAGAAGCTTACGGACCAGTTACCCAGGGTATCGCTAAACCGGTCAACGACCTGTCCCGCGGATGCTCTGCAGATGATATCGTAGGTGTTGTGGCTATTACAGCAGTACAGTGTCAGGCAGCAGATAAATAATTTATTTTAATCATTTTGAGAGAAATCAGGAGAGTAAAAATCATGAATGTATTGGTAATTAACTGTGGAAGTTCTTCCTTAAAATATCAGCTTATCAACTCTGATACAGAGGCAGTTCTTGCAAAAGGTCTCTGCGAGAGAATCGGTATCGACGGCAGACTGGTATACCAGAAAACAGGCTGTGACAAAGAGATCACAGAAGCTGCGATGCCTACCCATAAAGAAGCAATCCAGATGGTTCTTGACGCCCTGACCAATGAGAGGACAGGTGCGATCGCAAGCCTTCAGGAAGTAAACGCAATCGGACATCGTGTCGTACACGGCGGCGAGAAATTTGCTTCCTCCGCTGTTATCACAGATGAGATGATCGCAGCAGTAGAAGAGTGCAACGACCTTGCTCCTCTTCACAATCCGGCAAACCTGATCGGTATCCGTGTCTGCGCAGAGCTGATGCCTGGCGTGCCGCAGGTTGGTGTATTTGATACCGCTTTCCATCAGACCATGCCTGCAAAAGCATATCTGTACGGTCTGCCGATTGAATACTACAAGAAATATAAAGTAAGAAGATACGGCTTCCACGGAACCTCTCACAGCTTCGTTTCCAAACGTGCTGTTGAATTCCTTGGCCTTGACAAAGACAACTCCAAGGTAATCGTATGCCACCTCGGCAACGGTTCTTCCATCAGCGCCGTAATGAATGGCAAATGTGTGGATACTACCATGGGTCTGACCCCTCTGGAAGGTGTTGTTATGGGAACCCGTTCCGGAAACATTGACCCGGCAATTATGGAATACATCGCTAAGAAAGAGAACCTGGATATTGCAGGTATCATGAATGTCCTGAATAAGAAATCCGGTCTTCAGGGTATGACTGGTGTTTCCAGTGATATGCGTGACATTGATGCTGCAATTGAAGCCGGCAACGAGGACGCCAAGAATGCATTTGATGTTCTCTGCTATGGTATTGCCAAATTCGTAGGCGGCTATGTAGCAGCTATGAATGGCGTTGATGCAATCGTATTTACCGCAGGTATCGGCGAGAATGCCGGAAACGTACGTGAAACCGTATGCTCTTACCTGGGATACCTGGGAATTACAATTGATCCGGAAGTGAACAAGAAACGCGGCGAAGAAATGGTAATTTCCACTGCTGATTCCAAGGTAAAAGTTGCTGTTATCCCGACCAACGAAGAACTCGCTATCTGCAGAGAAACCGTAGCGCTTGTATAATCTGCGGCGTTTCGTTTGAATTGGATTTACAGAATACGTTTCCCTGTCCATATATTTTCCGGGGAATATCGGAAGGTGCGCCATTTCCGGCGCACCTTTTTACAACCACCTGCAGATTGGCGTGGATCCAAAGTTTAGGCATTTAGGCATTTTTTTCTATTAGGAAAAATATTCGTTGACAAATACTGGCGGGATATGTATAATTTATTAGGTGTGGATAGGAGATAATTATGCAGATACATTTATCAGAAATTTCATCCTGTGATGGGAAATGTGTCCAGTACTCCGCTGCGTTTGAGATGGATATCATTACCTTCCAGTCGGGAAGCTTTCCGATTCTTCACAAGAATCCGATAGAGCTGACCATTACCAATACAGGCAATAAAGTTCTTGAAATAGAGGGTGCGGGAGATATCACAGTCGGGATTCCCTGTGACCGCTGTTTGAAGGAAGTGCCTGTCTGCATTTCTCTTTCTTTTAAGAGGAAGCTGGATATGAAGCTTACGGATGAAGAGCGGATTCATGATTTGGATGAAAAAAGCTATCTCACAGGTATGGACCTGGATGTGGACCGGCTGGTCTATCTTGAGGTACTGATGAGCTGGCCTTTGAAGGTTCTGTGCAAAGAGGACTGCAAAGGGATATGCAGCCAGTGTGGGAAGAATCTTAACGACGGCCCCTGTGATTGCGCAGATGAGCCAAAGGATCCCCGCATGGCAGCTATCAGTGATATATTTAGTAAATTTAAGGAGGTGTAACATATGTCCATCTGTCCAAAGAATAAATCATCTAAAGCCAGACGCGATAAGAGAAGAGCAAACTGGAAAATGAGTGCTCCGAACTTAGTAAAATGCAGCAAATGTGGTGCTCTGATGATGCCTCACAGAGTATGCAAGGCTTGCGGTAGCTACAACAAGAAAGAAATCATCAAAGTTGAGGACTAATCAAAAACGGCCTAAAATCAGGGGGTTCAGACATATTTGAATCCTCTGATTTTTTTTGTCGGGTTTTGTCGAACGATTTATGGCAGGAATTGACAGAAACGGGTTGACTTTTCCATGAATGGAAGTTAAGATAGATACATCTTAGATAACTCATACAGATTCTGATTCAAATCTTGTTGATTCTGAAGATTCATTCAAGATTCCACTTTATTAACACAAAGATTGACTAAATTTTATTTTTTTAATTTCTGATTTAAGTTTAATTATTCATATTTTATGAAAGTTTATTCAAGTATTTTCTTTTACCATTCAGATGAATCTAAGTCTAATTTTTATTCAAATTTTTCCAATCATTCAGTAATGCCTGTTTTCAGGCAGAATCAGATTCTATTTTATTTTTAGAAAAGGAGGGATGCCTTTGGGAAAAGGGCTTTGCAGGCGTTCGCCGCCTGAAAGAGTATCTTAAAATCCATTCATTCGGAGAAAAGGAGCGGCTATGAAATTCATAAAATGGATTCTCAACGGGCTTGCGGGAAGTATTGTGATTCTTGGTGCGGCAATATTTATGCTGCGCCTGGCAGGTATCTGTCCTTATGCTGTATTATCCGGTTCCATGGAACCGGTGATTCCTACAGGCGGAATCGTATTTACGGATACTACGGACAGACAACCGGCTGAAGGCGATGTCATTACATATCAGCTTAGCGGAACTACAGTTACCCATCGGGTGATACGTCAAGAGAAGTATGGCTATATTACAAAGGGCGATGCCAACCAGGGAGAAGATGCAAATCCCGTTCTTCCTTCCCAGATAGTGGGAACGGTCTGCTTTTCTTTGCCAGTTTTAGGCTTTGTCGTTTCTTATCTTCAGAACCGGGCAGTTCTGCTGCTGATTTTGGCAGCAGCTGTCCTGTCACTTCTTGCAGAATCCAAGCCCGTTCTTAGGGCAGAAACTTTCAACAGAAAAAAAGAAAAAGGAGAGCGCGGAAAAGGGACGCGCGGGAAAACGATATGAAAATAAAGAAAAGAATTGTGAAAACAGCAGTGATCTGCTGTGCGGTTAGTGCACTAGCAGCGGGAGGAACTATGGCCTATCTGACAGATTATGACAAAACTGTCAATGAATTTACGGTTGGAAAGGTGGATATTGAGCTTCAGGAACCAAATTGGAAACCTGAAGATAATACAAAGCTGGAACCGTCACAGCAGATACGGAAGGATCCTCAGGTGAAAAATACAGGGGTGAATGATGCTTTTGTGTATCTGGAAGTTTCAATTCCCACAGCGGCTGTGATTACAGCAGATGCAGCAGGCAACCGCATTGATAAAAAGAATACGGAGCTTTTTACATTTACGAAGAAGGCTGACTGGACACAGATTGAGGCAAAATCATCCGGTCAAAATAAGATTTACACGTTTGCCTATAACAAGATTTTGAAATCCGGTCAGACAAGTACTACGCTGTTTGATACGGTAACTTTTGCAAATATTATTGAAGGGCAGTTTGATACCCGGCAATTCGCCATACCGGTAAGGGCATATGCTATCCAGTCGGTCAATACAGGCGGAGATGCAGGAACCGTTGCCCAGCAGGCAGCTGTGGCTTATCAGAAATATGTGCAGCAGAATAACGGACAGCCCGGTGGGGTGACAAAATGAGAAGGTGGTTCCTGCATAGATCTGCATGTGCGGTTGTGGCGGCAGGAGTTATATGTATTGGAGGAACAGCAGCTTATTTCAGCGGCTTTGACCAGGTGCAGAATCGTGTGGCAGTAGGAAGAAATACGACGGAAATTAAGGAGGATTTTCCGGAACCTCCGGATCCGGGAGATGACGATACACCCGAGTATAAAAAAACGGTCTGGATTGGAAACACTACATCAGCGGAAAAAGGCTTTAATGTGGATTGCTATATACGGGCAGCCCTGTCCTACTCAAATTATGATATCGGAAAAGCAGTGACACTGATTGGGCTTGATACGGTCAATTGGGTTTATAACAGTGATGATGGCTATTACTATTATCGCAAGCTGCTGAAAGAAGGAGAAAATACAACGCCGTTATTTACCGGTTTTCAGATTGACAGAAGCAGGATGGATAAGCTTTATTGGGATACAATAAATGATTTTCAGATACATGTCTATGAAGAATCCGTAGAATCAGGTGATTTTACAGATTATCAGTCCGCATGGAAATATTATCTGAATTCCGTTCGTGGCACGTAGGAAGGGGGAATGCCATTGTGAAAATACGGAAAAAAATGATGGTTGCCGTACTTTCGGCAGCGATAATAGCGGGGATTTCCGGAACCTACGGGTATTTTTCAGATATCGTGACAGTTACAAACCATATTGCTACCGGGGATGTGAATATTAGTCTGAAAGAATATGAAACAAAGCAAGGCAAAGAAACATCCTATTCAAATCCCAAAGTGGTTTTGCCAGGTGATGTGATTTCTAAGATTCCGCGCATCACCAATTATGCAGAACCCTGTTGGGTCAGGGCAAGGATATCGTATGAGAACGACAGAGAGGAACTGGAGGCGCTTTCAGACGATAATCTTCTGGGGATTTACGGGCAGTGGATGAGACATGGGGAATATTACTATTATACCCAAATTCTGAACCGTGGGGAAACAGTAACGCTTTTTCAGGGGATAGAGATTCCGTCCGGATGGACAGAAGAACATTCCGATCAGAATCTGAAGATAAGGATACAGGCGGATGCAATTCAGGCTGCGAACTTTCAGCCGGATTTCAGTGCCATGTCCCCGTGGGGAAACCAGGAGATAGAACTTTGTGTTCATGAAGAGAATGGGGCAGCTGTCTCAAAGAAATCGAAGGTAAAACTTTCCGTAGAGTTCAATGGCAGTGCACATAAGCTTGTGGCAGTACCTGATGATTTTTTTGCAAATATAGGGACAGCCATGCCGGGAGATGTGTTTAAGGATTCCGTGGCAATTTCCAATACAACGAAAAATCCTGCGGAAATCTTCTTCCATACAGGACTTGTGTGTCAGAGAGAAGACAGAATGGATTTGCTCAGAAAACTTCAGCTGACTATTTCTATGGATGGAAAAATCCTTTATTCAGGGGACCTTCAGGCAGAAAGTCTGAAAAGTGAGGTGTCACTGGGAAAATTCCAGCCAGGAGATGGTGGGACAATGGAATTTGCAGTTTCTGTGCCCAAAGAACTGAAGAATGCCTATGCACTTCGTGATACGGCAGTAAAGTGGTATTTTACGGTGTATGAAGATGAAGTACAGCCTTCGGCAGTTCCGGAAAATGAATGGGGACAATCCTCTGATCCGGCAAAAGACAGAACCGCAGCTTCAAGTGTTTCGGCAGTGAAGACTGCAGATGATTCTCCGATCTTATTGTTGTTGGCAGCCGCAGTCATGTCGGCTGTGATAGGAGCAGTAGTTTTGGTTGCCAAGTATACGATAAAAAATGTCCCATGGACGTTTTTTAAGTAGTCAGGAAAGGGGGTAGGAAACATTGAAAAAACAATTAATGTGTTTTTTTCTTGCAGCCGCTATTTCGGCGGTGCCCATAACAGCACCGGTCATTGCTTCGGATACGGAGGCAGCGGAAGAACAGTACGCAGCGGAAGAACCGGAAATGGACGTGGTTTTTCCGGAAGAACCGGAGCAGGGGACAGAGGTGTCTTATGATGATGAGACACCTCCGGCCAGCGGTTGTTTTACAGTTCAGACCAGCGCAGACCATGGGCAGATTATCCTGAACGGCAATAGAAATTCCTATGCAGAAATGGAAAAAGTCGAATTTGTGGTTGTGCCGGATGAGGGATATGAAGTCGGCAATGTATATGCGGAGAGTGCAGACGGTTTTGTTGAAATACAGATTTTAGGTGATGAACAATATGAATTCTTTATGCCTGCAGATAATGTACGCATTACTGCATCTTTGGTTTTGAAGCAGGAGAATGCGGAAAAGGAGGATACGAAAAAAGAGAATACGAAACAGGAGAATACCGGACAGGATCGTGAACAGGCAGACCAGGAGGCGGATATTACCGTAGAAGAGGAAACAATGGAGACAATTTCTCCGGAAGAGTTTGATTTTACGATCATCAGTGGAGAGGATGCTGATCTGATTCAGGCAGAGACACCGGAAACGGAGGAATTTTTAGAAGAAATCAAAGAGGGACAGATAATCGCCTTAGCTCCAATTCAAAACACGACTATGAAAAGTGCGGAAATTGTCATGAGTACGGCGGAGGATGGGATCGTAAGCCTTGCAGCAGAAACAAGTCCGTTTACGATGAATATGTTGGGTTACGTAAATATGGATGAAATCTGGGTAAATGACGGTGGATCCTCACATCATATGGGAACTGTTTGCAGAGAAATTGTGTATACGGATGATGAAGGAGTCTCACATCGTGCTCCGGTTTACTGTATGAATCCTATGAAAAACGGTCCTCTGGAACCATCAATGACCATCAAGGAGGAAGCTATCAAAATTCTTTCCAACTCCAGCATCAAAAAGATTCTCTACTATGGATATGGCGGTCCGGGGGACATTACCAATACATATGATCCTACGTGCAGTCACTGCGACTGGTCTAAAGCAGCCAACCGATATGTTTTAACACATTTTGCACTGAGTAAAGTATACTCCAATGATGTTGCCGGAGCTACAGCAGCCGAATGTGAACATGTTGGTCTGGACAGATGGATCAGTAAACTGACATCCATGACATTCCCGAATATGAAAGACTTAAAATTTTATGGAAAAGATTCCAATGGAGACATGGTATCAGCCAAAGACATGGTTGGAAATCTTACATATTTTAAAGTAGTCCCTGATTCTCTTAGCTGGTGCGGAATGGGAAGCGGTGTACAGATATCATCAACCTACATACTGACTTCTACAATGGAGAAAAACGGAATTACGTTTACATGCAGGACATCGGACGCTTGGACAATGGGTTATTGGACAAGTGCGGATGATTATACGGCAAGAGGACAGACGAATCCCCGTGTTCTTGGTAAAGGAAAGAGTGTCACACTTTATAAGGGGGCAAGAATCCGTTATGCTTTTCCTTATACGACAACCTCAAATCAAAAGCTGACATTTGCGTCTGTCTTAAAGCCTGTGGAGTATATTGCCATCAATGCGTCGATTCAGACAAATCAAAGCAATATGCAGGATCTGGGAACATACTTTTTTGAAGGCGACAGGGAACAATTGAGTCTGACTTTTCGGCCTGCGGCAAGCGGAACTGTTGTTTTGAAAAAAGTCGCTGACCAAAATCCGGATAAAAAAATTCAGGGCGCGGGATATCGTCTGATCGCTGCAGAAAATATTGTTTCCAATGGTGCTACTGTTTTGAAAAAGGATGAGAGAATGTCCGGTGGTCATACGGATAAAAATGGAGAACTCACATTTTCGTATGTTCCCATAGGGAAATATTATCTTCTGGAGGTGAATACGAAAGCTGGATCAGAAGCAGAAAAATATTTGATTGATGTAACAAAGCATCAGGTTACTGTTACCAAAAATGCGGTTAAGACGGTTACTGTCAGGGAAATTCCGGACATGTCCGGAAAAGTATCCATCCGAAAAGTGATTAAAGGTACAGAATTGGACTTGACAGGTGCGGAGTTTACATTATATACCTGGAGTAAGAAAACTCAGAAGTATACGAATGGTGTGAAACTTCAATACAATACGTCATCAAAGCGTTATGAGTCAGGGACTGTAACGTATAGTTCGGACAATCAGGGCAAATTTATGGTAAAAGAAACAAAGAATCCAAAAGGTTTTACAGGTACTTTTAGCAAAAAATTTGTGCTGACGAAACTCGGGCAGAAAGAATTGTTTGGTTTTACGGCTGAAAATGATAGTTCTCCCAGACGGGTAGAAATTATCAAGCTGGATGCCGTAACCAGGGAAATCCTGGATAACGCAGAGTTTGCGATCTTTGAATGGGATAATGTCAGACAGGCATATAAAAGCATTGGTGAGCCGCTGACTTTTGACCCGGAGACAGAGCGGTATTACAGTAAAGAACTGGAGATCACAGACCGGAATATGGGACGATACAAAATTGAGGAGACCAGAGTACCGGAGGGATATACGGGAGAGTTTGAACGGGAAATCAATCTCTATGCAGGAGATACGGAACTGCAGTTTACCGTAGAAAATATTCCGGTCACTTTACTGAAAGGCAGGATAAGAATAAAGAAGACCGATTCCATTACAGGAGAAAGTTTATCTGGCGCGGAATTTTGTATTTATCAGTATAACACGTTAACTGATTCTTATGAGAATACACTGGGAGACCTTTCGAAGCTTTCTTATGACGAAGAGAGCCAGATATACTGCTCAGAAGAGCTGACGATTGACAGCAATAATAATGGAAGATTCCGGGTAATTGAAACAAAAGCTCCAACCGGATATAACGGTTCCTGGAAAAAGGAGTTTGTACTTACGGAGGAGAATCCGGAACCAGAGCCATTTGAAGCTGTGAATGATCCGGACAGACCGCCGCTTGCAGAAATTACTGTAGTCAAAAAAGTGAAAGAAAATGAGATTGTCTGGGCTCACGGAAATCCGGTATTTTCTTTTGTTGTAGAAGGAAAAGACAGCAAGGGCAGCAGCAGGAAATATGAAAACTATGTGAGCTTTTCACAGGATGGCTATACCGTAGATGCAAATGGATATGCTGTTATGCAGATTACCTTCCATAACGTGCCGGTCGGTCAGTATCAGGTATACGAAAAACCAGCGCTGTATTACTATCTGGAGGATTCCATTGCAAATACAGCAAATGTATCTATTGTAAAAGGGGCCGCACCTTCTTATGGACAATTGCCGAAGGCTATTGCCTACGGAAATGTCAGACTGACCGCAGCAGAAAATAAAGCTTCCATTACATTTGTCAACAAAAAGGCGAGATATGATCACTATATTCATAACGATGTAGTAAGAAACAGAATTCCCGTTACATTTCAATGATGTATGATCTGTCAACCGGCTGTTTTTCCTGCGGAAAATCGTGGAAAGCAGCCGGTTTTTCTGTTTTTTCAATATGGTGCTGTCATTAGAGGTGTATGAGCCGAAACAATCTGATTGAGAATCGAAGGGAGACGATTGAGAACCTGCATGATTTATGATATAATGAAAAATCGTAAAAGCAGCAAGGAAAAATCCAAAACGGAAAAATCATAGAAAATATCTGTAAAAACAGGAGAAAAGAATCGTGATTCGAAGAGCTAAACCAGAAGATCTGGAAACTATTTTACAAATATATGCGGACGCAAGGGATTTTATGTCGGCTAATGGCAATCCGGGACAGTGGGCAGAAGGATATCCGGGGCAGGCGCTGGTAGAGGATGATCTACGCAAAGAACAGCTTTATGTTTATGAGACGGAAGAGGGAATCGGGGCGGTATTTGTCTACTTTGAAGGTGTGGAACCGAATTATGAAATCATCCGGGAGGGTGTCTGGCTGAACGAAAAGCCGTACGGTGTCCTGCATAGGATTGCTGTTGCACAGCAGGGGAAAGGAATTGCTTCCATCTGCCTTAACTGGTGTTTTCAAAATTGCGAAAACCTGCGTGGTGATACACACGAAAAAAATAAGAGCATGCAGAGACTTTTTGATAAAAACGGCTTTAGAAAATGTGGAATTATCTGTGTGGAAGATGGCACGGAAAGAATTGCATATCAGAAAACAAAAGAGCCAAATCAAGGCAGAAGAGAGGGAAATCTTGAATGAATATTCTGAACATTGACCATATCAGCAAAATATATGGAGATAAGGTGATCTTCGATGATGTGTCCTATGGAATCCATCAGGGAGAGAAAATTGGTATTATCGGTATCAATGGGACGGGAAAGACCACATTGCTTAGGATTATTGCAGGTTTAGAAGAACCGGATGAAGGTAATGTTATTATGCAGAACGGGCTTCGGATTACTTATCTTCCCCAGCATCCTGTATTTCCGGAAGGGGCGACTGTGCTTTCCTACGTAACGGAAGGACAGGCGGAGAAAAGCTGGAATCCGGAGACAGAAGCCAGAACCGTGCTGAACCGTCTGGGAATTGCCGATCATGAGGAGGAAGTGGCCCATCTGTCCGGAGGACAGAAAAAACGGGTAGCGCTTGCAAGAACGCTTGTTAATCCGGCGGATGTGCTGATTCTGGATGAGCCAACCAACCATTTGGATAACGAGATGGCTTCCTGGCTGGAAGATTACCTGAATCGTTTTAAGGGCACTGTCATTATGGTTACGCATGACCGTTATTTTCTGGATCGTGTTACCAATAAGATTCTGGAGATCAGTCATGGAAGGTTATACAGCTATGAGGCCAATTATTCCAGATTTTTGGAACTGAAGGCGGAACGCGAGGAAATGGAACTGGCCTCCGAACGGAAACGCCAGAGTGTTCTGCGAATGGAAGTCGAATGGGCTAAACGGGGATGCCGTGCCAGAAGTACGAAACAGCGGGCACGCCTGGAACGTCTGGAAGCGCTGAAGAACGGAACAGCACCTGTCCGTGACCAGACAGTGGAGATTGATTCCATCGAAACCCGTATGGGAAAAAAAACCATTGAGATTCACCATGTTTCCAAAAGCTTCGACGGAAAAGTCTGTGTTCAGGATTTTGATTATATAGTGCTGAAAAATCAGAGACTTGGCATTATTGGGCCAAACGGCTGCGGCAAGTCTACATTGCTGAAAATGATTGCGGGACTCCTGTCACCTGATTCGGGTGAAATTGAGATTGGAGAAACGGTAAAGATCGGATATTTTTCACAGGAAGTGGAGGATATGGATACAGGGGAACGGGTGATTGACTATATAAGAGATGTTGCAGAGTATATCCCTACCAGAGACGGCCTTGTGAGTGCTGCAAAGCTTCTGGAGCGATTTCTGTTTGATTCTGCCATGCAGTATGCCCCTATTTCAAAGCTTTCCGGTGGCGAGAAGAAACGTCTGTATCTCCTGAAGATACTGGCAAAAGCCCCCAATGTGCTTCTCCTGGACGAGATTACCAATGATATTGATATTCCGACCCTGACGATTCTGGAGGATTATCTGGATTCTTTTTCCGGAATTGTAATCGCGGTTTCACATGACCGCTATTTCCTGGACAATATGGCAGAACGTATTTTTGAATTTGACGGAAATGGTCATCTGACACAGTATGAAGGTGGATATACCGATTATCTTGAAGCAAAAGAGAGAAGAAAAGAGACAATAGCAGAAAACGTTTTTTCGTCTAAATCCGAAGAGAAAACTCGTTCCGGCGGCAGGGACTGGAAACAGAGCCAGAATCGTCCTGCAAAACTGAAATTTTCCTTTAAAGAGCAGAGGGAATTTGAAACGATTGATGATGACATTGCCTCTCTGGAAGAAAAAATCGCTGCCCTGGAGGATGAAATTATGGCGAATGCTACCAATTCCGGTAAACTTAATGAGCTTACAAAAAAGAAGGAAGAGGTGGAAATGGCACTGGAAGAAAAAATGGACCGATGGGTTTATTTAAACGACCTTGCAGAAAAAATCCGGGAACAGAATGGATAGAAAGGATAAGGAGATACTGTATGGCAAAACATCCAATGACAACACTCTGTTATGTGGAAAAGGATGATGCATATTTGATGATGCACCGCGTTTCCAAGAAGAATGATGTAAATAAAGACAAATGGATCGGCATCGGCGGCCATTTTGAAGTGGGAGAAAGCCCGGAGGAGTGTATGCTCCGGGAAGCATATGAGGAAACCGGCCTGACACTCACTTCATACCGTTTCCGTGGGATTGTGACCTTCACACAGGAGGGGTATGGAACAGAATATATGTGTCTGTATACGGCAGATGGTTTTACAGGTGAAATGAAGGAATGCGATGAGGGAACTCTGGAATGGGTGCCCAAAAAGGATCTCCTGAAGCTGGATTTATGGGTAGGGGATCTTGTGTTTTTCAAGCTCCTCTGGGAAGACGCTCCTTTTTTTTCACTGAAGCTGTCTTATCAGGGCGATACTTTGGTAGAGGCGGTTCTGGATGGGAAAAAACTGAATTTGTGTTACTGTTCGCAGGAAATATTCCGCGAGGTGTTTTGGCATGACTATGCCAAAATCCCGAGACATACAAGCCAAAATTCCATTGCCGAAGGCAATCTGGAATGAATTTTGGCCTCGTTACTGAGAACGAAGTGAAAAGTAACGAATCTGCCGCTTAATCCGCAAATTTTTTTGCAATCTATTGACTTTTACAAGGATTGTTTAGTATGATGAAATTTAGAGTTTATTGTAAAAGTCCCGGACAGCAGTCATGAATCAGGAGGTGCTTGCACGTAATGGTTCATAGACATTTGATGGGCAGCACAGTATAGGGATTAGTTTCGTATATGTCAGGCAGGAGGAACGGTTATGGCAGAATCAGTGAGAGTAGTTGTGGACGCTATGGGTGGAGATAATGCACCTGTAGAGCCGGTAAAAGGTGCAGTGGAAGCAGTGACGAAGAGACAGGATATTCAGGTCATCCTCACCGGGCAGCAGGACATCATAGAAAAAGAATTGGAGAAATATCCCAATTACCCAAAAGAGCGGATACAGGTGGTGCATACTTCAGAGGTGATCGAAACGGCAGAACCGCCTGTCGTGGCTATTCGTAAGAAAAAAGATTCATCAATCGTAGTAGGCTTGAATATGGTAAAAAGGCAGGAAGCAGATGCTTTTGTTTCTTCAGGAAGTACAGGTGCGGTTCTTGTTGGAGGTCAGGTTCTTGTTGGAAGAAGCAAAGGTGTACAGAGACCGCCGCTGGCTCCATTGATTCCAACTACGGAAGGAGTCTCCCTTTTGATTGATTGCGGAGCAAACGTGGACGCACGCCCCTCCCATCTTGTTCAGTTTGCAAAAATGGGTTCCATTTACATGGAGCATGTGGTGGGAATTAAAAAACCGAGGGTAGCTATCGTCAACAATGGTGCGGAAGAAGAAAAGGGGAATGCGCTTGTAAAGGAAACCTTCCCGCTTTTAAAAGCATGCGGAGATATCAATTTTATCGGAAGTATTGAAGCGAGAGATATCCCTATGGGCTATGCAGACGTCATTGTATGTGAAGCCTTTGTAGGAAATGTGATTCTGAAACTGTATGAGGGTGTAGGAGCGGCTATGATGAAAAAAATCAAAGCCGGAATGATGACAGACTTCCGCAGCAAAATGGGGGCTTTGCTTGTAAAGCCGGCACTGAAGGCTACATTGAAGACATTTGATGCAAGTGAACACGGCGGAGCACCGCTTTTGGGACTGAAGGGCCTTGTGGTTAAGACGCACGGGAGCGCCAAAGCCGGAGAAGTGCGCAACGCAATCTTCCAGTGCGTTCAGTTTAAACAGCAGAAGATTAACGAAAAAATTGCAGAGCGTATTCATGAGGCACCGGCTGATGCAGAGTAATTTATCGTCTTTACGTGGAGGTCGGCTGTAACCATTCTTGCAGAAAATGGGAGGTTTTGGACATGGAACTGGAAAAGCTGAAAGAGATCATAGCAGAAGTTTTACATGTGGATGCAGGGAGCATTACAGAAGATACCTCTTTTGTAGATGATCTTGGCGCTGATTCTTTGGACATTTTTCAGATTATTATGGGTATTGAAGAGATATATGACATTGAGATCGATCATGAGACAGTGGATGGCATCCAGACTGTGAAAGGTGCTGTGGAGGCCATCCGGCGGATTACAGGCTGAAAAGATAACAGGCATGCGCGATACGAAAGCATGCACTTAGATTGGAGTGAGACAAGTGAACAAAAAAATGGAAGATCTGGAACGTAGAATCGGCTATACATTCCGTAGTAAAAGCCTTTTGGAGCAGGCGCTGACCCACAGCTCCTATGCAAATGAGAAGAAGCTTGGCAAGCTTGGATGTAATGAGCGTCTGGAGTTCCTGGGAGATGCTGTCCTGGAGCTGATCAGCAGCGAGTTCCTTTACGATAAATATTCCAACGTCCCGGAAGGGGAATTGACTAAGAAGCGTGCAAGCCTTGTGTGTGAGCCGAGTCTTGCTTTCTGTGCAAGAGAATTCGGGCTTCCGGAATATCTGCTCCTTGGAAAAGGAGAGGATATGACAGGTGGGCGGCATCGAGATTCGATTGTATCCGATGCAACGGAAGCGCTTCTCGGTGCCATTTATCTGGACGGTGGTTTTGCTAGTGCAAAGGAGTTTGTATGGAACTTCATACTGAATGATATAGAGCATAAGCAGCTCTTTTATGATAGCAAGACCATCCTGCAGGAAATCGTTCAGGAGAGCGGCAGACAGTCATCTGTGGAATATATCCTGCTTAAAGAAGAGGGGCCGGATCATAATAAGAGTTTTACCGTATGTGCTTCTATTCGCGGGGAAAAGATGGGTGTCGGCACAGGACATACAAAGAAAGCTGCGGAACAGGCCGCCGCTTATCAGGCAATCCGTAAGATGAAAAAATAGCAGGTGAGATATGTATTTAAAAAACATTGAGGTGTATGGGTTCAAATCCTTTGCCCAGAAGATCAATTTTGAATTTCATAACGGAATTACGGGAATTGTCGGTCCTAATGGAAGCGGGAAGAGCAATGTTGGCGATGCCGTACGGTGGGTGCTTGGTGAGCAGAGCGCCAAGCAGCTTAGAGGCGGCAACATGCAGGACGTTATTTTTTCCGGTACGGAGACGCGAAAACCGTTAAGTTTTGCTTCTGTGGCAATTACTTTGGATAACTGTGACCATAAGCTTCCGGTAGATTACAATGAAGTGACAGTTACGAGAAGGCTTTACCGCTCAGGAGAAAGTGAGTATCTGATCAATGGGAGTGCCTGCCGTCTGAAGGATATTAACGAAATGTTCTACGATACAGGTATTGGAAAAGAAGGTTATTCGATCATCGGCCAGGGACAGATTGATAAAATTCTAAGCGGGAAGCCGGAAGAACGCCGTGAGCTGTTTGATGAAGCTGCCGGTATCGTAAAGTTTAAACGCAGAAAGAATACGACGATCAAGAAGCTGGAGGAGGAACGCCAGAATCTTGTACGTGTTACCGATATTTTGAGTGAGCTGACCAAGCAGCTCGGCCCCCTGGAGAAACAGTCAGAGGCGGCTAAAATTTATCTGGCAAAAAGAGATGTTCTGCGGGAACTGGATGTAAATCTGTTTCTTGTAGATCATGAATATACCGGAAAAATCCTGGCGGAACTGGAGGAAAAGAACAGGGTTTCCCAGGAGGAGCTTCAGGAGACTCAGGAAGCCTTTGAGAAGACAAAAGAGGAATATGAAAAGCTGGAGGAAGAACTGGATGAGTTGGGCAGGAAGATAGACACACTGCGGGAGGAAGCCCAGCAGAACGCTTTGCAGTCCCAACAGTATGAAGGCCAGATCAGTGTTCTGGAAGAGCAGATATCTTCCGGGCAGCAAAGCGACCAGCATTACAGAAGCAGGATGTCTGCAATTGAGGAAGAACTGGAAAAAAGGGTAAAATCCAGAGAAGACTTGGAACAGGAAAAGTCAGAGCTTCGTGCTTCCATGAAAGAAATCCGCAGGAAGTTAAAGACAGAGGAAGAGCATCTGGAGACTATTCTGGCAGGTGTGGAGGAATGCAGCCGTTCCGTAGAAAGCGGTAAGAACGAGATCATCGAGCTTCTTAACAGCCGTGCCACAACAAAAGGAAAGGCGCAGCGCTTTGATGCCATGATGGAACAGATGGATATCCGAAAGGCAGAAATCAGCCAGCGGATCCTTCATTTAAAGACAGAAGAGGAAGAACTGAAATCAGCCAGAGCCAAAGCACAGACAGAATACGAGAGCATCAGTTCCATGATCCGTTCCATGAATGACGAGTGTGTCCGGCTGGATGGAGAAGTGCAGAAGCTTCAGGCAGAGCTGAAAAAGCAGAATGCACAGATGGAAATCGGACAGACTGCTTATCACAGAGAGGAATCCCGTCTGGAATCCCTGAAAAATATTACGGAGCGCTATGACGGATACGGAAACAGCATCCGGCGTGTCATGGAGCAGAAGGAACGGGTACCTGGTATCCGGGGTGTTGTAGCAGATCTGATTCAGGTAAATAAGGACTATGAGATTGCGATAGAGACTGCCTTGGGAGGAAGCATTCAGAACATTGTCACAGACAATGAACAGACTGCCAAGCAGATGATTGAATTTTTGAAAAAGAACCGGTTTGGACGAGCTACCTTTCTTCCTTTGAGCAGTGTCAGTGCAAGAGGGGACTTTCAACAGAGAGAGGTTTTAAGGGAGAACGGCGTAATCGGAGTGGCCAGTGAGCTGGTGAGTTCGGCTCCGGAATATGCAGGTCTTGTGAAATATCTTCTTGGCAGAGTTTTAGTGGTGGATCATATTGACCATGCCATTTCCATCGCGAGGAAGTACAGGCACAGCCTCCGGATGGTTACGATTGAAGGAGAATCTTTTAGCCCGGGAGGTTCAATGACAGGCGGTGCCTTTAAGAATAACAGTAACCTTTTGGGCAGGCGCCGTGAGATTGAGGAACTGGAGCATAGTGTCAAAGCTCTTAAAAAAGATATGGACGAAATGCAGAAGTCCATTAACGATAACCGAAGCAGGCGCAATGTTATCCGGGATGCTATTGCAGAGTTTCAGGAAAAACTGCGTAAGCAGTATGTGGCGCAGAATACGGTCAAGTTGAATCTGGAACAGTTTGACGAAAAAGAAAAAGAGATTCAAAACAGTTATGCACAGATTCAGAGGGATCGGACAGAACTGAAGCATCAGGTGGATGAGCTTCAGGAGGATAACAGCTATATTGCAAAAGAGCTGGAAGAATCCCAGAGAGACGAAGAGGAACTCAAGACCTTTATTGCAGCCAAACAGGAAGAACTGGACGAGCTGCGTCTGGAAGAGGCAGCCAAACAGAAAGAACTGGAGGCAATCCGTCTGGAAGAAGCAGCCTTGGAGCAGAAAGGAAATTTTGGTCAGGAAAATCTTGATCGTCTTGTTTCGGAAATGGTGTCTTTAGAGGAAGAGAAAGAGAGCATCCATGAAATGCTGCTTCAGGGAAATGAAGAGATGTGCAAAAGGCAGCAGGCGATTTCAGAATTGAAGAATGCCATTATCTTATGCAGAGAGAAACAGGAAAAGGATACTGCGTTGATGGAGAAATGGCAGGCGCAGAAGGAGGAACGGAATGTCCGGCATAAGGCCTTTTTTGAAAAGAGGGACGAGCTGTCCGGGCATATCAGTCTTTTGGACAAGGAATGTTACCGTCTGAAGAGCCAGATTGAGAAGCTGGAAGACCAGAGAGAATCACAGATCAATTATCTGTGGGAAGAATATGAGATCACTCCAAACAGTGCCCAGCAGTATCGAAAAGAAGAATTGCATGACCGTCAGTCCATGAAGAAAGAGATTGCCGTGATCAAGGAGGAGATTCGTAAGCTGGGATCTGTCAATGTCAATGCGATTGAAGATTATAAGAACCTTCTGGAACGCCATACCTTCCTTTCCGGTCAGTATAATGACCTTGTGAAAGCAGAGGAAACTCTGGAGAGTATTATACAGGAGCTGGATGAAGGGATGCGCCGTCAGTTTACAGAGAAATTCAAGGATATCCAGAGGGAATTTGACAAGGCATTTAAAGAACTTTTCGGTGGAGGCAAGGGGACACTGGAGCTTGCAGATGATGAGGATGTTCTGGAAGCAGGAATCAGGATCATTTCCCAGCCGCCGGGCAAAAAACTTCAGAATATGATGCAGCTTTCCGGTGGAGAGAAAGCATTGACGGCGATCGCACTTCTATTTGCTATCCAAAATCTGAAACCATCGCCATTCTGCCTTCTGGACGAGATTGAGGCTGCTCTTGATGATTCCAATGTAGGGCGTTTTGCCGGATATTTACAAAAGTTGACGGAAAATACACAGTTTATTATAATTACACATAGGCGTGGCACCATGAATGCAGCCGACCGGCTGTACGGTATTACCATGCAGGAGAAAGGTGTTTCAACACTGGTATCAGTAGATCTTGTAGAAAACCAGTTGAGCAAATAGCAGGAGGAAGCATATGGCAGAAGAAAAAAAAGGTTTTTTTAAACGTCTGGTAAGCGGACTTACCAAGACAAGAGATAATATTGTAGCTGGATTTGATTCTATTTTCAGCGGCTATTCCAGCATTGACGATGACTTTTACGAAGAACTGGAAGAGATTCTGATCATGGGTGATATTGGAATCAATGCAACATCTTCCATTCTTGAGAATCTGAAAAAGCAGGTTGCGGAGAACCATATCCGGGATCCAAGGGAATGTAAGGAGCTGCTGATCAACAGCATCAAAGGGCAGATGAAAGTCGACAGTACGGAATATGAGTTTGAAAACCGTAGATCCGTTATTCTTGTCATTGGTGTCAACGGTGTAGGCAAGACCACTTCCGTGGGTAAACTTGCCGGCAAGCTGAAAGACCAGGGCAAGAAGGTCATCCTGGCAGCGGCGGATACGTTCCGGGCGGCAGCAGGGGAGCAGCTTACCCTGTGGGCCAACCGTGCAGGTGTAGATATCATCGGCGGACAATCCGGGGCCGATCCGGCATCTGTAGTTTATGACGCAGTTGCGGCTGCAAAGGCAAGAAATGCGGATGTTCTGCTCTGTGATACGGCAGGACGCCTTCATAATAAGAAGAACCTGATGGAAGAGCTTCGCAAGATCTACCGGATTCTGGAACGGGAATATCCGGAGGCTTATCTGGAGACTCTGGTGGTTCTGGATGGAACAACAGGACAGAACGCCCTTGCTCAGGCGAAGCAGTTTGCAGAAGTTGCCAATGTTACGGGAATCATTCTGACGAAGCTGGATGGTACCGCAAAAGGCGGTATTGCCGTGGCTATCCAGTCAGAGTTGGATATTCCGGTAAAATACATCGGTGTTGGAGAAAGTATTGATGATCTTCAGAAGTTTGATGCAGATGCATTTGTGGACGCATTATTTAACCGCACAGAAGACTAGATAAAATAATAACGGAAAAGGAAGAAGACAAGGTTTAGGAGGGATACTATGCTCACATTGGAGAGCTTTGAAGAAGCATCGGAAATTGTAAAAAAAGTCACCCAGGAAACAAAGCTGATCAAAAGCAGCTATTTTACGGAACTTACCGGGAATAAGGTTTTCTTTAAACCGGAAAATATGCAGCGTACTGGAGCTTATAAGGTGCGCGGCGCTTACTATAAGATCAGTACTCTCTCTGAGGAAGAGCGGGAAAGAGGCCTGATTGCCGCATCCGCAGGAAACCATGCCCAGGGAGTGGCATATGCTGCACATAAATACGGTGTAAATGCAGTCATTGTTATGCCGACGACTACACCGCTGATCAAGGTTGAAAGAACCAAAAGCTATGGTGCGGAAGTAATCCTCAAAGGAGATGTATATGACGAAGCCTGCGCCTATGCCATGGAGCTGGCTGAGAAAGAGGGCTATACCTTTATTCATCCGTTTGACGATCTGGCAGTAGCAACCGGACAGGGAACAATCGCTATGGAAATTGTCCAGGAGCTTCCGCTTGTGGACTATATTCTGGTACCGGTAGGGGGCGGTGGACTGGCTACAGGCGTTTCCACCCTTGCCAAGCTTTTGAACCCGCATATTAAGGTGATCGGTGTGGAACCTGCAGGAGCCGCCTGCCTGAGAGCCTCTCTGAATAAGGGAGAAGTCGTAACGCTTCCGAGTATTAACACCATTGCCGACGGCACAGCAGTGCAGACACCCGGGGAGCAGATTTTTCCATATCTTCAGGAAAATCTGGACGAGGTCATCACCGTTGAGGATGATGAGCTGATCGTGGCATTTCTGGATATGGTGGAGAATCACAAGATGATCGTAGAGAATTCCGGACTTTTGACAGTAGCAGCCCTGCGTCATCTTGATTTTAAAAACAAAAAGGTTGTTTCCATCTTAAGCGGCGGAAATATGGATGTGATCACTATGTCTTCTGTGGTACAGCATGGCCTGATCCAGAGAGACAGAATCTTTACGGTTTCCGTACTGATCCCGGATAAGGCCGGCGAGCTTGTGCGTGTAGCTACGATCATTGCGGAAAAGCAGGGTAATGTCATTAAACTGGATCACAACCAGTTTGTCAGCACCAACCGTAATGCTGCTGTGGAACTGAAGATTACGATGGAAGCATATGGAACAGAACATAAGAACCAGATTGTCAAAGCCCTGGAAGATGCGGGATGCAGACCAAGAGTAATCAGGGCAAGTCTCTAAGAATTTGTATCATGCAGTAATCAGATCATGCAGAAAAATATCATGCAGTAAAACAAAAACAACCAGCCGGACAAAAATGTCCAGGCTGGTTGTTTGCGTGGTGCGCCTGGAGGCGCACGTTCGTTTTTTATTTTACTTCGATCAGTTCATATTCATCATTTCCAAGACCGATCTTCTTTGCATGGGCAATGCAGGTACGCCAGTCGGTGGAAGGGGAGACAGCGCCGAAATGGTCATGTCCTTCGTGGTCAGATTCCGCAAGAAGCGTATTGGCTATGACGGGCTGTGCATTTACTGCATCTGCACAGGCTACATCCAGGGCCACAGGATCAAAGGATGCAAAGAATCCCACATCAGGAACGATTGCTGCATCATTTTCCGCATGGCAGTCGCAGTACGGAGAAACATCGATCACAAGGCTGATATGGAAGTGGGGGCGCCCGTCTACAACGGCTTTGGAGTATTCCGCAATCTTACAGTTCAGTACATCGTTGGATTCGTCGGATGCTGCAAGCACGGCATCTTTCGGACAGACACCAATGCATCTGCCGCAGCCCACACATTTGTCATGGTCAATAGACGCTTTTTTATCTGTGAATACAGGGGCGCCATGTGCACAGATTTTTTCGCAGCGGTGGCAGCCGATGCAGAGATCACGGTCAATATGAGGTTTACCAGCACTGTGCATTTCCATCTTGCCGGCACGGGAACCGCAGCCCATCCCGATATTTTTCAGGGCACCGCCGAAACCGGTAGCCTCGTGGCCTTTAAAATGAGAAAGAGAGATGAAAACATCCGCATCCATCACAGCACGGCCGATCTTGGCTTCTTTGACATATTCGCCGCCTTCTACAGGAACATATTCTTCATCCGTTCCCTTCAGTCCGTCTGCAATAAGGATGTGGCAGCCTGTGGAAAACGGGGAAAAGCCGTTGGTATAAGCACTGTCCAGATGATCCAGGGCATTCTTGCGTCCGCCGACATAGAGGGTGTTGCAGTCTGTGAGAAATGGTCTGCCGCCGAATTCTTTGACAACGTCCGCTACTACCTTGGCATAATTCGGACGAAGAAATGCAAGGTTTCCGGGCTCTCCGAAGTGAATTTTAATGGCAGTGTATTTTCCATTGAAATCAATCGTTCCGATGCCTGCTTTCTTTATCAGACGTTCAAGTTTTGTTAATAGTCCGTCATTAAAGCCTGTCCGCATATTGGTATAATATACTTTTGATTTTTCCATAAAGGAAGCCTCCTTTTTTATTTCATTTTAATATGTAAGCAGTCAGATGGATGTAAGCCGTCAGCCTGCTTTCTTACCTGCTATAAAGAATGATACATGAAATAAAAAGGTTTCGCAAGTCTATTATGATATTCAGCCCGGCAATTATTTGTTAAAAATATCAGTAACAAATATCTCCAACTTTTTTATGGAAATGTACTTAACACTTGATTTTCTAAAAAGGCTGGGTTATATTGTTACTGATTACGGAGACTATTGGTAATTATCGAAATGGAGGATAAAGTATGGTTGCAAGAGAAGATTATACGAAAGCTTATAAAGCAGGTAAGAAAGAATACCAGTCCCGTCTGATGAAGGGAGAACTGCCTACTTTGAAAGTCCTGGACGAAATACTTCCTCCCCGGGGAAGCTATTCTGAGGTGCCGCTTGGCCTGGTTCAGATTCCCATGGATCAGATCGTAGGAACTAAGACAGGTGGGAGAAGCAATGCGTTTGCTGCTAATTTTATGCCGATCATCAGAGAAAATTCGGAATTTGCATTAAAATGGGCGAGCTTGTGCGGAAGCCATCAAAACGAAGGCATCCGTGATCCGATCAAAGCCTATGAGTATATGAATAAATTTTATGTGGAGGAAGGAAACAAGCGTGTCAGTGTATTGAAATACTTTGAAGCTGTTTCCGTTCCGGGAATGGTAACGAGGATCCTGCCTCCAAGGACAAATGAAAAAGAGAACAGGATTTATTATGAGTTTGTGGATTTTTATAATCTTTCCGGCGTGAATTATATCTGGTTTTCCAAGCTCGGCAGCTTTGCCAGGCTTCAGGCAGCTATCGGCAAACAGCCGGATGAAGTCTGGACAGATGAGGATAAATTGAATTTCAGTTCCATCTACAACCGATTCACTGCGGAGTTTGAAGCACGCGGCGGTAAAAAACTCAGCATTACCCCGGGAGATGCGTTTCTGGCGTTTATTGGCATATACAGCTTTGAATCCCTGACAGACAAAACAACAAACGAGCTGAGGGAAATGGTTGTTAAGAGCTGGGAGGAATTCTGCCTGCAGGAGGAAGAGGAAGAGATCGATCTGAAGATGGATCCAACGGAAGAAAAGGCACCGCTTCTGAACAGGCTGCTTCCTTTAAGCTCTCCTAAGCTGAAGATCGCCTTTATTTACGAAAAGACAACAACCTCTTCGGCCTGGACCTATGCACATGAGCTTGGACGCCTTCATCTGGAGCAGACATTTTCAGATGAGGTAAGTACCGTTTATTATGAGAATGTCAACAAGGACAGTATTGAGGAGGCAATCGCAGATGCTATAGAAGAGGACTGCAATATTGTTTTTACCACTACGCCGACCTTTGTACAGGCAAGTGTTAAAGCTGCCATTGATCACCCGAATGTGAAAATATTAAACTGTTCCCTGAATACGTCACACAGATATATTCGTAATTACTATGCACGTATGCATGAAGCAAAATTCCTCATGGGTGCGATTGCCGGTGCGATGACAGAGAACAATCGGCTGGGATATCTGGCAGACTATCCGCTTCAGGGCTCCATTGCCAACATTAATGCATTTGCCCTCGGAGCTAAAATGATCAATCCAAGAGCCGAGGTTTATCTGGAATGGACAACGAAAAAAGACACGGACAGTATGGAGAATCTCCGGAGAAGCCAGGTTTCCATTATTTCCGGTAAGGATATGGTGATCCCGGAGGATTCTTCCAGATTTTTCGGACTGTACAGCATGGAGAGGGATTATCCGAGAAGCCTTGCCATGCCGCTGTGGCACTGGGGTAAATTCTATGAGCGTCTGATCCGGACGATTATGGATGGAACCTGGAAATATGATGATAATACCGCAGCCAAAAAAGCAATCAATTACTGGTGGGGAATGTCTGCGGGAGTAATAGATGTGATCTGCTCACAGAACCTGCCGATTGGAACGAAACGTCTGGTGGAACTGTTGAAGAGCACGATACTTTCCGGTGAATTTAATCCGTTTTCCGGAATCCTTTACTCTCAGAAAGGTGTTGTGCAGAGTGATCCGAACAGCAGCCTTTCCCCTGAAGAAATCATAACAATGGACTGGCTTGCCGAGAATATCGTCGGAGATATTCCAAAACTGGAAGAGCTGCAGGAAGAAGCAAAACCGGTAACCGAACAGCAGGGTGTCGAGAATAAACCGATCGTTTAGTAAAAGAAAGAGAGAAACACGCGGTTCATGATGAAAGTAATAGAACAGGAAATACATCCATGAGCCTGTAGGAAGGATTTATGAATAAATGAAGATACTTGCGATTGCGGATGAGGAATCCAAATATCTCTGGGATTTCTTTGAGAAGAGCAAACTGGAGGGAATTGATCTGATTATTTCATGCGGAGATCTGGATCCCCATTACCTGTCATTCCTGACCACCTTTTGTACGGCTCCCGTGCTATATGTACACGGTAATCATGATGTGAAGTATGAGCGGATTCCTCCGGAAGGCTGCATTGATATTGAAGATAAGATTTATGTCCATGAAGGTATCAGAATTCTGGGGCTTGGAGGTTCTATGCTGTATTCCGGAGGCGCGCACCAGTATACGGAGCGTGACATGCGCAGAAGAGTGAGAAAGCTATGGTTTCAGCTTCTGCGCCACAGGGGATTTGATATTCTGGTAGCTCATGCACCTGCGTATCAGCTGAATGACGGGAGAGACCTTCCTCATCAGGGCTTTAAAGTTTTTCTGGAATTGATGGAGAAATATAAACCAAGGTTTTTCCTTCACGGGCATGTACACATGTCCTACAACAGAAAACAGAAGCGGTATGATAAATATCTGGAAACGCATGTGATCAATGCGTATGAGCGGTGTGTATTTGATTATGAGGACGATAACCTGAAAGAGCATCTGCCAAGATAGATAAAGAAAACAGTAACCCCAAAATGTGCAGAAAAAACCTGTCAAGAAAAAACAGAAAAAACCTGTCAAGAAAAAACACTTGACACAAGCGGCAAAATCGGTTATGATACCCAAGGTGATATCAGATGGAGAAATTTGTACAGCAGGCATTATTATATGATTTTTACGGAGAACTTCTGACAGAACGACAGCGCCAGGTTTATGAGAGTGTGGTGCTGGAGGACTATTCTTTAAGTGAAGTAGCAGAAGAACTGGAGATCAGCCGTCAGGGTGTGCATGACATGATCCGGCGCTGCAACCATATCCTGGAAGGGTATGAGGAGAAGCTTCATCTGGTAGAGAAATTCCTGAACATACGCAGCCAGGTGAAGAAGATACATGACCTGGCAGGCAAATACCAAGACGGAGAAATCGCAGCGATTTCCCAAGAGATTTTAGAGGAGTTATAATTCATGGCATTTGAAAGCTTAACTGAGAAATTGCAGAATGTATTCAAGAAGCTGAGAAGCAAGGGGCGTCTGACAGAGGAAGATGTAAAAATTGCTCTGAAGGAAGTCAAGATGGCTCTTCTGGAAGCCGATGTGAATTTTAAGGTGGTGAAGCAGTTCACCAAATCTGTTCAGGAGCGGGCAGTGGGTCAGGACGTGATGAACGGACTGAATCCGGGCCAGATGGTGATCAAGATTGTCAACGATGAGCTGGTAAATCTGATGGGAAGTGAGACAACGGAACTGACCATCCGGCCGGGCAATGACATTACCGTTCTGATGATGGCGGGCCTCCAGGGTGCTGGTAAGACAACTACGGTTGCCAAGCTTGCAGGCCAGCTGAAATCTAAGGGCAAACGTCCATTGCTGGTAGCCTGCGATGTATACCGTCCTGCAGCGATCACACAGCTTCAGGTAAATGGTGAGAAGCAGGGTGTCGAGGTTTTTTCCATGGGTGACAAACAGAGCCCTGTGGATATTGCAAAAGCAGCTTTGGAACATGCGAAGGCGAATCAGCAGAATGTGGTACTGATCGATACGGCGGGCCGTCTTCATATTGATGAGAATATGATGCAGGAGCTTGCTGACATCAAAGAAAATGTCCATGTTGATATGACGATACTGGTCGTAGATGCTATGACAGGACAAGACGCGGTGAATGTAGCCAAGACCTTTACGGATAAGGTCGGGATTGACGGCGTGATTCTCACTAAGATGGATGGCGACACACGAGGCGGTGCGGCTCTTTCCATCAAGGCAGTGACCGGTAAGCCGATCCTTTACGTAGGTATGGGAGAGAAGCTTTCGGATCTGGAGCAGTTTTATCCGGAGCGTATGGCTTCCAGAATCCTGGGTATGGGCGATGTGATGAGTCTGATTGAAAAGGTGGAAGCATCCGTTGACCAGGAACAGGCCCAGGAAATGCAGAAGAAGCTCAAGAAGATGGACTTTGACTTCAATGATTACCTTACCAGTATGGAACAGATGAACAAGATGGGCGGAATCGGAAGCATCCTGAACATGCTCCCGGGGATAGGCGGCAAGATGAAGGACATTGAAGGTATGATTGATGAGAAGGCAATGGACCGAACGAAATCCATCATCCTTTCTATGACACCGCAGGAGCGCAGCAATCCATCGATTCTGAATGTATCCCGCAAGAACCGTATTGCCAGAGGGGCAGGCGTAGAGATTGCGGAGGTCAATCGGCTTGTGAAGCAGTTTGAACAGAGCAAAAAAATGATGAAACAGATGCCCGGAATGATGGGCGGCGGCAAAATGGGTAAAAGAGGCGGCTTTAAGCTTCCTTTTTAATAAATCACACTAAGAGAAAAAGAAAACATAATAAATGGAGGAAAACAAAAATGGCAGTAAAAATCAGATTAAGAAGAATGGGACAGAAGAAAGCACCTTTTTATAGAATCATCGTTGCAGATTCCCGCAGCAAACGTGACGGAAAATGCATCGACGAAATCGGAACCTACGATCCGAACGTAGAGCCAAGCTCAGTAAAAGTTGATGAAGAAGCAGCTAAGAAATGGCTTGCAGCAGGTGCTCAGCCTACAGATGTTGTAGCAAGACTCTTCAAAGAAGCCGGAATCGAAAAATAATCGAAATACCTCAGAAGGTATTTCTGTGAGGTCCACAAAGGACGAAAGCAGGGAGGTATGTAATGAAGGATTTAGTAGAAGTAATTGCAAAATCTCTTGTAGAAAATCCGGATGAAGTAGTAGTTACACAGACAGAAAAAGACGATGCCATTGTCATTGAACTGAAGGTTGGTCCTTCTGATATGGGCAAGGTCATCGGCCGCCAGGGCAGAATTGCCAAGGCCATTCGTACTGTTGTAAAAGCAGCTTCTTCTAAGAGCAGCAAAAAAGTGGTTGTAGATATTCTGCAATGAAAAAATCAGGAGCTGTGGTTGCCATGGCTCCATTTTCTTTGGAATCAGGGAGAAAAACAGATGGAAGATTTTTTGAAGGTTGGAGTCATCACTACCACCCACGGGGTGCGCGGTGAAGTCAAAGTATATCCCACGACAGATGATGCGGAGCGTTTTCTGGATCTGGAATATGTACTTCTGGATACAGGAAAGGAGCTTCGGAAGCTTACCATTCAGAATGTGAAATTTTTTAAGAATCTTGCCATTCTGAAATTTGAAGAGATTAATAATATCAATGATATCGAAATGTACAAAGGACGCGACTTGTGGATTCCGCGGGAAGAAGGGCAGGAACTCGGTGAGGACGAATATTATATCGCAGACCTGTTGGGATTGGAAGTCTATCTGGAGGACGGAAGCAGATTCGGAACTTTGAAGGATGTCATGGAGACAGGCGCAAATGACGTATATATTGTAACCCGTATGGACGGCAGTGAGGTGCTGCTTCCGGCAATCGGGGACTGCATTCGGGAAATCGACCTTGATGCCAACCGAATGACTGTACACTTGATGAAAGGGCTTTTAGAATGAATTATCATGTGTTGACCTTATTCCCGGAGATGATCCTTGCGGGAATGAATACCAGCATTACAGGCCGTGCGATCACAAAGGGACTGCTGTCCATTGAAGCGGTGAATATCCGTGATTTTGCATTTAACAAGCATCAGAAAGTGGATGATTACCCATATGGAGGCGGAGCCGGAATGCTGATGCAGGCAGAGCCGGTCTATCTGGCATATGCGTCTGTTGCAGAACGTATCGGCAAAAGGCCAAGAGTCGTTTTTTTAACCCCGCAGGGAACCGTATTTAATCAATCTATGGCAAAGGAAATGGCAGAAGAGGAAGACCTTGTTTTTTTATGCGGCCATTATGAGGGAATTGATGAGCGGGTACTGGAGGAAATCGTTACGGATTATGTGTCCATCGGAGATTACGTACTTACCGGAGGAGAGCTTCCTGCAATGGTCATGATGGATTCTATTTCCAGAATGGTCCCCGGAGTTTTGAATAACCAGGAATCCGGCGAGACGGAATCCTTTGCCGGAAATCTTCTGGAATATCCGCAATACAGCCGCCCGGAGGAATGGCACGGCAAAAAGGTGCCGGAAGTGCTTCTTTCCGGCCATCATGCCAACATTGAGAAATGGCGGAGAGGACAGTCTGTTCTTCGTACTGCCAAATGGCGGCCGGATCTTTTAAAAAAAGCAGACCTGACAAACAAAGAGTGGAATGAGATACGACAGTGGCGAAAACAATGGAAAGCCGAAGCTGACCAGATAGGCCAACCGGAACAGGTATGTGAACCACAACAGAAATAGAGGAGTTAGTTATGAAAACAGCGGATTTTTATTATGATCTTCCCCAGGAGCTGATTGCCCAGGATCCTCTGGAGGACAGAAGTTCATCCAGGCTGATGCATCTTTCCCTGAAAGACGGAAGTCTGGAGCATCGGCATTTTTCAGACATTCTGGATTATCTGCATGCCGGTGACTGTCTCGTTATTAATGATACAAAGGTCATTCCTGCGCGTCTGTACGGTCATAAAGAAGATACAGGTGCGGTCATTGAGATCCTTCTTTTAAAAAGAAAAGAGAATGACATCTGGGAGTGTCTTGTAAAGCCGGGCAAAAAAGCCCGCCCAGGTGCCAGGATCACATTCGGGAACGGCATTTTGAAGGGCGAGATCATTGATGTGGTAGAAGAAGGCAACCGCCTGATCCGGTTCCATTATGAAGGAATTTTTGAGGAAATCCTGGATCAGCTTGGAGAGATGCCGCTGCCGCCGTACATTACCCATAAGTTGAAGGACAAGAACCGCTATCAGACCGTTTATGCCAAAAACGAAGGTTCTGCGGCAGCACCGACGGCAGGACTGCATTTTACAAAGGAACTGCTGGCGGAAGTGGAGGCCAGAGGAATTAAGATTGCCCATGTGACCCTTCATGTAGGACTTGGTACTTTTCGTCCTGTGAAAGTGGATGATGTGGAAAGCCACCATATGCATTCGGAATTTTACGTGGTGGAGGAAGATCAGGCGAAGCTGATCAATGAGACGAAGAAAAACGGAGGAAGAGTTATCTCCGTGGGAACCACAAGCTGCAGGACTTTGGAGTCAGCAGCAGGGGAAGACGGAATACTGCGTGCGGGAAGCGGTTGGACGGAAATCTTTATTTATCCGGGATATTCGTTTAAGATGATCGATGGGCTGATCACCAACTTTCATCTTCCGGAGTCCACACTTCTGATGCTGGTGTCCGCACTGGCCGGGAAAGAACATATTATGAAAGCCTATGAAGAGGCAGTAAAGGAACGGTATCGGTTTTTCTCTTTCGGGGATGCCATGCTTATCGTTTAACATCGTTTTTTAACATTTGTTAGGTTCAGAGAATGAGAAAAGGACAGTGAAAGACCTGTCCTTTTTTGATGTGATTATTTATGATGCGACATATCAGCGTAGATAAACTTATGAGAAAGCCCGTTTTTGAAGATGATAGAAGATACCCTCCCGTCTGCCACATAAACGGAGTCGAGAATCGTACTCATATATGTTTTGAGGATCTCCGGTGATACGTTGGCGGCAAGGTTCTTGAAATAGATATACTCTTTGTCCTGCAATTCCTTCTGTATGAGAAGGTGGCTGGCCTGTTTAATAAAATCTTCATCCGAAAGCACGGAATCAGAATTTTTTGTCATCATACCAAGCTGTGCATTAATATCAACAAGGCGTTTGGTGATGTCTGCTTTCCTCAAAATGAAATCCTTTTCCGACATAGCATTTTCAGAATATAGGTATAAATCCTGAAGCCTATGGAGGGCGCGTTCCTGTTTCTCCTTTTCTTTCCGAAGGGCGTTGAGTTCCGGATTCACAGCAGCTTTTTTCTTCCGTGGTTTTTTGATGGAGAACACAAAGGAACTGTCAGAACCGTACCGGGATAACAGGTTGAAGAAATCGTTCAGTCCGTCCTGCTCGATGTGAGAAACACCTGAAAAGGTATTGCCATGCAGGAGATGCTTTTCCAGTTCTTCCGGCGTATGGATTTTGGAGAAGATTTTCTTCGCATTGAGCATATTCAGTATATAATTGATAACAAATTCCCCGATGATAAGGTCGTTCACGGAAGGATTATCGCATTCATCGGATTTGCGCTTTATAGGGCATGTATAGATGGATGTGCGGTAGCCGTCTGCGTGCTTCCTTCCAGGGGTGGAGACAAACTTGTTTCCACATTTTCCACAGAAAGCAATTCCGGAGAAAATATGAATATTATTCCGTTTGCATTGCTTTCCTGCAGAATTTCTCTGCCGGCTGTTTTCATTGAGGATGGAGAGCATTTTTTCGTGTTCCTCTAGGGTAAAGATTGCCGGATGATGGTCCGGTATCATAACCCATTCATCTTCCGGATTGATAGTCCGGTTTTCTGTTCCTTTATAACGGTTATATCTGTATATCCCGGCGTAAAAGGGGCTGGATGTAATAATCCAGACCGCAGTAGGAGTCCAGGCTACACCGGCCCGTGTGACATATCCTGCGGCGTTCAGCATTCTTGCCGTGCCGGTGAGGGATTTATTTGAGAGATAATCGTCTTTGATCATCCGGCATATTGACGCCTCATCTTCCCGGATGGAGAAGGTCATGCTGTCCGGATCGTAGTCATAACCGAAGGGGATTCTTCCGCCATTCCACAATCCGTTGTTTGCCCTGGATATCATTGTTGCGGTGACACGTTCGGAGGTCATGTTCCGTTCCAATTCCGCAAAGACAAGGATGATTTTGAGCATAGCCTCGCCAATCGCAGTGGAGGTGTCAAACTGCTCGTTTTTGCTTACAAACGTTACTCGGAGTGATTGGAGTTCCTCATACATTTCTGCAAAATCAAGGAGGTTCCTTGAAATTCTGTCAATTTTCCATACAAGCACATGAGTAAACTCACCCTTCCTGATCCGCCCCATCATATCCTGAAAAGCCGGACGGTCAGTATTCTTTCCAGAATATCCGGCATCCTCGAATATTTCATAATTATCCGTGCCGAGGATGAGACCGCAGTATGCAATAAGGTCCTTCCTCTGCATAGGGAGAGAGTCTTTATCAACCTGATATGAAGTTGATACACGGAGGTAAATAGCTACTTTAGTGGTCCGTGCAAGGCTGTTCATTGCGTTTCTAGTAGGTTTTTTCCTTGCCATGATAATTTCCTCACTTGCGAAAAGAAAGCCCCTGCACGGGGCTGTCCTTAAATGATTTGGGGTACATATTTATTGAGTGCCGACCATACAATCTGCCTGTCGCCTTTGCTTGCAAGCTGATAACAGGCAAGGAGTCTTTGGAGTTCCAAAACAAAAGCATCGTGTTCTGGAATATAGGGTTCCTGCGGTGTGATAGTGATGCGTTCCGTCATGATTTATTTCCTCCCGTGTTTATTTTTCCTGTAATATTCCAAATATTCTGCTGATATTATGCTTTCTTACTATCTGCATACTTTTCCGGTACAACCATGTGGGTACGCAGAAAATCCTTGCACATCTGCTGACGATCTTCGGGGATGTGGGAGATAATCTCAACCCATTCCTCGTCTATATTCAACTCATTTTTATGAGTATCAGCATATGGCGCCTGACCTTTCCCGTAAATCAGTTCGTCCGTGCTGATTTGGAGATATTCAGCTATTTGCATAACAATATCCAGTTTAGGGTATCCCCCAATTTTCCAGGTTCCAGTATTGCCGCTTGCCCGGCCAAGTTCCTTGAGAACATTGGTGATATTTGTCCCGTGCCGCTCACAGGCAGCCTTGAAATTATCGTAGAACATAGTACCTCCTTAAAAAAAAGTTCAGTAAACTGAGTTTTAGGTATTGACCTACTCGGTTTAATGAGTTATTATAACAAATGTAAGATGATTTTAAAGATTGATTTAAAGATGAAAAAAGAGTTTAAATCAATCTTCATTTTAAAGCAAAATCACCGAGATGTAAAGAAAGGAGCGAAAAGATATGGCAGAAAAATTGTCTCCATGGTGCAAGCGGGCGAAGATCGCAATGATCAAAAAAGATATTGCAGTCAATGACCTTTCTGCCGAGTTGGAATATAACCGGTCGTATATATCATCTGTGTTAAATGGCCGGGTGATAAGCCCTCCGGTGCGAAAGCGTATCAGTGATTTTTTGAACATATCCGATTCGGATGATGAAGATTGAACCTGATCTTATTATAGAGCAATGGAGGCGAAAAGAACATGGAGCGTGGCTATATAGAAGGTAAGGAAAACATCTATCTTGCCTGCCGGAAAAGGGCCGCAGAATACAACGACAAGCTGAATAGCAGGGAGATGGCGGCAGAACTGCTCGGATTTTCCACATCTACTCTGGCCAATTATGAGTTGGGCGTCACAAAGAACGTACCGCCTGACAGTGTGGTGATGATGAGCGACTTGTACAGACAGCCGGAATTAAAAAATTATTACTGCAAGCACGAATGTCCGATAGGTAAAAATCTTCCAATGGCAACAAAGGAAAGCGGGCTGCAGGGGATTACTGTTAAAATTCTGAACAGCCTGGATGATGAAGAAATAAAGGGCATGAAGAAAAGTCTGTTGTCTATAGCGGCTGATGGAGAGATAACACCGGACGAGCAGGATGAATTTGACAGAATAGTAAAGACATTGGAAACACTGGAAAAAGCGATTTCAGAGTTAAGAATACTGGCGGAGAAATACCAGAAATAAAAAGGGTGATGGATATGGAACTGAAGGAAAGGCTGGCAAAGATATTAAAAAACAGGTATGGCATTGAAAGCACCGAGGATTTGCTGAAAGCGCTGGATGAATTGCCGGAACTTGACTTTGGGATATTTGTCAGCCAGCAGGGGGAGGATGCGAAAAGTGCGTAGGAGGACACGGAGAAAACTGAAAGTGGTTGCGGTTGATGCAGCCATGTTATTTTTAGCATCTCAGTTGACGGTTGTTCTTCATGACGATGCAGGCAGCATGGCAGCGCCGGATCAGTCTGGGGTGCGGGTAGAGGCGGCAGTGTTGGATGAGCAGCCGGAGGAAAATAAGGAATCTGAAACCAGTTTTTTTGTATATAGCCGGGACTGGGATTCGGAAGATGGAGAAATCCTTCTTAAAATCGCTATGGCAGAAGCGGAAGGCGAGGGCGTGGAAGGAAAAGCCTATGTGATGATGGTGGTTCTGAACAGGGTATGGTCCGACGATTTCCCAGGAACGATTAAAGACGTGG
This sequence comes from Eubacteriales bacterium, assembly GCA_030524545.1. Taxonomy (GTDB): domain Bacteria; phylum Bacillota; class Clostridia; order Lachnospirales; family Lachnospiraceae; genus Blautia_A. The sequence continues at coordinate 109,005 of JAUNGM010000003.1, forward strand.
TTTTCCAGGACGGACAGTTTACACCTATAGAAGATGGTGGGCGGTACTGGACGACAGAGCCGGATGCGGAATGCTACGAAGCATACAAAATGGTTCTTCAAGGGTGGGACAAGAGCGAGGGCGCTTTATACTTCTGCGCCGATAGATGCAGTAGTTGGATGGAGAAAAATACGGAGTATTTGTATACGGTTGGAAATCATAGCTTTTACAGATAAGCGGAGGAAAAGAAAAATGTTGGAAAAGTGGCTTGTGAGACATTGGAAAGCATTATGTTCCGGGTGCATCCTTACAGGAATTGCAATCAGGATTGCGTATGCAGAGCGTGGATATATGGCTTTTGGGAGTGAATGGCTGATTATTCCGGTAGCATTTGCAATAGAACGCTTTGCCCGAAATAAAAGCCGGAGCAGGGGGAAAAGATGCAGGACTATGAACAGATCAGGCAGGAGTTAGAAGAAAAGGGCTATAAATTAAGCGATGCAGAGTTTGCGAGTATGGTGGAGTACGCCAGGAGAAAGGCAAAAGTAGCTGGGAAAGATGAGAGTTACCTTTCATTGTTACTACCGGATGTCATAGAAGAATATTATTTCAGGATGTTCATAAATGCGGTCAGTAGTTTACGGATGATGGAAGGCTCAAATATATAGAAAAGAGGAGGCACAACACAATGAATGAAGTAACAAATGTTGATTTTACAAGGCAGGCGCAGGAAAGCGCACAGATGCAGGCACCGAGAACGTCGCAGACTGAAATGATGGTAACGAGGCAGGCACAGGAGGTGCAGGTCGCAATGCTTGCTGCCAAGAAGTTTCCGAGAGATCAGGTTGTTGCATTCAACAATATCATCCGGGCGTGCCAGAGAATGAAGCTGGCAGAAAGTTCTATGTATGAATATCCCAGGGGAGGAGAAAAAATCACCGGCCCGTCAATCAGGCTGGCAGAAGCAATCGCACAGAACTGGGGAAACATTGATTTTGGCTTTATGGAGCTGGAACAGAGAAACGGCGTGAGCCAGGTCATGGCATATGCATGGGATTTGGAAACCAATGCGAGGCAGACAAAACTTTTCAGCGTTCCCCACATCCGGCATACAAGAAAAGGGGATTATCCTTTGACAGATCCCAGGGATATTTATGAACTGGTGGCAAACCAGGCGGCAAGAAGGGTACGGGCATGTATTCTTGGGATTATTCCGGGGGATGTTGTGGAGGCGGCTGTAGAGCGGTGCAATAAGACACTCCGGGAAGGATACGAGGAGCCGCTTGTTGACAGGGTGCGGACTATGGCGAGGGCATTTGAAAAAGATTTTTCCGTGACATTGCCGATGCTGGAAAAATATCTTGGATGCCGGAGCGATGCATTTTCTGAAAATGATTTTGTCCGGCTGAAAAAGGTATACATAGCCCTCCGGGATGGGATGGCCAAGCGTGAGGATTACTTTGAAATTGCCCTTCCTGCCGACGAATCAGAGATCAGCGACCCGTTTGACGGCGGAAAGAAGCAGGAGGAAAAGAAGGGTGCAAAGAAAGAGGCGGTAAAAGATGGAAATTAATCAGGACAATTATTATAGCGAAGATGCGAGCAGAGAATTTTTCTCTGTTTCGCAATATAAATCCTTCATGAGTTGCGAAGCAAGGGCGATGGCTGAGATTTCCGGAGAGTATACGAGGCCGACAACAAAGGCATTGTTGGTTGGAAGTTTTGTAGACCGCTATTTTGAGGGTACGCTGGGTGAATTTATGAAAGAAAATCCGGGAATATATACCAGGCGCCGGGAACTGCGGGCAGAATTTAAGAGGGCGAATCAGATCATTGAGATTGTGAAAACAGACCCTAAATTTATGGATTCCATGAGCGGGGAGAAACAGAGGATTTTCACCTTCGAGATGTTCGGGGTAAAGTGGAAAATCAAACTGGACAGTTATAATCCCGGAAAAGCTATCACGGATTTGAAGGTGGTTGCCAGGATGGATAAGTTGCCGTTGTGGAGATACGACATTCAGGGGGCGGTTTATCAGAAAGGCGTGGAAATATGCACGGGAAATAGGCTTCCTTTTTACCTGGCGGTGGTGACAAAGGAAAAAGTGCTTGACCGGGATATATGGCAGATACCACAGTCCACTCTTGATTTTGCATTGCGGCAGGTGGAGGAAAACATCGGGAGATATGCGGATATAAAAGAGGGGCGCATTGAGCCGGATCACTGCGGTAAATGTGATTACTGCAAAAGCATCAAAAAGGCACGGGTGCGTAATTATAACGAATTATTGGAGGCGTAAGGGCATGAAACTGATTAGGATTTTGAGCGACAGGGTACAGATCAGGTCTGATTATAAAGAATTTGATGATGTAAGGCTGAATGATCTGATTTCTGTATCGGATGGAGATGTGGAACTGGTCACGATGGTAAATGCACTGACCGACACGGACACAGAAGATGAGCAGGATATTGATGAGAACGACTATATTACAGAGCATAACAGCGTAAAAATGCTGGAATGTTCGATTATTGGCACGGTGAAGAACGGAAATTTTGAAAAGGCTGTTGACCGTTATCCGACTATGAAGGTGGAGGCGCACAGAATTGATCGGGATGAATTTGCCTTGATGTTAAGCAAATATACGGATGGATTTTATATCGGCGATTACACGGCATATGGACTTCCGGCGTTTGTGGATGGAAACAAATTTTTCCAGCGTCATTCCTGCGTAGTAGGGAACACGGGCGCAGGAAAATCAGAAACAGTTGCAAAAATTTTGGAGCAGGTGAGTGGGCTTCCGGGGGCAAATGTGATTGTATTTGATATTCACGGAGAATATAGGGAACTGTCATACGCCCGGAATATAAAGATTGGGGCAACAAAGCCATTCCCAATATGGATGTTCGGTTTTTCGGATATGATTTCAAACATTTTGAAAATAAAAGAAGAATCGGCAACGGTAGCTATGACGGCACTCCGGAAGTGTTACTACAAGGTATGCCCGGACGGAAAGGAAAACAGGCCGATATATTTCAACTATGTGGAGTTTGTGAAACTCATGAAGTTTTTGGACGAGCAGATGGTAGGTACTGGTGAACTATATAAATCCGGAGAAAAAGCAGGAATGGAAAAGGTGACCAAGGGCGATTATAACGGGAAACTGACAAATATCGTGAATCTCCTTGTGGATAAGATGGCAGACAGCAAATATAGGTTCCTTTTTGAAGATATGCCGCAGCAGTATCTTTATGATTTTGTTGCGGATGTAATGAACAATGATGTCCCTGTAAAAAATATTGACTTGTCGGAAATCCCGCATGATGTGGCAATTCCAATCATCGGAGTGATCACAAAGCTGGTCTACGAGATACAGCGCACATATGATGTTTCAGAAGTCCATCCGGTTACACTGGTATGTGATGAGGCTCATGTATATATTCCAAATGATTTCCAACTCTCTGCATCGCAGCGGCGTATGGTGGAGATATTCGAGGACATTGCGAAAGAGGGAAGAAAGTTCGGGACAACGCTTTTTGTTGCAAGCCAGAGGCCGTCAGAACTGAATAAAACGATCATGGCGCAATGCGCAAACTTCATTGTTGGAAAGATGAATAATGAAAATGACAAGGCCATGATTAAAGGAATGATGCCGGACGGCAGTGAGAGCGTGATTGACGAAACGGCGATGTTTTCTCCTGGTGATGTATTTGTGATTGGTGACGCAGTCCCTATCCCTATGAAAATTCATGTGGATCTGGCAAAGGAAAGACCGCAGTCAAGAACGATTGCTTTTTGGGACAGATGGGGCAGTGAAAGGTTCCTTGATATTACCAACGCCACAGCCAAATATATTACTGGATGATGGAGGCAGAAGGGATGGCACAGAAACGTATGTTTACGATGAAGATTGTTGACAGTGATGCTTTCCTGGATATGCCGTTGTCTGCACAATGCCTGTATTTCCACTTGAATATGAGGGCGGACGACGATGGGTTTATTGGAAATCCCAAAAGGATTATGAGGACGGTCGGGAGCCATGATGATGATCTGAAAATCCTGATTATGAAGCGGTTTGTCCTGACGTTCGAGGATGGCGTCATTGTAATAAAACACTGGAGGATGCACAACTGCATTTCACAGAACCGTTATCACGAAACACAGTATACGGATGAAAAGAACCAGTTACTTTTGAAAGATAATAAATCCTATTCCAAAACGCACGGTGTTCCCCTGGATGATAAAGGGATTGTCGAGGCACAGGGGGCACAGATACCCGTCCTACCGGACAATGAGGATGCGGATGGTGTATCTGTGAGGACGGCAAGAAATAATTATCCTACGGATTTTGAAGCGTTTTGGTCCGATTATCCAAAAAAGGCAGATAAAGGACAGGCATACAAGAAGTATCAGGCGCGTATCAAAGATGGTTACTCACCGGATGAACTACAGCAGGCAGCACGAAATTACCGTATGGAATGCGACAGGGAGCATACGCCAACAAAATATATTAAACATGCCAAGACGTTTCTCGGAGATGCAACACCGTTTTTGGATTATATGCCGAAGAATGAGCCGGGGCATTCAGCCGGGAACGGTAAGGCTGATTTTGACCAGTATTTGTAGGAGGGGAAAAGATGGATATTTCACGGATTCTTCCAAAGGAGCCTCCTGAAGCGGAAGTGTTAGAAAAGGGAGATTTTAAGGGCGAAGATGGGCTGTGGTACTGCGGCAAATGCAGAAAGCCAAAGCAGAAGCGAATCAATTCCGAATGGCTGTCGAACAAAACCGTATGGTGTGCATGTGATTGCAGGATAAAAGAAATGGAAGAACGGAAAAGACGGGACGAGTACGAGGAGGAGATGCGGCGCATCCAAAGGCTGAAAGACGCATCCATGATGGCTAGCAAATTCCGGGAGGCCAGTTTTTCAGCCTATACGGTGCGGAAGGAAAATGAAAAGGCGTTTCGGATTGGAAAAGCATACGTCAGGGATTTTCAGACAATGCGGAAGGATGGACACCCCAAAACGGGGGAAAAGAATATCGGCCTTGTCTTTTATGGCAAGGTAGGAACCGGGAAAAGCTACACGGCGGCGTGTATCGCCAACGCTCTGATGGAAATGAAAGTTTCTGTGATTATGACATCATTTGTAAAAATTTTGCAGGACATCCAGGGCAATGAAGATGAGGCGAGATATATTGACATACTGAATGGGTGCAGCCTGTTGATTATTGATGATCTGGGGGCGGAGAGGAATACGGATTATGCGCTGGAAAAAGTTTATAACGTGATAGACAGCCGTGTGAGGACGGACAAGCCTATGATATTGACCACCAATTTGTCTTTTGATGAGATGATGCAGACTACAGATATACGGTATCGCCGGATATATGACCGGATATTTGAACACTGTGTTCCGGTGGAAATCCCTGGCAATTCGTTCCGGATTATGAGGGCGGCAAAAAGGCAGAAACAGTTGGCAGATTATTACGAATAGGAGCAAGAAGAATGAGTACAACACAAAAAGTCGGGCAGGAGATACGAAGGGTGAGAAGCCGGATGAACCTGTCACAGAAAGATTTTGGGGCATTGATTGGAAAGAGCGAAAGCCAGGTTGGAGCGTATGAAACGGCAAAAACCAGTATTACGTTGGATGTTCTTTTCAAGATTGCGGAAGTTGCAAAAATCAGGCCGGAGGAATTGATAACAGGTACGCCTGAAAAGACCGAAAAAGCGGGATGGGACGCAGAGTTGAGAATCTACAATCTGGATGATCGGAAACAGGTTATGACAATTCTTGCCGTGAATGGTTACGATGTAGGGCAGCACAAAAAGAAGGTTACGCCAACCGGAAAATCTGTTGCCTACTATGTCCATGCGACAGATATGGAAGGAAATGCGGACACCTCCAAATAGGGGGACGGTATGAAGTATCAGAGAAAGCCGGCCGTTGTTGAAGCGTTCCGTTTTGGTGCGGATTCGGAAGTAACAGCGCCGGAATGGTTTTTGAAGGAAGTACAGAAAGAAAATGTATTTATTGACAGGTGCATTACGGATGGTGCGGCCCGGGTTTATGGATGCACGATACATAGTAAATATGGGAAGGCGAGGGCAAAGGTGGGTGATTATATTATCCGGGAGCCGTCCGGAGAGATACGGCTGAGTAAAGCGGAAGATTTTAGCAAGGAATATGAAAGGATCTGAAAACAATGGAGATTAAAATTACACTTCCCCTGAATCCAGTGACGAAAAAGAACTCCCAACGGATTATTAAATGCGGGAGTTACAGCCGGATAATGCCGAGCAAGAGCTATGTGCAGTATGAGAAGGACTGTGGTTTCTATTTGAGTCGTGATGCGCCGCCCATAGAGGAACGCTGTGAGGTTACCTGCCTGTTTTTTATGAAAACACGCCGCAGGGTGGACCTTACAAATCTTTTGGAGGCAGTGGATGATGTACTGGTAAAGCATGGAATATTACAGGATGACAACAGCAGCATCATTGTTTCGCATGACGGAAGCAGGGTATTCCATGACCCTAAAAATCCAAGGACTGAAATCACGATTAAAACCATAGCAGAGGAGGACAAGAAAAAATGAATATTCAGAACTGGGAAGAAATAACAATGGACAGTGAAGTTTTTGCACAGGTAAGAGAAAACTTTGACATGCTGTTGCAAAGATTGTTCCAGAAGATGGAACAAAACAATTCCGACGAGGGCAGCATCACGCTGAAGGTAGATGTCAACATGATTGACGATTATATCCCGGATGCGGATGGAAATACAAGAAAAATCAGCAAACCGTTCCTCAAGCACAAAATCTCGACAGCCGTGCCTGTGAAGGACAGTTTTGATGGAAAGAAAGATACGGGTATGGAACTTGTGTACGATGAGGAGTTAAAGCGATATGTACTGAAATATGTTTCTGCCGGAGGGCAGAGAAGCATTTTCGATCCTGAGTACCAGAATATCGTGAATGGAACGGCAACGGTGGTGGATGAGGAAACTCCTGGAATTGGCACATCCAATTACCTTCTCGAAGGAGAGGTCGCAGAGCAGGGCGAGAAGCCGCAGGACGGCGATTCTAGCATTGAAGATGGTGAGTTTAAAGAAGTGTAAAGGTATAGAAGTAAAAACGGCGCAGGCGGTGGTAACAGAGCCACAAGCCAAGCTAATACATATGAAAATGAGGAGGAAAACGGCATGGCAGTAAAAGCAGTATTATTTGATGAAAAAGGAAATGTCATTAAGGAAGTGAAAGGGGATTTAGTGTCAATACAGGGAGTGGAGTACAAACATTATCCGTTCGGAATCGGCATTGAACTTCATTCCGCATCGACAGGAAAGATGATTCCTGAAACTCTTCCGGAAATCTTTTGTTCAGAGGCGAACAATATGATTGATAAGGTAGTAAAAGAAACCAGGGGGGATGTAAAGGCATTAGATGTACGCATGAAAACAGTTTTCCTGATTGCCTCAGGAGGTGAGAGAAGATAATGGGAAATGCGAGAAACGGCAATTTTTCCGTATGCAGGAAATGTGGAAAACAGATTTTATTTGTCCGTACAGTCGGCGGCAAGAATATGCCCTGCGATACAAAATTTGTATATTATGCGGTTGGAGGGAAAGACAGGATCGTGCTGCCTAATGGACAGGTTGTGGCCGGAACGATTTTAGAAAATTCAGTGGGAGCGGATGGATGGGGCTATATTTCACATTTTGCCACCTGTGAATTTTCGCAGATGTTTAGGAGGAAAAAGAAAAAATGTGTGAATTGATATAACTTCAACCGTAACAGGCCATACCGGCACGGTGGGAAAGTAATATAAAAAAGTAAGCCCCTGCTGGAATAATCACATCAGACAAAGGCTCACAAAGCGGATATCCCAATTATATATTGGGTGTGGCGGTTTTGTCAAATGATTATTCAGGAGGGGCCGGTTTTAATGAATGCGAAAGAATATTTGGGGCAGGTAAAAAGCAAAGAGGCGAAAATCAGAAATCTTCGCAGGGACAGGGACAGCATAAAAGAAATGATGTATTCCCTGGGCGGATCCGGCGAAGGGGAAAGAGTACAGACCAGCAGGAACAATGATAAATTTGGGACGCTGTATGGGCGCATAGACGAAATGGAGCGTGAAATTGATACGCAGATTGCTGATTTGATAAAATTTAAGCTGAAAGTATCAAAGGAAATAAACGAGATAGGAAATGGAAAATACATGACGGTGCTGAATTGTAAGTATATCCATTTTATGTCCTGGGAAGATATAGCGGAGAACGGATTTGAAGTCCGATATTCTGTCCGACATGTTCAGAAAATGCATGAACGGGCAGTGATTGAATTTCAGAAAATCCATGAGGAGATGCTTGCAAATGCAGACGAAGAACCAGAAATCAGGAATGCTTTAGCACTTTAAAGTTCGCAAAATGCCGCTTTTGTTCATGGTTAGTTCGTAAAATGCCGTGAAAGTTCGCAAAATATCATAAAATGCCACTGGAATGACACTGCGGAAGTGTGATAGAGTGTAAACTGCAACAGGAAGAAACAAAACATGCCCTTGTGGAAACCTGTTGTCGGCGGTGTTGTGCCGATTCTTTCTCATTCAGCCCTGCCCTTTGGGGTGGGGCATTTGGAAAAAGAGAACAGCACAAAAAAGAATATGGAAATAGTAAAGAGGACCGTGCAATGCAAGTATGGTCCTTTTGTTATGCGTGGAATGAGGAAAGGAGCAGACAACATGGACGAATTAAAGGTGGAGTACAGAAAGATAGAGGATGTACTACCGTATGAAAATAATCCGAGGAACAATGACGATGCAGTTCAGGCGGTAGCAGAGAGCATTCGGGAATTTGGTTTTAAAATTCCGATAGTCGTTACCACAGAAAATGTGATCGTTGCCGGGCATACAAGGGTAAAGGCGGCGAAAGAACTGGGCATGAAAGAGGTTCCGTGTATTATAGCCGACGATTTGACAGATGAGCAGATACGGGCGTTCCGGCTGGCAGATAATAAATCTGCGGAGATCGCCACATGGGATGAGGAAAAGCTGGAGCAGGAACTTGCGCAGATTATGGACATTGATATGTCTTTGTTCGGATTTGACGATGGGGAATCTGATTTTGCTGATGAGATCGAGGATAACACTTATACAATGAAATCAAATATTCCCCAGTATGAAATTACTGGAGATTGCCCTACAATCGACCAAATGCTTGACACGGGAAAAGCTGATTCTCTCATTGCGGAGATTGAACAGGCAGAAGGTATTACGGATGAGGAAAGAAGGTTTCTGGTCCAGGCAGCACGGCGTCACAATGTTTTTAATTACCGGAATATCGCAGAGTATTACGCCCATGCCACACCGGAGATGCAGAGGCTTATGGAGAAATCCGCGCTCGTTATCATAGATATGGACAATGCTATTGCCAATGGGTATGCGACATTATTTTCTGATGTCCTGGATGCGATGGAGGGCAAGGAAGATGAGGGATGATTTTGCTGTATTCATATTGACGCATGGCCGGGCAGATAACGTGGCAACCATAAAAGCCCTCCGACGGGGGGGTTATTCCGGCAAGTGGTATATGGTGATCGACAACGAGGATGCTGACGCGGAAAAGTACCGTGAAAACTTCGGGGCAGATCATGTAATCATGTTTGATAAGCAGGCGGCATATGACCGGGCGGACACAATGGATAATTTCAATAACCACCGGGCTATCATATATGCCAGGAATGAATCGTTCCGCATTGCAAGGGATATGGGGCTGACCTATTTCCTGATGCTGGATGATGATTACAAAGAGATTGATTTCCGATATGCGGACGGTAAGAAGCTGGCAGCAAAACCGGCAAGGAATCTGGACAGGATATTTGAAAGTATGCTGAGATTTTTGGATGCGTCGGGCGCAGAAACAGTGGCGTTTGCACAGGGAGGAGATTTTGTCGGCGGCTTGGAAGGTGGAAATTTCAAGAAAGGGATTCTCCGTAAAGCCATGAACAGTTTATTTTGCCGTGCGGACAGGCCGATAGATTTCAGAGGGACGATGAATGAAGATGTCACGACCTACACCACATTAGGGAGCAGGGGAAAGCTGTTTTTTACTTTGTGCGCCATGTGTGTTATTCAGATACCTACGCAGTCGCTTGATGGAGGAATGACGGAGGCATACTTGGAAACCGGAACCTATGTAAAAACGTTCTATTCTGTGATGGCAATGCCGAGCTGTATCAAAGTAAGCATGATGTACAGTAAGCATAGGAGGATTCATCACAGAATAGACTGGGAACGCTGTGTTCCGAAGATACTGAATGAGAAATACAGGAAGGTGATTTGAGAAGATGGAAAATATAGCAGGGGATAAGATGTTCAGCCATATGGAAAGAGTGCTGAAAGACCATAGGCCAATTACGGCAGATATTTTTCTTACGAATTACTGCAATAATAAATGCCCGTATTGCACATATAGGCGTTGGGAACTGGATGCTTGCGCTTATTCCATGAAGTATGAGGAATTTATAACCTATGCGGAAAGGCTGCGGAATCTTGGCGTACAGGGGATTATATTGACAGGAGGGGGAGAACCGACCATAAATCCGGATATTATGAAGATTACCGGATGGATGGAAGAACAGGGGATTCATTACGGTATCAATACGAATTTCAATAATCTGATATATATAAAACCGGATTATCTGAAAGTGTCTCTGGATGCATGGAATGAAGAAAGTTATGAAAAGAAAAGAGGCGTGAGAGCCTATGAAAAAGTAAGGGATAATATAGCACGCTATGCTTCATGGAAAAAGATAAACAGCCCTTGGACATCACTGGGAATACAGATTGTTGTGCAGGATTATTACGACATATACAAGTTTTATGAAGCAAATGAAGATTTACCCGTGGATTATATCTCATTTCGTCCTGTGGAGTCTGTTGCTGGAGATTTTTACAATCATGAATATGCAGAGCAGGAAGTGAAGCAGATTGTAGAAACGGTAAAAGTGCTGAAAAGAATTGACGAGAGGGTAACACTCAATTTCAAATGGGATATGTTAGATACACAGCAGGATGCTTGCACTGCACAGTGGGCGCAGATGGCATTGAATGAACACGGGGAAGTCATGTATTGCTGTCATAAGCCGTATCAGATTGTGGGCCATGTGATGGATGGGGATATTCTGGAAAAGAAGCAGAAAGCTGGTACGGAAATGGATCAGTGCGATATTCCATGTAGAATGACGGCACCGAATATGTTTGTGGCGCAGGTGGAAAAAGAGAGGACGGATGCGTTCTTTATTTGATTTCCGAAGAAACTGACAGGACAGAGAGGTGGTGACGTTGGCCAATGAGGAAAACTTAAAAAAAGGTGCGCCGTATCGGTTCCGAACAGGAGAGCAACAGGTGGAAACCGCACGGAAAGGCGGGATTGCATCAGGAGAAGCCAGGAGAAGGAAAAAGACCATGAAGGAAACAGCCAAGATGCTGTTGGACATGAATATTCCAGATGCGGCGAAGGAATTGAGAGCGAAGCTAAAGGTAATGGGAATATCGGAGGAGGACTTTACATACCAGTCTGCGGTTATGGTGGGGATGCTGAATCAAGCCATGAAGGGGAATACAAAAGCAGCGGCTTTTTTGCGAGATACGATTGGTGAAAATCCGTTACTGGCGCAGGATGAAGAAGAATCTACATTGGCAGATGTAATTGAGGAGGCATACAGAAGCAGGATGGAGGGTGAGGATAATGCTGAGTAAAGAGGCGATCCGCTATTATGCGACCCATCCAGCGGAGTTTGTGCAGGATATTATAAAAGCAAATCCGGATCCAAACCAGGCAGAAATACTGAACAGCCTGGTGTATAACCAAATGACAAGTGTGCGTTCCGGTCACGGGGTAGGAAAAAGTGCAGTCGAGGCGTGGGCGGTAATATGGTTTATTGTTACGCACCCATATCCGAAAATACCATGCACAGCCCCTACACAGCATCAGTTATTCGATATTCTGTGGGCTGAAATAAGCAAATGGAAACGTAATAACAAGGTTCTGGACACAGAACTGATATGGACGAAAGAAAAACTGTATATGCGTGGACATTCGGAAGAATGGTTCGCAGTTGCACGTACAGCCAGTACGCCGGATGCTTTGCAGGGCTTCCATGCGGAGCATATGCTTTATATCATTGATGAGGCCAGCGGTGTAGACGATAAAATATTTGAGCCCGTGCTTGGTGCATTGTCAACGCCTGGGGCGAGGCTTTTAATGTGTGGAAACCCGACACAGTTGTCGGGATTTTTTTATGACAGCCATAACAAGAATAGGGAGCAGTATTCCAAATTTCATATTGATGGACGCAATAGTGCTAGAGTATCACAGGAATTTGTGCAGACGATCATCAACATGTATGGAGAGGACAGCGATGTGTTCCGTGTGCGTGTTTCAGGTGACTTTCCACTGGCAGAGGATGATATCTATATTTCTTTGCCGTTGGTAGAGAAAAGCATTCAGACCGAATACATCCCGAGGAAAAAGCCGGATATTATCCATATTGGCTGTGATGTTGCCCGGTTTGGTACGGATAAGACAGTAATAGGCTACCGGACAGATAAGAAAGTGCAGTTTTTCAAAAAGCGGGTAGGACAGGATACTATGAAAACAGCAGATGATATTGTGCTGCTGGGTTCGCTGTTGGTGGACCAGTACAAACTGAAAAAAGGGATTGACCTTCCGATACCGATTAAGGTTGACGACAGCGGCGTGGGTGGTGGAGTAGTTGACCGTCTGCGGCAGTTGAAAAGAAATAATCCTTCCCGGTTTTGGTGGATGGAAATATACCCGGTACAGTTTGGAAAGAAAATCCGGCACAAGTTTTATGACGACAGCACCACATATATGATGTCTGTATTAAAGCGGTTGCTATCTCCGCATGATGAGGACGGCAACCCAAAAGAGGTAGAGGTTGTGCTGCCTGATGATGATGCTCTTGTGGCACAGATTTCCGGACGTAAATATGGAATTACTGAAAATGGAAAAATCAGAGTAGAAAGCAAAAAGGTGATGAAAGCCAGGGGCGTACAGTCCCCGGATGAAGCCGATTGCGTTCTGCTTGTTTGTTTGCCTGTGAAAAGGCCGAAGAAAAAGAAGGGAGCAGATTAACAGATGGGGGCAAAGAAAAAGGCGAAGGTTCATGCCCGGATAATAAAGGCGCAGGAAAAGCCAGTGCAGAAAGCTGATGCATCCACACAGGTGACGGCAGAAGAAACGTTTAACGCCGGGGACTGGATAGAACCGCCGATGATGTTGGAAGGTTTTGAAAAGCTGGTAACAGAAAGTTCCATCCTGCCCCAGTGCATCCGGGCATACAAGAATAATATTCCTGGATATGGAATCGGTGTACGTTATACGGTGGATGAGGAGGAAACACCGGAGATGGCCGCCGAGTATACACGTATGGAGGAGATCATAGAACTTCTCACGATTGAGCAGGACACAAAAGAAGTGTTTGAAAATTTGATTGAGGCAAGGGAAAAATATGGAATTGCATATCTGGAAGTTATCAGAAACCTTGCCGGGGAAGTTCAGCAGATTGAATTTATCCGGGAGACGCCGACAGTGAGGAAAACACAGCCGTTAAAACCGTATGTCGATACGCAGTATTTTCACCATGGACAGGTTGTTACACGGAAAAAGAAGTTCCGGAAATACCGTCAGCAGATAGGCGGCAGCACGGTGTATTTCAAGGAATTTGGGGACCCGAGGATTATGGATAATAGGGACGGCACATATATTACGGATGGAAACGGACTGGAATTGCAGTATCAGGCAAATGAAATACTGGAATTTTCATTAGGAACAAAACCGTATGGGGAAGTGCGCTGGATTGGACAGATTCTCGGTGTGGACGGGAGCAGGGCGGCAGAAAACCTGAATAATAATTATTTCAGAAATGGCAGGCATACGCCGCTTCTTATTGCCGTAAAAGGTGGAACGCTGACCGATGAAAGCTTTGCAAAACTCCAAAATTATATGAATGAGATAAAAGGGGAGGCAGGGCAGCACTCGTTCTTAGTGCTTGAAACAGAAAATGCAGATGGAAGGGCAGACTTTGATGATGCACAGAAGCCTGAGATCGAGATAAAAGACCTTGCCAGTATCTTGCAGAAAGATGAATTATTTCAGGATTATTTGGACAATAACCGCAGGAGGATGCAATCGGCATTTCAGTTACCGGATTTGTATGTAGGGTATACGACAGATTTTAACAGGGCAACGGCGCAGACCGCCCAGGAAGTGACAGAAGAACAGGTATTTCAGCCGGAGAGAAAATCCCTGGCATGGATGATAAATAATAAGTTGCTGAATGGGTATCAATTCCGATATGTGGAGGCTTATTTCATGGAACCGGACATCACCAACCCGGATGATCTGTACAAGATGTTTACCGCCGCCAATAATGCAGGCGGTATCACGCCTAACCTTGCAAAAGAAGTAATATGCGAAGCACTTGGAAAACAGTGCGAGCCATATGACGGGGACTGGGCGGACGAGCCTATTGTTGTAGGAAAGAATAAAGCGACAGCCAGTGCCGGCAACGCAAACGGCCTTAATGGTGTAATGGCGCAACTGGTAGGGCAGATCACGAAAGCTCAAAGCAGAAACGAGCCGGATGAAGTTGTAGCAGTGATGAAGGAAGTTCGGAGAATACTCTTAAAAATGCAGGAGGCAGCCTGATGATTGATACAAAACCATTGCTTGATGCGATAGACAGGTATATTGCAAAGGCAGATGATGAACTGGAAACCACCCTGGCCGCCGAAGGGTATATTGCGGCAGAAAAAGCAGTAAAGATGGCAGGGCAGTTGGAGGATGCCATCAGCAATACCCTGGATGCGGATTCACTGGAATTTTTAAAACAAATTGAAGCCTCAACGGGGGTTGATGATTTCATTTCGGATGTATGGCCAACCATCAAAGGTACTGATGATCTGAAAAAAGCGTTATATGAGATTTTCCGCACACAGTTTGATGAAATGATGCACACGTTCGTGTATGAGTGGATGCTGGCAGAAAATCCCGTGTTGGCGGGTGTGGATGAGATCATCACAAATCCGGCGCAGGCATTCATAGAAGGATGGTCCGGGGAATTGTCCAGGTTGATGCAGTTAAATACACGGGATGCCATGGAACGTTTATTGACCAAGGCGCAGGAAAATAGCTGGTCAGTGGACGAGCTTTCACAGGCAATAGGTGATAGCGGAATACGGAATTACGGGTATCGGAGCAGGAGGGTGGCATTGACTGAAATGCTTCGGGTGGAGAGTTACGCACAGCAGGAAACGATGGTACAGAATCCGCTTTGCTACAAGAAACGGTGGCGGCATGTCGATAATGCACACCCCAGAGAGAGCCATATTGCCATAGACGGGCAGGAGGTGTTCAAAAGGGAATGCTTTACGCTTGGAGAATACAGGCCATTATGTCCGAGAGATACGAGCCTGCCCGCATCTGAATCGGTAAACTGCCATTGCATTATGGAGTCCATTGAGGACGCAAACGCTTTGGGTATGAGTAAAGATGAGTTGAAGTCGGCGAGAGAAAAATATATGGATGAGGTGAATGCTGAATATGATGCATGGGAAACCAAGTTCAAAGAAGATTACGGCATTGAAAAGCCAAGCGATGACCCGTCCGTAACATGGGAGATTTACAATTCGTATTATGAAGCCTATCGAAAGGGTGAGATTGCATGAGATTAGTCAGACAGCACGGTACAAGGGCGCCGTGTTTTTAGTGCCCCTTATTTTCACGGAGAATAATTGCAGAAGGGAGTGAAAAGCGATGCCGAACAATATCAAGAAGTCTTATGCAATCAGTGACGCAAAAATTATGTTCGTATCCCTGGTTGATAAGGCAGCAAATAAGCATGGATTTCTGATTGCAAAATCAGAGGGCGACAAAGCGGAGTTTCAGACATATGGCCGAATCCTCAAAACAGATACTGAAAAGCATTATGTTACTGGCGTGGTGTATGAGCCGATGGTAGAAGATACGGACGGTAATTACATGACAGAGGAAGAAATTACGAAGGCTGCACACTGGTTCATGAAAAATGCCGGAGATGCCGATATTCAGCACTGCTTTGAAAAGGCAGATGGTGTTGAGGTTGTAGAATCTTATGTCGCAAAATGCGATATGGAGATTGAAGGCCAGCCGATTAAAAAAGGGACATGGCTCATGACGATGGAAGTTGCAGACGGTGAAGTATGGGACAGAATTGAGAAAGGGGAGATTACAGGCTTTTCCATGGGAGGAAAAGGCTTGTACAGCGAAGTAGACGTGGATATTTCAGATCCGGACAACCCTGTTGAAAAGGCGGGAGGGAAAAAAGGCATTCTGAAAGCACTCGCATCTATGTTCGGTATGGATGTGGTGGAGAAGGGGGCTGTCAAGGAGAAGTACAAGCAGCGTATTGTACGGGATAATTTCTGGACAGCTTATTATTCCCTTTCCGATTATCTGCTGGAAACATACAACCCGGAAACCGGCACATACGAGATCGTGCATGATGAAAGCAAAATCCGTGATGCATTAGAGGATTTCAATGCGATTGTAACGGATTTGCTGAAAAATGATGATGAGAGCGTATTCAAGTCCATTGCGAAAGCAGGAAAGAAAATGAGTACGCAGAACAAAGAAACGCTGAAAGGCATACATGAGAGCCTCGGGGCATTTCTTTCCAAATTTGATGAAGCGGAGGACGAAGAAGTGAATAAAAGCGAAGTTGAAAAGATTGTCGCAGATGCAATCGCAAAGCAGATGAATACTCAGCCGAATACTGCGGCAAATGGCGGTTCCAATGGCAAGGGTGAAGTAACTAAGGGTGAAGGTTCTGGAAACGCCGCACCGGGCGGTAACGCATCCACAGAGGACGTTACGCAGGAGGACATCAACAAGATGGTTCAGGAGGCGGTTCAGAAAGCAATGCAGCCGAAAGAAGAACCTATGACCAGGGAGGCGGTGCAGGAATATATCGAAACAGCGGTTGCCAAGGCGATGGAACCGTTGCTGAAAAGTACCGGACTGCCTACGAATCTGAATGATGATGGCATTCAGAAGGGTGCTGACGAGCAGCATTATCTTCATGGATTTATTTAAAAAGCAGAGGAGGAACGACAGAATGAATACTAATAGAAGTATTGTAAATAAAGCAGGTACGATTCAGACTTCCGTTGTAACAAGCGGGTTGCTGCAGCCATATCAGGCAAAGAAATTTTTGAAGCAGACATTTGATGCAACACCGCTTATGGGAGCTATCCGCCATGAGACGAGAACTGAAAGAAAGGGCGAGATTGACAAGATCGGTATCGGACGCAGACTGCTTCGTAGAAAAGTGGAAAACACGGACGATGGGTACAGAGCACAGCCGAAATTCGGTAGCATTGAATATAGCTGTAATCCTGTAAGACTTCCGTGGGAAATCACCGAAGATACTTTGAGGGAAAATATTGAGGGTGAAAACTTTGAGAAGGTTGTCACTGACCTCATGACTACTCAGATTGGCGTTGATACGGAAGACCTTATCATCAATGGTGATGAGGATGTTTCTACCCAGTATGACACTGGCGAAAAGGATGATAGTGACCAGCCGATTATGGCACCGAATCCCGACTATGATTTCATCAAACTGGATGATGGAGTTAAAAAGCTGATCTCGAACGGCGGGCACATCATTGATGTAACTGGTGCGGACGATATGGAAATGGAGATGTTCTATAAGGCGGTTGCTGCTATGCCGAATAAATATAATAACGGCAAATTGCGCTGGCTGATGTCCCCGACCAGGGCGCAGCAGTGGGAACTGTTCCTGCTCAACAAAGTTATCAATAACGGCGGTATTGTTCCGGAAGCACTGTACAAAAGCCCTGTTGCGATTCCGTCCATGCAGGTTCCGAACCTTTCCGATGATACGGTTATCCTTACAGACCCGATGAACATTATCGAGGTAAATACCTATAATATCAAGATCAGAAAGGACAGCACCTCTAAAGATGCCATTATGCAGGATAAGAGATTTTATGTTGTTCACTTTGATCTTGATACGCTGATTGAGGAACTGGATGCAACGGCTATGATCGTGGGACTTCCGGCCTATAATTTCCAGAAGTCATATATTTAAGGAGGGCTGGCTATGTTTCATTTGAAACTGATTAAAGGAAAATCATACTGGGGCATTGTCTGCGCCTCGGAAAGTAAGCCCGATGTATATGTGCCGGAAAAAGCACAGGCAGACCAGCTTTTAAAATCAGGGTACTTTATGCTTGTAGATAATCCGGGAAAGGAAATGGAGAAAACCTCGGCAGAAGAGACGGCTGTGGATGTTGACGAAGATACCGGAGAAATGTTTACAGGCGAGGATGAAGCGTCAAGCGAAGATTCCGTTATCACGGAGCTTCAGAGGAAAAGCAAGGCAGAGCTTGTGACATATGCGGAGCAGAACGGTATTGATATTACCGGATGCAAGACCAAGGACAATATTTTGTCCTGCATCATTGAAGCCTTGGCGAGAGCTGCCGCCGCAAGGCAGGCTTTAAGGGAAGAATAGGAGGGCTGGATTATGGCGGTACAGAGGCCTTGGATTACTCCGGAGGATGTGAAAGAATACACCGATCAGAAAGACGTGCAGGAACGGTCGGAGGCGAAGCTGAAATATGACATCATAAGGGCAGAGCAGAGAGTGATTAACATTACTCATAATCGGTTCGATGGTGATAATTACACTGAACTGCCGGATCCTGTGAGGATGGCGCTTATATTACTTGCCGAAGCATATGCCAAGAATACTGTGGAAGGTACGCGAAAGCAGATAAAGAGCGAAACGTTTGATGATTACTCTTATACCGCCGAGGCTGCTACGATTGACTTTGATACTTTGGATTTGGAGGAACTGCTTGCGGATTATATTATTCCGGTAGGCACTGGCAGGGTTGTTATGAACCTTCGGAAACTGTAGGAGGATAAAAGGTGTTTGATGATTTCATGAACCACAAATGCAATATTTATCACCTGGAAGATAATGCTGTAAATATTGGATATGGCATAAAAGCCGAGAGCGTGAGAAAACCTCAGCCGGAGGCGGCGTTGAAAGAGGTGCCATGTCATTTCCATATACGGATGAACAATTATCTGCAACTTGTCCAAAAGGAACCGTACAGCCGTGTTGATGGAAGGATAAAGCTGTCCTTGCCGTCCGGAACAGATATACGCATGAACGACACTGTAGAGGATTGCAGGGACGGTTTGAAATACCGTGCCGGGAAACCGCAGGAAGTATACGGAGGCCATCATATTGTTGTGGTGCTGACAAGGGAAGATGGAGTAAAGGGGGCAATATGATTGATGTGAGCCAATTAGATAGCTTTGCAAGAAGCTGCGAGGCGGCAGCGGCAGATCTGAAACCATATGCTGGTGAAATCCTGGAAGATGCAGGAGAGGAATTTCTTGATATTGTGCAGTCGGCAATTCAGAGCGCTGGAAATGTGGATAAAGGAAAACTGCTTGCTTCGTTTACCAAAGGCGGGGCCGGGAATATATGGGAACTGAACACAGGCGGTCTTACACTGACAATCGGAACGAATGTAGAGTATGCGAAATGGGTGAACGATGGCCATAGGCAACAGCCAGGGCGCTTTATCCCCGGATTTTGGGAAGGAAATCATTTCAGATACAGTCCCGGTGCTAAATCTGGAATGGTGCTGAAAGCATTCTTTGTCGCTGGTTCTCATTTTTTCGATAAATCAGTGCAGGTGTTAGAGCGGATGTTCCCGGAAATGGCTGAAAATGCGTTCAGGCAGTTCTTCCGGCGTTATTTTCCTTAGGAGGGTAAAGATGTATGGACATGGTGTTAGAGCAGGACCTTGCGGCAGTAGTGAGGTATATACAGGATAATGTGGAGGAGGGAACAAAGCTGTATTTCGATGAGATTCCGGAATGCTTCTATGTTCCCTCTGTTTATTTCCAGGTTCCATTTACAGCCGGCAGAAAAGTAACCCTCCGTTCATTCAGTGTCACAATGACAATGAACATATGGTTTATGGCATCTGCGGACTGGGACGCATATGCGAAAGCGGCAGATATGCGGGACTGTATCATGCTTGATAATTGTGTAATTCCTGTTGTGGACAAGTCCGGAAACAAAACAGGAAGAGCGTTGAGGGTGACGCCACCGGACACCCGGAAGATTGACGAAGGGATTGTGCAGCTTTCATTTTCGTTTGATACTTACTTCTACCCAGGAGAAGAAAAAACGAAAATGCAGAAATTTTATACTGCGTGGCGTAATGCCAGGCAGATGTACGACGGATAGGAGGTAGTGCGAAAATGGCTGTAAAAAAGGCAGCAGCCGCAATGGAGGCGGCAGAAAATATGGAAGAAGCAAAAGCAGAGGACAAAAAGAGTAAGCCGAAATACACCGTAGAAAAACTCAGGGAGAAAAGCATCCATCTGTTTGGAGTCTCCCAGAGTACCTTTGATGGTGCTATGTACGGACACAATGAGGCTGAATATACAGTTAGTGAAGTAAAGAATATCATCGGAGAATGGCTTCATGGAAAGGGAGGTAAAGACTGATGGCAGGCGGGATTTTTAAATTATCACAGCCGAAAGTACGGCCGGGAACATATGTAAATGTAAAGAATGGGAGACAGCCAATCGCATCCGGTTCTACACGGGGCGTTGGGATGCTCCTGCTTATGGGATATGACTGGGGACCGAGAGGGCAGTGGATTATCGTTTCCGCCAGTTCCCCGGATGAACATATTTCCGAGTTAGGGCGCAGCGTTTATGATGATACCAATTCCGGCATGACGATGTTACAGCTCATGCTTCTCGGAGCGACAACGGTATATGTATATATTCCGGATGGAGGGGCAAAAGCATCTAAGGACGTGACGATTGGCAGCGCAACGATGAAGGTATCGGCAAAATACAAGGGTTCGCTCGGAAACAGTATTAAACTGGTGTCTGTTGCAAATCCATTGAAGGGCTTTGATGTTTCCGTTATCATGAACGGCTCAGAAGTAGAACTGTTCGAGGGAGTAGAAAATATTGAGGATCTGACCGGAAAATCCGAATACGTGGACATCACGGGAACGGGCGAGATGGAGGCGTTTGCTTCACAGACTCTTTCCGGTGGAACGGATGCAACAGAAGGAAACGCAGGGATTTCCGATTTCCTGGATAAATCGGAAAAAGTACGTTTCAACTGTATGTGTTTCCCGACCGAGGAGGCATCCTTGCAGACGGCGTTGCTCACGAAGATCAAATATATCCGGGAGAGCATTGGTTGGAAGTGTCAGGCGGTGGCGCCTAATTTTGCCGCAAATTATGAAGGGATTATCAATCTTGTCAATTCTTTCGTGTATGGAGAAAAGGAACTGACAACCGCTGAAGCGTGTGCTTGGCTTGCCGGTATGACGGCGGGTGCTGATTATGTGACGTCACTGACCTATGCAACAGTGGAAAGTGCAACCTCTGTTGTCAGCGAGATGAATAACGAGGCTTCCATTGCGGCGATTGAAGCAGGAAAGACGTTTTTCTCTGTGGATGAATCCGGCAATGTGATTCTGGAATATGACATTAACAGCCGGGTGAGCATTGATGATGATACGCCGCAGGACATTCGCAAGAACAGACCGCTCCGTGTGTATGATACCTTTGCCAATGATCTGCTCATCACGTTCGTTCCTGGAAAGTTCGATAATGATGAGGACGGCTGGGGAGTGATGGAAGGTCTTGGCCGTTCCATGTTGCAGAATTATCTTGATGATGGGGCGATTACGAACGTAGACCTGGACGCAGATTTCATCATTGACCAGGGAAGGTCTGTCGGCGACAGCACATATATCACAGTAGGTATGCAGGCTGTAGACAGCGCGGACAAATACTATTTCAATGTAATTGCACGGTAAGAGAGGAGGCGTAAGGAATGGGCAAAGAGCGAGTAAACAGATCTCCCCTTTCTGCAAGAGAAGGGAAAGTTTATATTGATGGCGTCCTGGTGGCGGATTCCTGTAAATTCAAAGTTGTGTTCAAACCGGATGTATGGTCCGGCAAGCAGCTTTCCGAGCAGGGAACAAACCGCCGTTGGATTGGCTATGATATTGAGGTTCAGATCACCGAATGGAAAACTACAAGACGTTACCGTGGCATGGTAGACAGCTACCTGAAAACCGGGGCGACGCCGGAGTTTACCATTCAGGGTATTCAGACGGACAAAAACTCTGATTTCTATGTAACGAATAAGAGTGAGAAAGTGACTTGTATTGGATGTGTACCGACAGGTGATATTAACCTGATTGAGATGGACACGGACGGAGATGTTGTGAAAGAAGACATCACCATGGGCGCAAAGCGGGTAGCGTAAGAAATTTTAGAAACAGAATAATGAGAAAGTACGGGAGGGGAACCATGCCCCTCCCTAATTATTTGCAGGAGGGCAAAAGATATGAGCATCAACATGAAAGCATTTATGAAGCCGGAACTGAAAGACCGTGGAACTATGGAGTTCCCGGGAATTGACAGATACACAGATGAAAAGGGGAAACCGATTCCTTTTATCATCAAAAGACTTTCGATGAAAGAAATTAAGGAAATCAGAAATAACCATAAGACACGTGAAGTATACCGGGACAAGAGAAACGGGGACCGTCCGATTATTGGAAATAATGGACAAGTTGCAGTGATCAATGATTATGACGGGGATTCCGCAGGACTTGAAATCATGGTGGAGGCATTTGTCCAGCCGAAGTTGGACGATCCCGAACTGATGGAGTATTACGGGGTGATTGACCGCCTCGATATGCCGAATATCATCTTTCCGGATAAGGACGATTTTAAATATGCAGATGATTGCCTGATGCAGGCTTGTGGCCTTGCTTCAAAGAAGGATGATAAGGAGATTGTCGAAGAATTAAAAAAATGATGTCCGGGGAAAGCGAGGAGGACGATTCCTATGATTGGATGTGGGCTCATCTGCTATGGCAGAAAAGAGGACTTCGGATGGAAGAATTTGCATCCATGGACAGGAATATCCAACTTGCCTATATAGCCTCGGAAGAACTTGTAAAAGAAAGACCTTTAAATGCCAATGACAGACTGGCAAAGGTATACATCAAAACGAAATGAAAGGACGGTGATGGAAAGTGAGTGATGTATCTGTACGTATGACATTGGTGGATGGCGTCAGTCCGACAATGCAGAAAATAACCAATTCAGCACGGACGGCGGCAACGCAGTTCAGCAATGCAGGGAAAGCTATGGATAATGCATTCCGTTCCGGATCCGCTGTTTCATTCGCAAGCCAGGCTGGCAGCGCTATTAGTTCGGTGGAGAGCGATGCAGAAGCGTTGGGAAATGCCATTGATGAGGCTGTGAGTGGGCTCAATGATTTTTCAACAGGTAATATGCACGGGGTAGAAACGGCGTTTTCCGATACTGCTTCGAGGGTAGAAGATTTGTCCGACAGCGCTTCGCAGGCTTCTGAAAATGTGGATGAACTTGCAGATTCTGCAGGTGAA
This sequence comes from Eubacteriales bacterium, assembly GCA_030524545.1. Lineage (GTDB taxonomy): Bacteria > Bacillota > Clostridia > Lachnospirales > Lachnospiraceae > Blautia_A. The sequence continues at coordinate 132,561 of JAUNGM010000003.1, forward strand.
CTGGGCGACGCTATTGATGATATAGACGGCGAGAGCGGACTTGATGATGTAGGGGACAGTGCAAGGCAAACAGGGGAGCAGTTGGATAATGCGGCAAACAGCGCATTAAATTTTGGAAATGTCCTGAAAACTGCGTTGGCTGCTGTTTCTGTAGCGAAGATAGCGGGAGAAGTAAAAGATTTTGTATCTGATTCCGTAAAACAGGGAATGAACTTCACATCCATGATGTCCGAGGTGGCGGCGATATCAGGGGCGAATGAAACCGAGCTTGCGGCGTTGGAAGCATCCGCACGTGAATATGGCGCTACAACCGTTTTCTCTGCGACAGAAGCAGCCGAGGCATTGAAATATATGTCCCTTGCTGGATGGGATGCTAACCAGTCAACCTCTGCGCTTGGCGGCGTGCTGAATTTAGCGGCAGCGTCCGGCATGGGCTTAGGTGAGGCATCCGATATGGTCACGGATTATTTGTCGGCTTTTGGTATGCAGGCGAACCAGTCTGCCTATTTCGCCGATATGCTTGCTTATGCACAGTCGAACAGTAATACGACAGCAGCACAGTTGGGTGAGGCATATCTTAATTCAGCGGCAAATCTTCATGCGGCCGGACAGGATGTGGAAACGACAACCTCTCTTTTGGAGGCAATGGCGAATCAGGGTACAAAAGGCGCACGGGCCGGTACACAGCTTGCGGCTATGGCTCGTGACATTACAAACGCTATGGAAGATGGGGCGATTAAGATTGGCGATACGTCCATAGCGGTACAAGATGCACAGGGGAATTTCAGGGATTATACGGATATCCTTACCGAAGTCGGTGAAGCAGTTGACGGGATGGGAAGTGCGGAACGTGCGGCGGCATTATCCGAGATTTTCACAGCGGATTCAATTAAGGGCATCAATCAGGTACTCACAGAAGGAATGGACAATATTTCCCGGTATGAGGACGAATTGAGAAATTCAACCGGATCCGCAGAAAAAGCCGCCGATACCATGAATGATAACCTGACTGGCGACCTGGCCAATATGAACAGTGCCTTTGAGGAGATGCAGTTGCAGGTCTTTGAAGGCATGGAAGGGACAGCGAGAGAGGGCGCACAGTATTTAACGAATACAGTTATACCGACGCTCACAGAATGGGTGCCGGAGGCTGTAGCGGGTACTACAGAGGTCGTTGGGAAGATTGGAAAAGCACTGTCCCCAATACTGGAAACGGTAATGAAAAATCCGGGAGCCGTGGCAAGTGCGTTTACGGCTATTGGTACTGGATTTGCCGCATTTAAAACCGTGAACAGAATCGGCGCTTTGACGGATTTAGTATCGGCAGGAGGAAAATTATCTGAATCTGGTGGATTAGTTGGAGGCTTGGCAAAGCTGGGGACTACCCTCACAGCCCATCCGTGGGCGGCAGGGGCGGCGGCGGTTACAGCAGCGGTTGTGGCCTTAGGTGCGGCAGTAAAAAAATATAATGAATTACAGATCGAGGACAGCCTTACAGAGCATTTTGGAAACATCGAACTGGATGAATCGCAGATTGAAGATTTTGCGTCTAAGGTGATTGATGCACAGTGGCTAGTGAACATCAATGCGGCATTAGGTCATTTTGAAAATGCAGAAGAACTTACCCAGCAGGCAGAGGAGGCACTTGCATCCAATGATACATTGGAGTGGAAAGCGAGAGTCGGGCTGACGCTGACAGATGATGAGGTGGATTCTTACCAGGGAAACATTGAAACGTTTGTTACGAATATCGAGCAGTCCTTATCCGAGCAGACCCTTGCGGCAAAGCTGGTCGTAGATGAATTTGAATTGAAAGCGGCAGATGGCACCAGTCTTGGTTCCAAGATTGCTGAATGGGCGGAGAGCGATTTACAGAAAGTTTCCACACTGTCTGCAGGATTGACAAAGCTTGTGGAGAATGCATTGCAGGACGGTATTCTGGATGTAGACGAGCAGGCGGCAATAGACCAGTTGCAGAGTAAAATCAGTAATATCATGGCCGGATGGCAGGAAGCCGAAGCACAGGCTGAAATGGATGTGCTGACGCAGAAATACGGCAGATTATCCGGAAAGGATCTGACTGAGGATACATTCACAAAAGTAGTGGAGGAACTGGGAGAGCAGAGAGAAACTGCGACATCAGCCCTGGAGGAATCAGAGAAAAAACTATATACCACTTTGAACGCCCTTAACAGGTCTGATGAAAACGGTGTGCAGAGAATTTCCGATGCTGAGTTGGCTGATTATAAACAACAGGCCGGTTATGCCATAAGGAATGAAGAAGCGAGCATGATCGGCAACAGCTTGCAGTTTGAAACCAATACTTTGTCCGATGCTTATGGGGCGAAATTGGATGAAAATTATGCAAGCATCCAGGAAAAAACCAGCAGCTTTCTTTCAAATGCGAATAACTATCTTGCAAATGAAGATTATATGTCACTGTTTGACTCCATGCAGTATGCCTATAGTCAGGCAATGACAGGCACAAACATTTTCAGCGACAAAGACCAGAAAGCATTATCGAAAATATATGATGCCATGAAGCCGGATGTAGAGAGCATGGCCGGGCTGATTGATGAGTATAGAGAGATGGGGCAGGCTGTTCCACAGGATGTAATAACAGCGTTTAATGATGCAATGATGGTCGGGGCAGCTGCAGGTGACAGCTCGGCAGCATGGCAGGTGTTTGCTAATCAGATGGTAGCTGATCCGGCGAGCAATGCTCTTGTGCAGGCAATTCAGGACGGGACAGTTTCGGTTCCGGAAGAATTAAGGACAGCCATTGACAGGGCCACCACAGAGGTCACGGATGAGCCTGTCACGATTGAGGGAATGCAGGCGGAAATCGACGATATGGAGGTAGACCAGAGCCGGGTTGATGATCTGATTGCCAAAGCGTTTGAAGGACTTGAAGCCACAGGAGAAACCGTTACGGTAAACGGGCAGGCAATGGTCGAATATGAAGTTACTGCTGGGCAGACCATGAGTGAGATTGCGGCGCAGGCAGGAATCGCATTGGATGAACTGATTGCGGCAAATCCTCAGATAGAAAATCCGGACGTTATTCAGGTAGGGCAGAAAATCAATATTCCTGCGAGTGCATGTGAAGTGGATGCAAGCGGTGTCGGTGAAGCTGTGGAAGAACAGACGGCCAGTGCTTCGGATGGTGCAGAAACTACCGCAACGGCAACCGTAAATGTTGATACCCGGGCGGGAATTGTGGATGAATCCGGCGCCGCCGAAGCAGGAAAACAGGCGGAGCAAGCGGCTGAGAGTGCCGCAGGCGGTGATACTACCGTGGAAAAAACTGTTACCGCTGATACAACATACGTTGCAGGAACTACGGATACTTCCCAGGTTGAAAATGCAGCCAATGAGGAATTGGCATCCGGAACCGCTGAACAGGAGGTCGTAACAAATACAACGTATGTACCTGGGACTACAGACACATCACAGGTAGAAGCGGCGGCATCTCAGGAGTTGTCATCAGGGACAGCATCCCAGGAGATTGTAACCAATATTGTATATGTGCCTGGGAATATTGATACTTCCCAGGTTACCGGGGCTACGCAGTCGGCGCTTGGTACACAGACGATTGAGTCTACGGCCACAGCGAATGTCACTTCACAGATGGGAACGGATAATTTTGCCGCTACCACAAGTAGCTTTGCAAGCCGGTTCCAGTCTGCCTTGACATCAGCCTTTGCAAAGACGTTTACTGCTACCACCAATGCGAGCATCACGGTAAATTACAGTATAGCGAACCCGTCAAAGACGATCACGTTTTCCGGAGGCGGCAGCGGAACCGCCACAGTATATGCCCATGCCGAAGGTGGTATTTTTGATACTCCTCATTATGGCGTGTTTGCCGAGAGTGGCCCGGAGGCGTTTATTCCTTTGGATGGTTCGGAAAATGCAAAAGCGTTGTGGCAGGAAACAGGAGAAAGACTGGGTATGCTGAATAGTGATGAACCTATTCAGATTGCCCCGGCTGTATCAACTGGTAGCGGAAATGGAGGAGAAAAAGAAGAAAGCAGCAGTCACAGGACCGTTGACATCAATATCAATGGGAATGGGAAGATAACAGCAGGAGGAGGACTGTCCAAAGAAGATGTTGTCGAAATCCTTTTGGAACGCGCAAGGGATGTGATCGTTAGCATTGTGGAGCAGGAGGCTCTTGTAGGAGGTGACGAATCGTATGAGTACTGATAATCCGACAAAATACCGGATGTACTTCAATTACGATAATGACAAAAAAGTTTATGTTGTTCCGGTACTCCCGGAAAAGATCAAGGTTACCGTAAAGGGGCAGACCACCTCCATAGACATTGATAAATTCGGAGAGGTTCTCCATAAAGGGAAAAGGGATGCAATCACAATATCGTTTACATCCTTTTTCCCTGCGCTTTATGGAGCAAATTATTGTTCTTGTCTGAAAAAGGAATTTAAAGAGCCTAAAAAGTGGCATTCCTGGATGATTGCCCTGGAAAATGCGGCAAATCCCTGTCATTTTGTTTTGGAGGGTTCGCCTTTTGCCATTAATATGTATGCTGATATTACCTCGTATTCCGGTACAGAGGAGGGCGGGGATGTTGGAACTATCACATATACGGTGGAACTGAAAGAACATCGAAAACCGACTGTAAGCACATATAAGAAAAAAGCCAAGAAGCCTGCAAAGAAAACTAACTCTGGAAAGAGGACGAATAACAAGGCGAAGACAAGGACGTATACCATAAAAAAGGATGATTGCCTATGGAATATCGCAAAAAAATATTATGGGAAGAGCAGTCAGTACACGAAGATATTGAATGCCAATAAATCGGTGCTTGATAAAGCAGCTAAAAAACATGGTTACAGCAGTTGCCGGAACGGGAATCTGGTTTTTCCCGGAACCAAGATAACCATACCGTAGGAGGGGCAGGATGAATGACGTTAAATTACTGGTTGGCAGGGACGGTACATATAAAAACTGTACAAATCTTTTGCTGAAGGCATCCGTGACAGGGCGGAGGGGTGACGCCCCAAGAACGTTCAGTGCTACCCTTTCAGATTCTGAAGGTCATGACAGGCTGAATGCAAATTGCAGTGAGGGCCAGCAGGTATATTTTTATCTGAATGGCAGTGAGATATTCAGGGGGCTTCTCATGACGGATGGGAGGAGTAACAGCCGGAAGTTGGCCCTTAAAGCATATGATAAATGTATTTATCTGTGCAACAATAAGGGGAGCTTTTCATACAAGAAGAAAACGGCCACTTATATTTTTAAAGATTGCCTGAAAAAACTTGGACTATCACTTGGTTCTGCGGTCAGTACGAATCACGTGATCGGCGAATTGGTTAAGAAGAATACGACATACTGGGATGTGATTCAGGATGCGTTGAGTCAGACGTATCAGGCTACAGGAATACGGTATTATGTGTATGCTGAAAAAGGAAAAATATATCTGAAAAAAAGGCAGGAACAAACCTCCATGCCGATTTTGGATTTAAAGTCCAATATCCAAACCTATGATATGAGCCGTTCGATTTATAATACCCGGACGAGGCTCACGCTTGTTACCTCTAAGGGGAAGAAAAAGGGGAGCAGCATCAACAGTTCTTTGGAAAAGAAGATCGGGAAATTCCGGGATATCCAGTCTGTAGACGAGGATATTACAAAAGCGGAAATCAATCAGCGGATACGGGCGTTTGAACTGGAAACAAGTATCGTAGACAGGGAACTGAAGATAAAGGCTGATGGAAATATAAAATGCGTGTCCGGTTCCTGTGTGTATGTGGATATTTCCAATATTGATACGAAACGCATCATGTTCATAGAGGAGGACACACATACTTTTGAAAACGGGCATCACACGATGGAATTGAAGCTGAGCTATGAGAAAACGGCGACAACGTCAACAAGAAATAACTCCGGTACAGTTAAGTATAGGGTTACTGCAAACAGCGGTCTGAATCTCCGGACAGGGCCAAATGCCAGGATAATAGGAACCATGAAAAAAGGAACTGAGGTTACGTCCGATGGAAAGAAAAATGGAAACTGGATTCATGTAAAATGGAACGGGACATGGGGGTATGCTTATAATTCATGGCTGAAACAGATATAAGGGGGCGAAAGAGAAGTGGCAAAAAATATTACGGAAATCATCCGGGAGATATGCGAACGGAGTATGCCAAATGTGGTGACTGGCGTGGTGACAGAAACTGAGCCGCTCCGTATTATGTTGGTGGATGATATGAGCATTTTGCTATCAGCACAATCGTTGATTGTATCATCAGAAATGCTGCCGCTGAAAAAGGGTGAAGAACTTTATCTTTTAGCAACGAACAGGAATAAAATTTATTACGTTTTGAACAGGGTGTGAAAATATGGATGAAGAAGAAATTTTCGGTGTTTCTCTTGAGGAAGAAGAAGTCGAGGATGAAGTTGTCACGTACCGTACTTACCGTATGGATTTGAAGAATAAAAGGATTATAGGCAAGGTTGATGGGATAGAGGCAGCGGCGCAGTCCATGTTTAAAGCCTTGCAGACGAGAAGGTTCGCATATCTGATTTACGATGACCAGTACGGATGTGATGTGTATAACAAGATAGGCAACCTTGATCTGTCGCAGAGCTATCTTGAAAATGATATTCCTGTGATGATCGAGGATGCTTTTTTAAATGATGATATGATACTCGGAATTGATAACCTGACGTTTGATATGCAGGATATTGATTCCATTTTTATATCGTTTGAAGCATCAACGGTATTCGGGGATGCTGATTTCGAGGGGGTGATAAGCGATGGCTAAATATTCGGATGAAAAAATTGCAGAATACCGGGAGGCAATAGAGAGAATGCGCACCGCCGCCCCTTTGGATTTACAGCAGAATGAGCCGGTACGGAACATTGACGACCTTGGCCTTGAAGATATTACAGAAGATTTCCTTATCGAGCATTTCCTCGACATGGGAGACGAGTTGGAGGTCGATACAAGGCAGGGGAGTATATACTGGGATGCCTGTATGGGCAGTATCATCCGGACAGCCATGTTCCTAAACCAGCTTTCCCAGGTGGATGAGATCATTTCATTGCAGACATGCACGGGGGATGTACTGGACGAGAAGCTGCGGGAAAGAGGGCTTTCAAGAAATCCGGCAGAGGCTACCCCGGCCATGTATTACGTGACATTCGTTGGGGAAGTGCCTGAAATGGACTCCGTAATGACCTGTGAGGATTATTTCTTTACTTTGCAGGAATACGGGGACAAATATGTGATTGTGTCTGAGGACTTGGGTTCTGAAATGAATAATCTCGTACCCGGCACAGAAGTGATACCGGAGATTGATGTGGACGGTCTTATAAGCGCTACGCTCGGAGAACTTGTGATACCTGCCATTGACATAGAGGACGATGATTCGGCGAGAGAACGGCTGATAGACAGGATTTCCGGCCCGGATGAGAATGGGAACAAATCACAGATGAAAACATGGTGTGAATCTGTGGAAGGTGTGGGAAGTGCCAGAATCATTTCCCTGTGGAATGGTCCGAATACAGTGCTTGGCGTGATCGTAGCGAAAAGCGGTGGTGTTCCGACAAGCAGTGTGGTGGAGGCAGTTCAGAAATACATAGACCCTGGAGCAGACGGAATGGGGGAAGGCGTTGCGAATATCGGGCAGATATTTACCGCCGTTGCAGTGGAGGCAGTAAAGGTTGACATATCGGTGTCTGTATTGAAGAAAAATGAAGCCACCTATTCTGGAATACAGGAAGATTTCAGGCAGTTGTTGGAAAAGTATTTTACGGAAATGGCATTGGAGGATTATGCAGACGGGATGGCGATCCGGTATGTGCGTGTCGGGGCATTACTGGAAGGGCTGGAGGATGTGATTGATTATGACGGTCTGACACTGAATGGTGCGGCGGAGAATGTGACCTTTTCAATATTGCAGATCCCGGTACTTGGGGAGGTAATGGTCGATGGAAATATTCAATAACAGCGGAAGATCAGGATATGAGGAAATAGTTGCCAGCGGCCCGAAGTGGTGGACGGAATACAGGGAGATGGATGCGGTTTATCGTTATGAAGGGTGGCTGCTTGACTTGATGGCACATTTTATGGAGCGGAAAGTCAAGAACCAGTTCCCTTCCCAGGCGGATGAGGCTGCGCTCTCCATGTATGAAAAGCTGCTCAGGATAGAGAGTGACGTTGAGTTATCCCTGGAGGAACGCAGGAGGATTGTATCGGCATATTATTCCGGCACCGGGCATCTGAGCCGGAGTGTGATCTTGTCACTGGTGAAAGCCTATACAGGGCAGGATGGGGACGTGTACTGGAATGATGGGACGCTCTGTATTGAATTTAATAATAACGACGGGGCATTTATATCTATCGGGATTTTGCAGAAGGTTATTGACAGGAGGATGCCGGCACATATCCCTTTCCAAACAAGGTGTACGTGCAAGGTAAATCTAGCAATCAAAACAGACTTAGAAACGTGGGAGAAACGCTTTACGCTCGCAGGCACAAAGCCAAAAACAAATATTGGTTTATGTATTACCCCTGGGGATATCGTCCTTAAAACGGCGGCTGATGCGTTTGAAACACAATACGGCATGACTGGAAATAGTCTGGTGTCCGGAACGTATCCCGGAACGAGCAGAGGATTGAGGCTGTCCGGGAATGGCATCAGCATTGAGGCAGAAACAGAAGCGGCAGGAAACAGTTATCCGGTTGCGGGTGCATCCGGGGATACGGGAACTTATCCGAAAGAGAGTACCGGGCTGGAAAGCGCTTCAAATTCCGTGCTGCCGGAAGTAAGTACCGAAAACTGGTCCGTATCATATCCCATGTGCGGAGAAGGTTTTGAAATATAACGAAGGGAGGTTTTAAGATATGGCGTTACTGACAAAGGCGGCCATTCAGGGCTATCGGGACTACACGAAGCGGAGAATTGCATACGCAAGGTTCAAGGTCGGTTCCACCTATTACAAATCGCTGATTGAATCGGTCGAGGTGACATCGGCAGGGGTTGTGGAGATATCCTTTAAAATTGAGTTATCATCCGGCTCCGGGGAGGTAACGGAAGTGCAACTGTATGATACTGATAACCAGTTATGGCTTTCCAAGACAGAAAGATTAAAAATGGATTCTGTTGCGGAGGGCTTTTTATATGTCGTACAGTTGACGATTACAGAGATTACAGCGTGAGGAGAAAGGAGGTGAGCGACCTGTGCGAGAACTGATAGGATGGAAAGACCATACCGTGGAATTTCCAAACCGGTACACAAAAACTGAGGCAGACGGATATCTGACGCTGGAAAAGGCGCCCGGCACGGTAAAACAGCAGGGTACGCCGCAGAATGCCACAAACTTTAACACAATGGACCTTGCGGCATTCGAGGCAATGCTTATGGCATCCGAGAACAGCAGGAAACTGATCCATATAGGACAGAGCATGGAAGGGCTGTCCGGGGAGGTGCTTGAGGCGGAACTGACCAACACACAACTTTATCCGCATAATAATTCCATCAAGACCTTACAGTTATCCACACCGAGAAATACGAAGGATTATACCGTCACGGTAGAGCCTGTAAGCATTACCGGTGGTGCTGTGGGAGATTTTGAGATCAGCGACAAGCTGCTGAATGGATTCAAGATAAAGTATACCGGATCAGCAACAAAGGTATATGTCAGGTGCTATGTGAGAGGAGGAATCTAAGCCATGGCAAACGTGATTATCAAGAATGAGAGTCGGAGGGAGGATGTCGAGTATATAGCAAAAAAATATGGAATCGACACGAAAGACCCGGCAATGCGTGAGGCTGCGGAGATTGCGGCGGCACGGACAAATGAAGCGGTCAGGATGGCCGGGAACAGGAGGAAATATTTCTGATGAATGTGATTTATTCGCCGGAGAACGGCAAAAATTTTATCAGCTTTGAGGCGGAGGGCAAGACGATTGACTTTGCAGACGGAGAACTGGCCTTCCGTGTGGACAAGCGGGAGAGGGACGAGGAGGTCGTCATTGACATCTGCAAAGATTATACGGGCGGCCTTGTCATGGGGGCAGGCAACGGGGAATCATACGTCGCACAGCTTACCATCCCGGCAAGGGAGTATGAAGAAACAGAAAAACCAAATCCGGGATATGACCCGGACAATGAGGAAGGAACCGAACAGCCGACTATTACAGAGCGGAATCCGGTTCCTTTTTCTATGGACAAATGCACACTGACCCTGTGGGAAATGGAGGTTTAGGAAATGCCGAATTTTGATGATTTTAAACTTGCGATTGAAGCAATGTCAGGCGGTAAGAATACGGTGCTGTTTGATGATTTGGAAATGCCTTCCGTTGTTGTTCCGTTTGTGAAGGCATTAAACTCCGATCTGATTGATGGAGGCAGCGCAAACGTGCATCCTGCGTTCAGCGTTGATGGAGTGGAGAAAAATGTCATGTACGTTTCTAAATTCCAGAATATTGTCCTGAATGACCGGGCGTATTCCCTGCCTATGAGGGACCCGAGAACATCCGTGAATTTTGACCAGGCTGTGACATACTGCCGGAACAAAGGAAAAGGCTGGGGTCTGATGCCGTATTCCCTGTGGTGTGCGATTGCCCTGTGGTGCAGGAAGAACGGCACAATGCCGAGGGGTAATAATAACTGGGGAAAAGACCATGCTTATCCCCATGAAAAGGGCGTACCCTGCACTTTTGAAAGTGTAAATGCCGCATCCCATCCGGGAGAACCGGCACATTGCCTGACTGGTTCCGGACCGGCTACATGGTATCACAACTGGATGCCGGATGGAATTGCAGACCTGAACGGTAATGTTTGGGAATGGTGCGCAGGAATGCGGTTGATGAATGGGGAGATTCAGATTATCCCATATGCAAACTGCATGGCGCAGGATGCCAGTATGGGGGCGTCCTCTACTCTGTGGAAGGCAATCAAGGCAGACGGGACACTGGTTGAGCCTGGAACCGCCGGAACACTGAAATGGGATTGGATATCATCCAAACTCCAGCTTACAAACGGTTCAGTGACTTATACCACAGATCAGGGGAATGGATGTCAGTACAAAGACATGACGCTTGCATCCGGCTTGACCGCCCCGGAGATTGCCAAAATACTGTTGCTGTATCCGGATGAACCTGGTGGAGATTATGGCGGTGATAACCATTATGCAAACCTCACTGGTGAGCGTGTGCCGCTCTGTGGTGGCAGCTGGTACTACGCTTCCAATGCGGGCGTGTTCTGCGTGAACTTGTCCTGCACTCGCTCGTACTCCGACAGCCCCGTCGGCTTCCGCTCCGCTTTTTGCGAACTGTAATACTGACAACTGAAATACTGACTGCCCTGCGGTAGCGGGGCAATTAAAAATGGAGGCTGTGAAAACATGGCGGATGAAAACCACAATACCCCTGAGCCGAACGACACTGAATGTCTGCAAATCCTACAGAAAATTGAGGATATGATCGTATATGCCTACCCGCTTATGGAGAAATGGTCCGTCCGTGATATGAGGGCGATAGGAAACAGGATATTCGACTGCATGAATGACATGACCGAACACGCAACCTCAATCCGGTATGGATTTTACAAGAAAACGGACATTTCCGCACTGGATAAGAGAAACCATCAGCTTCAGACATATATCAAAGTGGCTTACAAGGTGAAAGCCCTGAAAGGGTTATCCAGTTACAAAGAGTGGACGAGGCGTTCCGAAGAAATAGGCAATATGATAGGTGGCTTTATAAAAGCTGTATATGAGGGGAATCCTGCACCTGGGAATACGGCTAACCAGCGGCAGAAATCATCCAGCAATGGGTACAGCCGGTATAAAAGCAAGAGATAATCGTGGGGAGCAGGTTATAGCGTGTGCCGATCTGTGGTGGCAACTGGAACAACACTTCCAATGCGGGCGTGTTCTACGTGAACTTGAACAACACTCGCACGAACTCCAACAGCAACATCGGCTTCCGCTCCGCTCTACCCTCATATGCCAGAACCGGAATGTTTACGAACTACCGGCAGTGCGAGGGGATAAAGGAATCTGCTTCCGCTCCTGCGTTTGGACAGGAGAAAAACGGAACCATGCCGACTGTATAAACGGGCATGGGGACAGTTGTGGAAGCCATGAGTAATTATTTTGAAAATCGCTAAACACAACAAAATTGAAAAAGGTTAAGGAATGAAAATCAAGAATGTTTTTGATTTGATATTCTCGGACGAAAATCTGTATGGAGCGATACAGGATGCCTCAAGCGGCAGAAGGTATAACAAAGATGTGCTTTGTGTCCAGTATGATTGTTGGAATACGATTGCGCAGATACAGAAAGACGTCCGTTCCGGAAGATATGAGATCGACAGATATTATATTTTCTACGTGTATGAACCAAAGAAACGGATGATCATGTCCATTTCATTTTATCACCGGATTGTGCAGTGGGCGATATACCGTGTGATAAATCCGATTCTCGTAAAAGGATATATTAAGGATTCTTACGGATGTATTCCCGGTAGGGGTGCCTTATCCGCTATGGAGAGGCTGCACTATTGGGTGAAGTCTACGGAAAAGAAGCCCGGCACATGGTATTACCTGAAATTGGACATCAGCAAATATTTTTACCGGATTTCGCATGAAGTTCTGAAAAAGATACTGGCGAAGAAAATCAAAGATAAACGGTTACTGGGCGTGCTTTATAACATCATTGACTGTAGGCATACGCCGTTTGGTTTGCCACCCGGGAAAGGACCTGGGGAGGTTCCGTTGGAGGAAAGGCTTTTCGATGTTGGGATGCCTGTGGGAAATTTGCTGTCACAAGTATTCGCCAATGTGTATTTGGATACGTTAGACCAGTTTTGTAAAAGGGTTCTGAAAATCCATTACTACGTCCGGTATATGGATGATGTGATTATCCTGTCAGACAGTAAGGCTCAGTTGAATGCCTGGAAAGCACAGATAGAGGCATTCCTTGAAAGAGAGTTAAGGCTTGCCCTGAATAAGAAAACCTGCATACGTCCCATTTCACAGGGGATAGAATTTGTCGGTTACAGGATATGGCCGCATTATGTAACGATACGGAAAAGTACAACTTTACAGATGAAACGTGCCATGAAGCTGAAAGCATACGAATACAGCATCGGGTTGGCATCTTTGGAGGATGTGACAACGACGCTGACCTGTTACCTTGGTATGCTCGATCACTGCGACTGCGGCACATTCCGGGAGGAACTTGTGCGTTCCGTGGTTCTTCAAAGGGATTATGAAAAGATGGAAGGCGTAGACGATGAAACTGAAAATTATTGCGAAGCTCTGGGCAGCGATTTACGACCTGCTTTTCTATATTGACGGAAAAGGAAATAAGAGCCTTGAGCAGATCCATGATGAACTTGACATCATAGAGATGCTATGCCGTCCGTATGCAGATGCGGACGATATTGAGGAAATACCTTAACAGGAGGGAGGTGAAAAGGATGGATACACCAATTACAAGAGCCGAACATGAGGAGTTCCGCCGGAGGATTGAGGAAGAAAACAGAAGGCAGGACAAACGGATTGAACTGCTGGAGGAAAGCAATAAACAGCTTACGGTGCTTACCGGCTCTGTGGAAAAGTTGGCTGTCAACATGGAGAATATGTTGAAAGTGCAGAACCAGCAGGGAAATCGGCTGGAGGAGTTAGAGGGGCGGGACGGTGAGATGTGGCGCAAGGTCACTGGCTATATCGTCACAGCGGTAATCAGTATCGTAATCGGTTTCATTTTCGCCCAGATTGGAATGTAAAACTCATAAGGGTGAGTTGGAACGCCTGAACGGCTCATAATTCGCCCTTTATATTCCAGGTGTAGATTTTATAGGCTTCACATTTAAAAACGGCGCACGAGCCTGTCACGGGGTTCTGCGGCAGGATAAAGAGGCAGGAGGTATCAGGAAAAGTGAAAAGAAGAAAGACACGGAAGAATAAACATCCGACACGTCTTGAAAGAATCAAAAATTCTATTGGAAAAATCGGAACGCTGAACATTGTGCTGATCTGTGTATTTGTTTACATGATCTATATTAACTGGAAGATGCTGAACATATTCCTTTTGTGCGGCTCCGCACCGGAAACGGCATGGTGTTCGCTGATCGCCGCACTTCTTGGGGAATGCGGTATCTGTGGATGGATAAAGACCAGTAAGGAAAAGCATGGGAACCGTAGCATCAGGGATGAGCCTGAGAGTGCGGAGATCGGGGAAAGCGTTCCGGATGATTATACTACCGGCGATATGACGGATGCCGGAGAATATTGTGAAAACGAGGAGGACTTAGGATGAGTTTGGACATGTTTTTAGCAATGCTGCTTATTGTTTCCGTATTGACAGGATTGTTCACGGAGGCGATAAAGAAAACCTTGGATGATTTTGGAAAGGCATACTGCTCTAATATCCTGGCAGGGGCGGTAGCTGCGGTCTTGGCGGTTTTGGTTGATACGGGTTATGTGATATTGGCTGAGGCTGCTATAAATTCCAAAATGGCGGTATATTTGATTGCCCTCGTATTGTTGTCGTGGCTGTGCGCCATGGTGGGGTATGATAAAGTAATTCAGGCAATTTCACAGATTAAAGTGCAGTCCTAAAAGCTGGGCTGCATTTTTTGTTGGGAGGTTTGGAGATGGGAAAGGTTATTGCGTATATAGGTGCGGCGGTTGCAGTTGGGGCAGTCGGATTCGTAGTGCTTCTTTTCCGGGAGTTTAGTTCCTGGGTGGAAGATGTTTACTGCGAGGATTACAGCTGCGGTGATGAAAGCGAAACAGGAGGTGCGCAGAAATGAAACAGGCCAATATTACAGTAATGAGAAAAATCCTTTATGCGGTAGAAAGCGGCGGACAGGTATACGGGAAACAGAACTATTCTGCATTTGCCGGAGTAGGGGCGAACACCCCGAATGAAAAGGCAATCACGATTGGAGCGGGACAATGGTATGCGAATGAGGCAAAAAGGCTTTTGACGCTGATAAAAACAAAATACCCATCCGATTTCAAAAAACTTGATACTGCCGGTATCTCCGCAGACCTGGAAAAAAGCTGGGCGTCATACGGAGTGACGAAAACATCCGCAAAAGGAAAGTGCATCATTGCAATTATTTCCAGTGCAAACGGAATTAAATGCCAGGACTCTCTTATGGACACACAGATCAAGGAATACGCAGCCAGTATTGAAGCAACCTACGGCAGTATGAGCGATTCCACCATGATGGAATGTATCAACATCATCCACCAGGGAGGAGTATCTGCACTGAAGCGTATCCTGGCAAAGACACAGAAGCCTTATACTACAAAGCGTATTTATGCAGCCTTGAACACGGATCCGGCTGATAAGTCGAACAATAATCAGGTCGGGGATTATGTGACAAGGCAGAAAAAGGTTTATGAGTTTATTACAAAATATGCCACAGAAGAAAGTGGGGCAAAGGAGGAGAATAAGGTGGCAAAGACAAGAGCAAAGGTTGTGGCACTGGCGCAGTCGTGGGTTGGAAAGAAGGAATCTGATGGAAGCCACAAGTCTATCATTGATATTTACAACTCGTTCACTCCCCATCCGAGGGGATATAAATTGCAGTACACGGATGCGTGGTGCGCCGGAACGGTATCGGCGTTGGCAATTTACCTGGGGTATACAGATATTATGCCTGTGGAGTGTTCCTGCTATTACCTGATTGAGCAGGCAAAGAAAATGGGAATCTGGGAAGAGAATGATGCTTACACGCCGAAACCGGCAGATCTGGTTCTTTATGACTGGCAGGATTCCGGTTCCGGGGACAATACGGGCAGTCCGGATCATGTTGGAACGGTGGAGAAGGTTTCCGGTACGACAATCACAGTGATTGAGGGAAATTATTCTGATGCTGTGAAGAGAAGGACAATTCAGGTCAATGGCAGGTATATCCGGGGATATATTTGTCCGAAATATGATGAGGATGGTACTTCCACCGGCGCAACAACTGCGATCACAGGTAAAAAATCCGTGTCGGAGATTGCAAAAGAAGTCCTTGCCGGGAAATGGGGCAACGGGGATGAGCGGAAAAAGAAACTCCAGGCCGCAGGATATGATTACAATGCAGTCCAGGCAGAAGTGAATAAACAGATGAAAAGTTCCGGTTCCCCGTCTACAACTTCCGGAGGTGGAACAGGCGACACGTCCAAGCCGTCCTATAAAGTCGGTTCTACATATACCTTGAAGGTTGACGCTTTGAAGGTGAGGAGCGGAGCCGGAACGAAATATGCTGCTAAAAACTACAGCCAGCTTACGGCGAATGCCAAAAAGAATGCATATTCCAATGGATGCCTGAAAAAAGGCACGAAAGTTACCTGCCAGCAGGTGAAGAATGTCGGCAATGATATTTGGATGAAAATTCCTTCCGGATGGATTGCGGCATACTACGGCGGTGATAAATACGTTGGATGATCAGAATAAAATACGATAAAGAGATACCCCTCTGCCGGATTGCCCGGTGGAGGGGATTTTTTTGTTGAGAAAACTATGGAAAGCGCAAGGTGGCTATGCTATAATTTTCTTGTTACCGCCTCTATTCTGGTGACAGAAGGGAGGTGTTCCCTATGCAAGAAGTATTGTCTTTTTTAGTCGCTGTCGCGGCTGGTGTAGCTTGCCACTACATCATCAAATGGTTAGACGGCGATGAATAGTCGGTAACTAGCCTGTGGTTCTAAGCCCTGCCACTTAAAATGGGAACAGAAAACCCCGAAGGTCTGGTACACCTCCGGGGTTTTCGTTTGTTCCCTATACGGGTATTGTCTTTTTGCCTACCGGCATTATAGCATATGCAGATAAGGATTTCAATATGCTATCCGGTGCAAAATTGGTGTATTTTTTGTGAATGAGCCTGAAAAAGCCGGTGTAAATGAGCATATATATTACTAAATATTAATACTCTATTTCTATATCTCTATCTCGTAGAGCCGATGCAAAGCCGCTTGTAAGCCAATTTGTCCCGACTCAAATATGGATGAAGCTGGTGCAAATGAGCATATATTATTATCTAATACTTAATCTTATTCTAAACCTAAGTCTGAGTCAGCCAAAGGCTGAAAAGCGGCTTACAAATTAAAGCCAACAAATGTTGGGAAAATACACATGTCCACCAAAATAATACATAAGGCAAAAAACAATTTTGTTGATTATGTATAAAAAGTGAAAAATGCTTTAGCGCATTAATGTCCTGCGGCGCAAATTTAATTAGTTATTCACTATGCTCTCTAATCCTTTCTTAAAATCATCATTAAAAGCGTTATAAAGAGTAACGGACCAAGAGCCGTTATCTGTTTCTGCAAGTTGATATTCTAAAAGTCTTGAATCAGAATCTCCATCAAAGCAAATAATGAGAAAGTTGTCGAATGAGAGCAATTCTGGATTGTTATTAATGTATTTTACAAGGTTGTTAGCAGCATTATTGATGTCCTGTCCTACGGATTGACCATAACCATATTTATCGTCCATGTCATATCTGTAATTTATCACGTATGAAGATCCTGAAAGTTTGTGCGGGAGAGCATCGTTAAATGAATGATAAAACCATAAGTCATCTTCCTTTTCTGGCTCTGCTGTCGCATCCCCTCCATTAACGCCGTATTTTTTCGCAATTTCACCTTGTGCAATTAATTGACGGTTTTCTATCGTATGGTTATAAAAAAGAGCCTCATAGAGTATTTGCATTGCAGTAATATGAGTTGATTTACCATCTAAGCAGATAAGGTTTGAGGCATAATCTGAGATATTTTTATAATCAGTTATTGCTATTATGCAAGATAAATTTTCACCCATATATGAAAAAGATATTCCGGAATATTTTTCGTCGAATTTGCTAGTGCCTATGAGATAAGCGCAGTCATGAACCATTTTCTCAACATAGCTCACATTTGAAGAATCATAACAATCTGTAAGATCAACGGATAAAGAAGGATCTTCCTCGGAAACCGTTATGAGGGCGGAAGGACATACGGACAAAATTCTTCCTTCAATATCCGAGTGGAGAGCAATATCTGTTTCTGCGCTTGTGTTTGCAGAATATTCAGTGCTTTTTTCAAGTTCAGAATTGGCAGATGTAGTTGAGCATGCCGTAAGGACAAGGCACACTGCGAGAGATGTGATGCATGCTGTTTTCCTTAAATTGCCCTGCAATTTGTGTGATAACACATTATACTGAGATTTTTTCGGGGGGTGGGTAAAAAGAATGAGTTTTTTCATGGATGATGCCTCCTATGTTTTTTCTAAAATCATATCATAAATATTGAAAAACCGATAGCGCAATATAATGAGTTGGAGATTGAAAAAAATTCAAAAAAAGTAAAAAAGGGTATTGACAGACTACCTACACGTGTTATATTAAACTCAACAAAACGAGTTAAATCAAAAAGAAAACACAGAAAAACGAGTTACGGAGAGGGTAAAATGAAAACAAGAATTTTCAAAAGTTTTGATGAGTATGAGTCATGGACAGAGCGATTTAATAATGTTTCTGATTATCAAGAGATTCCATGCGCTATTGATGATGGCTGGAAGGTATCAGTCGATATGTTCACTGAATGCAAGAGTTGGAAAACAGCACTCAGGCGGTTTGGGAAAGCATTTGCTGAAATTAATAGTGAGATTATTGACTGGGTTGAATGCATCAAGGAAAGCTGTGAGAGTGGTTATTTTAAAGATACGACAGGTTGGAAGCCTGCATGGACAGACGATGTTGAAGAAGTAAAGGAGTTTGCAAAGAATGGAACATATTCTTACGGCGTAGAGGAAACGATGGAAGGTTACTGGTATGTTTATTTGAATATTTCTGGTTGTTATGCAGGAAGAACAGCGAAATAAATGAGCAGACCCGCCCCGGAGGAACGAAGGCAGAAAGGGATAAAACATGATTAAAAAGAACATTAGAAAATATAAGATCATGGAAAAACATATGGAATTGACGAAAACAGGAAAATATGGAGAAGCAAGAAATCTCCTTATTCTCCTGAGAAAAGGTTATATAAAGCTTGGGCTTGGAGATGAGGATTGGGAAACCGAAAGATTTTTGGATGATATTGACTGTCCTGCAAATTATAGCAGCAGAGGGTATGGTGTTACGTTTAGAATTTAATGGATAATCTTCCGGATATTGAATATCCGGGCTTTAATGCAGGCAAAGGTGGTCGCAACCCCACAGAAATGCAGAGCGAAGCGGTTGGTATTGTTCAACAGGTTTTGCCGGGTTTTAATGTGAAAGCCGGAGGCGGTATGCAAGGATGAGTAGAGAACGCCTGAAAATGCTCAATGATGGATAACAGGTTTGCTGGTTTTAAGGTGAAATCAGATACGGGAGGAGAAGCACCGGAAATCACTGCATCGGCGGAATGTATGAGGCCGCTTTAAAATACATACCCAATCGCATATTTTTATGGCAGGAAAGAAGGTTCTTCACATGGCGGAAATGCCTGTGTCCTGGTCGGTACTGGAGATTGCCAGAGAAAAAACAAGAGGAGGAATTGGATAAATGACAGTTGAGGATATGAGAAAAGACGGATGGCCGTTAAAAATCATAGGGAATGGTGGCTACCCTGCAACACTTGTGGAATGTCAGCCTTTGTTCCATGGTGATTATATGGGCGTGTACAGATACCCTGGTGGTGATTGCTGTCACGATTTGGAAGAAATAAAGCGGTGTTTTGAGATTGTGGAGCAGTAGAGCGGAGGGCGCGCTTATGAACAAAGAATACAGGCAGAAATTATTTGACATCTTAAATCAGATTGACGAGCTGGCAGAACCTACGGGAGAAAGCCAGGAGAAAACGCCGATCAAGGATGAAACAAAGTGCATGGATGGCGAGAAGGAAATCGAAAAATACCAAAACGGTATAAATCCTGAACGCATACAGTCCCGGAGGTACACTCCGGAGTTTAAAAAAATGATTGTCCGGATGCACAGGGATGAAGGCAGGACTTTTGAAAGCCTCACAGCGGCATACGGCGTATCAAAAGCGACCATTACAAAATGGTGTAGCGATGCCCGTTACGAGAACAGGGCGAAGCTGGACGAAACGACCAGGGAGCTTCAGAGCATCCGGCAGGACTATGAAAAGGTAAAAGAGGAGAATGCTTTCCTGAAAAAAATTGTGATTCTGATGTTCGGGAAAGAAATGGAGGTACGGTCATGAAGTTTTATCATGCGACTACGGCTGAGAATATGGAGAAAATACTGGAGGATGGGAAAATAAAGCATTCATTCGGTGGGGATGTTTTCCTGTGCAGAAATCCGTTGGATGCCTGCAAATTCCTGGTAATCCGGGGATATAGGAAGGTATCAGTGATAGAGGTTCATTTGAAAAAGAATGAGGTCAGGGAATCTAACGATCATTCGGAAAGCTTTTTCCAGTGCAAGGCGTATACATATCATGGGGATATAGAACTTGATGGAACAGAAGATGTGAGGGAATACGAATTTGATATTTGATGGAGGCGAAGCACTATGACGGCATTAGAGAAGATTTTCCAGGGGTATTATGAGGAACGGCTGGGCGGAGATGAACCGGATCCGGAAGATATGCAGGCGGCACAGATAAAAATACTGGAAGAAATGGAAGAACAGAAGGTAGAGGACTCAGTAAGCATAATGGAGGCGGTCAGCGAATATGGAATAGCAGCGGAAAAAAGCGGTTTCATGGCGGGTTTCCGGATGGCGTGGGAGTTGTTACGGAATATGCAGGAAAATGTCTGAAACGGTCTGAAATGGAGGGTACTCATAAAAATGAGTTATCCTCCATATTTTTTTCATTTTTAGTAAAAAAGGGTATTGACACTACCTACCTACGTGTTAATATAAACTCATAAAAACGAGTTAATAAAAATATAAAACACAATAAAGTGAGCTTTACGAAAGGAAGAAAAAATATGACAGTAGCAGAACTTATGGAAATTTTGGAGGAGTTGGACGTGGATATGGAAGTTAATCTTGCATATCAGCCGCATTACCCAATGATGGTGAAGGCAAGCCATGTAAAGGTTTGCAATGGACAGGCGTTCATATGTCAAAGCGGTTACGGCGGAAATGATTATGCACAGGATCATCTGTTTGATGATGATGAAAACTGCACAGAGGACATAAAGGATATGTGTTTTGATGAGGAGGACTACTGATGGAAAGGTACGAGCTGGCAAACGGTAAAGTTTATGACATCATCCGGTGGCCGGATGAATACACAGTCGTGAGCAATGGCAGCATAGTTTATTCCGGTACATATGCAGGATGCCGGAGATATATTGAGTCAATGAGATAAAGGGAGGACAAGGGCATGATTAAAGTCGAAAAAAACAAAAGGAAGTTTGAACAGTGTGCTTCTTGTGGAACATCAAAAAATTTGTTTGATATAAGCATTAAACGTGGGCCGTATGTAAATTCGCTTTGTATTGTTTTGTGTAAAAAGTGTGCAAGGATGATTAACGATGGTATCGAGGAATAGGAGGAAAAGGGCATGACAGCAAAGATTATTCAGTTTCCGGTAAAACAGCAGGGCGTGAGCAATGGCTATGACAATCTTGCAAGGCTGATCGCAGTTGCGGCTACAACGGACGTTCTCAATTTTTATATGGAGAGCATAGAGGAATTTGAAAAGAACGGCGCCCTGATGGATGGCGAAGCAGAGAAGCTGGTAGAACAGGGGAGGGTAAAGCGGTTTGAGATTGCAGCACCGGAGCCGCAGGAGCCGGAAAGGGTGGAAGGGGCAGGCGTATATTCCTACACGCCGGAAATGGGAGAGCAGAAACCAGATTGTCAGATGGAGGCGCAGCTTTCATATTATGGCAAACACTATTTTGTAGATACGCCGCTTGGATTGAAAGGCAGGGGAATCACCCTGATAAAGCAGTACGGGGAAAACGATTTTTCCCACCCGGGAGATTACCGGGTAGGCTGGTACGAATATCAGGTTACGAAACTGGCGTTTGAAAAGCTGAAAGAAAAGTATTCGATCAGTATGGAAAGATACCTGGATTAACTATAATTTCTGAATAATTAACTATACCGTCCCGGTATGGTGAAAACCGGGGCGGAACGAATGGAGGAAAAGGCGATGAGATATAGATATTACAGCACACAGCGTCCGGTAATGCCGGGAGGATACCCAAAAACCAAATACAGCGAGGTTCTTGAAATCCACAATTTCGACCACAAAGAATATGTCAAAGAAATTGATCGGCAGGCGTGGGGATGGATTGAGTACGACAAACCTTTAGGACATTTTGATGTCATAAACTATGAGCTTACAGCGGTAAAGATAGCTACTTTACATCTCAAATATCTTGGACGGGATAGCTGGGGCCGTTATGTTTATGAGGATGAGAATGGGAAACTCTGGAAACATACAGACTGTTGTTCTCCGAGAGAGTGCTGCGAGGAACGGGGCGATACATTAAATTCTGCCTGTGGTAATGAGTTTGATGGGGAACCGGACTGTTTTATGGGAGCGCATATCCGTGCGGAGTATTTATCCGAGGAAGGTAAACAGGATGAATGATACAGAAAGACAACCAAAAAGATTATACCGGAACAAGGAAACAGGGCAGATGTTTACATATCGTGAAATGCTGAAAGAATGGAGGGAACGTTACGAGGGCGTTAATCCGGAAACGGGATTGTATCAATACCATTGGCACACAAGATACGATTATATATCTTCTGTCGGAGGAGAGGAGGCATCATAATGTGGGGTATTCCATTTGATGAAGATGTGTACTGGGAACGCAGGAGAGAAGAATGGGAAAATCCAAAGGCATTTTGCAGGCGGAAGCCATGGGACGAGGACGAGCCAGTATATGAATCTGGCACATTATATTTGGACGAAGAAATAGAGGAGATAGAGGCCAAGAGGGGCTATCCCATGTCAGAACTGTACGAAGGGGATCTACTGGAGATATTGGAGGAACTGAAGGGGATTGAGGCTGAATCGGCGGTGTGGGTGCCTGGATTTGACGCAATAGATTATAAAATCAAAATAGCATAGTAGGGAGGCGAGAGGATGGGAAAACAGACATTTAAAGCGCCGGATGGCTCTCATATGTGCAGGATTTTTTACTGTGATATGCGGAGGGAACGGTATTGCTGTTATTTTTGCGAAAGGTATGAAAAATGCGGATTTCCATGCCTGAATGTTCCGGAGAAGTGCGGTGAGCATTTCATTCAGGAGGAGGCGAAAAAAGATGAGGTATGAGGATTGTGAAAAATGCCGGTACTGCCAAAAATGGTGGAACCGGGACAAATACGGTAACTTCACAACGGGATATTACGGCTGTAATTTTCTCCCACACTGGGGAAAACCTATCGAAACCATTGACGTTTGTCCGAAGGTACTGACGGGAAGGGATAAAAGCAGCCTGCGGGATGTGTGCAGAGTAAATAAAAATTGAGTGATGGAGGATATTAGGAAATGCAAAATATTATTGAGTTTATCAAATCAGAGATGGCAGCAAGGGGCATGACGTATGATCAGTTGGCAACGTATACAGGTATGACGAAGCAAAATCTGTGGCTGAAAATGAACAAGAGCGTTGCCCCGAATTTTGAAACAATCAAGAAAATCCTTGAAGGGCTGGAATACGAGCTTGTGATCGAGAAAAAGCAGGCTGCCGGGGAAAGTGCAGAAAACGAGGATTTGAAGCGCTTTTTTGAGAGTGCGGAGGAGGAACAGGTCAGTTATGAGTGTGTGGAAAAACTTCTTTCTGCTGTAGGGTATGAACTGAAAATAAAAACTCATAAAAATGAGCAAAATGTAAAAAAGGGTATTGACATCTACTAACTACGTGTTAAAGTATAATCATAAACTCAGTAAAATGAGTTTACAGAAAGGCGGGTGAGAAAATGGAGGAACACGGAATGACAGCGAAGGAAGTGTGCAGATTGATCGACTGGATGATCGGGCATGGACACACAGAGAAAGAAGCAATTAATCTGGTAAATTTTATTTCTGAGTACAGACCAGTAAATGAGGACAAGACCAAAGAAACCAAAGAATAAGGCTCCGGAGCCTACCTGAGAAATAGAGCCGGAGCCTTACAGCCAAAAGCCGGGGCGGTTTTCACCTGCCGCCGCCTTGGCTTTATGTTAGCACAAGGGCAGATGGAAAGCAAGAAGAAAGTTAGGGACAGAGGGTAATATATGAATTTCAAAAAAATAGAAATTTGCAAATCGTGCGGCCGCCCGGAGTATTGGGGCGATATGCGGTGGCTGTCCGGCAGATGTGTTTGTAGAGATTGCTACCGGGCGGATTATGAGAGCCAGACAGGGAAAATTTATGTATGGGATGACCTGGACGGGAAACGTCCGACACGGGAGGAATACGAGGAGCAGGAGGAAAACAAAGATGCGTAAATATGAGTTGAGCATTAGTTCAGATTATGTTCCGTCATGGGGGATTGTTGAGGCGGTCAGGGAGTTCTTTCAGAACGCCATTGATGAAGAAACCAGGGACAGTAGCAATAAAATGATGTTGTCCTATGACGAGGAAAAGGAAATGCTGACCATCGGGAATAAGCACAGCGAGCTGGATATCAAAACGCTGTTATTCGGAAATACAACGAAAAATACCGATGCGGAGATGATTGGCAATCATGGGGAAGGGTACAAGATTGCTACGGTGGTTCTTCTCAGGAATGGGAAAAATGTTGTGTTTTATAACTACTGCCGCCGGGAAGTGTGGAAACCAAGGCTTGTGAAATCCCGGAAATATGATGGGATGCTGGTCCCAACCTTTTTTGTGGAAACATCCGCCGTATGGGAAAAAGTACCGGAACACAGCCTGTTAATTACGATTGAAGGGATTACCCAGGAGGAGTACGAGGAGATAAAAGCAGCAAACCTCCATTTGCAGGAATATACCAAAGATCAGACCATGTACGGGGATGTTTTAAAGGATGAACGCCACATGGGGAAAGTATTTGTCGGAGGGTTGTACATATGTGATGAGCCGAGGCTGGAAATTGGTGTTGACTTCAAACCGTGTTATGTACGGTTGGAACGGGACCGCAGCATGGTAAATTCATTTGATGTGCAGTGGTATGCTTCAAGGATGGTAGAGTCTGCCAATGATGCTGAATTGACCAAAAAATCCCTGGATTCCTACAGCGGTTACTACATCAATTCATATTTGCTTTCGGATGATCTGAAAAATGAGATTGCCGAAGAATTTATTAATGAGTACGGCGCAAAAGCAGTTCCGATATCCAATCAGGAAGATATGGAAAGCATGAAAAAGAGAGGATATAAGCCCGTAATCGTGTCTAAGGCAAAGAAAGATGTTATTTTGCAGTCGGAATATTTTGCGGATGTAGAGGAGGAAAACAGGCGCATCCGGGAGATGCAGAAACCTTTGTACGAAAGATTCTGTGAGTTTGCAGAGAAGATCGAGGGGAAACTTACAGAGGATGAGGTCACGGAGTTATACGGATTTTTGGATGAATTGGAAGAACGAGAGGAGGACTAAG
Organism: Eubacteriales bacterium; assembly: GCA_030524545.1. Classification (GTDB taxonomy): domain Bacteria; phylum Bacillota; class Clostridia; order Lachnospirales; family Lachnospiraceae; genus Blautia_A. Next base: position 158,056 of record JAUNGM010000003.1, read on the forward strand.
AGTTGGAAAGAGTTTATTACACGATTAATGAGGAGTCAGCAAAAGCAGCGCACGAAATGATGTCATTTTCTGATTATAAAGTGGGTTTGCTGACGGCGGAATACAAGGGGTATGTAGACAGGGCGTATGATCTTGCCGATGAAGTTGCAGAGATGAGGCCAGAGGAGGCAGAGCGGGTTTATGGGTTGGCGGCAAGGTATTCAAAGAAAATGGCTGACAATCTGAATGCCAAAAGCAGGATCGGGTGTATGTGTCCTTCCGTGATGATTTCCGGAACCGGAAATTTCCCTGTGAGAAAGAAGGAAAAGCAGAACGCTGCTGCGGACAGAAATTATAAAGAGTTTCAGGATATTCAGAATATTCTTGATAAAATCCGGGGAATCGCAAACGGGAAGGAAATCATCAGATCAGGTGATGCGGATGCGCTGGAGAAACTGGAAAAGAAGCTGTCCGGATTAAAGGAAGAACAGGAACGGATGAAAGCGACAAATAAAGCTATCCGGATGAAGGACGCAGCGAAGGGTGACAGGACTTTGCGTGATATGGGATATTCAGACGAACAGATTACCGAACTGCGGAAACCGGATTTCTGTGGACGGATAGGTTTTCCGGATTATGCCCTCAAAAATAATAATGCCAATATTCGCAGGATTGAAGGGCGTATCAAGAAGTTGAGAGAGGAGAAAGTACGGGAGAATCAGGAACAGGAAAACCAGTTTTTCCGAGTGGTGGAAAACACGGATATTATGCGGTTGCAGTTGTTCTTTAATGACAAGCCGGATGCCGGGACAAGGGATATTCTAAAAAAGAACGGTTTCCGGTGGAGTCCGAGAAATACTTGCTGGCAGAGGCAGTTGACAAATAACGCAAGATATTCCATGAAACGAGTGTTGAAAGAATTGGAGGATGCCGTTGATGGAAAATAACAAAAAGTATGTGACAACCAGGGCGGTCTATAAAGCGATCAAGAAATATGATCATCAGCAATTTGATGAGTTCTGTAAAAGCGTGTATGTGGAGGGTTACAATGCTGGCTTAAAACAGCCTGCAGAAGAACCGGAGGCGAGTGTAAGCATAGAGGAAGTGCTGAAGGTTATCGGAGAGGTAAAAGGTGTAGGACCTGCATTGACTGGCAAGATTAGAAATGCCGTGGACAATATGATTGCTGAGAGGAGGATAAAGGGTGAAAAACAAATTAACTGACCTGAATGATCACCTGTTTGCAGAATTGGAAAGACTGTCAGATGAAGAATTACAGGGTGAGAAGTTAGACGAGGAAATCAGACGGGCGGAGGCGGTATGTGGAGTATCTACTCAGATTATTGCCAACGGCACATTGGCATTGAGAGCGGAAGAGTTTAAAGATAAAGCTATGTCTGCCAGTGCAACGGTTCCTAAGTTTTTGGAGGGGTAGCAATGGGGCAAATTCACACCTGGACTGATGAAGAAAAGGAGTTTCTACGTCGGTGTGTTAAAAATCATACCTGGAAAGAAGCAACAGAGATTTTTAATCTGAAATTCGGATGTTCTTTGACAAAAGAAGCTATAAAAGCGGCTGGAGACCGGTATGGAATACGGACGGGTAGAACGGGATGTTTTGAAAAAGGCCATGTTCCTGCAAATAAAGGAAAGCATAATCCAACAGTAGGGAGGATGGCGGAAACGCAGTTCAAAAAAGGCAATATTCCGGCAAATCATAAGCCCGTGGGAACCGTGAGCATCCGGAATCATCATAAGCGCGGACAGAGATATGTTTATGAGAAAATTGCAGAGCCTAACGTATGGAGAATGAAACACATTCTTGAATGGGAACGGCATAATGGCCCGGTTCCGAAGGGCAAAGTAATTGTTTTCGCAGACGGAAACAGTCTGAATACAGATATAGAAAATCTTGTTATGGTGGACCGTTCACAGCTTGCCGTGATGAACAGATGGAATATAAAGGGAGCCAATAAAGAACTAATGGAAACTGCGGTGAACACAGCAGCATTGAAAATATCCATATCAAAGGCAAAGAAAAGCGGAAAAGAGAGGAGGAAACGCAGAAATGATACAGGAGATAGAACTTAGCAAATTAAAGGTTCATCCAAAAAATGTGAGGAAAACGTATAGGGACATTGACGAACTGGCAGAGAGCATTAAGGCAAAAGGAATTTTGCAGAACCTTACGGTTGTTCCGGATCCCGACGAAGATGGTACATATTTTGTTGTTATCGGGAACCGGAGGCTTACGGCGGCAAGGCAGGCAGGGCTTGAAACGGCCCCGTGCTTCGTGACTGAGATGAGCGAAAAAGACCAGGCGGCGACTATGCTGTTGGAAAATATGCAGAGGGATGATCTGACAATACATGAGCAGGCACAGGGATTTCAGATGGTACTTGACCTGGGAGAAACAGAGGACGGGCTTGCGGAAAAGACGGGATTTTCCAAAACAACCATCCGGCGCAGGCTTAATATTGCGAAGCTTGACCAGGAGGAGCTTCAGAAGAAAGAAGCGGAGGACAGTTTTCAGCTTTCCCTTACTGACCTGTATGAGTTAGAAAAGATCAAGAGTGTGGAAAAGCGGAATAAAATATTAAAAAATGCCAGCAATTCCCGGGATATTACGGCCAGTGTTAGGAGGGAAATTGCAGATGAAAAGAGGGAGGCAAATTCCAAAAAGCTGATTAAAATGCTGAAAAAGAATAGCATTGAAGCTGCGCCGGATTCCGTATCAATGGAGATATATACCGGGAAGTGGGAGACAGTAAAGACATACAGTCTGACTGAGGATGTGCCGAAATCGGTTGATGTAAAGCCTGACGGTAAGGAAAAATTATATTACTACAAGCAGTGGAACGAATTGAAAGTTATCCGTAGGGCAAAAAAGTAAAAAGGGAGCTGACACCGGAAGAGAAGAAAAGAGCCGAGAAGGACAGCCGGAAAAAGAAGATCAAGGCGATTGCAAAAGATATGGCAGTACGGAGAAGAGAATTTATTCTTGATATCATTTCCGGGAAAATAAAAGCTGTGGACGATGCCGAAAAACTTTGCGTGATGTTATGGCAGGTAATGCGGGACAGCAATGCCTATATTTCCAACAGCAGTTTCTTATCCTATATTGCTGGCAAAAGCTCTTATGACCTCCAGGATGATGAAAGGGCTGCAACACAGGAGAAAGTAGATAAACTGAATGTCGTTGAACAGACTTTGATATCTGCCGATAAGGGAATAGAAAGCCTGGAGTTTACAGAGTGGAACGGAGTTTTTCGGAAGAATACTGGCAGGATTATGAAAATTTTTTATGAGGCACTCGGCATGTATGGCTTTTCGTATAGTTCCGATGATGAGGCGAAACTGGTTGAGGGTACGCATGATCTTTATATACAGGAAGAAAAGAAATAGAGGAGGACAAGAAGATGGCGAAAATTATTATGACAAAGAGAGATAATTACGGAGATTATCAGAAAGAAATCACCTGCAAGGTGGAAGGGAAAGAAGCGTTTGCAAAGGAGATGTGCGAGCGTTTTATGGCGGACAATTACGGCAAGGGTAATATCACCATTCATGGAGCGACAGTCAAGATTGGCGATTTGCCGCAGGAAGAGAAGGAACTGAATGAGGAAGTGGTTGCGATTTATGATAATGCAGGCATTCCGTCATTCATGTATCGGATTACCAAAAAGAAAAATTCAGACCTTTTTCCCGGAGGCAGTGAAAAGGTTCATCCGGCCTTTATTATCGGGGGTGAGGAATATGACGAGATTTACATTTCTGTATATCCGAACTGCAATATCAATGGGAAACCGTACAGCCTTCCACATGCAAAACCGTGGACAAACATCACGAATGATAAAGCGGCAAAGGCTTGTTTCTCAAAAGGCGAAGGCTGGCATCTCATGACAAGAGCTGAATGGGGACTTGTTGCAGACATCTGCGCCATGAATGGAACGTTCCCTCATGGAAATACAAACTGCGAAAAATACTATGGGGATGAAACAGAGAAGGGGGAATCTTCCGGGGATTATGGGATTACATTAACAGGTTCCGGACCGGCTACATGGACGCACAATCACCAGCCGGACGGCATTCATGATCTTTGCGGTAATGTTTGGGAAATGGTTAGAGGATTCCGTATCAGAAACGGCTTTTTGGAAGCAGCAAAAAATAATGATGCGGCGACGGATATTGACCTGACTGCGGAAGGGGACGACTGGTGTAGCGTGGTTGATGATGAAGGAAAGCCAATCAGGATATCTGTTAATGATGATGGTGATATTGTGATTACATCCAAAAAGGAAACGAAAGATACTGAGCGTAATTATGATGGCTGCGAATGGGGAAATGTCACAATGGACTGCGATGCCGAAGCGCTGAAAGAACTGGCATTGTTCCCTGGAGAGCCGAAAGCATATTTCTATGTTGACAGTACATATGGAGAATATCTGCCGCTCTGTGGTGGCAGCTGGCTCAGCACTTCCAATGCGGGCGTGTTCGACGTGAGCTTGTCCTCCACTCGCGCGTACTCCAGCAGCGGCCTCGGCTTCCGCTCCGCTTTTTACCGCAAACAGGTTACTGAAAACTGATAGACTGATTGCCCCGTGGTAACGGGGCAGTTATTGGAGGATGAAAGCAGATGGAGGAATTAAAATACGTTACATATAAGCATTTGAAAAAAGGACAGGAGATTAACGGTATTAAGAAAGAAAATGCAACATGCGGACTGACGGGATATGTAAAAGACGTAAATGTTGCCTATGTAACTATAGAAAAGTGGACGCGTGGAGGGAATGAAGAACGCTATACTACAGATTGGATGTTCGGAATCAAATTAACAGATGAGGAAATCCGGCAGAAGTATAATGCAAAAGCGGGTGAAGTAGTAGCTGCGATACAGAATAGGCTTGAAACATATGAGATTGGCTATCATGAGATGTGGAACGGGTGGTTATCATCAGATCCGTGGGAATTGGCACAGGCATGTGTGAAGGAAAAATTAAAGGTGCTGGGAAATTGCCTGGATATTGTGCCAAAACATGCTTACTTCTCTGGTGATGTTCTTGACACAGGCGTATGCGTAGAGGATGAGGACGGCGATAGATTTTGGTGTCACTTCCGAAGCGATAGCATTGAAATTATGACAAGAAGATACGAAAGGTATCAGGAGTATATGAAGCGGGAAAAGACAGCAGAATATGACAACTATTCAGTTGCATGGGAAACGGAAGAAGAAATAGCAAAGAGGAAGGAAGATCTTAAATAATTATGGAATTAAAAATTGTTACGCAGTTCGGAGAAAACATTTTTGATATGCCTGGCGAGAAAGTGATTGAGATTTTACATCACGCTATGCTGTATGCTGAGGAAAAAGAAAAGTCTGTCGGAGCATCTCGGCAGGAGCCAGCAGGAAGGCCGCTCATTGACGGAGGCGTCGTTGGGGCAGCAAAAGATGATGAGAAAATAGCCGAAAAGCAAAATAGCGGGGAAACGGCGATTACGGAGCCTAAGAGGATGTCGGATAAAACGAAAGAACATACCCGGAACGACAGCCTATTTGGGACCGAGTGGAGAAACGCCACATCCGAAAGTAAAGTGCCGAGAGATTATGGAGGTCATGAGGAAGGTTACAGAGGATTTCTTTATATCAAATGCCCAGTTTGCGGGAAAACAAAAGGATTTTGTACGAAATCTAATATCACGGATCATATCTGTGAATGCGGACATAAATTCCAACTGGAAGGATTGAAACCAATGTACGTCCATTGTGAGTGCGGGAGAGATTTCAAGTATTTTACCAATATTGATGATGAGAGATTTGAATATCACTGTATGAGTTGTGGATCTCCGGTTGATATGCGGATTAATAAAAGGGGAACAGCATATGTTAATTTAGTCCAAAATCGCTCGGGGGGGGGGATTTCTGATACTGGAAATTTTGGTATAAAGGCAGGTGGAAGATATGACCGAAAATATAAAAAAGCAGGGACGGGCAGAATGCCCCTCCTGTGGCCAACTAATAGGGTTTGATATAAAAAATCCATTAAGAAAAACGCAACTTATCAAATGTCCCGTATGCAAAAAGTTTAGTTGGACGGCAACGGATACTATATCGGGATGCTTGTTACAGTTGGCGAAATATGAGGAAACAGGCTTTTCGCCTGTTCAGGTTATGGCTTTGCGGGCGTTGTGGAAGGAATGCAGAAAATATCCGGAGATTAGAGCAAAATTGGATGAATGGGAGGCGAAACTTAGTGAGATTGGAACCGAGAAAAAAGAGTGATCGGGGCGGATATGCGTGTATGCCATTAAAGAAGAATATTCCGGAAGGGCAGCCGGGATGGGAACTGGTACAATGTCCGGAATGTAGAAACTGGTGCTGGCGGACGCCATTACTGAAAGCGGCAGAGAAAACAGGAGCGAAAGCATTGTGTACGGAATGCGCATTGCGGAAAGGATTGAAATGACGAATAGGGAAAAAGCAATCATTATGGCCCATACCGGAATTTGCATGTTGGAAGGTGAAAACTTTGATACTTACCATAGATACATACAAGAAATCATGGGGAGGCCGGTATATACACATGAGCTTGCTGAAAAAAGTGTGATGGATGAAATTGCGGAAAAGAGCAGAACGGACTTTCTCTCAATTTGCAAGAAACAAGAAGCGGACAGCCGTATGGAGGGAGTAACGCCTGTGTTTCGAGAGCGTGAAAGCGTCATGGCAGTTGATTACGCAGACGGAACCGGGGAGGCGAAGAAAATCAAATATGCGGACTGGTTATGCCCTTCCTGCGGATGGTTTGTAGGCGAAAGGTATCTGCCGAGGATGCACAGTCAGCAAAAGTCCGATTATTGTTCCCGGTGCGGACAGGCTATTGATTGGACAAAGATCACCAAAGAGGAATGGGATACGGCAAAGAAGCGGATGGAGGAATTAAACGCTAAAAATTCTTTTCAACACAGAAATCAGAAAGGCGTGTGAAAAAATATGGGAAAAGGGAATGTTAAGAAAAAGAAACGGGCAAAAGGAACATGTGAAACCTGCGGCAATACTGTTTATTGTGGTGACGGATGCCATATCTGTCTGGAAAGCCAGGAGGGGCCTAAGTATGTAATAGACGACTGGGAACCGGCAGAGGATTATTTCTGGTGTGGTGGGAAAAAGTATGAGGAATAGGAGAGAAAAAGATGGATTTTGAAACAAAGGTTGTTACATTTATGAGCGCATTATTTGATGTATATATGGATGAGGAAGAACGGCAAATGAACTTCCTGCCAAGGATTGAACTGAAAGAGGAAACACTGACAGAAGATTTTACCTGTATGATTTATGCTATTATGATGTTTTATAAGCAGGTGACAAATGATAACATTGACGCACTGGGGTTTTCACATATATGTAATAGGCTGGTGTTTCAACAGATATGCAAAGATCATGGCATCAAATTAGGGGAGGCGCCGCATGAATAAGGTTATACTGATGGGAAGATTGACAAGGGATATTGAAATACGGTATTCAGCAGGGGACAGCGCTATGGCGATTGCCCGGTATACCCTGGCAGTACCGAGGAGATTTAAACGGGAAGGAGAGGCAGATGTTGATTTTATATCCTGTGTCGCATTCGGAAAAGCTGCTGAATTTGCTGAGAAATATTTCCGGCAGGGAACAAAAATTGCGATTACCGGAAGAATACAGACTGGCTCTTATACGAACCGTGACGGTCAGAAAGTATATACAACTGATGTCGTAATCGAAGATCAGGAATTTGCAGAGAGCAAGAGTGCAAACGAAGCAAACGCCAATCGGCAGAGGAGTGAAGGAAACACAGGCGGTCAGAGCAGCGTCCGTCAAAATGGCGGAGGCTATAAAAACGGAAATAGTCAAGGCCAGCAGGGGAGAGGGCAGTCCTATCAGCAGCAGTCTTTTTCTACAGACAAAGACGGATTTATGAATATTCCGGATGGAATAGATGATGAACTGCCTTTCCATTAAATGAGGTGAATGTTACGATAACGAAATTGTTAGAGGGTGATATGATGGAATGCGATAATAAGAAATGTGAATATATTTGTGATACATCGCTTGGTAGTTATTGTACCCTTACGAATGAACCGGTAGAAACTACCAGGTGTCACTATGAAGAACAGAAAGATTTAGAAAACGATATTTTTACAGAGGTCAGTCGTTAAACTGGAATTTAGGAGGTGAAAAACAGGATGGCGGCAGGAAAATGTACGGCAGCATATTATACTGATGAATGGCACGGATATGGATGCAGTATAACGGAAGGGGCGTGTATGTTCCTTTTCCCGGATAGTAAAGCATGTGCTGAGAAGTATGGAGAAGGCCCGGATGCAGAATATTCAGAAGACGATCCGGATGAATGCGCGGATTTTGAATGTATTCATCAGCAATATGGAATTTGCAACTTTGATGATAAGGAGTGTGAGGGCTTGGAGTGTTCACTCTGGTGTGGGTGCGTTCATTGTATTCATGGAAGTGAGGGCGATAATACTTGCGAAAAACCTATTGCCACTGATAATGAAGAATGATAAAATACTCAACAAATGTTGGATTTTGGTGACAACCCTTTAACATGAGGGATGCGATGCTGATAGAGTAATGGAATAAAATAATCGAACAAGATAATTGAACAGGCTAATCGGAAAACAGCGCTATGCGGCAGGAAAATATCGCCGCATAGCGCTGTGTTGTGTAAAAGGACTATTTACGCAGTTTCACTTTCCGGATCATTATCCTGCTTCGGATTATTTTCCTGCTCCGATTCAGTATCACTGCCGGTCTCCTGCGTGGTCTCCGCCGCAGGAATCCAGGAACTGCGTTCCTGAATCTTGTTCATGATCCTGGTAGCTTCCTCGCCTTCGGCGGGAGTTGGCTGATAATTATTGTAGCTGTAATCGGAGGAAACCGAACAGGGAATGATATTTGTCACATTGTCTGCTTTTACCCCATCTTTATCAATGGTAAAGGTCTGCTGGAAGATCATGGTGTCCATATCGCTCGGATAAGTATTGCCGCCAAAGCAGAAGTTGCCCAGGCTGTAGACGATATTTTTGCCCTTGTATTCTTCAATCCCCTGCAGGACATGTGGATGGTGGCCACAGACAAGGTCAGCGCCTTCGTCGATGGCAAGACGCCCAAGAGTCATCTGATTCGTATCCGGTACCGTTTCCTTTTCGTTGCCCCAATGGAAGATGACAATGATAAGCTGGGCACCGTCCGCCTTTACTTTTGCGATATTGGTCTTTAGCTGTTCCGTACGTTCCAGATGGTCATTCAATTCATAAATTCCAACCAGTCCCACCTTGATTCCCTTTACATCCACCACTGCAGTTTCATCATAACCAAAATGGACAATTCCTTCCGCATCCAAAGCGGCCATCGTATCGGTAAAGCTCTGTTCGCCGTAATCGTGACTGTGATTATTGGCGGTATTGACCGTTTCAACAGAACTGCAGGAGAGGATTCCTGCAAATTCGGCAGGGGCCTTAAAGGCAAACTGCTTGTCCTCCCGGGTATCCAGGTCTGTCAAAGTTCCTTCGAAGTTTGCTATGGTAAGATCATCTGCGCTGAAAATGCTTTTTACGTTCTGCATAAAATACTCTTTGCCATAGCTGTAAAAATAAGCATTCAGGCTGCTGTCATAGTCAAAATATTCATCTGTGCCGAGAGTACAGTCTCCTACGACACTGACTGTGAGAGAAACCGGTTCAGCAGGGAGGGCAGAAGTATCCTCGCTGTCTGCTATGCCGTCTCCGTCACTTCCTTCTCCGTCCTTTTGGGAAGAGCTTTTGCCGGATTTTGTATCTTCCATGGAAACAGAATCTGCATTACCGGAAGAAGCGGCGGTGGATTTGTCCTTTCCGCAGCCGGAGCATCCCCGGATAACGAATAGGAGAAGAACCAGAAGAAGCAGGGCCGCGGCACCTGTAATGATCCTGATTTTTAATTGTTGTTTTCTGTAATAGGCTGATCTGCGGTAAATTTTGCGTTTTCTGGAGTTGCGCTGCCCTGTGGAGGCGGATTTCTTATAGGGACTTGCATTACGCTTTTCGCCGGAACTGCGGGCTTTTCTCTGTTCTGCCGTCCTGTCCGACGCTGTGCGAATGTTCTGACGGGAAGCAGCCCTCTCAGCAGTATTGCGTCTGCTCTGACCGGAGTCTGTTCTGCCGGAAGCAGCCCTGCGGGGATTTGGGCCGGGTGTTTTATCTGTTGGATTGTTCATACATTTCTCCTTCTTCTTCCGTATTATCTTATCTACCAAAAGTATAGAAACTTTTCACACTTTCGTCAATATCTATCTCTTTTCATCGTATCCTTTTTTTGATATAATGGTTAAGATTTTATTACAGAGAAGAGGAAAGAATATGTTATATATAGGCAATCATACCACATCTTCCAAGGGCTATGCCGCAATGGCGCGCCAGATGATTCAAAACGGCGGAAATACGTTCGCCTTCTTTACCAGAAATCCCCGGGGAGGAAAAGCGAAAGCCATTGACCCGAAGGATGTGGAAGCATATCGTGCACTTGCCGAAGAAAATCACTTTGGAAAAATTGTTGCACATGCACCCTATACCATGAATGCATGTGCGGCGAAAGAGAATCTTCGCGTATTTGCGCGGGAAACTATGGCAGACGACCTTGCCCGAATGGAGATGACTCCGGGCAATTATTATAATTTCCATCCCGGCAGCCATGTGGGACAGGGAGCAGAGGAAGGAATCCGCAAGATTGCAGAGATTCTGAATGCCGTACTTACAGAGGAGCAGACGACAACCGTTCTTCTGGAGACCATGGCAGGCAAAGGCTCGGAAGTTGGCGGTACCTTTGAAGAAATCCGTGCTGTTATGGATCTGGTGGAAAAGAAAGAGAAGCTTGGTGTCTGCCTTGATACCTGCCATGTCTGGGATGGAGGATATGATATCGTTCATGACCTGGACGGCGTTTTGGGCGCGTTTGACAGCATCATCGGGCTGTCCAATCTGAAAGCAGTGCATCTGAACGACAGTCTGAATGGACTTGGGAGCCATAAGGACCGTCATGCAAAAATCGGGGAAGGACAGATTGGAATGGAAGCTCTTGTAAATGTGATCCGTCATCCGGCACTTCAGGGAATTCCTTTTATTCTGGAAACACCCAATGACGATGAAGGCTGGACAAAGGAAATCGCGTCCCTTCGAAAAGCACATGAGGAGACGAGAGAATGAAGAAATTAAAACTGTTCCTGACCACCTTTCTGTTAATTTTTGTCCTTGCGTATGCAGGCTGCGGCAGTGAAGGAGATACTGCGCAGGAAAGCACCATGCAGGAAGAAGACAATGCGGATACCCAGGATCCGGAAGAGATCGAAGCGGCTTTTGAGGATGAACTGATTCCCCTGGAAGGGGACGAGCTGGCTTTGATGGAAGAGTCCACGGGAGAAGGCATCTCAGAGGATGATGAAATGGTACCTCTGGATGAGGACGAGATGGAGCAGGAGGATGCGGACAATGCGGTGATGGAGGATGATTCCTCAGACTCCGGGGCAGACAGTCCGGCAGATGAATCTTCAACAGAGGACGGTGCCTCCGGCGGTATTCAGGTGAAAGAGGACGGCACCTATACAGGCAAAGAGGAGGTTGCGGTCTACATTCATACCTATGGCCATCTGCCTTCAAACTATATAACGAAGAAGGAAGCACAGGAGCTTGGCTGGGTAAGCAGTAAAGGCAATCTGGATGAAGTCGCTCCGGGCAAAAGTATCGGAGGAGATAAATTCGGCAATTACGACAAGATGCTTCCGGAAGAAGACGGACGGACCTATCAGGAATGCGATATTGATTTTGACGGAGGATTCCGCAATGAGAAGAGAATCGTATATTCCAGCGACGGCCTGATCTTCTATACGGAAGACCATTATGAGACGTTTGAACAGCTCTACTAAATGCTTGTAATCTGCAAAAGAAGGGCGCCTGCATTGCCGGTGCCCTCTTTATATGCTAAAGACAAAAATGTTTCGCAGCGTAAATTCTTTGTCTGCGGGACAGAAATTATGGAAGGAAAATGGGAAATGGAAAGAAGATACAAACGGACATTATATGCAAGTTATCTTGGGTATATCACCCAGGCAATCGTCAATAACCTGGCACCGCTTTTATTTGTCACATTTCAGAAGGAATACGGCATTTCTGTGGCGCAGATCGGATTCCTGGTAACTTACAATTTTGCAGTACAGATGCTGGTGGATATTCTGGCAGCCAGATATGTGGAACGAATCGGATATAAGCCATCGATTCTTGCTGCTCATGTGTTTGCTGCGGCAGGTCTGATCGGAATGGGATTTCTGCCTGGAATGACAGATAATCCATATGCAGGACTTCTGGCAGCTATTACGATTTATGCAGTGGGAGGCGGATTGATCGAGGTATTGGTAAGTCCCATTGTCCAGGCTCTTCCTATGGATGAAAAATCTGCAGCTATGAGCCTTCTTCATGCATTTTACTGCTGGGGCCATGTGCTGGTAGTGGTGCTTTCCACTGTGTTTTTCCAGGTGATTGGAATTGAAAACTGGCGGATCCTGACAGTGCTCTGGGCAGTTGTCCCCATTTTTAATATCTTTTTGTACGCAGGGGCACCTATGAAGGTTCTTGTAGAGGAAGGAGAAGCTCTGTCTGCCGGAAAGCTGTTCAGTATGAAGCTTTTTTGGTGTTTCTTCCTGCTGATGATCTGTTCCGGCGCTTCCGAGCAGGCCATGAGCCAGTGGGCATCTTACTTTGCGGAAAGCGGACTTAAGGTTTCCAAGACAATGGGAGATCTGCTGGGGCCATGTATGTTTGCGATACTGATGGGTGCGTCCAGAACCTTTTACGGTATAAAAGGCGACAGGATCCCTCTGAAACGGTTTATCTCTCTCAGCAGTGTGCTCTGCATTTTCAGCTATCTTCTGGCTATTTTTGCGCCAAATCCGGTGCTTTCTCTGGCAGGCTGCGGAATCTGCGGGCTTTCTGTGGGAATTATGTGGCCGGGGGTCTTCAGCCTGGCAGCGGAGTACTGCCCACAGGGAGGTACGGCCATGTTTGCATTTCTTGCGCTTGCGGGAGATATTGGCTGCTCCGGAGGCCCAAGTGTGGTAGGAGGAATCTCGGGCGCCTTTGGAGGCGATTTAAAGACAGGGCTGATGGCTGCCATCGTGTTTCCTGTGATCCTGATCATAGGCGTTAATGCGCTGAAAAGAAGCAGATAGTTATATTAGGATATCTTACAGCCGCTTTTTAGGCGGCTGTTTTTTTGCCTTAGATTTGCATTCCATACGAACGAGGAGTGATAATTTTTTTCGAAGCCGATGCTGCGGATCATGTATAAATTACTGCTGGCCGGATAGAATAACTCCAAAACACATTTTCGGACAGAAGTTCGGAGGAATATGGTCACTGAGAGGGAAAATCCCTATGCAGAAGTATTCTCTCCATCCAGAAATATGCTGAAACCGCAGCTTCTGGTCAATGGCTGGGAAGCAGTGACTAATCTCTTTACCAGGGCATCCAGGCGCTGTCCGCATCTTGGCTGTGCACTGAAATGGAATAGTGTGGAACATACGTGGGATTGTCCCTGCCACGGCTCAAGGTTTGATGCAAAAGGCCGTCTGCTTGACAATCCGGCAAACGGGGATATAAGATAAGGCCAGTAAAATGAGATGATACAGGAAATGTCTGCCGGAGCCGGATAAGATCTGTTGCTGAAAATCCCTGTAATAGACAGAAACTGGTTGAACAATAAGAGCAATAGTAGTATAATGACCCCAGATAAATAATATGCAAAATAGGATTCCATGCGTCAAGTGTTCAGTGGATGGGGAGTTGCCGCAGAAACGAAAAGTTCGTCTTACGATATGGAGTCCGCACCCGTTGCAACACACAGATGACAGACATCTCGATTGTGAAGGGATATAAGAATTATTATTTATTCCAGATGCTCATTCACATCGGGATGTTTTTTGCGTACCTGAATTTATTTCCATGCATTTCTCCGCATGACATGAATTCCGTTCGAAATGCCGCATCCCGAAATAATATTAAGGAGGTATGGGGCATGATGGATCATGAAAAAATCAAACAGGGTGTCCGGCTGATGCTGGAGGGTATCGGAGAAGATATCGAACGGGAAGGCCTTTTGGAAACACCGGACCGGATTGCACGTATGTGCGAGCAGATTTACGGAGGGCTTTATGAAGACCCGGCCACTCATCTGAACAAACAATTCCAGGCAACCAACAACAATATCGTAGTAGAAAAGGACATTATCTTTTATTCCGTCTGCGAGCATCATTTGCTTCCGTTCTACGGAAAGGCCCATGTGGCTTATATTCCGGACGGCAAAGTGGCAGGACTCAGCAAGCTGGCACGTACGGTGGAGGTATATGCCAGAAGGCCGCAGATTCAGGAAAATATGACCGCACAGATCGCAGATGCACTGGAGAAATATCTGAATCCCAAAGGTGTCATGGTGATGATTGAGGCAGAACATATGTGCATGACCATGCGCGGGGTGCAGAAGCCCGGAAGTAAGACTGTGACAACCATTGTGCGGGGCGTGTTTGCGGATGATTATTCCCTGCAGCAGACATTTCTGCAGATGGTAAACCGCTGATCCTGCAGGAAATTGTAAAAAAGGAATAAGGTATGGTATATGGAAGCAATGGAGTATTCAAATGAGAATATGGAAATAAGAAATATGGAGCGTATCCGCCATATACAGAGGCATCCTTTGTTTCAGGAGCTTTGGAAGAAACTTCAGGATGCGGAAAAAGACCGGATTTTCTGCCGTCATACCATGGAGCATTTTCTGGACGTGGCAAGGCTGATGTATATTTACAGTCTGGAGGATGGTGAAAAGATCAGAAAAGATGTGATCTATGCTGCCGCCCTTCTTCATGATATCGGGAGGTATGAGCAGATTGTCAGCGGAACCCCTCATGATATTGCCAGTGCGGGGATTGCGGAAGGCATTATGAAAGACAGTGGTTTTACAGCGGATGAGATACATATTGTCCAAAATGCCATTTTAGGACATAGAAAGAAAGACAGTCTTACCAGTGAGGACAGGCTTACCGCATATCTTTATCGTGCGGACAAAAAGTCCAGGAACTGTTTTGCATGTCCGGCGGAGGCAGCGTGTGACTGGCCAAAAGAAAAAAAGAACCTGTGGATAGAATATTAACATGTAAGTGGATGGAAATATAAGGAGAAAAGCATGAAAATCGGCGGAAAAGAATTTGATGTAAAGAATCGTACATATATTATGGGAATCCTCAACGTAACCCCGGATTCCTTTTCAGACGGAGGGAAATATAACCGGATGGATACAGCACTTTGCCATGCGGAGGAAATGATCCGGGACGGTGCGGATCTTGTGGACATCGGCGGTGAATCCACCCGCCCGGGCCATACGGTGATCACGGACGAAGAGGAAATCGCCCGTGTGGTACCGGTGATCGAAGCGGTAAAGAGCCGTTTTGACATTCCCGTGTCCATTGATACATATAAAGGAAAGGTTGCAGAGGCGGCTCTGAAAGCAGGCGCAGACCTGGTAAACGATATCTGGGGCTTTAAGCATGACCGCAGGGTGGCGGAACTGACCGCACAGTACGGCGCTGCCTGCTGTCTGATGCATAACCGCCATGAAGCTGTTTATGAGAATTTCCTGGAGGATATGGTTCAGGATATGGAAGAATGCGTGCGGATCGCAAGAGAAGCAGGGGTTGCAGATGACAAGATCATGCTGGATCCGGGTGTCGGATTCGGAAAAACTTATGAGATGAATCTGGAATCCATTCACCATGTGGATGTGCTGCACTCCTTAGGATTCCCTATTCTTTTGGGAACCTCCCGCAAGTCCGTCATCGGCCTGACTCTGGATCTTCCGGCAGACCAGCGTGTGGAAGGAACCCTTGCCACCACTGTCATCGGTGTGATGAAGGGATGTGCCTTTGTGCGTGTGCATGACGTAAAAGAAAACAAACGCGTCATTCAGATGACGGAAGCTATTTTAGGGCGATAGGAGACACAATGGATAAGATCACGATACATCATCTTGAAATATTTGCTAATCACGGAGTTTATCCGGAGGAAAATGTCCTGGGGCAGAAATTTGTGATTTCAGCAGTTCTCCATACAAGTACCAGAAAAGCCGGGATTACGGACAATCTGGAATATTCCGTAAATTATGGGGAGGTCAGCCATTTCATTCAGGAGTTTGTCACCGGGCATACCTGGAAGCTGCTGGAAAGTGTTGCAGAGCAGCTCGCCCAGGCTCTGCTTCTGAAGTTTCCGCTGGTGAAGCAGGCAGATTTGGAAATCGAGAAGCCCTGGGCCCCCATCGGACTTCCTCTTGACACGGTTTCCGTAAAGATCAGCAGAGGATGGCATACGGCCTACATTGCCCTTGGTTCTAATATGGGTGATAAAAAAGGATACCTGGATATGGCAGTAAAACGATTGGATGAAAGAAAAGACTGCCAGGTGAAAAAGGTTTCCAATTATCTGGTGACAGCGCCGTACGGCGGCGTGGAACAGGATGATTTTCTTAACGGAGCGCTGGAGCTTAAAACTCTGCTGGAACCGGAGGAACTTCTTACGGTTCTTCATGAAATTGAGCAGGAAGCGAACCGTGTAAGGGAAATCCACTGGGGGCCAAGGACACTGGATCTGGATATTCTTCTTTATGACGATCAGGTAATCGATACGCCGGAGCTTCACATTCCCCATATAGAGATGCATTTAAGGGATTTTGTCCTTATTCCCATGGCACAGATTGCCCCGTGGAAGCGCCATCCCCTTACAGGAAAAACCATTGAGGAGATGCGGAAGAACGTATGAACAGACAAACTCTGAAATATTCATTTTTATCTACCCTGCCTGTGATGGCAGGGTACCTTGTGCTGGGAATCGGATTCGGTATTCTGCTTCATGACAAAGGCTATTCTTTCTGGTGGGCAATTTTAATGAGTGTGAGTATTTATGCAGGTTCCATGCAGTATGTGGGCGTGGAATTGCTTGCCACCGGGGCGTCCCCTCTTTCTGCTGCACTGATGACATTGATGGTCAATGCCAGGCACCTTTTTTACGGGATTTCCATGGTGGAGAAATACCGGGATACCGGAAAGGCTAAGCCGTATCTGATTTTTTCTCTGACAGACGAAACGTATTCCCTGGTATGTGCCCCGTACCTGCCGGATGGAATTGTGAAAAAGGATTATTATCTGCTGGTTTCTCTGCTGGATCAATGTTATTGGGTATTGGGAAGCTTTCTGGGAAGCCTCCTGGGAAGTGCCCTGCCATTTCCAACCGAAGGAATTGATTTTGCGATGACAGCACTGTTTGTGGTAATTGTTGTGGATCAGTGGGAAAAGACAAAGCAGCATATCCCTGCCATTCTCGGAATGGCAGTCTCCGTTGTCTGCCTGTTGATCTTTGGAGTGTCCAATTTTTTGATTCCTGCAATGCTGGGAATCTCCGCAGGTTTATTTTTCGTAAAAGGGGTCATCGAAAAGGGGGAAGAAGACCATGATTGATATTCCATATTCCTTACTGCTGATTGCGATTATGGCATTGGTGACACAATTGATCCGTTTTCTTCCGTTTGCGGTTTTTGCAAAGGGAACACCGGCTCCGATCCTGTACCTTGGGAAGGTTCTTCCGCCGGCCATTATGGCCATGCTGGTGGTATATTGTTTGAGAAATATAAGCTTTACCGGGGCATCTCACGGAATCCCGGAGGTATGTGCCGTTGTTTTGGTGATTGTATTGCATAAATGGAGACACAGTACCCTTCTTTCGATTGTAGGCGGAACCGCATGCTATATGCTGCTGGTACAGGTATTTGGCTAAAATACCCTGCAGGTGCCGGGAAATGTCATAGAAACAGGAAAGAGGGTAATATAATACTAATATCCCTGTAAAATTATGGAAATGATATTTCAGTGAACGAAAGGGGAGTTGTGAAAGGGCATGGGAACGAAAGAGAGGAAAAGAGCGTTTTTTCTGATACTGATCGCAGCGGCAGGGCTGATATTTCCTGGCGGAACTCCTTATGTGGAAGCAGGCAGCAGGAAACAGGCTTCTGTCCTGGAGAACACTGCATCAGTAAAGAATCAAAAGGAATCAGAAGCAAAGGGAAAGAAAAAATCAAGAGATAAAAAGCTTACGGCAGAAGGAACAGCATCAGAATCAATGGAAGCGGCAGAAACATCAGGCAAAGGGCTGACAGAGAAGCATGCACAGGAGACAGGCGCAAATACGATTATCTCAAAAATAGTAAAAGAGCCGACAAAAATCCCGGCGGAAAAGACGATAAAGGAGCCGACAAAAATCCCGGCGGAAAAGACGATAAAGGAGCCGGCAAAAGTCCCGGCGGAAAAGACAACAAAAGAGCCGGCCGGAAAAGAGTCGGATGCAGCAGCGGAACTTCCTGAAGCCTGGCAGATCGAGCAGTTCCCCATCATCCTGCAGAATCCGGAACTTCCCACTGGCTGTGAGATTACGGCTTTGGCGATGGTTCTGGACTATTATGGATTTGAGGTGGACAAGACTACACTCGCGGAGAAATACCTGCCAAAAACAACCGAAGATCTCTATCAGGGAGAGGATGGACGGTTATACGGGCCGGATTTAAATAAGTATTTTGTGGGAGATCCCTTTGATCACGGTTTAATATGCGGAACCGAGGCAATCGTGACTGCGGCTGATACTTATTTGCAGGAAGTTGACAGTAAGTTCAGAGGAAAGGATCTGACAGGAACTGCTCCTGAAGAGCTGTATCAGCTGATCTCGCAGAATATGCCTGCTGTAGTATGGGTAACGATTTATATGGAAGACAGGTGGGAGCCTGAGGAAGGCTGGTACACGGAAGAGGGAGAATATGTGGACTGGAGCACCAATGACCATGGTGCTGTCCTGGTAGGCTATACGGAAAAAACGGTTTCCATTGCTGATCCTATCAGCGGTTTAGTGGAATACCCAAGAGAGCAATTCGAGTTAGTTTATGCCTCCCGGGGATGTAAAAGCGTGATCCTTCAGAAGCAGTGAGAAAGAGGTATCTAAAACAAGTTGCAATTAACCAACTTTTGCGGTATGCTTGAGATGTTTTAAAGCATAGAAAACATGGAAATACTATCAGATAACAGAGAAGGAAGGAGACAGGCTTATGTCAGGAGAAGTGATGCAAGGTGTTTTGATTCCGTTTTGGGGGACAACATTGGGAGCTGCCTGCGTGCTGTTTATGCGGGACAAGCTGAATATGAGCATACAGAGGGCATTGTCCGGGTTTGCCGCCGGAGTTATGGTGGCAGCATCGATCTGGAGCCTGCTGATACCGGCAATGGATCAGTCCGCATCCATGGGACGGATGGCTTTTATCCCGGCTGTTGCGGGATTCTGGCTGGGAATCCTGTTTTTGCTGTTCTTGGACTGTGTGATTCCGCATCTTCATCAGGGGAGTGAAGAGCCGGAAGGGCTGAAATCGACTTTGAAAAAGACTACCATGCTGGTGCTGGCGGTAACGCTTCATAACATCCCGGAGGGAATGGCTGTCGGCGTGGTGTTTGCCGGATGGGCAGCCGGAAATGGAACGATTACGAAGGCCAGTGCACTGGCACTGGCTCTTGGAATCGCGATTCAGAATTTTCCGGAGGGTGCTATCATCTCCATGCCGCTTCAGGCAGAAGGAGTGAAAAAGCACCGGGCGTTTTTATATGGGATGCTGTCCGGTATTGTAGAGCCGATAGCAGCCCTGCTTACGATACTGGCCTCCGGGTTTGTAATTCCGGTTTTGCCGTATCTTTTAAGTTTTGCTGCAGGAGCTATGGTCTATGTGGTTGTGGAAGAGCTGATCCCGGAGATGTCCGCGGGCCATCATTCTAATATCGGCACCCTGTTTTTTGCCCTTGGCTTTACGGTGATGATGACGCTTGACGTGGCTCTTGGCTGATCATGGAAAAACGCCGTCACGGATGTTTTTAAGGCAGGATCTTTCCGTCAACGGAAATAACGGCTGCCTGCCATGGAATCATCTTTCCGCTTGCCTGCAGTGCTTTTTTTACAGCCTGTTCCAGGCCGCTGCAGCACGGAACTTCCATACGTACAATGGTAACGCTTTTGATATCGTTTTCCCGGATAATGGATGCTAATTTTTCTGCATAATCCACGCTGTCAAGTTTGGGACATCCTATCAGGGTCACATGGTTTTTGATAAAACGTTCATGGAAATTTCCATATGCGTATGCCGTGCAGTCCGCAGCGATCAGAAGATTGGCTCCGTCAAAATATGGCGCATGGACAGGTACCAGCCTGATCTGCACAGGCCATTGTGAAAGCATGCTTTCCATCATAGTTTCAGGGGATCTGCTTTCTGCTTCGCCGGCGCGGCAGATCTGTTTTGCATTTGTGCCGGGACAGCCGCAGGGTAAGGATCCGGCTTTTTTCTTCTGGGCGGCTTTTACAGCCGCTTCATCATAGGCTGCAGCCTCCCGTTCCACAAAGGAAATGGCTCCTGTCGGGCAGGAGGGCAGACAGTCCCCCAGGCCATCGCAGTAGTCGTCACGGAGCAGTCGGGCCTTATTGTTGACCATGCCGATGGCTCCTTCGTGGCAGGCCGCTGCACATGCACCGCAGCCGTTGCATTTTTCTTCATCTATCTGTATGATTTTTCTGATCATTTGTGAAATCCTCCTTGATTTTATGGTGTAAGTATACTATCATAATCCGCATAAATCTGTTGGAAATACAACGAAGGTGACGATTATGAAAAAATATTTGCCTTTATTAAAGGAAACATCCCTGTTTTATGGTATTACGGAACAGGAGATGGAATCCATGCTGCATTGCCTGTCCGCTGCCAGGAGCAGCTATCAGAAAGGACAATCTGTTTTCCGCAGGGGAGATTATATTACGAGTGCAGCCCTGCTTTTGGAGGGCTGCATCCATATTCAGAAAGAGGATTACTGGGGAAATCTCAGCATCCTTCGTGAAATCGCGGAAGGGGAAGTATTTGGAGAGGTCTATGCCTGCCTTGGAAAGGAAAAGATGCAAAACAATGCTGTGGCAGTGAAAGACAGCATGGTACTTTTTCTGGATATCAGCAAAGTTCTGGCTGTCTGTTCCTCTGCATGTCCGTTTCATCAGCGTCTGATCCGGAATCTGTTATCTGTCATGGCATTAAAAAACAGGGCGCTTACTCAGAAACTGGAACACATGTCCCAGAGGACAACCAGGGAGAAACTGCGGTCTTATTTGTCAGAACAGTCGCTGAAGGCCGGATCCCCTTCTTTTTCTATCCCTTTTAACCGCCAGCAGCTTGCGGACTATCTCTCGGTTGACCGGAGCGCCATGTCCAATGAACTGTGTAAAATGCGGGACGAAGGGATCCTGGCATTTGACAGAAACCATTTTGAATTAAAATCATAGGCAGATTCCATACTTTCGGGCCTGTGGCAATTGTTTTCCTGATATGCTATAATAGGAATACTTGATTCCTGACGGGAGGTAAGAACATGAAACAGTCACAAATTACGTACTGGTGCCATGAGATCATCCGTTCTCAGGCGCCAAAAGGCGGTTTTTATATTGATGCGACCATGGGAAAGGGCAATGATACGCGGATGTTATGCGAATTATCCGGGGAAGAAGGACAGGTGCTGGCCTTTGATATTCAGGAAAAAGCGCTGCAGGCAACGGAAGAATTGCTGCGAAACAGCGGATTTTCAAAGCGGGCCCGGCTGATCCTGGATGGTCATGAACATATGGATCATTATGCAGAAGCAGGGACGGCTGACGTGATCTGCTTTAATTTTGGCTATCTTCCAGGGGGAGATCACCGCATTGCAACTGCTGCGGACACAAGCCTGACAGCGATTTCCAAAGGCCTGAAGATCCTGAAAAGCGGCGGGATGATGAGCCTCTGCATTTACAGCGGCGGTGATACGGGATTTGAAGAAAAAGAACGGATATTAAACTATCTCAAGGAACTTCCGGCAAGGGAGTACACGGTAATTGCCAATGAATACTATAACCGCAGGAACAATCCGCCCATGCCGGTATTTATATTCAAAAACTGATTGCACAGAAGGGAGAAGACGCTATGCCGAACATGACAAAATACGCACTGGAAGCATCTCTGAAAAAGCTTTTGCTGCAAAAACCATTGGATAAGATCACGATCAATGACCTGACAACGGACTGCGGCATCAGCCGTATGGCATTTTATTATCATTTTAAGGATATTTATGACCTGACGGAATGGGTATGTATGGAGGATGCCTCAAGGGCATTGCAGGGAAAGAAGACATACGATAGCTGGCAGGAAGGCCTTCTTCAGATCTTTGAGGCGGTTCTGGAAAATAAGCCGTTCATTATGAATGTCTATCATTCTGTCAGCAGGGAGCAGATTGAGAATTATCTGTTTCGGCTTACCTATGATCTGATCATGGGAGTTGTGGAAGAGAAATCTGAAGAAACGGAAATCTCCGATGATGAAAAGAAATTCATTGCAGATTTTTACAAATACAGTTTTGTGGGAATTATGCTGGACTGGATCAAACAGGGAATGAAAGAAAACTACCGGGAGCTTACCGAAAAAATGTGTACCACATTGAAAGGAAATATTGCAAATTCCATCCGGAATTTTGCAGATCGGTAATGGTTTTTTATGAATAGTTTTTTTTATCAAAAATGGGCGGATGATAAGTTTTTTATCATTGCGCCCATTTTGTAAATTGAAGCAAAAAGAAAACCGCGCTAAGATAGGCACATAAAAACAACAACATGATTTCAAAAAGGTGAAATAAGAAATACTATATTTAGATATTTCGATTATCAGAAAGGCGGTTATCTTTATGGCAAAAAAAGGTATGAAATTAGGTATGACATCAGCTCTGATCGCAGGTGCCGGAGCAGCAGCCCTTATGGCAAAAAAATCAAAAGAAAATGAAAAACAGGCTCAGGAAAAAGCCAAAGCGGAAAAAAATGAATATCGAAATACGGAACGAGGCAAACATGCAAAGAACAGTAAAGGCATCTATTACACCAACGGAAACTACGAAGCATTTGCCAGACCGGAAAAGCCGGAAGGCGTAGATGAAAAAAATGCCTATATCGTAGGAAGCGGCCTGGCTTCCCTGGCAGCAGCCTGCTTCCTGGTACGTGACGGACAGATGCCGGGTTCCCATATCCATATTCTTGAAGCAATGGACATTGCAGGCGGTGCCTGTGACGGTATCTTTGATCCGACACGCGGATATGTGATGCGCGGCGGAAGAGAAATGGAAAACCATTTTGAATGCCTGTGGGATCTTTTCCGCAGCATTCCGTCCATTGAAACGCCGGGGGTTTCCGTTCTGGATGAGTATTACTGGCTCAATAAGCATGACCCTAATTATTCTTTATGCCGTGCCACAGTCAACAGAGGCCAGGATGCCCATACGGACGGCAAATTCAATCTGAGCCAGAAGGGCTGCATGGAGATTATGAAGCTTTTCATGACAAAGGATGAAGATCTGTATGACAAAACGATTGAAGATGTTTTTGACGAGGAAGTATTTAACTCTACCTTCTGGCTGTACTGGAGAACCATGTTCGCGTTTGAAAACTGGCACAGCGCTCTGGAAATGAAGCTGTACTTCCAGCGGTTTATCCATCATATAGCAGGACTTCCGGATTTCAGCGCCCTGAAATTTACCAAGTATAATCAGTATGAGTCCCTGATCCTGCCGATGCAGAAATATCTGGAGGCAGCAGGTGTTGATTTCCAGTTTAACACGGAAGTGACGAATGTTATTTTTGAATTTAAGAACGATAAAAAGATTGCCACAGCTATCGAATGCAAGGTCAAAGGCGTAGAAAAAGGCATTCTCCTTACGGAAAATGACCTGGTATTTGTCACAAACGGAAGCTGTACGGAGGGAACCATCTACGGTGATCAGAACCACGCACCCAACGGAGATGCGGAAGTTCGCACAAGCGGATGCTGGAGTCTCTGGAAAAATATTGCGAAACAGGATCCGTCCTTCGGCCACCCGGAGAAATTCTGCTCCGATATTTCCAGGACCAACTGGGAATCTGCTACGGTAACCACGTTGGATGACAAGATCATCCCCTATATCACCAATATCTGTAAGCGTGATCCAAAGAGCGGCAAAGTGGTGACAGGCGGTATTGTAAGCTGTCAGGATTCCAAGTGGCTTCTGAGCTGGACCATCAACCGGCAGGGGCAGTTTAAGGAGCAGGATCCGGATAAAGTCTGCGTATGGGTATATGGCTTATTTACCGATGTTCCCGGCGACTATGTAAAGAAGCCGATGAAGGACTGTACAGGAAAAGAGATCACGGAAGAATGGCTGTACCATCTGGGCGTTCCGGCCGATCAGATTCCGGAACTGGCGGAACACAGTGCAGTGTGCGTTCCGACGATGATGCCGTATATCACAGCATTCTTTATGCCGAGAACCAAAGGCGACCGCCCGGATGTCATTCCGGACGGATGTGTAAACTTTGCTTTCCTGGGACAGTTTGCCGAAACCCCGAGGGATACCGTATTTACAACGGAATATTCCGTTAGAACTGCAATGGAAGCAGTATACGGGCTTCTTGGCGTAGACAGAGGTGTACCGGAAGTTTGGGGAAGCGTTTATGATATCCGCGAGCTTCTTGACAGCAGCGTGAAGCTGATGGATGGAAAATCCCCGCTGGAGATTGAGCTGCCCGGACCGCTGAATGCACTGAAAAAACCTGTGATCCATGTGATCAAAGGAACGGTTGTGGAGAAATTATTAAGAGATCACGATGTTCTGAAAGATTATATGCTGTAAATAATAGGATTTCACTGATCTGCGGTAAGCGATATGCTGAAATTTATGGAGCTGGTGCAAAAGCAGCGTAGTAAGCTGTTTTTCACCAGCTCTGTTTTTTTGATGCGCTATCAGAAATAAATAGAAAAATGTATAGCTGTGTGATAAAATAAAAAAGCAGACGGGAATTTATGATGCGGATAAGAAGGAAATTTTTGCAAAAGATAAAGGAAAGGCTGCACTGGTAAATTAGTATATGGTTCATTTAGAGGAGGATTGTTGTAATGTTCAGAGAGATGCGGAGATGCAGGCAGCAGATGACATCAGAGGAGTGTATTGACCTGCTGGAAAAAGGAAAGCGCGGTGTGCTGGCTGTTCTCGGAGATGAGGATTACCCTTATACGGTTCCTATGGACTATTTTTATGATAAAGCTGCCGGACAGCTCTATTTTCACAGTGCGAAGAAGGGGCATAAGCTGGATGCGGTTCAAAAACACGACAAAGTGAGCTTTTGTGTGCTGGATGAGGGATACCGGGAAAACGGCGATTGGGCATATCATTTTCACAGTGTCGTTGTATTTGGCCGCCTTCATATTGCGGATACACCGGAAGAAAATGAAGCAATTCTGAGAAAGCTGGGACTCAAATACTTTCCGGATGCGGAGTACGTGGAAAAGGAACTGCGCAAAAACGGGAAGAATGCACAGTGCCTGATTCTTTCGGCAGAGCATATTTCAGGAAAAGCGGTGTATGAGAAATAGCTCTATAAGAGCAGGAATATCAGGAAAGACAGGGATATGAAAAATAAAAAAATAAAAATATCAGGCATTGCCGCTGCAGCGGGCAGTATCTTTATGGGATTTGGCTGGCCCTTTTTTGAAATGATGGTTCACTGTAAAAAGAAAAAGAATCTGACCAAAAAGAAATGGTTTGGATTGGCCCATATCAGGATGAATCATCCAAGACATAAATTTGAAAAAGAATATGAAGACGGAAAGGCATGGTGCAGGGAGCAGGAGATGCAGGACTGGTACATCAGAAGTATGGATGGCCTGCTGCTGCACGCATACTATCTGCCAGCAGAGAATGCGGAGAGGTTTGTTCTGCTAAGCCATGGATATAAGGGCAGCGGATTCGGGGATTTTGCATATACAGCCAGGTTTCTCCATGAGCATCACTGCAGCCTTCTGTTCATTGATCAGAGATGCTGCGGAGAGAGCGAAGGAGAATACATTACCTTTGGCGCGAAGGAGCAGTATGATGTTCAGAGATGGGCGTATCATATTGCGGAAAAAAATAAGGATAAGCTTCCCATATATCTTTATGGAGAATCCATGGGAGCAGCAGCGGTTCTGATGGCATCCGGGCATTCTCTGCCGCAGGAGGTGAGAGGACTCATTGCAGACTGCGGGTTCCGGTCCATGAAAGGGCAGCTTCAGGATATTGCTGCCAACTGGTTCCGCCTGAACTGGGTGGAGCTGCTGCTGTTTCGGGTTGATCTGTTCTGCAGGATCTGCGCCGGATTCCGCATGAAAGATGCGGACACGACGATAGCCATGAAAACAAATAAAAGGCCGGTTTTGTTTTTCCATGGGATGAAGGATACTTATGTGGATCCCAGGAATTCGAGATATAACTATTCTGTGTGCAGGGCACCCAAAGAGCTTGTCATGATACCGGAGGCAAGGCATCTTTGCAGTGCATATGAAGATCCGGAACTGTACAGGGAAAAACTCTTAGGTTTCTTTAAAAAATATGATGAATAAGAAAAAATGATCTGACGTCAGCTAAAAAAGGCTGGCGTTTTTTCTTTTCCACAATTTGTTATGTCCCGGTCAATTTCAGGTAAACTGTCTGTTAAGTCTTTGACAGGGTAGAAATCAAAAGGAAAATGTGTTAACGTCACAGGGAAGGAAGGAAACAGGAGGTTATCTATGAAAGAATATTATCCTTTAACAGCAGCACAGAAAATGCATTACAACTGGATCCGCAGATACAACACACAGCAGGTGTCAGGAGTCAGTGTTGTGGCATCTCTGAAATCCGCCCTTGATTTTGGCCTTTTGAAAAAATGTATTCAGTTAGAATTTGAGCGATATGGATGTATGAGGATCCGTTTTACAAAACCTGACGAAAAAGGAGAAGTAAAGCAGTACATAGTAGAAAAAGATACCAGAGATATTCCGCTTACCGATCTGTCCGGTATGAGCCTTGCCGAAGCTGATAATCTGATGCAGCAATGGGCTTATGAGACCTTTGACGGTGATGACATCCCGATGTGTGATGTGACCATGGTAAAGCTTCCGGAGGGATATAACGGATTTTTTATCCACATGGATCACAGGTTGATTGATTCCTGCGGTCTTGTGGTCATGATCAATGACCTGATGCAGCTTTATACGCATTATCGATTCCAATCTGCTTACCCGGAGGATCTGGCTGATTTTGAGACAGTTCTGGTCAAGGATCTGAAAAAAGCAAACAATGAGAAACGCTTTGCGAAAGACAAGAAGTTTTGGGACGACCAGCTTGATGCTCTGGGAGAGCCGCTTTATTCCGATATCCAGGGGCCTTCCGTTCTGGAAGAGGCGAGAAAGCTCCATGGCAATGCAGACTTAAGAGCCGCAGATATTGAGATGAAGAACTTATTTGTAGAAGTGAAGGATTATGAGCTGGAGCCTGAACCGACGAAAAATCTGATGGATTTTTGTATGAATCACCAGCTTTCCATGACAAATCTTCTGCTGCTGGGAATCCGGACATACCTGTCAAAGGTAAACCAGGGACAGGAAGACATTACGATCCAGAACTTTATTTCCAGACGGTCTACCCATGACGAGTGGACATCCGGCGGCAGCAGGACGATCATGTTCCCCTGCAGGACCGTGATTTCTCCGGAAACAGATTTTATGTCTGCAGCTTATGAGATCCAGAATGTGCAGAACCGGATTTATATGCACAGCAATTATGACCCCGCATTGATTGAGGAAGAAATGAGAAGACGCTACCATACACCGGAACATACAACGTATGAAAGCTGCTATCTTACCTATCAGCCAATGCCGGTGAAGATGGATAATCCGCACCTGACCCATATTCCGCAGCATGCAAAATGGTTTGCCAATGGTGCGGCTACCAAGAAAATGTATTTAACCGTATCCCATACTCCGAACGGAGGGATGAATTTCTCCTTCCACTACCAGACGGCGCATTTACAGGAACATGATATGGAACTTTTATATTACTATATGATGCGTATTCTTTTTAAAGGAATCGCAGAGCCGGATATGAGTATCGGGGAAATTATGGAACTGGTGTAAAAGAGAATACGTTATGTTTCCGAGAAGGAACACATGGAGACAGAAAATCAGACAATAGTCAAAATAGTGAAAGATTTATGGAGGAAAAACAGATGACACAGGAAATGCAGTTTAAAACAATCGTAGCACAGTATTGCAAAGTAAAGCCGGAAGATATGAAAGAGGATATGCGGTTCAGAGAAGACCTGGGATTTACATCTCTTGATTTTATGTCTTTTTTTGGAGAGTTAGAGGATACCTTTGATGTAGAGCTTGAACAGGAGGATGCGGTAAATATCCTTACCATTGCAGAGGCTCTTGACTTACTGGAAAAACTGCAGCAGGAGGCGTAGGAAAAATATGGAAGTGCTTATTCGTGATATTTTAGAGGAAAGCGAAAAGAGATATTCGGAAATTACGGCTGTAAAGTGGCTGAAAAAGAAGGAGATTCTTGAGAGAAGCTACCGTGAACTGATGGAAAATGTCAAATCTGTCAGAAAGGGACTGCGTGCAGAAGGTTTTGAAGGAAAACATATTGCCCTGATCGGAACCAGCTCCGTGGAGTGGATGGAGAGCTACCTGGGAATCATTACAGGAAATACGGTCGCTGTGCCGCTGGACGCAGGACTTCCGGGAGAGGATCTGATTGACCTCATCAACCGTTCCGATGCTGAAGCGCTCTTTTTAAGCCCGAAGAACCAGGCGCTTTTGGATGGAATTTTGGAAGCCTGTCCAAAGCTTCGAAAAATCTGGATGCTTCAGGAGGAAGAACCGGAAACTTCAGAAGAAAGAGCAGCGTCTCTGGCAGACCTGAAAAATGCATCGAAAAACTGTCCGGCGGATTCCGGCAGACCATCCCCGGATGATGTGGCAACCATTATTTTTACCTCAGGAACAACCGGAAAAAGCAAGGGTGTTATGCTGACCCAGAACAATCTTGCATCCAATGTGAAAGCGGTTGATTTTACATTAGAGCCAGGAAGTATCGTGCTCAGTGTACTTCCCATTCATCATGCGTTCTGTCTGGTGATGGACTGGCTGAAAGGATTTTCCCTGGGAGCGACACTGTGTATCAATGATTCACTCCTGCATATGGTGAGAAATATGAGTGTATTCAAGCCGGATATCATGCTGATGGTTCCTCTGATGATCGAAACCATTTATAAGAGACTTGCCGGCGCAGACCCTGCAATTCCGAAAAAAGCACTGGCAGCTCATGTATTTGGAGGAAATCTGAAGATCATCTTTACAGGCGGAGCCCATCTGGATCCCTATTATATCGATAAATTTGCGGAATACGGAGTGGATGTCCTGGAGGGATACGGCATGTCAGAGTGTTCTCCGGTGATCAGTTCCAATACGCCGGAAGATCATAAGGCAGGTTCCATCGGAAGACCTCTTTCCAATGTGGAAATTGCGTTTGAAAACGGAGAGATTCTGGTCAGAGGCAGCAGCGTGATGAAAGGATATTACCATATGCCTGAGGAAACAGAAGAAACACTTCGCGGCGGATGGCTTCATACAGGCGACAAGGGATACCTGGATGAAGATGGATTCCTGTTTATCAACGGAAGGGTAAAGAATCTGATCATCCTTTCTAATGGAGAGAATATCTCACCTGAAGAAATTGAAAATAAACTGGCATTAGGCGCACTGGTAGGCGAAGTGATCGTTACAGGCGAGAATAACGGGCTTACTGCAAGAATTTATCCGGATCAGGATGTGGTTCAGGCAAAGGGCCTGTCCGAAGAAGAAATCCGGACAGCACTGCAGGCGTTTCTGGATCAATATAATAAGTCCCAGCCTACGTACCGTCAGATTACAGGGCTGGTAGTGCGGAAAAATCCGTTCATCAGAAATTCCACAAAGAAGATTAAACGGCAGGACGCTTTGATTGATGAAGCTGTGCTCCCTACAGCATAAAAGGGAGCACACCGGCGATAAAGGCCTGCGTCAGAATGTCGGCAATGACTTCTGTGGGAACCTGGAAATTTTCCCGGGTCCATTTGTGCAGTACACCGATGGTGCTGCCGATCGTAGAGGCGATCATATAGGAAAACTCCACTTTATTGGGATGGGAAGGTTCCGTATTGTGCGTAACCTTTGTTACATAGCGGTGGAGCATGGTGATTGTTTTCTCAAAAAATGCATCCCCTCTTGGATTGCTGAGAAGATTGGCTAAAAATGGATTCGTCCTGGTATAGTTACAGATCGCAAGAAAATAGGATCTGCACATATCCCGGTCATTTTTTGGATGGAAGGTCTCCATGAGGGAGAAGATATCATGAATGGTCTTGTCCTCAATAGCAGTGATAAGGGCTGGAATGTTTTCGTAGTGATTGTAAAATGTACTGCGTACCACTCCGGCCTTTTTTATGACATCGGATACCGTTATTTTATCTAATTCTTTTTCTTTCAGGAGTAAAAAAAACGCATCATAGATGGCTTCATCGGCGATATGATATCTCTCATCCTGTATTTCATGATTCATATGGGTCTCCTTATTTTTTCTTATTCATTCTTTTGCCCTTGCCGGATCCATTTCCGGTATTCAGAAGGCGACATTCCTTTCTGTTTCTTAAAAATCCTGCTGAAATACAGAGGATTATCATAACCTACAATGCTGCTGATCTCCGTTACATTATATTCGGTTACATCCAGAAGACTCTGTGCATTGGAAATCCTCAGGGAGAGAATATATTGCATGGGTGTGAATCCTGTATACTCCTTAAAGCCCCGTATGAACCAACTGGTACTCATATGTCTGGAAGCAGCATATTGCTCGATGCTGATCTCTTTATTGTAATTCTCATTAAAAAATGTAACAGCACTGTCAATCTCATCTTTGAGATAAGAATTTTCTGTTTTCCGAATACTGCCCAACTGCCTGTGAATGAGAATCAGAATCTGGCGCAGGAGGAGAACAAGAAGCTCCTGATAATCTTCTCTGCACATCTGCAGCTCCCGTATCATCTGGCGGAACAGATTCCGGTATTCCAGAGAAGCACCGCTGTAAAACACGCGGGTGGAATCGGAAATGCCATATTGCCGTAAGATATTTTTTACATTGCTTCCGGTAAAATGCACCCAGTAGACCTCTGTCTGATCCGTACCGTAATATACATATTTTTGAACTTCTTTTGGTCTGTAGATGACCATATATCCGGCAGGGACGATTTCTTCCCTGTCATTAAAAAAGAAGTGGGCTTTTCCTGCGGCAATATAAAGCAGCTGATAGTCAATTCTTCCATGAGGCCTGTAGGTGGGGAGTTTGGGACGGGTATACAACCGGTAAGTTCCGCAGCTTCCCACGATCAGAGGCTTGCTTTTGTCTTTAAAATCAATTTTTGAGTGATTCAGGTATGCTGAATTGATATACATGCATCATCCCTCCCCGCAGTTGTGCAATCCACGATTATTAAAAAGGTATTATATAAGATACACGGATTTCTTTTGAATATACAACAATATTCTATCATTTTGTGCATGTTTTGTCTAATGGAGTTTATGGAAGTTCAGGGGCGGTTTGAGTATAATCTTCTTATAAAAATGTAAAGGGGTTGTAGCAAAATGATCGTACCGAGATATTACGAAGATCTGCATATGCTTCATGAAAACACGATGCCGGATAGGGCGTATTATATTCCGGCCTCACAATTCATGGACAATCTTGCAGAGCACAGAGAAGAATCAGATCGTATACAAATGCTGAACGGAGAATGGAAATTCCGTTATTTTAAGAGCATTTACGATCTGAAAGAAAATTTTTACGAAGAGGATTATGACACAGATTCTTTTGACAGCATTCCGGTTCCGGGCGTATGGCAGAATTATGGATATGATACGCATCAATATACGAATATCCGCTATCCTTTTCCTTTTGATCCGCCTTATGTTCCACAGGATAATCCCTGCGGGGCATATTCTCTGGAGTTTTCTTTCAGGAAAGAGGAAGATGCGCCGGATACGTTTCTCAATTTTGAAGGAGTGGATTCCTGTTTTTATGTATGGATGAACGGAAATTATGTAGGATACAGTCAGGTATCCCATTCCACCAGTGAATTTGACGTGACCGAATATTTACGGGATGGGAAGAACAAACTGGCGGTACTGGTTCTGAAGTGGTGTGACGGCAGTTATCTGGAAGATCAGGATAAGTTCCGGATGAGCGGAATCTTTCGGGATGTATATCTGCTGAACAGGCCGGATGAAGCTGTTTTTGATTATTTTGTCCGGACAGAGACAGCGGATGGCTGTGCTTATGTCAATGTGAAGCTGAAGTATTTTCAGAATGTGGTTCCTACGGAATTGACAGTCTGTGACCGGGATGGAAGGATTGTCGCATCCGGAAGGATTGACGGAGAGGAAGACTTTCCGGAAGATTCGGACGGATATCAGGCAGCCATACGGCTTGAGATTGCCAATCCGCGTTTATGGAATCCGGAGGAACCCTATCTTTATACTTTAGTGATCGAAACGGCACAGGAGACGATCACAGACCGTGTCGGAATCCGTCAGATTACCATTGCAGATCATGTGGTATATCTCAATGGAAAGAAGATCAAGTTCAGAGGTGTGAACCGCCATGATTCCGATCCGGTGACCGGATTTGCCATTGACATCGGCCAGATGAAAAAGGATCTTGCTATGATGAAACGGCACAATTTTAATGCCATCCGCACAAGCCATTATCCAAATGCCCCGTATTTTTATCAGTTGTGCGACAAATACGGTTTTTATGTAATTGATGAAGCGGATAACGAAAGCCACGGACCGTCCGAATTGTTTTATAAAGATGACAACTGGGATCATAAAAGCAAAAGATGGAACGAGCCGATCTCGGATAATCCGGAGTTCATAGAGGCAACACTGGACAGAACCATGCGCTGTGTACACAGAGATAAAAACCGGCCCTGTGTTGTAATCTGGTCTATGGGAAATGAAAGTGCTTTTGGCTGTACTTTTGAAGAAGCTCTTGCGTGGACAAAGAACTTTGACCCTGACAGGCTGACGCATTACGAAAGTGCCCTGTATCGAAGCGATAAAAGAAGGTATGATTTTTCCAATATTGATCTGTACAGCAGAATGTATCCGGCTTTTGAGGAAATCTATGAGTATCTGGAGAACAAGCCGGATAAGCCGTATATTTTATGTGAGTACTGCCATGCCATGGGCAATGGCCCCGGTGACCTGGAAGATTATTTCCGGATATTCCAGGAGCATGATGAAATCTGCGGAGGCTTTGTCTGGGAATGGTGTGACCATGCAATTTATCACGGACAGGCAGACAATGGAAAGCCCATTTATTTTTATGGCGGTGATCATGGCGAGGAAATCCATGATGGAAATTTCTGCATGGACGGACTAGTTTATCCGGACAGAAGACCTCATACCGGCCTTTTGGAGTACAAAAATGTACATAGGCCCGTCAGGGTACTTTCTTATAACCAGAAGAATAAAGAGCTTGTCTTTAGAAACTGCATGGATTTTTTGGACTTACAGGACTACATCACCATACGGTATGAGGTTCACTGCGATG
Source organism: Eubacteriales bacterium (assembly GCA_030524545.1). Taxonomy (GTDB): domain Bacteria; phylum Bacillota; class Clostridia; order Lachnospirales; family Lachnospiraceae; genus Blautia_A. The sequence continues at coordinate 191,712 of JAUNGM010000003.1, forward strand.
GTTTGATCCTGTCTTCCGGAAAAATTGAAAATGTATCTGCTGAACCTCACGGCAAGGGCGCTGTCACTCTGAGTTTTCCGGTTCCTGAAAAAGGCAGATGCTATCTGAAACTCTTCTACCATCTGAAAAGAGCAGATGAGATCATGCCGAGAGATTATCTGCTTGGGTTTGACGAGGTTCTGCTGAAGAATAAAGACGGAAGAAATCAGGCAGCCGTGAAGCTGCTGGAGACAGAGGCAGAGGATCATTTTCCGATGGAAGTGTATGAGGATGACTGTACCATCACAGTCAGGGGCCTGGATTTCCTGTATGTATTCCGGAAACAGCGTGGGCTGTTTGAGCGGATGCAGTACGGTGGAAAAGAACTTTTGGACAGGCCGATGAACATTAACATCTGGCGTGCGCCGACAGACAATGACCGGAAGATCAAACTGGAATGGCTCCGGGCTCATTATGATAGAACGATAGAGCGTGCTTATGAAAGTGTGTGTCAGATCCTGGAGTCTGCCGTTGAGATCCGCTGCACCATGTCAGTAGCAGCAGATACGGTCCAGAAGATGATGGATATTGAGGCCGTATGGACAATTTGGGACAGCGGTAAAACAGATGTCCGGATGTGCGTAAAACGGAACATGGAATTTCCGGAACTGCCAAGATTCGGTATTCGCCTGTTCCTGCCAAAGGATCTGGATAATGTTACCTATTATGGAATGGGGCCTTTTGAAAGCTATCGGGATAAATGCAGGGCATCAGGACATGGAGTGTATTTCTGCAATATTGTTCATATGCATGAAGATTATCTGCGGCCCCAGGAAAACGGCAGCCATTTTGACTGTGACTATGTACAGTTGGAAAATGAGGAATATGGAATAACTGCAGTAAGCAGAAAATCATTTTCGTTTAACGCATCCGTTTATACACAGGAGGAACTGACCGATAAGATGCACAGCTATGAACTGGAACCAAGCGGCAGTTCCGTGCTTTGCCTGGATTATGCCCAGAACGGCATTGGTTCCAATAGCTGCGGGCCGGAACTGATGGAAAAATACAGATTGGATGAAGAGGAGTTCTGCTTTGAGATGAGTCTGATCCCGTTTACGATATAAAAGAAGGAGAAATAATGGAAGAAAAAAAATATTTAAAGTGGTATAACAAAGTAGGGTATGGTTCCGGGGATATTGCAGGCAATGTAGTGTATGCGTTTTTGTCTTCCTTTGTTATGATCTTCCTGACAGATACGGTAGGACTGAATGCCGGAGTTGTAGGAACGCTGATGATGTTTTCCAAGCTGTTTGACGGCGTTACGGATATCTTTTTCGGTTCCATGATCGATAAGACAAAGAGTAAGATGGGAAAAGCACGTCCGTGGATGCTTTGGGCTTACTTTGGATGTGCGGCAATGATCATAGCGATCTTTGCAATCCCTGTGGATCTTGGAGAAACGGCAAAGTATGCCTGGTTTTTCATCGCCTATACAGCACTGAACGCTGTGTTCTATACGGCGAATAATATTGCATATTCTGCACTGACCTCCCTGATCACCAAAAACAGCAGTGAGCGTGTGCAGATGGGTTCTATCCGGTTTATGTTTGCGTTCGGCACGAGCCTGCTTATCCAGACGATCACCGTAGATGCCGTAAAAATAATGGGCGGCGGTGCCAGAGGATGGAGAACTGTTGCGGTCATTTATGCTGTGATCGGCCTGATTGTCAATACAATCTCTGCTCTGTCCGTAAAAGAGCTTTCTTCTGCGGAACTGGAAGAGACAAATTCTTCCAAAGAGACCGAAGAGAAATACAGTTTAAAAGATGCGGTAAAACTGCTTGCAGCAAATAAATATTATATGATGATCTGCGGTATCTACATTTTGATGCAGATTTTTACCGCAACATTAAATATGGGCATTTACTTCATGACCTATATTCTGGGAAATGCTTCCCTGCTCGGCGTATTTTCCATGGCGGTCAATATTCCGCTGATCTGCGGACTGGTATTTACGCCTATGCTTGTGAAAAAATTTCGCGGTATGTATAAAATTAATCTGGCGGGATATGCATTGGCAACTGTGGCACGCGGACTTGTGATCGTCGCAGGATATATGGGGAATCTGCCGCTGATGCTGCTGTTTACCGGAGCTGCATCTATTGGCATGAGCCCGCTGCAGGGAGATCTGAACGCATTGATCGCGTCCTGCTCCGAGTATACTTTTCTTACAAAAAAGAAAAGAATTGACGGTACCATGTTTTCCTGTACCTCCCTCGGTGTGAAGATCGGCGGCGGTATTGGTACGGCACTGGCCGGATGGCTCCTGGCAGCCAGCGGATATGTGGCAAATGCTGCAGAGCAGGTGCCGTCCTGCATCAATATGCTCTATTTCATGTACCTGTGGATTCCAATGATCATTAACCTTATTATTACAGTAGTACTTTCCCGGCTGAAAGTAGAGCAGGCAAATGAAAGGATAGAAGGTAACCGCGTATAAAAGAAACTCAAGAAACATTGTCAAATCGAAAAAATCACATAGACAGGTTTGATTCTATGAGGTATCCTATTATTTATGAAAGAGAACGGATTTATGCTGATATCAGGAGGAGCCACATGGAGAGAAATCAGATCTATATCAAATGCGGAACCAATTATAAAGAAATGACAAAGGAACTTTTAGAGGAGTGCGGTCTGGCAGAGCTTATTGGCAGCCGCGGAAGACGGATCGGCATCAAGCCGAACCTCGTCTCCCCTACGGTGGCTTCTTACGGCGGCACCACCCATCCGGAAGTAGTGGCAGGTATCCTGGAATATCTTCAGGACTATGGATTTACGCATCTGACGATGATGGAAGGGTCCTGGGTGGGGGACAGAACCCCAGAGGCGTACGAGGTGTGCGGATACAGAGAATTGTCAGAAAAATACGGGGTTCCTTTTATTGATACTCAAAAGGAAAAGTCTGTTTCCAGAGACTGCGGCGGAATGAAACTGAACCTCTGTGCATGTGTGGAAGCCGTGGACTTTTTGATCAATGTTCCTGTGCTGAAAGGACACTGTCAGACGAAGATTACCTGCGCGCTGAAAAATATGAAGGGACTGATTCCAAATTCTGAGAAACGGCGTTTTCATTCTATGGGACTCCACAAACCGATTGCTCATCTGGGAACGGGTATCCGACAGGATTTCATTGTGGTGGATAATATCTGCGGGGATCTGGATTTTGAAGACGGTGGACACCCGGTGGTGATGAACCGGATTCTGGCCGGAAGGGATCCGGTGCTGATCGATGCCTATGTCTGCCACATGATGCACTATGATGTATCGGAAGTTGCTTATGTAACAATGGCGGAAGCGCTTGGTGTGGGATGTGCGGATATTTCCTGTGCAGATATCCGTATCTGCGGCGGGGAAGGCGGGGCACAGATGCCAAAATCCCGCAAGATCGTGGAACTTCAGGATGCGGTAGAAGAGGTGGAGTCCTGCAGTGCATGTTACGGATACCTGATTCCTGCACTGGATATGCTGCGGGAAGAGGGACTTTTTGAAAAGCTTGGTGAGAAAATCTGCATTGGTCAGGGATGGCGGGAGAAAACAGGGGAACTTGGCGTTGGGCATTGTACCGGGAAATTTCGCTGCCATCTGGACGGGTGCCCGCCTACGGAAGAACAGATTTATGAATTCTTAAAAGAATATATAAAGGATCATCAGAATTAAAAGGGAAGAGAAAAACGCCCTCCTGTACAGGTGGCCTGACGGTGACTGTGCAGGAGGGCGTTTGTTGGTTACAGGCTGCATTTGATGATATTGATGATCTGTTCTTTGCTGAAGCGGCTGCTGTTCAGGCAGAGGTCATACTGATGCAGGTCTGTCCATTTGGTATCTGTGAAATATTCATAGTATGCACGGCGCTCTTTGTCCATGCGCTTTACCAGCTTGCGGGCACTTTTTTCTTCTCTGCCGGTACGTTCCATTACATTCTTTACCCGATCCTCAAAGGGAGCATAGATGAAAACACTCAGGGTTTTGTTTTTCAGAATATGGTTGGCACAGCGGCCGACGATCACGCAGTCCTCTTTTTCAGAAAGGGAAAGAATGATTTTGCGCTGAAGCTCAAACAGGACATCATTCATAGGAATAAAATGATATTCCGGATTCATCTGAGCCTCGTGGTCTACGGGGAAAAGCCACTGATTGGCTTTCTTTTCATCTACTTTGGCAAGTTCGCCAAAAGGAATCTTTTTTTCTTTGCTTGCCAGCTCGATCAGTTCTTTGTCATAAAACTGAATTTCCAGTTCCTCAGCAAGCGATTTTCCGATAACACGTCCGCCGCTTCCGAACATCCGGTTAATGGTAATAATGCGTTTACTCATAATAGTTCCTCCTTTCCTGGACATCAGTTTTAGAATAAATGTATAATACTATTATAACATAATTTTACAAAAATGACATCTATAAAATCAAAAAGAATGTGCAAAATAACGAAGAAAGATGAATTGTATAGATTATTTTGAAGAATTCCTTTTTGGTTTTTACAAAATTTTGTAGTGTTCCTCTGGTATTTTACTGCGATTCCTGTTAAAATTAAGTGAATACTGCCCATTTGAGGGCAGAGATGAAGAGAAACAGAAGAAGATATAATTCCAGAAAGGATAACGGAATGCTGAAGATTAAAAACTACGTAAAAGTAAAAAGCGTTGCCGAAGCCTATGAACTGAATCAGAAGAGAACCGCATGTGTCCTGGGCGGTATGGTATGGCTGAAAATGGGAAACCGCAATGTTTCCACTGCCATTGACCTTTCCGGACTTGGCTTGGATGCAATCAAAGAAACGGAAGAGGAATTTGTCATCGGATGCATGACAACACTGCGGGATCTGGAAATGCACCCTGCATTAGATGCATTTTCCCACGGTGCCATCCGGGAGAGCCTGCGGCATATTGTTGGAGTACAATTCCGCAACTGTGCAACTGTGGGCGGAAGTATTTATGGGAGATATGGATTTTCGGATGTGCTCACCATGTTTCTGGCAATGGATACCTGGGTGGAACTCTACCAGGGAGGCCGGATTTCACTTGCCGAATTTGCCGTGATGAAAAAAGACAATGATATTCTGGAACATATCATTGTAAAGAAAACGCCCGTGTTCTGTGCTTACCTGAGTCAGAGGAATACGGAGACCGATTTTCCGGTATTGACCTGCGCAGCTTCCCTGGTGGGGGAGGAAGCCAGAACGGTGATCGGAGCCAGGCCGGGAAGAGCTGTGATCGTGGAGGATGCGAACGGCATTTTGCAGGGCTTTAAAGAAATGACAAACAAGCAGCGTGCTGCTGCCATACAGTCATTTGCAGAATATGCTTCGCAGAATGTTCCTGTAGGCGGAAATATGCGTGCATCTGCACAGTACAGGGCACTTTTGGTGAAGATACTGACCAGAAGAGCCTGGGAAGCAGTGGGAGGAATGAAGAATGAATATTAGTTTCTGGCTGAATGGTGTCTGTATCCGGGGCGAAGCAGAGCCGGATACTCTGCTTCTGGATTTCCTTCGGGAAAAAGGCTGCTATAGTGTCAAAAGGGGATGTGAGACTGCCAACTGCGGTCTTTGCACCGTGCTTATGGACGGAAAACCCGTACTTTCCTGTAGCGTACTTGCTGTGCGTGCAGAAGGAAGAAGAATCATTACTCTGGAGGGAATGCAGAAGGAAGCGGAGGAGTTTGGAAGCTTTCTGGCAGACGAAGGGGCAGAGCAGTGCGGCTTCTGCAATCCGGGATTTATCATGAATGTGTTTGCCATGCTGAATGAAATGGACGAGCCTACAGAAGAACAGATCCGGGAATACCTGGCAGGAAATCTCTGCCGCTGTTCCGGTTTTGTGGGACAGACCAGGAGCATTCTGAAATTCCTTCAATATAAGAAAGCGCAGAAGGAGGCAGGACAGGTATGAAATACGTAAATCAGCCTATCAGAAAAAGCGATGCGATGGCACTTGTAACCGGTAAACCTGTTTATACGGATGATCTGGCACCTAAGGACTGCCTGATCGTAAAAATTCTGCGAAGTCCCCATGCGAATGCGTGGATTGAAGATATTAAGACAGGAACCGCAGCTTCCGTAGGCGGTGTTGCCTGTGTATTTACTTATAAAGACGTTCCGCAGAAGCGCTTTACCCTGGCAGGGCAGACGTATCCGGAGTTAAGTCCCTATGACCGTCTGATCCTGGACCGTCATCTGCGCTTTGTGGGAGATGCGGTTGCAATCGTGGCTGGAGAGACTGAGGCAGCAGTGGACAAAGCCCTGAAGAGGATTAAGGTAAAGTACCGTGTGGAGGAACCGGTGCTCGATATCCATAAGGCTAAGGACAACGAGATTCTGGTACATCCGGAGGACAACTGGATCGCGAATGTTCCTGTAGGGGCAGACAATCATAGAAATCTCTGTGCTTCTCATTCGGAAGAACACGGAGATGTAGAGAAGCTGCTTTCAGAATGTAAGTATACGGTGGATCATGTTTATCATACAAAGGCAAACCAGCAGGCTATGATGGAAACCTTCCGCAGCTATTGCTTTAAGGACCATTTCGGAAGGCTGAATGTGGTTTCTTCCACGCAGATTCCGTTCCATGTCCGAAGAATCCTGGGGAATGCCCTGGATATCCCCTCTTCCAGGATTCGTGTGATAAAGCCGAGGATCGGCGGAGGTTTTGGCGCTAAGCAGACAGCCGTGTCGGATGTTTATCCGGCATTTGTTACCTGGAAGACAGGCAGGCCGTCAAAACTGGTCTATTCACGATATGAGTCTCAGATTTGTTCCTCACCGCGTCACGAGATGGAGATCCGTGTGCGTGCAGGTGCTGACGAGAACGGAATCGTCCGTGTGCTGGATATGTATTCCCTGTCAAATACGGGGGCCTATGGAGAGCATGGACCGACGACCGTCGGTCTGAGCGGCCACAAATCCATTCCGCTGTATCGCCATCTGGAAGCCTATCGGTTCACCTATGATGTGGTTTATACTAACGTGCAGGCAGCAGGGGCATACAGAGGCTACGGCGCTACCCAGGGAATCTTTGCGGTGGAATCGGCAGTCGATGAGCTGGCGGCAAAGATGGGCATGGATCCGGTGAAAATCCGGGAACTGAATCTTCCGTTGGAAGGCGGCCCCCTGCCAGGCTATCCGGACAGTCCTTATGCTACAAGCTGTGCTATTGATCAGTGCATGGCGAGGGCAAAGGAAATGATGAACTGGGATGCCAAATATCCGTGCCGCGATATGGGCAATGGCAAAGTACGCGGTGTAGGTGCATCATTGGCTATGCAGGGTTCTTCCATTGCAGGAGTGGATGTAGGAGGAGCAGATCTGAAATTAAATGAAGATGGTTCCTATACGCTGGGACTCGGATGTACGGATATGGGAACCGGATGTGATACGATCATGGCCCAGATCGCAGCCGACTGTCTGGAAACACAAATGGATAATATTGTCGTGTTCGGCGTTGATACGGATATTTCCCCCTATGATTCTGGTTCGTATGCTTCCGCAACGACATATACCACGGGAATGGCTGTTGTACAGGCCTGTGAAGCTCTCCGGCAAAAAATCTGTGCGCTGGGTGCCAAGATGCTGGATACGGAGCCGGAAAAAGTTGATTTTGACGGAACGTATGTTTCTTCGGAAGACCGCAGGGTCTCCCTGAAAGAGATTGCAATTAAAGGAACCTGCGGCAATAATCAGGAGCTTCAGGTAACAAGGACACATTCCTCCCCGATTTCACCGCCGCCGTTTATGGTCGGTATGGCAGAAGTCGAGATTGACAAAGAAACAGGAAGTGTCAAAGTAATTGATTATGTGGCAGTTGTAGACTGCGGTACCCCGATCAACCCGAATCTGGCCAGGGTCCAGACAGAGGGCGGCATTGTACAGGGAATCGGTATGGCTCTTTCGGAAGATATCCAGTATAGTGATAAGGGTGCCATTCGGAATAATTCCTTTATGCAGTATAAGATTCCGACAAGAATGGATATTGGAGATATCCGTGTGGATTTTCGATGCAGCTATGAACAGAGTGGTCCTTTTGGCGCAAAATCCGTCGGGGAACTGGTAATCGATACGCCTTGTCCGGCAATTGCAAATGCGGTTTACAATGCAGTCGGGGTAAGAGTGAGGAAGCTTCCGATTACTCCGGAAAAGATCGCCATGGGTATTTTGGAAAAAGAAGCAGGAGAAGTTCCGGAAAGGAATTGAAAAAATTGTATGAATAATATGATATCAGGTACTTTACTTGCAGTAGGATATCCGGTACTGTACTGGATCCTGGGAGCCGTACTTCCGGACAAGTATCAGGCAAGATCAATTCCCGTGATGTGTATGACTGGCTTTTTACTTTATTATTCTCTGCTCCAGATCATAGGTTTACCAATGAAACTTATTCAGCAGCCACTTAGCCATCTGACGATTGTCTGGGCATGTGTTATGCTGATTCTGGTGGGTTATGCGATGCTGCGAAGAAGAAAAGTACTTGCTGACAGCATCCAGAATCTTTTTGGGAGCAGAGATAAGATGCTGCTTCTTGCGGTGCTTGCAGTGATGACTTTGGCAGTCGCATTGCTCCTGGGCTATAACACGGATACCATTTCTGACTATGACGCTGCTTATTATATAGGTCTTCCATCTGCTTCGGCGTATAGTAATACGCTGGAGCTTGTGAATGCACTGACCGGAAAAGTACAGAAAGCACCGGATCATTTTTATTTGATGAATACGGATACGCTTCATAGTGCAATGATATATCAGGCATTGGGCATTCATCCTTTGATTGAACGGAAGTGGAGTTTCACCATAGCAATGGTGATTTTGTTTGAAATGGTGCTGTATCAGTGTGGTAAGGAATTTTTCCGAAAAGAATATGTCCGGACAGGTGTCTTTTGTGTGTTTGCAAATCTGACGATGTTCTTTTCATATGGAATTGCAAATGTATCACATTATTTTGCATACAGAACTTATGAGGGAAAATCAATTGTATCTTATTTTTATATGAGCCTTATTTTCTGTTTTGGCCTTGCATTATATAAAAAGGAAAAGGGTAAATGGCCATGGGCCGGTCTTTTTCTGTGCTGCGTCAGCGGAATTTCTTTTTGCAATACGGCTTTGTTTGTAGTTCCTGCAATGGCAGCCTTTACTTTGTTTCCCTATGTATTGTCTGATGGATTTTTCCGCAGGAAATGGAACATTCTTCTGCGTTATGTGATCATGCTGCTGCCTGGTTTGTTCTGGATCGTTCTGCATAAAGTATTGTGAGATGGCGGAAAGGAAACTATAGGATATGAAAGAAATGGTAACAGAAATGCTTCGGTTTCTTGCGGAATCATTTTATACGTATACAGGCGGAAACAAAATTTGGCTTTTGTATCCGGTGGCGCAGATTGTGATTTTTCTATTTGGAAAAAAAGAAGATAAAAAGCTTTTTGCCGGAGTATGGATACTGGAGGCCCTGACTATCTTTAACCCGCTTCTGATAAAACTCTTTCTGGAGCTGTTTGGATTCGGTAACAGATATCTTCGGCTTTTTTGGATGGTTTTACTATTTGTGACGGTTGCGTACGCAGTAAATCTGGTAATTTTCCGATGGAAAAAACCCATCTGCCGTTTCGCTGCCGGAGCTGTTTGTGTGGCGCTGATCGTGGGGCTTGGAAATCCGGTATTCTGGGGGAAAGATGTATATCCGTATATTCCGGCAGAAAATGAATATTTTACAGAAACTGATTTGCTGGGGCTTGCGAGTATTTTGCATAGTGAGGGAAAAGAAAAGCCCCGTGTGCTTTATGGGAGGATTATGCTGTCTTACTGCCAGTTTGATCCGGCAGTAAGATCTGTAATCTCGCGAAAGACTCTTTTGGATTTGGAAAGCCACACAATGGAGGATTTTCTGAACCTTGATGGTTACACGGATACGATGAAAAATATTTGCCGTGTCTATTACTACGGCGATTATAGTATACCAACAGATACGTTTTACAAATGTGTTCGCAAGGCGAAGCTGAACTATGTGGTTTCTGCTTCGGCAGAACTGGATGCTTATCTTCAGGGGACAAAGATGACGATTTTAGGGACTTCTGGTAAATACAGTGTGTGGAAGGTTTTATAATTTTACTTATTCATTCGGTTGTTGCCGAAGGCAATCTGGAATGAATTTTGGCCTCGTTACTGAGAACGGAGTGATCAGTAACGCAGAGTGCGAAACTGTAAAAAGAAGTAAAATTCAAAACTTTACAAATCAGGAAAAGTGTGTTATATTATATTATGCTTTGGGTTTGAAATAAGCATGCACCTGTAGCTCAGTGGATAGAGCAGTGGTTTCCGGTACCATGTGCGGGGGTTCGATTCCCTTCAGGTGTGTTGTCCGGAACGGTGGCTTCCGTTCCGGCGTGTTGTATCATAAGGAGGACAAGAACTTGGATAATTTCAGAGAATGGTTATCAGATAACCTTCGCTACTTTATGCTGGGCGGAGCGATTCTGTTAATCGTTGCTGTATTGTTCTTCGGTGTCCGTGCATGCATCGGAAGCAAGAAGGGGAATTCCGAATCAGGGCAGCCGGAAGCCGGACAGCAGTCAGTGGAAGACAACAACCAGGGAAATGTTCCTTCTTCTCCGGATGATGATGGGGAGACAAACGACGGGAAGAAAGAAGAAGATACCAATCCCATGGAAAAGAATAATGCAGAGATTACTGCATTGGTAAAGAGCTATTATAAGGCTCTTGGGGAGAAAGATATTGCAACACTGAGGACTCTGGTAAATGACCTCTCGCCATCTGATGAGGCTAAGATCACCAATGCGAAGGATTACATTGAAGGGTATGAAGTTGGTGATGTCTACAACAAGAAGGGGTTGACTGAGGGTTCTTATGTAGTTTATGCCGCCTTTGACTATATCTGTCAGGGAGTTGACACGCCGGTACCTGCTTTAAGTCAGTTTTATGTGGTAACAGACAGTACAGGAAGTCTGAAGATTGACGGCGGAGCAGAGCAGGATGCAGAAATTGCTGCATATACGGATGAGCTTCAGAATGATGCAGATGTGGCAGAACTGACCGCTGATGTAAAAGAGAAGAATGAGAAGGCACAGGATGGGGATCCGGCACTTGCACAGTTCCTTGCCGGACTTGGAAAGGAAGCGGATACTTCCGTTTCATCGACAGACACTGTGAAGCTCACAGTAAAAGAAGACTGTAATGTGAGAGAAAGTGCAGATGGAGAGGCCGAGATCATTGATGTTTTAGCAACTGGAACCGAAGTTGAGAAAATCGGTCAGGAAGGCGACTGGATTCAGGTGAATTATAACGGCGGTACAGGTTATATTCACAGTAGTCTCCTTGAGTAAAGTTTATGAACAAAAGGAATCGTAGAATGAGAAGAGCACAGGAATCAGCCTGTGCTCTTTTTGCTGCAAATCATTCCACTGCCGTGTCACCGGTAAGTTCGCCGTAAGCAATACCTGCCTGTAATTCGATGCCATGTGCCTGTGCCAGTTCATGCACAGTAACCAGTTCATATCCCTGTTCGATCAGTTTGGGAATGATCACCTCAGCCGCATCTACTGTCTGGGAGTAGATATCATGCATAAGAATGATGGCCCCGTCCCTTGCTTCGGAAAGGGCGGTATCGATGGTCTGCTGTGCATCCAGGGTTTCCCAGTCTCTTGTGTCCACAGACCAGAGGAACATCGGTGTTGTTACGGTAGAAACAACATTATCATTGATGGATCCGTATGGCGGTCTTAAAGCCGTGGAAGCATGTCCCGTCAGTTCTGTAAGGAGCTGGTCTGTTTTATTGATCTCGGAAGCAATACCGTTCGGATCGAGACTTGTAAGGTCAGCATGAGAGTAGGTATGATTCCCAAGTTCACAGCCGAGAGCATCGATGCGCTTCACTTCGTCCTGAAAGTAGTTGGCTTCTTCGCCGACCAGGAAGAAGGTAGCTTTGGCATTGTTGGCTTCCAGACAGTCAAGAAGACGGTTCGTGAAGGAACTTGGTCCGTCATCGAAAGTCAGAGCAATGGTTTTACGGTCTTTGGAAGCTGTCTCTTCTGCAGCGGCCGTATTTTTCTGATCTGTATCATCTGCATCAGAATTCTTTTTCTTTGGCTTGGGTGTTGGCGTAGCTTCCGGAAGATAATCCTTCAGAGAACCATCTTCCCCGAATTCATAAGTTTCTTTGTCGATTTTAACAGTACCGGTCTGCATAATACCGTCAAGATCCAGATAATAGCGCTTACCGCCGTCATCGAGCCAGCCGGTCTGCATGATACCGTCTGAATTAAAGAAATACCGATGCTGGTCTTTGTCAGTCAGCCATCCTGTATAAGGTGTTCCATCAACCAGAAACATCCAGTTGCTGCCGCTTGGTGTCCATACACCTCTGTCTGCTTCAGGAGAAACTTCAAAAGATATTTTTTCTTTTTTCTCCGGGGCCTTCGTGGGAACCGGGGTGTTTGTTGGCTGAGGGGTATCTTCCTCTGTCTGGGAATTGTCGGTTGGATCCTTCTCGGTCACAGTGCCTTTTGATAGGGAAGCAGAGTCATCTGCATCTTTTGCAACGAACATATCCGGCTGTGTTCCGCTGCTGCCCGGCGAACGTTCTGCGGAGGACCTGGAAAGGACTGCACCGAAAAACAGACATACAAGCAAAGTAATGAGAAACAGCACAGGGTTGGTTCGTTTTTTACCACCTGGCATAATTTTTCCCCCTTATGTAATTTCCTGTTATCCTGTCTATCATACAATAATCGACCTAAAAATACAATCCCAAAATATGAGGAGAAGGAAGAGGGGAAAATGTTACTGTTTATGCCGAAGACGTGAACAGTAATGAGAAAATCAGGAAGGAAATCTGTAAAACACTGGTTGCGGTCAAAAGGAAAAAAATATATAATGGAACAATGGACAAGAAAAAAGCAAATAACAATCAGCAGGCAGAATGCCTGACAAACATAAGAATCAATAAATACCTCAGTGAAGCAGGCATCTGTTCCAGAAGAGAGGCAGACCGCCTGATCGAAGCAGGAAGAGTGTGTGTTGACGGACACACAGCCAGGCCGGGGGATCGGATTGCACCCGTAGCGGAAGTGACTGTGGATGGTGTAAAGGCACGAAAAGAGGAGCGGAGAATTTTGCTTCTTTTTCATAAACCCAGAGGAATTGTCTGCAGTACCAGACAGCAGAGACAGGAGACAACTGTGACAGGGTATCTGAATTACCCAGTCCGTATTTATCCCGTAGGGCGGCTTGATAAAGACTCCGAAGGACTTCTCCTCATGACCAATCAGGGTGATTTGGTAAACCGTATTATGCGGGCCGGTAATTACCATGAGAAGGAATATCTTGTGGCTGTGGACAAACCTGTGACTGCGGAATTTTTAAGAAAGATGGCTGCAGGAGTTCCTATCCTGGATACGGTTACCCGTTCCTGCACGGTGGAACGTACAGGAAAGAAGAGTTTTCGTATCATCCTGACTCAGGGGCTGAACCGACAGATCCGCCGTATGTGTGAATACTTTGGCTATCAGGTAACAGCTTTAAAACGAGTCCGCATCATGAACCTGACTCTGGACGGAATACCGGAGGGAAAATACCGGGAGATCAGCCCGGAAGAATGGGAAGAATTAACCAGGATGCTGGCATCCTCATCCGGTGAAACGGTTATAGAAGCAGATACAGAAAAGAATACAGGAATAAGTATAGAAAAGAATTCAGGAGCAAACATAGAAACAAATACAGAAACAGGAGGACATCATGGGGACAGAGACATCCATAGAGCAAATGAAGGAGCTGGCAGAAAAACTGAATCAGGCCGCAAGAGCATATTATCAGGAAGACCGGGAAATCATGAGCAACCGGGAGTACGACGCACTGTACGACCAGCTTCAGGCGCTGGAGAAGGAGACAGGAACCGTTCTGGCAGGAAGTCCCACCGTCAGCGTCGGGTATGAGGCACTGGACACTCTCCCCAAGGAGGCACACGAAACCCCTATGCTGTCCCTGGATAAGACAAAAGACAGGGAAGTACTGCGGGAGTTTATCGGCAGCCATAAGACTGTGCTGTCGTGGAAGCTGGACGGTCTGACTATTGTGCTTACCTACGAAAAGGGAGAGCTTTTGAAGGCTGTTACCCGCGGCAACGGTACTGTAGGAGAGGTGATCACCAATAATGCAAAAGTATTCCGGAATATTCCTTTGAGGATTCCCTATCAGGGAAGACTGGTATTAAGAGGGGAAGCAATTATTACCTATTCTGATTTTGAAAAGATCAACGCATCCATTGAGGATGTGGATGCGAAATACAAAAACCCGAGAAATCTTTGCAGCGGCTCTGTACGGCAGTTAAATAATGAGATCACAGCCAAAAGAAACGTGCGTTTCTATGCTTTTTCCCTGGTAAGTGCAGAAGAAATTGATATGCACAATTCCAGAGAATATCAGTTCAGATGGCTGAAAGAGCAGGGATTTGATGTGGTAGAATACCGTATGGTGACAGCAGAAACGCTGGATGAGGCCATGGATTATTTTGCCGGAGCTGTAAGCGGAAATGATTTTCCTTCTGACGGTTTGGTAGCTCTGTATGACGACATTGCTTACGGAGATTCCCTGGGAAGAACGGCAAAGTTTCCCAGAAATTCCTTTGCCTTTAAGTGGGCGGATGAAATAAGGGAAACCCATCTTCTGGAAATCGAGTGGAGTCCGTCAAGGACCGGGCTGATCAATCCGGTGGCAGTCTTTGAGCCTGTGGAACTGGAGGGGACAACGGTCAGCCGTGCCAGTGTACACAATGTGAGTATTGTGAAAGAGCTGGGGCTTGGCATTGGAGATACGATTCAGGTTTACAAAGCGAATATGATCATACCACAGATTGCAGAAAATCTTACACGCAGCAGTAATCTTGAAATCCCTGACAAATGTCCGGCATGCGGACAGGAAGCCAGGGTGATCAAAGAAAATGAGGTGGAAGCCCTTTACTGCATGAATCAGGACTGTGCAGCCAAAAAGATCAAAGCATTTACCCTGTTCGTAAGCAGAGATGCCATGAATATTGACGGCTTGTCAGAGGCAACCCTGGAAAAATTTATTGCAAAGGGATACATTCATAATTTCGGTGATATTTTTGAGATTGGGAAATATCGGGAGGAAATCACCTCCATGGAGGGATTTGGGGAGAAATCCTTTGAAAACCTGATGACCAGTCTTGAAAAGGCCAGAGAGACTACCCTTCCGAGACTGATCTACAGCCTTGGAATTTCGAATATCGGACTCGCGAACGCAAAGGTCATCTGCCGGTATTTTGATTATGATCTGGAGCGTATCCGGCATGCAGAGGAAGAGGAAATCAGTGCTATTGACGGAATCGGACCAGTCATTGCCCGGAATCTGACGGCATATTTTGCAAAAGAAGAAAATAACCGGAAGCTGGATCATCTTCTTGAACACCTGAACATTCAGGTAGAAGAGCAGACCGGAGAACAGATTTTTGCGGGAATGAATTTTGTGGTCACCGGAAGCGTAGAGCACTTTGCCAACCGGGGCGAGGTGAAGACCTTTGTGGAATCCCTGGGCGGAAAGGTGACAGGTTCCGTAACCGGTAAGACGAATTACCTCATCAATAATGACAAGGCGTCCAATTCGTCCAAAAATAAAAAGGCGAAAGAGCTTGGCATCCCTATTTTGTCGGAAGAAGATTTCCTGAAACTGGCCGGACGCGAATAAAATACATGCAGCATGCCGGAGATGGGGTATATTAGTGTGATATAGAAATGATAATTATGGCACAGCGAGAAGAGGAGGACTGAAAAATGCCGATTAAAATACAAAGTGATTTACCAGTAAAAGAAATTCTGGAAAAAGAGAATATTTTTGTCATGGATGAGCATCGTGCAATGCACCAGGACATCCGTCCCATTCAGATTCTGATCCTGAATCTGATGCCCCTGAAGGAGGAGACGGAGCTGCAGCTTCTGCGCTCCCTTTCCAATACGCCTCTTCAGGTGGACGTGACCTTTATGACCGTGGAGAGCCATGAGTCCAAGAATACATCCATGAGTCATTTAAATAAATTTTATCAGACATTTTCTGAACTGAAAGAACAGAAGTTTGACGGGATGATCATCACAGGTGCGCCTGTGGAGCAGATGGAATTTGATGAGGTGGATTACTGGCAGGAACTGGTAGAGATCATGGACTGGACAGATGCTCATGTGACATCTACGATTTATCTGTGCTGGGCTGCCCAGGCAGGTCTTTACCATCACTACGGGCTTCAGAAAAAACCGCTGGATTCTAAAATGTTCGGACTTTTCTGGCACAAGGTGCTGAACCGTAAAATACCTCTGGTGCGCGGATTTGATGATATGTTCCTGGCACCTCATTCCAGACATACGGAGGTTCCCATTGCGGATATCCATGCATGCAAAGAGCTGACGATTCTTGCAGAATCCGAGGAAGCAGGCCTGTTTCTGGCTATGGCGGATGAAGGACGCAAGATTTTTGTCATGGGTCATCCTGAGTACGACCGTGTGACCTTGGATGGGGAATATAAGAGGGATCTTGGTAAGGGCCTTCCAATTGAAATTCCGGAAAATTATTACAAAAACGATGATCCGGCAAATCGCCCTCTGCTTATGTGGCGCGCCCATGCGAACAATCTTTACACCAATTGGTTAAATTATTATGTCTATCAGGCAACACCATATGACTTGGTTGGAACCCCGAAAATGCCAGTGTTTTAAGGGGAAAATAGCACTTTAAAGTACTAAAGTACTTACCCCATTTTTCACGAATTACCCCATATTTTGTTATATCCTCACACGAAAATGGGGTACTAAAAAAATCGTGGGGTACGTTACTTATTAATTATAATCACACAAGATAAGAACAATAAATGATAGAATAAAAATGGTATATGTAGGAGACCTGGATAGTTAGCTCATGCTGGCTGTCTGGGTCTTTTTGCGTGGAGGACAAAGTAGTTACAGAATTACGGCCATCCCATTGTTGTCCATGCAGGTATTGATACCGATATGCATCGGTTGGGTGAGCGGAGCGATAATATCGAACATATTTTTAAAATTTGGGAGTTTGATCAGTTGAAGGTCACGGGAGTATTTTCTCATTTATGTGTATCAGATGGGGTTTCTGAGTTCCTGTGGTTAGGCGAATCTGCATGGATCAATTGATGATAGATGTATCTAAGCTTCCTTGTGTAGTTCCAGGTGATGATGATGTATTCATCGGAAAATGTGGAAATGGGCAGATTACGGCCAGTGAATTTGCATATACGGCGGGTACAATTTCAAATGAAGTCCTGAACGCTTTCTTTATTGTATTTTTAGAAGCATTTGAAATTATCTTTGAAATTTTTCTCAAAAAATTGGACATTTCGATGTTCTATTTTGTTATATAGATATAAAGAAAATTTAAGGATGAAATATGATGTATCGTACGAGCAAAATAAAAGAAATTTATGACCGAAACTGGGACAGTTTGTACAGGCTGTGTCTTATTTATATGCAAAATCAGGAAGACGCCTGTGATATGGTTCAGGAGACTTTTGTGCGCCTGTTGCAATATATTGGACGGCAGGAAGAGAAGACAGAGGTATTCCGGGATGAAGACCATGAACGTGCATGGCTTCGCACGGTTGCATGTAATCTTTGCAAAAATGAATTACGCCATTGGTGGAGAAGAAAGCGGCAGGAAGTGGAAGCCATAGAAAACCTGTTTGAGCCAGGACAAGCGGTGCAGGAGCATGGGGAGATACTGGAAGATATTTTGGAAATGCCGGAGAAATACCGGGTGCTAATATATCTTCATTATTATGAAGGGTACAGTGTAGAAGAGATTGGGAATATTTTGAAAGAGAAGCCCTCCACGCTGCGTTCCAGAATATCGAAGGGAAGAAAGCTGTTGGAAAAGAAGTTAAAGGAGGATGGATATGGAAAAGAGAATTAAAGAGGCAATGGACTCTATAAAGATCCCCGAAGAACGCAGGGAAGAAATGTTTGACCAACTGCTGATGGAAGCTGAAAAAGAGCCGGAGCCAAAAAGAAATAGAAATGGGCAAACAGGGAAAAAGATCTGTATTGCTGCGGCAGCTTTGCTGGTGCTTGTTTTGATTCGGGAGCCCGCCGAGACGCTGGCGCGAAGGCTGCTGTTTCCTGCGAGGGATTCCATAACCGGGGAAACTGGAATCCAGAGTGTGAACATTGGTGAAATGGGAGTGACTCAGTTCCAAAAGCCAGAAGACATGGAACCGATCAGGCGGGAACTGATAGAAATGCAAAGAGAACCCTCTGGAAATTTTGTTTGTACATCGGAAACAAAACTCCTGGGAAACCGGAAACAGTATGATTTTCTTGCGGATATGGAGAAAGAATTGGGGCTTTCTTTTTTGAAAAACAGGAAACTGGAAGAACAGCCGTTATCCACAACTCTCTGTGTTTATGATCAGAATGGATTGTCTATTTCTATTGTGGATGCAAAGTGTACGTTCGGAGAGGATAACTCAGAGATTTGTATGGAGATAATTATGGAAATGGAGGATACCTCGAAGGAATACCGCTACGGTATGAACCAGAGGTCGGATTATCAGGGGATTTACCGGCGAGAGGATGGATTGTTTGAAGCTGTGCTGCTGCAGAACAATCAGAGTATGGGTCCGGACTGGCAATATTGGGTAGATTCTACGCATGGCACTGTGATGTTTCAGCATTATTCTCAGTACTTTGCACCGCTGAATACTTATGGAGCTGTGTTTTACTATGACGGTATGCGCTATAACATATATGGAGCGGAGTCGCCGGAAACGTTGAACGAGATCCTGGATAATTTTCAGGTGAAAGGATAGCAGGTCATAATTACATGATGAAAGTGTAAATGAAGGAGTAATGACATGAGATTATTGAGACAATGTGCCAGAAGTATTTGTCGGAACAAAAGTAAGAGTTTGCTTAGCGTGAGTATCTGCATGGTTGCAGTATTGTTTCTGAACATTTATATAGGAAATCTGGCGGATTGCCAGCAGCAGTTTGAAAAGCTGCCGAAGACTTTTACAGTCACGGCCCGGGTGACAAATCCAAATGGTTCTCAGGATGCAGGGCTGGAAATCCCTTCCGATTCAGTATTCCGGGTTTTCTTATCCAGACGGATTGAATGCAGAGGGGAAAAGTTTTGATGTATTTTCGGAACATTCCTACAAAATCGTGGGAATTTATGATTTGTTTCCCGGTACACCTTTAAGTGCCGGCTATTCTATGGGGTATGGTGAGGTTGTCGTTCCCATGAACTCGATTGAGGAAAGTGACGAAAACAACATTGTGGAATATGGGCCCATGATGGGATATACCACTTCCTTCCAGATACCAAACGGCTCTATTGATTCTTTTATGGAAGCGTGGGAGAAACAGGAAATCGACGAACTGGATCTTACGTTTTATGACGGCGGCTATAGCCAGGTCAAGGACGGGCTGGAGCAGATGATGCAGATGGGTGTGATCCTGTTTGTGGCAGGGGGAGTCACCTCCCTTCTGATCTTCATTCTCTTTTCAAGGCTTTTTATCGGGAAACAGAAGCGCAGGACAGCCATTGAGAGGTCCTTGGGGCTCAGCAGGAGAAAGTGCAGGCATTCCCTGCTCATCAGTATGATGCTGACCGCAGCGCTTGGATGTACGGCGGGATGTGCTATGGGAATGGTATTTACAAGAGTGGCAGCGGAAAAGACCGGACAGGAAGCGGAATTTGATACCACATACAGCAGCGGTAATCTGCGGATTGACGGGACAGTTACGGAGCAGGAAGTGATTGATTATGATTCTTTGAGCAGTTTGGTGGGTTTAGCGGCAGGATTTGGCATGATTTTAGCGGCATATGTCATTGCTTCCGCAGAGATCAAAAAGAACCTGATCTGTGAGCCGCTGGAGCTTTTGAGTGTGCGGGATTGACTTTCCTATAGTTCCATGAAATGAAATAGGCGATAGAAAAAGGGAGGACGGTAAAAATGCTTTTTTATATATTGTGCAGTATCAGGAAAAGAAGAGTAAAAAATCTGATTACGATAGGCATTAGTATGGCTCTGGTGATTTTGCTAAGCCTGTACTTTGGAAATATTCATAGCTACCAGAAACAGTTGGATGATTTTGCGGAAAATGTTCCCATTTATTGCCAGATTACCAATAAGAACGGTAGCCGTGAGACGGGATTATTCATTTCAGACGACATAGTGCAGGGAATTCAAAACTCAGATTTGGTAAAAGACGAGACTTGTATGGTATGGCTGATGGCTGGGGAGGGTGATTTTGAACCAAAGGACTGGGCGGGAAATATCAACCTTTGGGTGCATGGGGCGAACCGGGCAGAGGCGGTTCCGGGATTGGCTGAGGATGGGATTTCTCTGGAACAGGGGACTCCTGATGCGTTTTTTTCTTCTGATAAACTGACCTGTCTCGTCAAAGAGGACACGCTCGCAAGGCGCGGATGGAAAGTGGGGGATAAGATCCTGCTGAATTTCTTTTTCTTTACCTTTGACAATGCTACGATGGGATTGAGCTGCTATACGAATCCGCTGGAGCTGGCAGAGGTGGAGATTGTTGGAACGATGAAAGAAGGGAACATCACAACTGCGGCAGTCTTTTCGGATATTGTTCTGCCTTTTGAGACTGTGAGGGCTATGTATCAGAGAGAAGAAGTAGCTTTTTTGGCTGATACGGTGTCATTCAGCGTAAAAGATCCTTTGAAATTGAATGAGTTTAAAGAGAAAATGAAAGGACTGGGGCTGCAGGAGAAAGATTTGGCAGCCATGGATTCTTACAGTGGGATTTCTCTGGCAGTAAAGGATGGCAATTTTATATCCATGGCTAGTGACCTGCGTCAGGCAATCGAATATATGGAGGCTTTTCTTCCAATCGTGATCCTGATGGTACTGTTAATTGGATATGTGGTGAGTAATCTCCTTGGCGGCAGCCGAATGGAGGAATATATCCTGCTGCGTCTGCAGGGAGCAGGAAGATGGAAAAGTGCGGTTGGCTTTTGGTCGGAGCAGATGTTTCTTGTATGGATAGGTATTGTGACAGGAGACATCCTTGTGGGTCTGTTCTATCCGGAGCCTGCTACGATCGCATTGGTAACAGGCATACTTGTGACAGCTTATCTGGCGGGAGCGGCTGTGGCATACTGGAGAATGAGCAGAGGCAGTGTGATGCAGCTTTTGTCTGGAAAAGCATAATTCTTTATGGAGGGAAAGCATATGGATACGATTATAAAAGCAGAAAATGTGGATTATGTTTATAAAACCAGGTATCAGAAAACACAGGCACTTTTCCAGGTTACCTGTTCCTTTGAGAAAGGTTTGGTGTATGCGATCACTGGAAAGTCCGGGAGTGGGAAAAGCACGTTCTTATCCCTGCTGGCAGGTCTGGATGTGCCAACGGGGGGAACTTTATTCATTGACGGAAAGGATATACGGAGCATCAACCGGGATCAGTACCGCAAAAACCAGGTCACGGTCATCTATCAGGCATTCCACCTTTTTCCGCTGCTTACCGTGTTGGAAAACGTCATGTTTCCAATGAAACTTCAGGGTGTCCCGGATAAAGAAGCAAAACCAAAGGCACAGGAGCTGCTAAAAAAGGTGGGATTGCCGGATACGGTCTATAAAAAAATGCCAGGCATGATCAGCGGCGGAGAGCAGCAGCGGGTGGCGATTGCCCGGGCAATGGCTTCCGGGGCGAAGGTACTTCTGGCTGATGAACCAACCGGAAACCTGGATAGCCAGAACGAGAAAAATATCATAGAGCTACTGGGGCGGCTGGCCCATGAAGAAGGTTATATGGTTATCATCGTGACGCACAGTGAGAAAATCTCCATGTCGGCGGATGTGGTTTATGGGATGATGGATGGAAGGCTGGAGGTGATCCGGGGATGAAAAACAGTATCAAACAAATGCTGCGGACACCGGTACGCACCATCCTGTTTTTTGTACTATTAACTTTTGCCGCTCTTTTGATGACTTTAGGGGCAAGTCTCTGGATAAAAAACGAAAAAACGGCAGCGGAATATGAAAAACAGTTTATCACCATAGGAACAGTGCGGCAGAAACCAAAGTCCTTTGAGCAGAATCTGGTCTGGGATGCCGGGAAAAAGGATTATCAGATCCTAAGAAGGGCACAATATGATTCCTATTTTACGGTGGATGATCTGAAGATCCCAGGAGTTGAATTTCTGGCGGGACCGGAGCAGCGGGCATATTATGGTTCCTGGATTCCGGATTATGTTAGTAAATTTGAAGCTGAAAATGCGACGGGGTTCAGTTGTGTTGCAGAGTTTTCCCCTTTGGAAGACTGCAGACCGGACGAGTCTGTTCAGGTTAAGATTACAAAGGTTCTTGGTAAGGATACCACTATGGAAAATTCCGTTGTATTCTTCTGTGAACATGACAATCCCCAACCGGATATGCTTTATAAAGATAAGACGTATGTAGCTTATTTGGCTGCATGCGGGCTCTCCCACGGCAAGACGTATGAAAAAGCGAAGGAAGCTTCTCCCATGCTGGATATCAGTGTAGAATATGGTTCTGCTTCCATTGCCTCCGAGCTGTATCAGCCGGATGGAAGCAGGATTGAAGATGAATTCCGGGACGGGCAGACAATCTTTGAAGTGGCAGATGGATTCTATGACACTGCACCGGGGAAGAGGCTATTGGATCTGGCGGAAACCATAGGATATAGCTTTCACACCCAACCGGTTACCGGAACCAGTAAAACATGTTTGCTGATGCCGTTTTACAATGGGGAATCGTATATCAGTGAAGGTCGGGATATTGACCAGGAAGAATATGAAAATGGCAGTAAGGTGTGCCTGGTTCCCCGGAATTTTATGGAAAACAACAACCTTTCCCTTGGGGATAAGATTAAAGTTCAGCTTTTTTATACCAATACCAGACGGAACGCCGGAGCAGACTTTTGTCTGGATGGAAGTGGATCATCTTATCAGATCATTGATGAGAAAGGGAATAAACTGGAACCATTTGAAACCTCTGATTATATGATCGTGGGAATTTACGATACCAGAATGGGAAGCGGGGATTATGCGTTCCGATCAGGAGCGGATGAACTGATCGTGCCAATCAGATCTATCGAATCCGGCGTCACTGAAAATCTGGTGGCTTGCGGGCCAATGAGCGATGCAACGACATCCTTCCAGATCCCCAATGGTTCTATCGAGGACTTTCAAAAGAAATGGGCGGAGCATGGAACATCGGATTTGGAGATTACTTTCCATGACATGGGTTATTCCAGATTGAAGGCAGGGATTGACAACATGAGAAATCTCTCCCTCTTCTTCCTGATCGTGGGAGTGATCCTGACAATGCTGTTATTATTCTTTTTCAGTCATCTGTTCATTACAAAGCAGGCGAAGCGGACGGCTATAGAGCGCTCTTTCGGAATGACTCGCTCCCAATGCAGATGGTCTCTGCTTTCCGGAATACTGCTGTTGGTTTTGCTGGGAAGTATAGCCGGTTCTGTCGGAGGCGCTTATGTCTCCCGAAATATTTCGTCTGAGAATACCGGGAAGGTGTATTATGACAGCACCTTTAGCGTAGGAGCATCGGGGACAGAGGAAGATGTTGGGATTTCTGATATAGGCGTTGAAATGTCAGAATGGATGGCATTTGGCTGTGCTGCAATAATCGTATTAGCAGCGGCAGGAATTGCAATCACGAAAATCAATAAAAGACTGCGGCGGGAACCTATGGAATTACTCAGGGATATGCAGAAGGAATAAAAGACAGGTTTCATTAACTGAGAATGTAAAGTCTTATATATAGGCGGTGCCGGTCAGCATTCTGGATACCGCCTGTTTGCTCGCACTTTATCTGGTTGGAAAACACTTTTTGTTATAAAAACAGGCTCTGACTAGGAGTAGCAGAAGGATGAAAATTCATTATAGTTGTTGTCCTGCACCGCTGCTAAAAGCTCTTTGTTTATGTTCCCTTCTGCAGGAGTTTTCTCAACCTATTAGTTTCTATTTTAATAGCGAAGAATGATAAATGCAACAAAACAAGGGGTGTCAGAGAGGGCATCCCTTATTTTTTTCAGAAAGTGTAACTTTCCTTTTTAGAATACGACAATATATATGAATGCATTCAGATAAAAATGGAGGAAACAGATGGATGACAAAGAGATTATTACGTTGTTTCAAAACCGTGATGAATCAGCAATCCGGGAATTAAGCAGCAAATATGGTCCATATTGCTCAAGGATTGCGTGGAATATTTTAGAGAACCGTGAGGATGTGGAAGAGTGCGTCAATGATACCTGGTTTTCTGTATGGACCTATATTCCGCCGCAGGTTCCGAAGGTGCTGTCAGCATTTTGCGGGAAAATCGTGAAAGGGATTGCCATAGATAAACTGAGAAAGCGATGTGCCGGCAAACGTACTGACACGCATATGGCGGATATTGCAGCTGAGACGATAAGCCTTAACAGAGCAGCGGATTTTGCCGAAGATGTGGTGAAGGAAGGGGAAATTCTCCAGGCAATCAATGAGTTCCTATGGAAACTGGATCCGGAAAAAAGAGATATATTTATAAGGCGGTACTGGTATCTGGATTCTGTGGAAGAGCTTGCGGCTCGCTATGGAAAAAGTGTGGGCAGTATAAAGACCGCATTGCACCGGATGCGGAGAAAATTGGAGAAGGATCTGAAAGAAAGGAGGTTCCTATGAAGAATGAAGAATATGGGTTTGTGGAGTTATTTAATAAGATTGATATTCAGCTTGTAAAAGAAGCGGAGGGAGACTGGAAAAAAAGAAAAAACGTGTTATGGTTGCGCAGCGGTTTTGCAAAGGCTGCCTGTGCCGCTCTTTGTATCAGCCTTGGTGCCTTGCGTATTTTCCAGACGCAGGTACAGGCTGCGATGAAAGAATTTACTGGATGGGTTGTCCGGATATTGCAGTCTGAGCGTGATCTGTCTCCTTACTCAGAAGTCATTGATAAACAGATGACGGCCGATGGTTTTACCCTCTGTCTGGAGGAGGTGATCCTGTCTGATAACAGGATTTATGCGGCAGTGACGATCAATACGGAGTATCCGGAAGGAACAGTCAAGGGAGGAACGTGTGTTACGGTTAATGGGAAGGATTATCCGGTAGGAAGCGTTTTTGATGCGGCAGAGGATATCGGGCAGAATCTTGGCGAACAGGTACCGCATCATGTATACACATTTGTGCTGGATGAAGAGCTTCCGGAAACTGTTACAGATTTGGAACTGCATTTTACGGCATATCAAAATTATGAAGACTGTTTGGAGGAAAAGAATACATTTACTTTTGATTTTGCGTTTTCTGCTACAAAAGAAGAACTGGAAAAAGATAAAATCCAGGTGCCTGTGGATAAAAGGATTACCCTGGAAGATGGAACTGCCATCCGGCTTAAAAGTCTGACACTTACAAAACTTGACAGCAGGATAGAAGCGGAATTGGAAAATATCCCGGAAAATAAAAAAGACAGGGATGCTGCTTTTAATAGCGGATATCTGGAAGGATGGGACAGCCTTGGAAATCCGGTCTGGTATATCTGCGATACCAGTAATGGAAAAGATATTGCATTTGTATGTGATATACAGAGCGGGATGCTTCCGTCCGTGGATAGTGAATGGGTGGAACTTCAGTACTATTTCTATGAAAAGGTGGACGAGAAAGACCAGCGGCCAATCGATACGGTGGACGGAGAAGATATGGTTATGGAAGATGACGGTATCCCGATTAATCGGGTAGATGTGGGAGAGCCATTCCGGATTGAGGTGGAGCAGAATATAAAATGATGCAGAAAGTGTGGTTAAAGCATGTGATATTCAATATATGGAGGCGTAAAATACGTGATTAGAGACACCATTGTTTTTATAGTAATTCTGTTGCTTGTAGTTAATACTCTTATCAAATACAAAGAAACTAAAAGAACAGGACAGAAACTCAGTGTATTGATGGGTGGTCCGTTTTGTTTCATGGCAATTATTTTATTGCTGCTTGATCTTATATTGATATAAGCTTCAAATCATTAATTTAACGAGGATGTAGTCCTCACCATAGAAAATGCCTTAACTATGGGCGTTACATTTTAGCGGATAACAGTTTTAATTTAATGAAAGGAAGGTTGATTATATGAAAGGTAAGATGATTATAATGGGCGTTATTATGACTATGGTGGTTATGGGAACATCATTAGCTGCTATGGCGAGTGATGAAGATACAGCAAAGGCAGAACCGGAGCTGGAATTTCAGGTACCAGAGGAAAATCTCTTACGAAAATGACACTACATTCACCCTGGATTTTTCTATTCCTACAAAATTGTAGCCTTACAGTAATATTACAGTAAGGTATGGATGATATACTTTCGTAGAATGTAAAGTTTGGGAAAGGGGTGGTTATTCTATGGAGCATTGCCAGACGAGGAGTAATTTTATGATAAATATTGAGGATGTACCAAGATTTGAAACTGAACTGCAAATGGTAAATACGCATATAGAACGTTTATGTCGGTCAAACAGTGAGTCAATGCAGAAAATGCTGGATTGGGTGTTGAACGCAAGGGGAAAGCAGATACGGCCGATTTTGACACTTTTATGTGCGAGGCTGAAAGGGAAGGCCGTTGATGCGACAGAGGTCGCGGCAGTGATTGAAATATGCCATACCGCTTCACTGATCCATGATGACATTATAGATGAAGCGGATACCCGCAGGGGGGTGAAAAGTTAGCTTCTATTTAAGAGGCCGGTTTAAAAACCAGGAAAATACATCAGAGGAATATTATGACAGAAAGAAAAAAGTGGAAATCAATGATAGAAAAAATAGGACATGTCTGTGAAGGTAAATATGATTCGTTCTGGTCTATGGTTATGATATTTTTCACCATGAGTCTGACAGGATGGTTGTGGGAGGTTTGCCTTCATTTGGTTTCGGACGGGATTTTTGTGAACCGAGGATTCCTTCATGGACCGTGGCTGCCTATTTATGGTTCCGGGAGTATACTGATCCTGACACTGCTTCATAAGCTGCGCAAAAAGCCTCTGCTGGAATTTCTGGCGATCATCCTCCTGTGCGGCTGTATTGAGTATTATATATCATGGTTTCTGGAGCAGATATATGATGGAATGAGATGGTGGGATTACAGTGGTTATTTTCTGAATCTTAATGGAAGAATCTGCGTAGAGGGTTTGCTGGCCTTTGGCCTTGGCGGGATGGTGATTGTATACTTTTATGCACCGCTTCTTGATCATCTGTTCAGGCGCATACCGAAAAAAATACTTGCGCCGGTATGCATGGTACTAATCTTAATATTTTGTGCGGATCTGATATATTCAGGAAAAAATCCGAATCTTGGTAATGGGATCGCCGGATGCCGTTAATGAAACATATATCCTAAAGTTTAAGTGTTGTGAAAAAAGTATGGAGAGATTATGCTTGCTGTTTATTTGTCACCAGTTTATATTATTGCAAACAGCTATCTGCTGATCCGGATTCACAGATGGCTGGGTGCATGCAGTCCATTGTTCAGAAAAATATGGATGCGTGTTGTAATCAGCCTGGCCTATGTTTTCCTGGCAGTGTCAATATTGATTGCGTTTTTTTTGCCGACAGGACCGGCCAGGAGGATCATGAAACTGATCAGCAATTATTGGCTCGGTATACTGCTGTATCTGCTTTTGGCTGTTCTGCTGGCAGATTTGATCTGTTTCCTGCATTTCCTCATCATGAAACGGAGGTTAAAATGCCGGACTGCTGCCGCGGGAGGAATCTGTGCAGTGGCTGTTCTTGGGCTTAGTGCATGGGGAATATACAATGCCCGTATCATCCATGTCACACCATATGAGATTACTGTCAGTAAAGACGGAGGAAGATTAGAAAATTTAAATGTGGTATTAGCCGCTGATCTGCATTTGGGATACAACATTGGTACTGTACACATGATGCAGATGGTAGATAAGATCAATGAACAGAATGCGGATCTTGTGGTAATTGCAGGCGACATTTTTGATAATGAATACGAGGCGCTTGATGCCCCGGAAGAACTGATTGCCGCATTGCAAAAAATTCAGTCGAAGTACGGTGTTTATGCCTGTTATGGAAATCATGATGTTGAGGAAAAAATACTGGCAGGCTTTACTTTTGGGGGAAGCAAAAAGAAAGAGAGCAGTATGCAGATGGATGAGTTTTTGGAGAAAGCCGGTATTCATTTGTTACAGGATGAAGCAGTACTGATTGATGACAGTTTTTATCTGTATGGCAGACCGGATGCACAGCGGCCCGGACGTGGGATTAATATGAGAAAAACCGCCGCTGAACTGATGGGGGAACTTGATACGGAAAAGCCGGTTATTGTGATTGACCATGAACCGAAGGAACTCCAGGAATTGGCAGATGCCGGCGTGGACGTTGATCTGTGCGGACACACACATGATGGCCAGATGTTTCCGGCAAATCTGATCACAGCGCTTATGTGGGAAAATTCCTATGGATATTTGAAGAAGGACCATATGCATACGATCGTGACTTCGGGTGTCGGGCTTTTTGGACCGAATATGCGTGTAGGTACGATTGCAGAAATCTGCCCCATCACAGTACATTTTCAAGATAGGAATAACATAAAGGATGGTGAGTTTATCAGTATTGTGCATGGTTCGATTTATAAAAAAGTAGTATTGGAGGGTAAATTTTGGAATTAGAAAAGACAGATGAAAATCTGGTAGATATTATAGTGAATTATGAAAAATAAAACACATACTCCGGTTTCAATAGGGATTCTTCAGAAGATAAAAAGTTTGTGACCAGTTAACAAATTAGGAGGAACTGTTATGCTGCGTAAATTGATTTCTGGATTGCTGCTCATGGCAGTATTGCCGCATACATAATGTTCTGTTGAGTGTTCAGAGAAAGGTAATAGATAAGGGCGGCGGCTACGGGTTTATAGGGGAAAATAAGAGTTGGTAGCAGTTATCTGGAAACAGGTGTGTCTATCGGCTTTTTTGCATTGTTGATGATAGAGTTGAGATAATATGCTTTTAGAGGTAAAATAAGCTGTGGCATACCTGCTGCCATGTAAGTGAAATGGAAGTGTATAAAGAAACGCAGGAGTTATTTGCAAGGAGATTAAGCAGCTGATAAAAAGGATGGTAAAAATAAATGAAACGGATTTTATTAGTTGAGGATGATTTAAGTTTAATAAATGGCTTATCCTTTGCCGTGAAAAAGCAGGGCTATACGCTTGATGTTGCACATACCAAAGATGAAGCGGACCGGTTATGGGAAAACGGAGCATATGATCTTGTAATTTTGGATGTATCCCTGCCGGATGGTTCCGGTTTTGATATATGCAGAAGGATACGGCAGACATCAAAGGTTCCGATTATGTTTTTGACCGCTATGGATGAAGAAACGGATATTATTATGGGGCTTGATATCGGCGGCGATGATTACATCACAAAACCATTTAAACTGGCAGTGTTTATGTCGAGAATCAATGCGCTGCTTAGAAGGAGCGATAATTTTAGTCAGGCGGATGCGGAACTGAATTCGAATGGTATACGGGTTCAGCTCCTGAAAGGAGAAGTATATAAAAATAATGTGCAGGTCGGATTAACGGCGAGAGAGTATAAATTGTTATGTTTATTCATGGAAAACCCGGATGTGGTTCTTTCCCCGGAGCAGATTCTAAATCGGTTATGGGACTGCGATGAAAATTATATAGACAATAATTCCCTTACGGTGTATATACGCAGACTGCGGACAAAGATTGAAGATGATCCGGGGAATCCGAAAAGGATCGTGACTGTCCGCCGTATGGGATATAAGTGGAACGCAACTGAGTGAGGTGCATCATGAAAATACTGGCGAACAGAAAAATCAAATCTCTGTTTTATAAAATATTGATGTGTATGCTGACCTTTATTGTTGTTTCTGTGTTGTTCATGGTTTTTGAACTTAATAATGCAGCACTTTATATCTTACTATGCGCTCTGGCTATGTGCATTGTGATTATGGTTGTTTGCTATGGATATTTTAAGGAACAGAATGAGATTATGGAAAATGCGGTGGCGCAGATTACAGAATACATTTCCGGCAACCGGGAGGCGAGGATAGCATGTGATGAAGAGGGGGAAATGTACAGGCTGTTCCATGAGGTGAATTCCCTGGCAGCCATTCTGAACGCAAATGCAGAAAATGAGAGAAAATCGAAACAGTTTCTGAAAAATACCATATCGGATATTTCCCATCAGTTGAAAACACCTCTTGCGGCACTGAATATTTATAACGGACTTCTGCAGGAGGAAACGGAAGAACTGCCGCAGATTCAAGAGTTTGCAGCACTGTCGGAAAAAGAACTTGACCGGATTGAGACGCTGGTGCAAAACCTGCTGAAGATTACAAAGCTGGATGCCGGCTCCATTGTATTTGAAAAGACCTTGGAGAATGTGGCGGATATGATGGGAGAAGTGGAACTGCACTTTGCATACCGTGCCAGGCAGGAAGAGAAGGAACTGGTGCTGTCCGGGGAAGGAGATATTTCACTGCTTTGTGACCATGACTGGATAATAGAAGCGGTAGAAAATATCGTGAAAAATGCCTTTGACCACACAGAAAACGGCAATTATATCCGGATTGAGTGGAAAACGTCTGTATCTATGGTTCAGATTAGGATAACAGATAATGGAAGCGGTATTCATCCGGAAGATCTGCACCATATCTTTAAGCGGTTTTACCGGAGCAGGTTTTCCAAAGACAAGCAGGGCATTGGTCTTGGGCTGCCACTTGCAAAAATGATTGTTGAAGCGCACAATGGCACGATAGAAGTGGACAGCACGTTAAGAGTCGGAACAACTTTTACCCTGAATTTTTTAATTCCTACAAAATTGCAGGCTGGGAGTTATGCTGCTGTAAGATAAAGGGTATATCCTAATTGGGGAGAAGGAATGATTGGAAAGGCGGGATAAGGTATGTGTGAAATTTCGTTTAGAAACAACTGCCCCAGGAAACTGGGGCAATTTTTTCTATTAATTTTTGAAATCCTACAAAATTGTAGCCTTAGAGTAATATTACTGTAGGAAACGGATGGTATTATACCAGTAGAAATCAAAGAAAGAGGTGCTTATCACATGGATTTATTAGAAGTAAAATCAATTTCCAAAACTTACGGCAGTGGTGAAACAGCTGTTCAGGCATTAAAAAAAGTCAGTTTTTCAGTTCCCAAAGGCGAATACGTTGCTATTGTTGGGGAATCTGGATCCGGAAAAAGCACATTGCTTAATATGATCGGTGCGTTGGATAACCCGACATCAGGAAAAGTGCTGATCGACGGAAAAGATATTTTTGCAATGAAGGAGAGCAAGCTGACGATTTTCCGCAGGAGGAACATCGGCTTTATCTTCCAGTCATTCAATCTGATCCCGGAGCTTACTGTGGAGCAGAACATCATCTTCCCGGTACTGCTTGATTATCAGAAACCGGATAAGAAGTATCTGGAGGAGCTCCTGGAAGTTCTTAACTTGAAAGAACGCCGGAACCATCTGCCGAGCCAGTTATCCGGAGGTCAGCAGCAGAGAGTGGCAATCGGACGTGCATTGATTACACGGCCTTCCCTGATCCTTGCTGACGAGCCAACTGGAAATCTGGACACGCAGAACAGCAGTGAGGTCATTGCCCTGCTGAAGAATGCGTCAAAGAGGTACGCACAGACGATTATCATGATTACGCATAACCGGAGCATTGCGCAGACGGCGGATAGAGTTTTGAATGTATCGGACGGAGTATTGACTGATCTGGGGAGGTGCAGTGAATGAAAAGCTATTTAAGCCTTATCCCGATTTCGGCAAAGGTACACAGACGTCAGAATCGCATGACGCGCGTTTGTATTATTCTTGCAGTGTTCCTTGTGACATCAATCTTCTCTATGGTAGAGATGTGGACGGACGCGCAGACAACGGCGATGCGCCACAACCATGGAGATTGGCACATTGCCCTTCAGAATGTACCGGAAGATGAAGCGGAACAGATTAGTGGAAATGCTAATGTTGCGTTTTCCTCCTGGTATGATGCGATAAATGTTGATGCTGACCAAGGCTATTATATAAATGGCAAAAACGCTGTTTTATATGGTATCGAAGAAACGTATATCACGGACATCATGAATTATTCGACGGAAGGTTCTTATCCACAGAATGAAAACGAAATTGCCCTTAGTGCTGATGCAAAAGAACTTTTTGGAATTAAGGTAGGGGACAGTATTACCTTAAATACGCCTGCAGGAGTTTTTGAGTATACCGTTTCCGGATTTTATGAGGATGATACAGAGTTTAACGATATAATTGAAGGCAGCTGCGTGTATATGAACAGGGAGGCATTTGATGAAGTACGTAGCCTGAATGGCGTGGAAGCATCGTCTCAGTTTTATATCCGGTTCCAGAAAGAGAATGGCTTGAAGAAAACAATTGCTAAAATGAAAGAGCAATATAACCTTACCTCTGAAAATGTCATAGAAAATACGGCTGTTTTGAGCCTGTTGGGGGCAAGTACAAATGAGAGTATAAATGGGCTTTATCCTTTGGCAGCAGCTTGTTTTGTAATCATATTGATTGCCGGGGTTTTAATGATCTCAGGCTGCATGAACAGTAATGTGGCGCAGCGGACAAAGTTTTTTGGAATGATGCGGTGTGTCGGTGCAAGCAAACAACAGATTGTACGTTTTGTAAGGCTTGAGGCATTGAACTGGTGTAAAACCGCAATCCCGATTGGTTGTGCATTGGGGACGGTAACCTGTTGGATATTATGTGTGATATTGCGGTTTCTTGTAAAAGGAGAATGGGTGGATATGCCTCTTTTTGCGGTAAGCATAAGCGGCATTCTTTGCGGAGCTGTTGTTGGTGTGGTTACAGTATTTATTGCGGCTCAGTCCCCTGCGAAACAGGCTGCGAAGGTTTCCCCGGTGGCAGCAGTATCCGGAAATGCGGAATCATCGAAAAAAGTTATCCATGCGGCAAATACAAGGCTTTTTAAAGTGGAAACTTCCCTTGGAATCCATCATGCAACAGGAACTAAGAAAAATCTGCTTTTGATGACAGGTTCTTTTGCCCTTACGATTGTGTTATTCTTAGCCTTTTCTGCCTGCCTTGACGTTGTGCATAAATTGCTTCCGTCGGTGTCAAGTAAATTCACACCGGATATCGTAATTGCGAGCCAGGATGATACGAACTCCATAGACAGAGGGCTGGTAGAAGAAATTTCAGAAATATCGGGAGTGGAGTCTGTCTTTGGTATGATATATAACACAGAATATCCGACTGAGATTAATGGCAACGCAGGAGCAATTGATTTGTGTTCCTATGATGATTTTATGATGGGCAACTTCGCGAATTCGGTCGTAAGCGGTGACATGTCAAAAGTCTATGGAGATTCCAGCTATGCTTTGGCGATCTACAACCAGAGTAATAGACTGGATGTCGGAGATAAAATAAAAATCGGAGATGAGGAAATTGAAATTGCAGCTGTCCTTTCCGAAGGAGTAGGAAGTGTCAGCGGTGCAGCGACGGTGGTTTGCTCTGAAGAAACCTATCTACGTTTAATGGGCGATCAGAATTATGTTATGGTGGGGATGGTATTAGAAAAAGATGTATCTGAGTCGGCAGTAAGAAAAATCCAGGATATGGCCGGAGAACATTTATTCATGGATAATCGGGAACAAAATAGTGAGACCAATGGTTCTTACTGGGTATTCCGGCTTGCGGCATATGGTTTTCTGGCGATTATTTCCCTGATCACCGTGCTGAATATTATGAACAGCATTTCTATGGGGGTGTCTGCAAGGATTAAGCAATATGGGGTAATGCGTGCTGTTGGTATGGAAAGCAGGCAGGTTACAAAGATGATAACGGCAGAGGCAGTAACATACGCTGTTTGCGGCACAATTGTCGGAATTGTACTTGGGTTGATACTTCACTATTTGATTTATGTGAAGATTATCATTAATCATTTTGGCGGCTTTTGGAATATTCCGCTTACTACCATTGCAATCATATTTTTGCTGGTTGCCATCTCATGTGTTATTGCAGTCCATGGACCGGCAAAACGGATACGTAATATGGCAATCACAGATACAATCAATGACCTGTAATTGGAACGATAGATAAAGCCAGCGGTACAGTAGAAAGGAAAAGCTGCTGTTTATTGCCACTGGCATTGTCTGTTTACTGGCAGATTTTGTGGTCAGAAAGCTGGAGAAGGGTAGATGATTATGAGAAGAAGGCGGAAAAAGAAACATTCTGTTAGAAAAATGATTATTAGCCTGCTGGCGGTTCTTTTCTGTGCTTTTATTGCTGTCTGTGCCTTTTTTGGGATGAAAGGATATCAGATGTATCGGGAAGCAGTAGCAGAAAAGCCAATCAATGAAAGAGTGGAAGAAATCCGCAGTATGGAAGGTTTTGCTTCTTATTCAGATCTACCGCAGTTTTATATAGATGCCACGATATCTGTGGAGGATCACAGGTTTACAGACCATTGTGGAATCGATTTGATTGCGATAAGCCGTGCGGTATGGACAGATATAAAGGAGATGTCATTTGTGGAAGGCGGAAGTACCATCACACAGCAGCTTGCTAAGAATATGCTTTTTACACAGGATAAAAAGATTGAGCGGAAAGTGGCAGAAGTTTTTGCGGCATTTGAGATAGAATCAAAATATACTAAGGAAGAAATCTTCGAGTTGTATGCAAATACAGTTTATTTTGGCAGTGGTTATTATGGTATTGGTGAGGCAGCCGCAGGCTATTTTGGAAAAGAACCATTAGAATTAAGCGATTATGAATGTGCAATGCTGGCGGGGATTCCCAATGCACCATCTGTCTATTCCCCGGATATGGGGAATGAACTGGCAGAAAAGCGTGTGAGAAAGGTTCTGGACAGCATGGTGAGGAATAAAGTGATTCCCCAGGAGAATGCTGACAGGATAGAATTGGAGAAGAAATAGTAGAGAAGTTGAACAATATTATTTACAATGAGTTATGGCTGGGAATGATATCGGATACATCGCGTGATACTTATGCAAGAATTATTGGACGATTAAAGGATAACGGAGCAGAAGGCGTGATTTTGGGATGTACAGAAATTGGACATCCGATCCCAGCAGCCACTGCAACCGCAGCCAACCCGATACGGCCGATGAGCAAATAAGAGACTATTACCCGGATAGAAATAGAAAATTGAAACAGTAAAAAAGCAGGTTACCATTCACAGCCCCCTTAAGAGGTTCTTCAATGGATAGTCTGTTGTGCGGTTAAGATTTCTTTAGTAATAGTGCTGAATTTTATTTTTTTTAAAT
>JAUNGM010000030.1 GCA_030524545.1 Eubacteriales bacterium
CTTACCAAAAAGGAGCCATTTTTTACCAGAAACACAAACTATTTTACACTACCTCTCTTTTAGATGGAATCATCTCATCGTTTGATAAATTAAATGATGCTCAATTATTTATTCCAACATTCCTATCCTCTATGATGGGATTGCAAAATCTCTTTACTGGCAAGGGTATTACTGATATTGGTATTTCCAAAGATGGAAGTGCTTCTTTAGACGGATATAAACAACATCTCTCTGATGCTGGTGTTCAATTCCAAAAATTTTCCATGAAGTCCATCCTTGCAAATGCTGCAACAGGATTTCTTGTAGGAGCCGGAATCGAATTAGCTATTGCAGGTGTAACGAAACTCATTGATTACACAGTCCACTACAATGAAAATCTAATCAAAAAAGGCGAAGAAGCAAGAGACACAATCCAGCAGCAGACTGATGCCTATAACACCCAAAAATCAACCCTGACAGAGCTTACTACCAAATATAGAGAACTTTCTAAAGGCGTAAAAATCTCTGGTAATCAAATTAAGAATATTAACTTAACAGACGATCAGTACAAAGATTTTCTCCAAACTGCTAATGATATAGCGTCTGCTGCCCCTTCTCTTGTATCTGCTTGGGACAATGAGGGTAATGCAATCCTCAAAGCGGGAACTAATGTAAACGATCTAAACAAACAGATTTCCGATTATCTTACCCTCCAAAGGGATTTAACTCATTATAATACGAAAGATAATATTGCAGACCAGTATAAAGGCTTACTGACGGAATCCAAACAGGCACAAGCCGAAATGAATCAGTATCAGATTCAAGCTGATTACGCGCAAGCGAGATACGAAAGTCTCAATTCTTTTTATGATGAACTCCAAAAGAACAAAAATAAAGGCGTACAAACATTTTCGTTAGCAAATTCCGAAGACGAAGTACTTTTACGAAAATCATTTATTAATGCCGAAGCTTATTTAAATTCCTGGGCGAACGAGGGCGGTGGTGTTAGCTTAACTATCGATACCAGTCAGATTGATGAAAATGAATTATCTAGTATTTTGACAACCATAGGTCAAATCCGTGATGAAGCTAACGCAACAGAGAGTGAATATTTGCAAAAGCTTCAGAATACCAAAGCACTTGATGAATCAAATTGGCGAGAAATCTTCCCGTCTATTCAGTCGTTAGTAGATACAACCAGTCTGTTTGATAGTTGGGATAACCAGGAGCTTGCGACAACATTCAAAGATAACATCAGTTCTATGGTATCCAACATGGATATGTCAGATGTATCAAAGAGCATTGAGAAATCCGGTAAAGATATCTATGATTGGACAATGGAGGATGTAGTTCAGCCATTGTCACAGGCAAGCAAAGAGCAGCAGGAAACATGGAATGAATTGTTCAATTTTGAACCCGATAAAAGTGAAAGTATCAGTGCAGCAGCTAAGAGGAGAGATGCCCTGCTAGAAGAAGTCGCCGCATTTAGTGATAACGATTATTGGACAAAATCCACACTGGCTAAAGCTTTGGGATATGCTCATACGGATGATAATGGTAAAACAGTATGGAATACGCAGGAAAAGTTGAATCAGGCACAAGAAGCAATGAAGTCACAAGGCGAAGAATTACGAGATTGGATGAAAAGCTTAAACGCAGAAGACTTTGAAATTGCTTATTCTGTTGTTGGGAATGATGATGAGGAAGCTTTTGAAAATCTTGGTAATTTTCAAACCAAATTTGAAGAGATAAAAGAAAGTATAGCACGTCAATCTGAAATGGAGCAATATTCTCTTTCTGCAATGAAAGACAATGTAACATCAGCACAAACGGCTCTTTCCAACTACTCTTCTGCTATATCAGAATCCATGTCCAATACAGGTCTTACTGCTGATTCTATTGAAGCAATCAAAACCCAATTCTCTGAATTAGAAGGATTGGACTTAAATGGATTGTTTACAAATACAGCAGAAGGTGTCAAATTAAATTCTGATGCATTAGAAAATTTGATAGATGTCCAGCATAAAACTAAGACCGCTAATTTTGCAGATGCTATCAAGAAACAATCTGATGCCATCAAGAAGTATAAATCTGATACAGACAGTGCAACCAAACAGACAAAAGAATATAAAGATACTTTGTCTGGTATGGAAGATGAACTTGCAAATATTCAGCAAGCACAGTCACAATATCATGCCTTATATCTTCAGCAAAAAGAAATGTTTTCTGATTATGCGAAGTGGCAAAATGCTCAATCTACAGAAAATGCTGGTGACAAATATACCAGTATGGTATCTGGACTTAAAGAGGCAAAGGAAGCGTGGGATAAAGGCTTAGTTGGCACAGATGACTTCAAGTCTTTTGCAGCTCTTATCTCTCCTACTGGCGCAGAGGATGCTGTAAATTTCGCAGAGAACTATGCCAAAGCAAAACGGTATCTTACAGAAGATGTTTCTGGTGCTAAAAATTTCTTAAATGATTTGGAAGCAAAAGGTCTGGCTGAATATAATGCAGAACTTGAGCAATGGTCACTCAATGTAAAAGATATGGCTGAAGCATCACGTCAGATGGGTATGGGTAAAGACTTCATGTCTGCTATGTTTGGCCGTCTTGAAGACTATGGTTTTCATAATAATGTTATTATGGACGCTGAAGATGGTGTATTAAAACTTTCTGAAGCTTATAGTAATTTAGCAAAATCAGAAGCTGAATTGCAGGATATGGAATCCAATCCGGATAATTATAATTCCACTGCTATTGAAGCAAAAAGACAGGAAGTTGAAGGATATCAGCGTGACGTTGAAGAATTAAATAGTAATCTTGATTATTTTGTCAATAATTATGCGGACGAATATAATCAGAAACTAGAAACTGCAAAATCTTCTATTGAAATGCTTAATGAGCAAAGAAAGAAGATTCTTGAAAGCAATAAGTATGGAGAAAATACATCTGCTATTGCTAATCAGATGGAAAGCCAAATCAAACAATGGGCTGACGAATATAATCTTGAACTTGATGCGGAATGTAATGTTACTGGTGTCAAAGGTGATTCGTTAGATAAACTGAAAGAATTACAGGATTCCGACTCAGGTGTTATTTCTAAAGAAATTGAACTTGAATACAACATTGATACAATGTCTGAATCGGAAATAGATGCTAAAATCAACGAATTAAATAACGAAAAAGCCAGAATCCAAGTTGAGGTAGATAGCGAAAAAGGACAGTCTGCTATTGAACAGATTGATAATGAAGTATCTGCTCTTAATGATCAAAAGATAACTTTGCATATTCAACAAGCGGTTGATGATGGAACTTCTATTGATAAATTACTTGCAATAGATGATGATCAGACTTTGGCAACTACGTTGGATATTGATATTTCACAGGTAGATACTGCAAGACAGCAATTAGAGTCTTTGCAAGATGAAACTGCCGAAACATCTATATCTGTAACGATTGATGAAAGTCAGTTTGATGAGATCCTTAATCGAATAGACGGAGAATCGGCAACTATTACTGTAAATGAAGAGCAAGGAACGACAGTTGAGCCAAGGCAAGGTGAAGAGATTACAGATACTGTAAATGAAGTTCCTGGAGAGACTGTAGAAAACGAAGATACAGAAAAAACTGTTACTGTAAATGAAGTTCCTGGCGCTGAAGTAATATCAGAAACCGAAACAAAAAACATTACTGTAAATGAAACATTAGGACAAACTGTAGATACTGTACCTGATGCACAGGGAACTTCCAATTTTGATCTTGGTGATTCTCCAGAAACTGTACCTGATGCAAGTGGAATTGCTGATTTTTCTTTAGGAAAGTCTCCTCTTACCGTTCCAGATGCCACAGGGGTGGTTAATTTTACACTAGGGAATTATCCTACAAGTGTACCAGCGGCAACTCAAGTGGTAAATCAGGTGCTTGGTTTAAAAGTAGGTAAAGCTTCAGGTACAATGCTCTCTCCTGCTAAAGCTTCCGGAACTGCATATAATGTACTTAATATGAAACCGCTTTCTCGTGCCCATGCATCTGGAAAGGTAACACTCCCACAAAATGAAAGAGCACTTGTTAATGAAGAGGAAGTAAATGGACATTCCGAATCTATTGTACGTGATGGGAAATGGTTCCTGATTCCTGGTGGCGCACATTTTGAAAACCTTAAAAAAGGCGATCTTATATTTAATGCAAAACAGACTGATGAATTATTAAAGCATGGAAGAACAAATTCTCATGCTCGTGCCTATGCAGATGGCACGGTAGGAAATTGGTTCGCTAATTCTTATGATTCTGGTTCTATGTGGGGAAGTTTCCAAGGTGGGTTAGCTGGATCAGGGAAAACTGGTACAGGCTCCTCCAACAACACCTCCAACTCCATCAACAAAGCCGCATCAAGTCTATCATCCGCCGCAGATAGCACTAAGTCTGCAAGCGATGCTCTGGCAGACCTCATTAAGAAAATTTCTGACAATGTTCAGGATTGGATTGAAGTCCTTATTTCCCGTACAGAAAGTAAGATTGAATATTATCAGGCCGTATCCGAGAATCGGAAAAGTATCAAAAAGAAAAACAAATATCTTACACAAGCGGAATCTGAAGCGGGGAAAGAAGCTGGATATT
Source organism: Eubacteriales bacterium (assembly GCA_030524545.1). Taxonomy (GTDB): domain Bacteria; phylum Bacillota; class Clostridia; order Lachnospirales; family Lachnospiraceae; genus Blautia_A. Next base: position 4,597 of record JAUNGM010000030.1, read on the forward strand.
ATAAACAGGCAGAGCAAAGATACCTATCCTATGCTAATGAAGTAGCTGTACAAATAGGATTATCTGATGATCTGAAAGCAAAAGTTCAGAACGGCACCGTTGATATCCAACAGTTATCCGAGGACGACAAGAGTCGTGTGGAAGCCTACATGAAGTGGTATGATAAAGCAATCGAAAGCCGTAAAGCCGCAGAAGAAAAATTGACTGAACAGGTTGAGATTGCAGCTAAGAAGCTTGAGAATATCACTGATATCTACGATTCATATACCAATAGAACCAAGGCAAAGCAAGACCTGAACAATGCCAAACTGGAATACCGTGAAACGACTGGTATGACTATAAGTAATGGTTCCGGATATTATAAGCTACTCAATCAACAGATATCCTACGAAAAAAATAACATCAGTATGCTCCAAAAAGAATACAAAGAGTATGAGAAGCAGCTTAAAGCATACGGAAAGAAATACGGGACTAAATCTGCTGAATATCGTGAGATGCAGACTACTCTTATTGGTATCAACGAAGAATTATGGGAAAGTAAGACTGCCCTTGAAGAGTGGAAAAAAGAAGTACGAGAAGCCAAAGAACAGTTAAAACAATGGGGTGTTGACCGTTGGAGCCGTGCTTCTGATAAACTTAGCGCAGCGAGAAATTATAAAGAGGTTGCAGATGGATATACAGTAACTGAAAAGGATCACAAAGAACGGATTAAAAACAATAACCGTGAAATGGCGGCTATAACCAAATTGCGCAATCAGAAAACGAAAGAACTGTCTCTGTATGCCTATAACAGTAAAGAATATCAGGATCTTGCAGATGAGATTGCACAGCTTGACGTTAATTATATGAATCTAGCCGCTGACAGCGAAGAAGCTAAAAACGCGATCATGGATATCCGCTGGAAACCATTCTACGAAGCACAGGAAGCTATTGACGGTGTTGTCAATGAATATGATACGCTCCGTGGCTTGATGGATTCTGATACGTTCATTTCTGAATCTGATGGTTCTTTTACAGAAAATGGACTTACTAATCTCCTTCTTCTCCAGGAAAGCGTTGATGCTACTAAGACTAAGATAGCCAACTATCGTAAACAGATTGAAAATCTAAATAAGCAATATAAAAAAGGTGATTGGTCACAGGAAGAATATAACGACAAACTCAAAGAATTACATGATGGTTTATTAGATTCTGCCAAGGCAATGGAGACTTATAAGCAGTCTATGCTTGACATGTATGAAGAACAGCTCAAAAAGAAAAATGAACTGATGCACGAAGATATTGATGCATACCAAAAGGCATTGGAAGCCAAGAAAAAATATCATGACTATGATAAGAAGCTAAAATCTCAAACACGTGAGTTGAATATACTGAAAGCCCAGGCGGCTGCTCTTGAAAGTGTCTCTGACGCAGCTTCCAAGGCACGCCTAGCCCAGATTAAAGCCCAGATTGCGGAACAGGAAGAAGAATTAGAGGATACCAAATATGAACACAGCTATGAGTTAAAGTCTGACGGCTATGATAAATTAGCTGACGATGTTGATAAAGCATTGGACAAAACATTAGATTCTTTGAGAACTAATACCGATATGCAGAATCAGGTTATCAACGGTATGCTCTCTAATGTGACTACTTCTTATGAGTCCACGTTTGCAAATCTGGACAATATTGTGACGGAACATGGCCTTGTCATGTCAGATACATTTAACAATGTGTTTGATAAGCTGGACGAGAAAATGGAGAAAGCACTAGAGGACGGTGTACTAACTGCAAAACTTTACAATACTGGTGATGTACAGGATACAAAAGCAGATAAGAAAGTTACAAAATCTGATAACAGTAAAGTTTCTACTACAACAAAAGAGAATGAGAAGAATCTTAAAAAGGTTGTTGCTAATAGTGACGATTCCAATAATGCAGGTAAAGGCGGTGGTTCTGGCGAAGCATATGTTAGGGCTACGGACGTAAAACTTAGCAAGACAAGCATCTCTTTAAAGGAAGGCAAGACTTATACTTTAAAAGCAACTGTTAAACCATCAAATGCGGCTGCAAACTTTACTTGGTCAAGTTCCAATACTAAAGTTGCAAAAGTTTCTTCAAGTGGTGTTGTAACTGCTGTTTCCGCCGGGTCTGCGACTATCAGTGTAAAAGAAAGCCGATCAAGAAAAACAGCCAAATGCAAGGTGACTGTAAAGGCAAAAGCGAAACAACCGACTAAACAGCCTGTAAAGCAGACGACTTCTAATAATACGAAAAAGCCCCCTACTACTACACAAAATACAAATACAGATATTTGGGCGGGTATCGCAAAAGATACTTCTATGAAAGGTAATAAAAGCCTAAACATTGAACAGTCAATCTACGACCGTATAGCATATAACGGCTATAAAACTGGTTATGCAAGTCAGAAACAGTTATATACAAACCTAAAAGGTTCTGGAACCTATTCAGGTACCGCAGAGCAGAATACTTGGATGGTTAATAAACTAAAAGGTTCTGGATATGCTAAAGGTGGACTTGTTGACCAATTTATCCAACTCCCACCCGACCATTGGCTTAATCAACTCTCAGACAAAAATGACGATGCAGGTATTGTAACTGTTAATCCAGGAGAATATATTCTTCCGGAGCATATTGTAGGGAAGATGGGGCCAGCGTTGGATACTATGGAAAATTTCAATGAAAATGTTAGGAAGTATTCTTCTTATAGCAATCATACTACGAATCAGGCTCCTGTGATAAACTACGATTCTCTCATAACCGTTAATGGAAATGTAGATAAAGACGTTATGGGTGACTTAGAAACATTAGCTAAACAGCTTGTCAACAATAAAAATTTTGTTAATGGAATGACTGGGAAAGTTAGCACTAATCTAACCCAAAATATGTATAAGGCAGGGTTTAATAGGCGAGTAAGATGATAGATTAATGGCAAAGGCTTTTCTGTTCGTTTATATTCTTACATTTATAGCAATTTTAAAATCAATATATTCAATTTATCAGGAGGGAGCGATTTGCCCCTCCTGATTTATATAGATGAAAGGAAGGATTTTTATAGAAACAACAAATATTAATGACAACGAATTATTGAATTACATCAAAAATAATGATATCCTATTGTTGGAAACTGTACGGCAACAAATAGAAATGAAAAAAAGAAAGGATATTTTAGCAAAGCATCCATATAAAATATGGGAAGGTAAAGATCAAAAATGGCGAACATATCTTTTAAATAAAGACGGCAAAAGAAAATTGATAAAGAGAAATAGCCGTGAAGCTGTAGAAGATATAGTTATTAAGCATGTAAAAGAAAAAGTGGAGAATCCAACGGTTGAAGAGGTGTTCCATGAATGGAATGATCGTCGTGCAGAACTTGGAAAGATTTCTAAACCAACGCAAGAACGTAATAGACAGGTATTTAAGAGACACTATACTAAATTCGGTAAAGAACGTATTAAATCAATTACAGAATCAGATATTAGTGATTTTCTTGAAGAGCAGATTTCAGAGCATAATCTATCTGCAAAAGCATTTTCAAATTTAAAAAGTATAACTAAAGGCTTTTTGAAGCGTGCTAAGAAAAGAAATCTGACAGATATGAGTATTGATGAAATATTTACAGATATGGATTTGGCGGATACTTCATTCAAGAAAACTGTCAAAGAAGATAATCAAGAAGTTTTTGATGATGAAGAACTTGAAAAAGTTTTTGATTATCTGATGTCGGATTTAGATATTAAAAATATGGCAATACTGCTTATGTTTGTGTCTGGTGTTCGTGTTGGAGAATTAGTTACTTTGAAACATTCAGATTTTGATGGGAACTCTTTCAAAGTTAGAAGGACAGAAACGAGGATATCGAAAGAATCTGGTGGGTATGAGTATCTTGTTAAAGAATTTCCAAAGTCTGCCGCAGGTGTCCGGACAGTGGTTGTACCAGAAACATATTCTTGGCTTATAAATAAGTTGAGATTATATAATCCATTTGGTGAATATATCTTTTGTGATTCAAAAGGGGAGAGAATGACAACCAACTGTATTCGCAGGAGAATGGACAGAATGTGCAAGACATTGAATATTGTACGTAAATCTCCACATAAAGTTAGAAAAACATATGGAAGCATCCTTCTTGATAATAATATTGACCGTAGACTTATCACTGGACAGATGGGGCATACAGATATTGCTACTACTGAACATTATTACCATCGAAACCGTAAGAGTATTGAGAAAAAGACAGAAATTCTTAATAAGATATCAGAATTTGCGGTAAGGTAATCAAAAAACGCCCCAAAAGTATGTAAAGGTAATCAAGACAAAAGGCTGGAAAGTATTGATTTTACTAGGGTTTCGGGACTTTGGTAAACGGTTCAATTCCCGTCAGCAGCTTGAAAAAGTCTTGAGAAAATCAAGACTTTTTTTGTGCTTTAACCGTGCAACTTTTTTTACAATTTTTTCGGAAAAACTTTTAAAATGCCATGGATTATGGTAAGATATATTTTCAAAAGAGGCTTAGGAGGGCAAGAGATGGAGAACGAGACTGTTTCTAAGAATTTTATAGAAAATATTATAGATAAGGATCTGGCGGATGGCGTTTATGATACCGTGCATACCCGCTTTCCTCCGGAACCGAATGGCTATCTGCATATCGGCCATGCCAAATCCATTCTTCTGAATTACGGACTTTCCCAGGAATATAACGGCAAATTCAATATGCGTTTTGATGATACGAATCCCACCAAAGAAAAGACCGAGTTTGTAGAATCTATTAAAGAGGATATTAAATGGCTGGGTGCAGACTGGGAGGACAGGCTGTTTTTTGCATCGGATTATTTTGAAGAGATGTATGAGGCCGCTGTGAAGCTTATTAAGAAGGGGAAAGCTTATGTGTGCGACCTGACCGCAGATGAGATCCGTGAATACCGCGGCACGCTGAAAGAGCCGGGAAAAGAAAGCCCTTACCGCAACCGCAGCGTGGAGGAAAACCTGAAGCTGTTCGAAGAAATGAAAGAGGGCAGATATGAGGATGGAACGAAGGTTCTTCGTGCAAAGATCGATATGGCTTCCCCGAATATGAACATGCGTGACCCGGTAATCTACCGTGTGGCTCATATGACGCACCACAATACCGGAGATAAATGGTGCATTTACCCGATGTATGATTTCGCACATCCCATTGAGGATGCGATCGAGGGAATTACCCATTCCATCTGTACCCTGGAATTTGAAGATCACCGTCCTCTTTATAACTGGGTGGTTACGGAACTGGAATATCCCCATCCTCCCAAACAGATTGAGTTTGCCAAACTCTATCTGACAAATGTGGTGACAGGTAAGCGCTATATTAAGAAGCTGGTAGAGGACGGCATTGTAGATGGCTGGGATGACCCGCGCCTTGTTTCCATTGCAGCACTTCGCCGCCGGGGCTATACACCGGAATCCATTAAGATGTTTGTAGACCTGTGCGGAGTTTCCAAGGCAAACAGTTCCGTAGATTATGCAATGCTGGAATACTGTATCAGAGAAGATCTGAAGCTGAAGCGTCCGCGTATGATGGCCGTACTTGATCCGATTAAACTTGTGATCGACAATTATCCGGAGGGACAGGTAGAATATCTGGATGCCCCCAACAATATGGAGAATGAATCTCTGGGCAGCCGTAAGATTCCGTTTAGCGGAGAACTTTATATTGAGCGGGAAGACTTCATGATCGATCCGCCAAAGAAGTATAAACGCCTTTTCCTGGGAACGGAAGTGCGCCTTATGAATGCTTACTTTGTGACATGTACCGGATTTGAAGCGGATGATGACGGAACCGTTCATGTAGTTCACTGCACCTATGACCCTGCTACTAAGGGCGGCAATGCACCGGACGGACGCAAGGTCAAAGGAACGATCCACTGGGTAGAAGCATCCAATGCGGGCAGGGCTGAGGTTCGTCTGTATGAAAATATTGTGGATGAAGAGAAAGGTGTTTACAACAAAGAGGACGGCTCTCTGAACGTCAACCCCAATTCTCTGACAAAAGTGACTGCCTATGTAGAGCCGGCTCTGATGGAAGCGAAAGGCTATGAAAGCTTCCAGTTTGTAAGAAATGGTTTCTTCTGCGCAGATGTTCACGATTCTAAGGAAGGGGCACCGGTATTTAACCGTATTGTTTCCCTGAAGAGCTCTTTTAAGCTGCCAAAGGCCTGAGAGGCCCGGACAGACTGTGCGGATTTTTTCGGAGACCGCAAACCGTTTTTACCGTATATCAAGGAGAGGTTCGGGAATGGGTACCGTATCAGGTGCCCGGAGCCTTCTCTTTGTTTATAGAAACTGCGGGATTTGATGACCGCAGACAAAAAACAACTCATGAACCAATGTGGAGGGTAGAAAACATGAAGAGACTTAATGTGGCAAAAAAAGACGCATGTATGGCATGTAAGGCCTGTGAAATCGCCTGTTCAGAGGCATTTTACAAAGAATTTAACGAAGACTATTCCTGTATTCGTATTGGAGTAGCTAAAGACGGCGAAACACCGAAACCAAGCGTATGTGTACAGTGCGGCAAATGCGCCAAAGCATGTCCGGAAGGTGCGATCACACAGAATGCCAAAGGCGTGTACATGATCAATAAGAAGAAATGTGTAGGATGCGGCAAGTGTGTGGAAGCCTGTCCGTTCCATGTAATCGTAAAAGCAGAAGATAAAGAATATGCAAGCAAATGTATTGCCTGCGGAATCTGCGTAAAGGCCTGTCCTATGGACGTTCTTGAAATTAAAGAGGCATAATTGGCTTTTCGAATACATAAACCATAAGCAGAAGGGGCTGCGGTCACTGTATCATACAGCAAACCGCAGCCCCTGATTTGTATTTGGAATGAAGATTATTCTTCTGTTTCTGATTCGGTAACCGCTTCTTCTGCAACAGCGTCGGGTTCCTGAGCATCGTCGGCAGCTGCTTCCATATCATCAGCAGCCTCCTGCACTTCATCAGTAGCTTCTTCTGCAACAGCGCCGGCTTCTTCCGTTTCGCCGGCAGCTTCTTCTGTTTCAGATGCCTCTTCCCAGGAAACGAAATCCTCAGGTGTTTCTTTTTCTTCCGGCTCTTCCTCCGGTGCATCAGTTTCTTCCTGGAGATCATCTTCGAAATCGTCGTCCATATCTTCGCATTCCCGGCATGGTTTCTTCTTCATCAGGACAGCTGCTAAAGCGCCGGCTGCTGCTGCGGTAGCAGCTCCTAATGCAACAAGTCCCCAATATTTGTTTACCTTTGCCATAATACCGTTCTCCTTTCAATTTTTGGCCGAATAGCCATTATGGTATTCTATGGATTCATTATTTTTATAATGAGTTAACACTATTTTACTACTTTTTTACAAAAAAGAAAAGGGTTATGTGCGGAAGATGTAAAAGTGGTTGCCACTTTTTTTTTTACAGGTTATACTATAGCGGTAGAAATAGTACAGGGATTATTTGAGACTAACATGAAAAAGAGGAGAGAAAATGAGAAGAATCATTCTGGCGTCAGCATCCCCGCGCAGAAAGGAATTGCTGGAAAAAGCGGGTGTCTCTTTTGAAATCCGGCCAAGCATGGATGAAGAAAGAGTTACTTCCGTACTGCCTGAAGAAATAGTAAAAGAGCTTTCTTATCATAAAGCATGGTCTGTGGCCGGAGAAATAGAAGAGGGAACCATTATTATAGGAGCGGATACGATCGTATCATATAAGGGGTGTATTCTGGGCAAACCGGCGGATGAGGAGGATGCGGCTGAGACACTGATGAAACTGCAGGGAAATACCCATCAGGTTTATACGGGGGTTACGGTACTTCTGTGTGATCATGGTGAATGGAAGCCGTTTACTTTTGCCGAACAGACGGATGTGACCTTCTATCCTGTGTCTGAGGAGGAAATCAGGACTTATGTGAGAAGCGGAGAGCCCCTGGATAAGGCCGGAAGCTATGGGATTCAGGGAAGTTTTGGGATTTATGTGAAAGGAATCTGCGGGGATTACTCCAATGTGGTCGGGCTTCCTGTAGCACGGCTTCTTTATGAAATGAAACAGCAGGGAATTGATTTGAGAGGATGAGACAAATGATAAAAGCATGTATTTTTGATTTGGATGGAACACTGGCAGATACACTGGAATCTATGGCCTATGTGGCAAATGAGATCATGAAGAAATTCGGCCTGAAAGAGCTTCCGGTAGATAATTTCCGTTATTACTGCGGAGAGGGAGCCAATATGCTTATGCGCCGCTGCCTGAAAGATGCAGGAGATCCGGAACTGACAAGGTTTGAGGAAGGAGCGAGAATCTACAGGGAAATGTTTGCAGCAGATCCCATGTACAGGGTTACTCATTATCCGGGAATGCCGGAAACTCTGAAAGAATTGAAAAAAAGAGGGGTCAGGCTTGCTGTCTGCTCCAATAAACCCCATCTGGCTGCAGTAAAGGTCATTGCACAGATGTTCGGAGATGATTTTGATATGGTGATCGGGCAGAGTGACGCGATACGCAGAAAGCCGGCACCGGACGGGCCGCTGAAAGTAGCAGAGGAATTTGGCGTAAAACCCGAAGAATGTATGTACATAGGGGATACCAGAACCGATATGCTTACAGGGAAGGCTGCCGGGATGTATACGGTAGGAGCTTTGTGGGGATTCCGTGACCTGAAGGAGCTTACCGAGAGCGGAGCGGACATCATTGCAGAAAAACCGATGGATTTACTGAAGATTTATGAGGAAAAGAAATGATTAAATTAGTAGCGAGTGATTTGGACGGGACATTGCTGCTGAATGGTGCGCAGCAGATTCCGGAGGAAGTGTTTTCCCTGATCCGCAGGCTGAAGGATATGGGAATTCTTTTTGTCGCAGCAAGCGGAAGACAGTATTCCAATATGAAGCGTCTGTTTAAACCGGTGTTTTCTGATATGGCCTTTGTCTGTGAAAATGGTGCAATGGCGGTCTGGAACGAGAAAGTTCTTTACCAGGACGGGTTTGATCAGACGCTGGCGAGGGACATCCTGGAGGCTGTTTATGGGAAGGAAGGCGCGGAATTTTCCTGTTCTACAAAGGACTTCTATTATATCAGGCCGAAAACACAGCATTATTATGATCTGATGACGAAAGTGGTGAAGACAGACTGCAAAGTGATCGGGGATTTCTCAGAAATGACGGAGAAGTGTATGAAACTGGCTGTTTATGAGCAGGCCGGGATGAGAGAGGAATCTATCCGTTACTGGCAGGAGCGTTTCAGGGACAGATGTACGGTGGTTACATCCGGTAATGATTGGGTGGACTTTATACCTTTTGGGATTAATAAAGCAAAAGGAGTAAGGAAATATCAGGAAATCCTGAACATCCGGCCAGAGGAATGCCTTGTATTCGGGGATGAATTTAATGATGTGGAGATGCTTCAGGCAGTTCCATGGAGTTTTGCCATGGCCCACTCGAAGGATGGGGTAAAGGCTGCTGCGGAGTATCAGACAGAGCGTGTGGAGCCTGTACTGGAGAAGCTGATTCAGGCAGGCGGAAAGATGGAGGAGGTAATAAAGAATGTACAGTAAAGAAAGCGTGGAAACATTTTTGGAAAAACAGGGCCGGCTTTTTGATGAGAGGGTGGCAGAGAACTATGAGGAAGCGGAGGAGTTTTTGGAAGAGTGTATGGCTGTGGAAGTAAATTCTCTCAAAGAAGTAAAGAAATATCTGGACGGGGCAGGCGCTGATGTGGAAGGGATGTCCCTGGAAGAGATAGCGGATGCCTGTGAAGTATTCGAGCTTCCTTCCGGAAAATATCTGATCGTTGAAGGCTGATCTTTATTTAAACGGGAAAATACAGATTACATTCTTATGTGATCGTATGCTACAATAGGGATACCAAAGAGACGGTTCTTTTGGCTTGTGTATTCCGTAAGGATACGATACAATACAAATAGAGTCACATTTAAATCAATGGAAAGGTAAAGGAGGATGACTTATGAGAAAATCAAGAATCCTGGCAGTATTCATGTCTGTACTGATGATGATTTCCATGCTTCCTGCAGTGGTTTTTGCAGCGGCGCCGGCCGGAAACCTGGAAGGCGAACTGAAGATCAAAGGGGCAGCAGCGGTGGATGTCACTTTAAAGGCAGATTATAAGAAGGTAAAACCAGAGGGGATGACGGATGATTACGTCAGTTTTTTATGGCAGAGAAAGGTTTCAGACTCTGATTCTCTGGTAGATCTTGGAAAAGAAAAAACATATAAAGTAACATCCGAGGATGTCGGATATAAAATTGTACTTACGATCACCGGTCTTGAGGATAAAGGTATCACCGGTACACTGAAAGCAACCAGTGATGTAGTAACAGAGGCAGCTGCTCAGGAGCAGGAGCCTGCGGAAGCGGAATCGCAGGAAGTGATTCCGGAGGAACAGCCGGAAGTTTCTGAGGAGATTCAGGAGCAGGAGTCCCAGGAAGTGATTCCGGAGGAACAGCCGGAAGTCTCTGAAGAGATTCAGGAGCAGGAGTCCCAGGAAGTGATTCCGGAAGAACAGACAGAGGTCTATGAGGAAATTCCGGAGGAGCAATCCCAGGAAATACTCCCGGACGCACAGGTAGAGGAAGAAGTATACAATACGGACGGTGAGGAACTGACACCGGCAGAAGAGCCGGCTGCAGGGGAAGAGAATTACGGTGACGAAGAGTTGACACCGGTAGAGGAAACTGAAATGGAAGAGAATGTCCAGGATGAGTTTACTTCCTTTAACGCAGAAGCAGTTACGGAGGATGGAAGCGGTGTTTTAGACTTCGGTACGTTGACCGCAGGAGCAGCAGGAGACGTGGAAGCACAGTATATTACTGTGAAAAATACCGGAACAGGTACATTGAATTTCGAAGAAATCAGCCCGGAGCATTTCATGGTTCAGGATATTACGGAACCGCTGGAAGCTGGTCAGGAAGTAAGATTATGGATCCAGCCGAGAGAGGGAATCGGGACAGGTACTTATACGGATACCATTACTTATTCCAGCAGTGAACTGGCAACGGCTTCCTTTGAGGCAACGGTTACGGTAGTCGAGAACGATTCGGTTGTACAGGAAGATGAGCAGACAGGAAGTGACGAACAGCCTGCAGATGTGGAGAATACAGAAGGTACTGATAGTGAAGCTCCCGATAATACGACTGTGACAGAACCGGAGCAGAATCCGGATACAGATGAACCGGCAGATACGGATGACCCGGAAGATCCCGATGATCCGTCAGATATTGAAGCTCCGACGGAACCGGAAGACCCGGCAGATACGGAAGACCCGACAGAACCGGAAGATCCAGTAGAACCAGTAGATCCTGAGGACCCGCAGGAACCGATGATTAATATAGAGGTTTCAACGGATAATATTGATTTTGGAAAAGTGACAGAAGGCTATGAAACAGCACCGGTACCAGAGACAGTGACCATTGCTAACCTTGGTGATGAGGATGTTACTCTGGCACAGCCGATTAGTGCTAATGACTATTATGAAATCACGGAGCTTTCTTCAGAAGTGATTCCTGCAGGTGAAACCGTGGCTTTCACAATTCAGCCCAAAATCGGTCTGCCGGCAAATCCGTATAAGGATGTTATTTCTATATGCAGTGCGGAGGATATGGAAAATCCGCTTGCGGATATTACCATAACCTTTGAAGTAGAAAAGAAAATCGTACACAAGCTGACAGTTAATCCGGAAACCCTTGACTTCGGAAGTGTTACCAGCGGTTACAAGGAAGCACCAAAAGCTCAGAAGATTACGATTACCAATGATGGAAACGTAACAGAGACTCTGGAACAGCCGTCAGACAGCGATACTTTTACAGTCGGAGCTTTATCGGCAGTGGAATTGGAACCGGGTGCATCCTGTACCTTTACGGTTCAGCCTGTTATCGGATTGGAAGCGGGCGATTATCAGGAAGATATTGAAATTCCGAACACGTCTGGAGACACGTTGGTTGTTACAGCAACCATTACCGTAAATAAGAAACCGGAAGACAAATCCGTGAAGCTGACAGCTATTCAGAAGCCGGCGGAAATCACAGGCCTTCCGAACGGTACTGAGAAAACAGCAGAATCCCTGAAACTTCCGGCAACGGTTGTGATTGAAACAACCAAGGACGATATGAAGGCGAATGTGGCATGGGATGTAAAAGGGTGTGAATATGATCCAAACGGAACTTCAGCACAGACCTTTACGGTAAAAGGAACCGTGACTTTGCCGGATGGCGTTAAGAATCCTAATGAAGTAAGTCTGGTAACATCTGTAAAAGTCACTGTAAACGGATATACGGCAAATGTGGCGTCGGCAGACGATAACCAGATTACAGGAATTACCCCGAATGGGCAGTATACAACCAAATCCACAATTTCCTTCACTGCTGTTGGTGCCGGTATGGATAATGCAAGCCCGCGTAAAGGTGATGTGCGCTATCTTCCGCTGAACTGGACAGTAGTCAACACGAATACATGGACCAGTGCACCGTATGCAGCAAGCTTCGGAATGGGAAGAAGCGGAAACTATACGTTAAGCGTTGTTTTCAACCGTCAGGAATACGATGGAAGCAACTGGGTAAACAAGGGAGAGCAGGATACGAAGAAGGTTTCCTTTAGCGTTGTTCAGGCAGCAGAGCAAACAGTTACCCCGACTCCTGGAGCAAACCAGAAGAAAGCAGTTCAGACGGGTGACGATACGCCGATCATTCCACTCGTAATAGCATTGATCATTGCGATTGTATGCATTGCAGGCGTTGTGGTTTACCGGAAGAAAAATAAATAAAAGACAAAAATAACAGGGCATTGCGTAAGCGATGCCCTGTTTTTTTTCGACAGCTTTGAATGGAAAATAGAATTGTTTAATTGTAAAATTATTAGCACTCATTTTAAATGAGTGCTAAATTTTGCTTGACTTTTTATAAGAACCGTATTAGTATATTGGATAGAAATTTAAAAATAAATAAATTCAAATAAAGGAGTGTGGACAGCATGGCTGCAAAACATGGAAACTTATCAATTAACAGTGACAATATCTTCCCAATAATTAAAAAATGGCTGTATTCCGACCACGATATTTTTGTTCGTGAAATGATTTCCAACGGATGCGATGCAATCACAAAGCTTCGTAAACTGGAAGTAATGGGTGAATACACGTTCCCGGAAAATTATAAAGCAAATATTCAGGTGATCGTAAATCCTGAGGAAAAAACCTTAAAATTCATTGATACCGGTATTGGTATGACTTCAGATGAAGTAGAAGAGTATATTACACAGATTGCTTTTTCCGGAGCGACAGAGTTTCTGGAGAAATATAAGGACAAGACTTCTGATGACCAGATCATTGGTCATTTCGGACTTGGCTTTTATTCCGCATTTATGGTAGCGGATGAAGTACACATCGATACCCTTTCTTATAAAGAAGGCGCAGAAGCGGTTCACTGGACCTGCGACGGAGGCACCGAATATGATATGCAGGAAGGTAATAAGACTTCCGTTGGTACAGAGATTACCCTGTTCCTGAATGAGGAAAGTCTGGAATTTGCCAATGAATATCGTATGCGTGAAGTCATCGAGAAATATTGTTCTTTCATGCCTGTTGATATTTATCTCTCTAAGGAGAATGCAGAACAGGAATACGAGACGATTGATGAGTCTGAGCTGAGAGAGGATGATGTGGTTGTGGAACACATCCATGAGGAAGCAAAGACAGAAGAAAAAGAGAACGAAAACGGTGAAAAAGAAGTCGTAGAAGTTTCTCCGGCCAGAGATAAAGTAAAAATCAATAAACGTCCGGTATCCTTAAGTGATACACATCCTTTGTGGATGAAGCATCCGAATGACTGTACGGACGAGGAGTATAAGGAGTTTTACCGCAAGGTATTTCTTGATTATAAAGAGCCGTTGTTCTGGATCCACTTAAATATGGATTATCCGTTTAATCTGAAGGGAATTCTGTACTTCCCGAAGATTAATACGGAATATGACTCTATCGAGGGAACCATTAAGCTGTATAACAACCAGGTATTTATTGCAGATAATATCAAAGAGGTCATTCCGGAGTTCCTTCTTCTTCTGAAAGGTGTTATTGACTGCCCGGATCTTCCTCTGAATGTTTCCAGAAGTGCGCTGCAGAATGACGGATTTGTGAAGAAAATTTCCGAGTATATTGCGAAAAAGGTAGCAGATAAGCTGACCGGCATGTGCAAGACAGACAGAGAGTCCTATGAGAAATACTGGGATGATATCAGTCCGTTTGTAAAATTCGGATGCATTAAGGATACCAAATTTGCAGATAAAGTCCATGATTACATTCTCTTTAAGAATCTGGATGGCAAATACCTGACTCTGAAAGACTGCATCGAAGAAAACAAGAAGGAAGAGGACAAGACTTCAGATGATGTTGTAACAGAAGAGACAGTAGACGACACTGAAGCGCAGAAGGATGATGAGAAAGAACCGGAGAAGACAACGATCTTCTATGTGACAGACGAAGTACAGCAGAGCCAGTATATCAACATGTTTAAGGAGGCAGGCAAGGATGCAGTGCTTCTGAAACATAATATTGACAGTCCGTTCATCTCTCATCTGGAACAGAAAGATCAGACGATCCAGTTCAAGCGTATTGACGCAGATCTGACGGAAGAACTGAGGGAGGACGGAAGTGCCGATGAGGAAACTGCAAATAAATTAACGGAACTGTTCCGCAAACACCTGAATAAAGAGAAACTTGAAGTGAAGGTGGAAAAACTGAAAAACAGTTCTATGGCAGCTATGATGACACTTTCAGAAGAAAGCCGCCGTATGCAGGACATGATGAAGATGTATAATATGTACGGTATGGATCCGGGCATGTTCGGGGGAAATGAGACTCTCGTTCTCAATGCGAACCACTCTCTTGTACAGTATTTGTCAGAGCATGGTGATGCAGAGCATGCACAGATGATCTGTGAGCAGCTTTATGATCTTGCAATGCTGAGCCATAAGCAGCTTTCTCCGGAAGAAATGACTAAGTTTGTACAGAGAAGCAATGATATTCTGATGCTGCTTACAAAATAATTCTAAAAGATGATCCTATAAAAATGATTTTATAAAAAAGCTGTAAAACTAAAAACCTCTTCGGAGAACTGTTTCCCTGCCGGATGGCAGCCTGTTATATAGTTCTCAGAAGAGGTTTTCTGCAGTCTGGAAAATCTCCCGATTTTAGCTGATATCTTTCTATAACCTGGCAGGTACCTGCAGAACTTGACAAAAACGGTTTGGATTTTTATGCTAACAATGTATGTCTGAAATTGATAAAGGAAGTTTCTTTTCTAAATATGTCGAATTTGCTAGACTTTGTTAGATTAAGCGAAAATAAGATATTTTTGTCGTAAGATATAGTAAGCATACGAGATTTCGGGAGGAGAAGCATGAAAGAAGTATACAGACTGATCAGAAGACTTGGGGCAACATCAAAGTACAAAGGTTACTACTTTGTGGCAGAAGCAGTAAAGATTTCTATGGAGTCACAGGAACGTCCTATCAGAATCACAAAAGACATTTATCCATGTCTGGCTAAGAAATTTAAATCCACACCGATGAATGTAGAGCACGATATCAGGACAGTCATCAATGTCTGCTGGACAATGAATAAGAACGATTTGGATCGTATCGCAGGATATCCTCTGATATATAAGCCGACAAACAGTGAATTTGTAGATATGCTGGCTTATTATTTATTGCAGAATGACAATTAACATAGCTTACATCTGATCAAAAAGAATATTGTGGCGGCGGAAAAAGTCCAGAACCATGGCATCCCATTGTTGCTCCGGTGATTTGTCAGGGATAAAGGTCTTCAGGGAGATTCCGGTGGTACATAATAATTCTTTATTTTTATATTGAATATTAATGAACATTCCGCTGACCATTTCCGGGGAAATATGGCTGCTCAGATTTTTCAGGATAGCCTGCTTCTGTCTGTGAGAAATCTGAAAGACAATTCTAAAGTGGAGTGGAGTACGTTTGCCGCGGATGACAGAATAACAAAATGGCTTTATTTCTTTCCAAAGGGAATAAGTCATGCCGGATTGGTCAAAAATATCACAGGTGTCCGTATCAAAAAAATCTCGCCGGAGTTTTCCGTCAATCGAAAAAGTATTAAATGTAGTGATGACGGTTTCCACCATTTCAAATTGATCAAAAGTTGTGCCGATCAGCATCTGATTCATAAATTCTTTTACATCTATTATATTTAAAGCCAGCATTCATTTGCTCCTTACTTTTACATATCCCTGTTAAAAAAATAGCTGAGTATCAGAGAAGGTAAATTCTATACTGCAATTTGCGCAGTACATCCATATTATAAATCAGAACAGAAAAAAAGAACAGAGTTTTTCGAAAAAGACTTTTCAAATATAACTGTATGTGGTAATATAGATGTGGTATTCAAAACTACATATTATGGAAAAGAGGACGATATAATTGAGTTATAAAATTGTAATAGATAGCTGTGGAGAACTTTTGGAAGAATGGAAACAGGATGAGAGGTTTGAGTCTATCCCCCTGACACTGATGGTAGGAAGCGAAAGCATTATTGATGACGAAACTTTTGATCAGAAAGACTTTCTTCAGAAAGTTGCTGCATGTCCGGAGTGCCCGAAATCTGCATGTCCTTCACCGGAACGTTATATGCGGTCCTACCAGTGTGAGGCAGAGCATGTATATGCGGTGACTCTTTCTGCGGAGCTGAGTGGTTCTTATAATAGTGCAGTGCTTGGACGTAATCTTTATCTGGAAGAACAGGGAGATAAAAAAATTCATGTGTTTAATTCCTGTTCTGCATCTGTGGGAGAGACCCTCATTGCCATGAAGATTCAGGAGTGTGAAGAGAACGGCCTTTCCTTTGAAGAAGTAGTGGAAAAAGTTGAGAAATATATCAGCACACAGAATACCTTTTTTGTTCTTGAAAACCTGGAGACACTTCGTAAAAACGGACGTTTAAGCAAGGCGAAAGCGTTGGTTGCAAGTGCCCTTAAGATTAAACCTGTGATGGGTTCCACGGATGACGGGAATATTTGCCAGCTGGATCAGGCAAGGGGAATGAATAAGGCTTTGATAAAAATGGTAGACCATATTATCAAAAAGACTGCTGACAGTGCTGAGAGAACTTTGGCAATCAGCCATTGCAATTGTGCGGCCAGAGCGCAGATCCTGAAGGAGGCGATTCAGGAAAAAGTAAATCCGGCTAAAATTGTGGTTTTGGAAACTGCAGGAGTGAGCAGCATGTATGCGAATGACGGCGGTGTGATTGTAGTGGTTTAATACTTTTCTTTTGAAGCAGACTGTGATATAATAGGAATACTTGGTGAGCATGGTATCATGCGAACATATACGGCTGAACGACAGAATTCAGCCATTGATTCTGCTGAAAGAAAGGAAGACGGGATTATGAGTCAGAAAAAAGTGGATGCTTATAAAGAACAAAAAGCAAATCGCCAGAAGATCATAAAGAGAGAAAAGATGATTCTGAGACTGGAAAAGATTGCGGCGCTTGTCGTATGTATTGTAGCTGTATGCTGGATTGGCTATTCTGTTCAGGACAAAGTAACAGGGAAAGACAGTGAAGAGCAGATCGTAACGGAAATGGATACTTCCGCTCTGGATGATTACCTTGCAGGACTTTCCGCAGAGGATGCAGAGTGATTTTTGCCGGGTGTCCGACAGAAAAGAAAGATATAAAACATAATATAATACAGATAAATAAAAATCCCCGGATCATCCGGGGATTTTTATTGGTAAGCATATCTGAATAATTCAGATACCTAATAAACAAGTCACGCACAAAGGTGAGCATTTACCTGATTATAATTTGGTAACATTAGCAGCCTGCATTCCGCGAGCGCCTTCTGTTAAATCATAAGTAACCGCCTGTCCTTCATCTAAAGATTTAAAACCCTCTCCATTGATTGCAGAGAAATGTACGAAAACATCTGCTCCGTCTTCACCGGTAATAAAACCGTATCCTTTTTCTGCGTTGAACCATTTTACAGTTCCTTTGTTCATGATGATACCTCCATAAATATAAGTTGAAAAGTTATCTGGACGAGAAAATCACCAGATTTTACAGACTATATTATAATATATAATCTCTAAAAACTAGTGATTTTATAATAATTAATATAGATTCTTTTTTGATTATAGCGCCAAGATTTGGAATTGTCAAGATGATTCTGAATTGTTTCCCGCAAAAAATGAAAAGCGGTCAATCTTGAAAAAACTCTTTATAAAATGGCAGATTTCGTGTATTATGTATGGTAATAGATCATGAATTGCCGTAACTGTTCAGCAGATAGTATCTGTGAGGGGCTGAACAGATGCGAGTTGTTTTAAAATAGCATAACAATAGGAGGAAGAACTCATGATTAACAAGCTGATTGATAAAATCCGTAAAACAAATGCACCAATTGTAGTAGGTCTGGATCCTATGCTGAACTATGTCCCGAAGCATATTCAGGACAAGGCTTTTGCTGAATATGGAGAAACCCTGGAAGGCGCTGCGGAGGCAATCTGGCAGTTTAATAAAGGCATTGTGGATGCCACTTATGATCTGATTCCTGCTGTGAAGCCACAGATTGCTATGTATGAGCAGTTTGGAATCCCCGGACTTCAGGCATATAAGAAAACAATTGATTACTGTAAATCCAAAGATCTTGTAGTCATCGGTGACGTCAAACGCGGTGATATCGGCTCTACCTCTGCGGCCTATGCGGTAGGACATCTGGGTAAAGTTCAGGTGGGCAGTAAGTTTTATGCTGGTTTTGACGAAGATTTTGCAACTGTCAATCCATATCTTGGAACGGACGGTGTGAAACCCTTTGTGGATGTATGTAAAGAAGAGAATAAGGGGCTGTTTATCCTGGTAAAGACCTCTAATCCGTCCAGTGGAGAGTTCCAGGACAGAATCATTGACGGACGTCCGCTTTATGAGTGGGTGGGAGAGAAAGTAGCCCAGTGGGGAGAAGACCACATGGGGAATGAATACAGTTATATTGGAGCAGTTGTAGGTGCAACTTATCCGGAAATGGGCAAAGTGCTTCGTAAGATTATGCCGAAGACCTTTATCCTGGTACCTGGCTATGGCGCTCAGGGAGGAAAAGGCGCCGATCTTGTTCATTTCTTTAATGAGGACGGTCTTGGTGCAATCGTCAACTCCTCCAGAGGAATCATTGCCGCCTACAAACAGGAGAAATATGCCTCTATCGGCGAGCAGAACTATGCAGATGCTTCCAGAAAAGCTGTGGAAGACATGGCTGCAGATATCAGCGGTGCGCTGGAATCACGCTAAAAGAAACAGAGCAGGAGGAAGAGCATGAGTGAAAAAGCAAAAGAAAGCTGCCCGATTTTAAGCCAGGAATGCATTGGCAAAGATATCTACAGCATGTGGCTTAAGACAGACAAGATTGCCGCGTCTGCAAAGCCGGGACAGTTTCTTTCCTTATATACAAGAGATGGGAGCAAGCTTCTGCCCCGTCCCATCAGCATTTGTGAAATCAACAAAGAAAACGGAGGAATCCGTCTGGTATACCGTGTAACAGGAAAACATACCGGGACTGAGGAGTTCTCCCGCCTTCATGCCAAAGTACCTGTGGAGACACTGGGACCTTTGGGAAATGGATTTCCTCTGGAGCAGGCCAAGGGGAAAAAAGTATTTCTTATGGGAGGCGGTATTGGAATCCCGCCGATGCTTGAAACAGCAAAACAGCTGGATGCAGAGAAACAGATTATCCTGGGATACCGTGATGAACTGTTTTTAAAGGATGAATTTGAAGCTTACGGTCAGGTTTATGTCGCTACGGAAGACGGCAGTGCAGGAACCAGAGGAAATGTTATGGATGCCATTCGCGAGAATGGGCTGGAAGCGGATGTAATCTTTGCCTGCGGTCCGGCCCCGATGCTTCGTGCGATCAAGGCATATGCAGAAGAAAAGAATATCCCGTGCTGGATTTCCATGGAAGAGCGTATGGCCTGCGGAATTGGTGCATGTCTGGCCTGTGTCTGCAAATCCACTGAGGTGGACAGCCATTCCCATGTGCACAACAAGCGTGTCTGCAAGGATGGCCCTGTATTCTTAAGTACGGAGGTGGATTTATGAGTAAGATGAGTGTGAATCTGGCTGGAGTAGAGCTGAAAAATCCGGTGATGACTGCATCAGGCACATTTGGTTCCGGAATGGAATACAGTGAATTTGTAGATCTGAATCATCTTGGAGCTGTTGTGACCAAGGGGGTGGCCAATGTACCCTGGCCAGGCAATCCAACACCGAGGGTGGTGGAAACCCCAAGCGGTATGCTTAATGCCATCGGACTTCAGAACCCGGGAATCAATGTGTTCTGCGAGAGAGACCTTCCTTTCCTTCAGAAATTCGATACGAAGATCATCGTAAATGTCTGTGGTAAATCCACAGAGGATTATTGTGAAGTCGTGGAGCGCCTTGGCAGCGAGAAGGTGGATCTTCTGGAGATCAATGTGTCCTGCCCGAATGTTAAAGAGGGCGGAATTGCTTTTGGACAGAACCCGAGAGCATTGGAAGCCATTACAAAAGAAGTAAAAAAATACGCAAAACAGCCGATCATCATGAAACTGAGCCCAAATGTGACGGACATCACGGAAATGGCAAAGGCTGCAGAAGCAGGCGGAGCAGATGTGCTGTCGCTGATCAATACACTCACAGGAATGAAAATCGATATTCACCGCAGGACATTTGCACTTGCCAATAAGACGGGAGGAATGTCAGGTCCGGCTGTGAAGCCTGTTGCAGTTCGCATGGTCTATCAGGTGGCGAACGCGGTTTCGCTGCCGATCATCGGCATGGGCGGTATTGCAACGGCAGAGGATGCTTTGGAATTTATCATGGCAGGTGCAACGGCAGTGTCTGTGGGAACTGCTAATTTCTTCAACCCCTGTGCAACAGAAGAAGTTGTGAAGGGCTTAGAGGATTTCCTGGAAAAAAATCAGATTGGGGATATCCGCGAGCTGATCGGTGTGGTAAAATAAAGCAATTACACATTTAATGGAGGAAGTATACATGGAAGCATATAAACAGGAATTTATTGAATTTATGATTGACTGCAATGTATTAAAATTCGGAGATTTTGTGACAAAGTCAGGACGTAAGACACCGTTTTTCGTAAATACCGGATTTTATCGTACAGGTGCACAGCTTCGTAAGCTGGGGCAGTATTATGCAAAAGCGATTGAGAACAAATTCGGGCTGGATTTTGACGTGTTGTTCGGACCGGCTTACAAGGGAATCCCCCTTACGGTAGCTGCAACGATGGCTATCAGTGAAGAATACGGCAAAGATATTCGCTACTGTTCCAACCGAAAAGAAGTGAAAGACCACGGGGACAAGGGAATTCTTCTTGGAAGCCCGATCCAGGATGGCGATAAGATTGTGATCATTGAGGATGTTACCACAGCAGGCACATCCATTCAGGAGACTCTGCCTATCATCAGGGCACAGGGGGATGTGAACCCGATCGGCCTTGTTGTTTCCGTTGACCGTATGGAACGGGGACAGGGTACGAAGAGTGCGCTGAAGGAAATCGAAGAGAACTATGGACTGAAAACAACAGCGATCGTAACTATGGCTGAAGTTGTTGAGCATCTCCATAATAAAGAATACAAAGGAAAAGTAATCATTGATGATACCCTGAAGGCTGCCATTGATGCATATTATGAGCAGTATGGAGCAGAATAAAGAATAGTTGCGAGCGCCTTGTGGCGAGCAACTATTCGCTACGGTGCGATTTGCAGAGCAAATTGCAGCGTTTCCCATATTTTTTTATGGAGGAATGGATATGAACGAAAAGATTTATAAAACCATGTCGGGTTCCGGAGCATGCAGCCTTGTTCTTGGGATTATCGTGCTGGTAACGGGAGTTACTGCCGGAGTGATGATGATCATTAACGGAGCAAGATTGCTGAAAAGAAAATCTGAAATTTTATTGTAGAAATATTGTCCGGAGAGCTGCACGCAGCCGCGTGTGGCCTGCCGGGCTGTTTTGAATAGGGGAGAAAATTGAAAAAAGAAACAAAACATGTGATCAGGCGGACAGGAATCCTCCTGTTTATTCTTTATGTGCTGCTTCTTGTATATTTCTTATTTTTTTCGGAGGAATACGGACGCGTGGCTGAGGCGGAACGGGCATACCGATACAATATGGTTCCGTTTGTAGAAATCCGCAGATTTTGGACATATAGGGAGCAGTTGGGGGTATTTGCGCTTTTTACGAATATTTTTGGAAATGTACTGGGATTTATTCCCTTTGGTTTTATACTTCCGGTAATCAGCAGGGGATTTCGGAACGGATTTCTGATCATATTATCCGGCTTTTGTTTAAGCCTTTGTGTAGAGACTATTCAGCTTGTGACCAAAGTTGGCTGCTTTGATGTAGATGACCTGATTTTGAATACACTGGGAGCTGCTGTCGGTTACCTGGCTTTTGCCATCTGCGATTACCTGAGGAGAAAATATTATGGCAAAAAGATTTAGATATGCATTCGCAAAGAAAAAAGAAGCAGCAAAAGGCAAGCTGTCCGCGGGTCTGGCATCCGCTTCTTTCCTGCTGTTTTTGATAGCTGTACTGATATCTTTCCTGCTGGAAGGAGCGTATGGATTTGTTGTGGGCGGGATTTGCCTGTTTGCAATGCTGCTTTCTGTTTATGGATTTATTATGGGACTTTTAAGTTTTTCAGAAGAGAAGCGTGCCCACCGCACCAGCATTATTGGTTCCATTGCCAACGGGATCATCATGGTGGGCTGGCTGGGCTTTTTTTTAATGGGGGTTTGATACAGGATGAATACGGAAAGACTGAAACAGCAGATGGAATTTATTGTAGAAGTAGATAAAGTAAAGAATATCTTCCGGCAGACGTATCTTGCAGATGGGAACAGAAAAGAAAATGACGCGGAGCATTCCTGGCATCTTGCTCTGATGGCAGTGATCTTGAAGGAATACTCAGAAGAGGAAGTTGATCTCGCAAAAGTGATTCCGATGGTTCTGATCCACGATCTGGTGGAAATTGACGCAGGAGATACCTATGCTTATGATACGGCAGGAGCTGCAACGAAGAGAGCACGGGAGGAGAAGGCAGCAGACAGGATTTTTGGCCTGCTTCCTGATGATCAGGGGAAGAATTTCCGGAATTTATGGGAGGAATTTGAAGCTTATGAGACATCAGATGCGAAATTTGCGCATCTTCTGGATAACTGCCAGCCGCTTCTTCTCAATGATGCATCGGATGGTATCAGCTGGAGCGAGCATCAGGTGAAAAAGAGCCAGATTTATAAAAGAAATGAGCATATTCCGGAAACTTCCGGGGAAATCTGGGAATATATGAAGGCCCTGATTGAAAAGCATGTTGGTTTGGGGCATGTAATAGATGATATGAATGACTGAAACCGGTGCCGGGAACGGCATTGGAAAGACAGCGCATTCAGGACATATAAAAGGAGATGAAACAGTGGACGAATGGATTATGGAACGGTACTCCCTTGCGAAAGCGCGTGTAGGAGAAATTGTGACGGAGACAGAAATCAGACAGCCGTATCTGGATTTTTTTCAGAAAACAGCGGCCTTCCTGCAGCAGACGGTTCAGGTGATGGAGCAGGACGCTCTGGAATTGTCATTGGATGAGCTTCAGGAACAGAATGCGGAACTTTATGCAGACATACTTCCGGAGAATTATGGAAGTTCTTATGGAAATCCGGCCTATGCACAGGAAGTGCTTGGCGAATACGGACAGTTATTTACATTCTTATTTGCAGAGCTTCGGGGAGCGATTGTATATTCCTATGAGAAAAGAACAGAGGATCTCACAGTTGCGCTGGAACTGTTTTTGGAGGTCTATGCGGCATTTTGCAGTGAAGATCTTCCCGGTGTCAGAACAGTAAAGGAGATTTTGAAATCCTATGTAAATGATTATTGTCAGGATATGGTGGAGCAGCGTATCCGGGAGGGGATTGATCCCGATCTGGATTTTGCGGCCAGGATCATAATGGAAGCTGATCTGGATGATCTGCGCTATCTTTATCTCTATGGAGAGTATATTTCTGACAATGAAAAAAAAGCCGCAGAATTTCTGAATTCCCTGCCGGAGGAACAGGTGGAGGCAATGGCGCGGACTTATACGGAGGGCTACCGTATCGGATTTATCAACGGGAGAAAGGATCTGTCCAAAAAGAAAACCGTAAATATCCGTTATCCTCTTGGGTTTGAGCGGATGGTAAGAGCTGCGGTTGAACAGTTTGCAGCTATGGGATTGAAACCGGTGATTTACCGTTACGCTACCCATGCTGTAAATAAAAAGAATCAGAACCGTGTGGGATTTACCGGAACTCCGGCAAACCTTCAATATGATTATGATCACCGCCAGGATTGTGCGCTGTTCCTTGACGGTGATTTTGTAAAAAAGAAGCTCCGTGCTATGCAGAATGCCTATGAGAAATACAAAGAACTTGCCGGTGTTCACGCCGGCCCTGCGTGTATTGAAACTTTCGGTGAAGCACCGTTTGCTCCTGATAATAAAGCGTCCGCATGGAGTCTTACGGAAACTCAGCAGAAACTCCAGGTAGAGATGGACAATGAGGCCGGACAGATTGTGAACAGGTATATCCGAGGGGATGAGAGAAGCTTTACGATCATTGCCTATCCGGTTCCTGAAATCGGAGAGAACTATCCGGAAATCTTTCGGGAGATCGTAAAGATTAATACGCTGGATTATCAATTATATGAAAGAATCCAGCAGACCATCATTGAAACTCTGGACACCGGTGAATGGGTGGAGGTCAAAGGCCGGGGGGAGAATGAGACGGATCTGCGGATTCACCTGCACACGTTGGAAGATGTAAAAAAACAGACGAATTTTGAAAACTGTGTGGCGGATGTGAATATTCCGGTAGGAGAAGTCTTTACGTCTCCGGTACTTGCAGGAACCTGCGGAACCCTTCATGTAAAAAAAGTCTATCTGAACGGCCTGCAGTTTATAGACCTGAAACTGACATTTGACTGCGGCCGGGTCATTGATTATACCTGCGGCAACTTTGAGGCGGAAGAAGAAAACAGGAAGTACATTGAAGATAATATTTTGTACCATCATGACAAACTCCCAATGGGAGAATTTGCAATTGGTACGAATACAACGGCTTACGTGGCAGCACAGAAATACGGAATTGCCGATAAGCTTCCGATTCTCATTGCGGAAAAAATGGGTCCGCATTTTGCAGTAGGGGATACCTGCTACAGCTGGGCGGAAGACACACCGGTATTCAATCCTGACGGAAGGGAAATTATTGCAAGGGACAATGAGATATCCTCTCTCCGAAAAGAGGATATCAGCAAGGCCTATTATGGATGTCATACAGATATTACGATTCCTTATGAAGAGCTTGGAAGCATCTGCGTCGTTGGGGAAGACGGAAATAAAACTTCTATTATAGAGAGCGGACGTTTTGTCCTGTCGGGGACAGAAGAACTGAATTCCCCTTTTGTTCAGTAAGCAGATTGTACAAAAAATATTTGTGATGCTAATTTTTTAGTTGAAACAATATTATTGACAGAAAAAGGGAATGTTAGTAGAATGAAAACGAATTTATTTCATATAAAAAAGGAGAATGATTATGGCAAAAGTAGGAATTGTGATGGGCAGTGACTCTGACATGCCGGTAATGAAGAAGGCAGCAGACATTCTGGAGAAGCTTGGGATTGATTTTGAAATGAAGATCATCTCTGCACACAGAGAACCGGATGTTTTCTTTGAGTATGCTAAGACAGCGGAAGAAAAGGGCTTTAAAGTAATCATTGCAGGAGCAGGTATGGCAGCACATCTGCCCGGAATGTGTGCGGCAATTTTTCCGATGCCGGTAATCGGTATTCCTATGCATACCACTTCTCTGGGAGGAAGAGATTCTCTGTATTCGATCGTACAGATGCCGTCAGGTATTCCGGTAGCTACAGTTGCAATCAACGGCGGTGCAAACGCCGGGCTTTTGGCAGCCAAGATCCTGGCTACTTCAGATGCGGAACTTCTTGACAGACTCAAAGCATACAGCAAAGAACTGAAGGAGCAGGTAGAAGCCAAAGATGCAAAGCTTCAGGAAGTAGGATACAAAAATTATTGATCAGAGGAAGCTGTTCATTTTATAAAATCACATAGGGAATAGGAAGAAATCACATAGATACGGGAGGATATTATGGATTATAAGAACGCAGGCGTAGATATTGAAGCAGGTTATAAATCAGTAGAATTGATGAAGCAGCACATTGCCAGGACGATGAGACCGGAAGTGCTTGGAGGAATCGGCGGATTTTCCGGAGCTTTCTCTATGAGTGCATTTAAAGAGATGGAAGAGCCGACTCTGGTATCCGGAACGGACGGTGTTGGAACCAAGCTGAAACTGGCCTTTCTCATGGACAAACACAACACTGTGGGAATTGACTGTGTGGCTATGTGTGTAAACGATATTGCCTGTGCAGGCGGCGAGCCGCTGTTTTTCCTGGACTATATTGCATGCGGCAAGAACTATCCGGAAAAGATTGCTGAGATCGTAAGCGGTGTTGCAGACGGCTGCCAGCAGTCCGATGCTGCCCTGATCGGCGGTGAGACAGCAGAAATGCCGGGATTTTATCCTGTAGATGAGTATGACCTTGCCGGATTTGCCGTAGGTATTGTTGACAAAAAAGATCTGATCACAGGAGAGGCATTAAATCCGGGTGACGTTCTCATTGGAATGGCATCTTCCGGTGTACACAGCAATGGATTTTCGCTGGTTCGTAAAGTATTCGAAATGACAAAGGAATCTCTGGATACTTATTATGAAGAGCTGGGGACAACTCTCGGAGAAGCACTGATCGCTCCTACCAAGATTTATGTAAAAGCATTAAAGAGCATTAAAAATGCAGGTGTCCGCATTCATGCATGCAGCCATATTACAGGCGGCGGTTTCTATGAGAACGTACCGCGTATGCTCAAAGAAGGTACCCGTGCCGTTATCGAAAAAGACAGCTATCCGGTACTGCCGATCTTCAAACTTCTGGCAAAGACCGGCGATATTGAAGAAAAAATGATGTATAATACTTATAATATGGGCCTTGGAATGGTTTTGGCAGTGAATCCTGCAGATGTGGATAAGACAATGGAAGCCATCAAAGCAGCAGGAGAGACTCCATATGTAGTCGGACGTATTGAAGAAGGAGAAAAGGGAGTGACCTTATGCTAAAACTTGGCGTTCTGGTATCCGGCGGAGGAACAAACCTTCAGGCAATTCTGGATGCGGTGGACAACGGCACGATTACCAATGCGAAGGTACATCTGGTGATCAGCAACAATCCGGGGGCTTATGCCCTGGAGCGTGCCGGGAATCATGGAATAGAAGCTGCATGTATTTCTCCGAAGGAATTCGAAAACAGAGAAGCATTCCATAAAGCACTGCTTCAAAAACTTCAGGAAAGCAATGTGGATCTGGTGGTGCTGGCAGGTTACCTGGTAGCCATTCCGCCGATGATCGTGGAAGCTTATCCCAATAAGATCATCAATATCCATCCATCTCTCATTCCGTCTTTCTGCGGTGTGGGATATTATGGACTGCATGTACACGAGGGTGTTCTTGGAAGAGGGGTAAAGGTGACAGGGGCTACGGTTCACTTTGTGGATACCGGTACGGACACCGGCCCGATCATCCTTCAGAAGGCTGTGGAGGTACAGGAGGGAGACACCCCGAAGATTCTTCAGCAGCGTGTCATGGAGCAGGCAGAGTGGAAAATTCTGCCGAGAGCGATTGATTTGATCGCCAATGGAAAAGTAACGGTTACAGACGGAAAAGTCTCGATCAGGGAATAGTTACGATAAAGGAGTAAAAACATGAAAGTATTGATTGTTGGAAGCGGCGGAAGAGAACATGCCATTGCATGGAGCGTGGCAAAAAGCCCGAAAGTGGATAAGATTTACTGTGCACCCGGAAATGCCGGTATTTCCGAATATGCAGAGTGTGTGAATATTGGAGCTATGGAATTTGAGAAGCTGGCAGACTTTGCTGCCAAAGAGGGTGTGGATCTGACTATCATCGGCATGGATGACCCTCTGGTAGGCGGTATTGTTGATGTGTTTGAGGCACGGGGACTGAAGGTGTTCGGCCCTCGTAAGAATGCAGCGATCCTGGAAGGTTCCAAGGCGTTCTCTAAAGATCTGATGAAGAAATACAACATACCAACGGCTGCATATGAGAATTTTGACGATCCGGAAAAAGCACTGGAATATCTGCGCACAGAGGCAAAATTCCCGATCGTTCTCAAGGCAGACGGCCTTGCGCTCGGGAAAGGCGTTCTGATCTGCAATACGCTTGAGGAAGCAGAGGACGGCGTAAAAGAAATCATGGAAGACAAAAAATTCGGAAATGCCGGAAATACCATGGTAATTGAAGAATTTATGACAGGACGGGAAGTTTCCGTGCTGTCCTTTGTAGACGGCAAGACAATCAAGACTATGACCTCTGCACAGGATCACAAACGTGCAATGGATGGAGACCAGGGATTGAATACAGGCGGAATGGGAACCTTTTCCCCAAGTCCGTTCTATACGGAAGAAGTGGATGCCTTCTGCCGGAAATATATTTATCAGCCGACTGTGGATGCCATGGCCTGTGAAGGACGCCCGTTTAAAGGAATCATTTTCTTTGGCCTGATGCTGACACCGGAGGGGCCGAAGGTTCTGGAATACAATGCACGTTTCGGTGACCCGGAAGCGCAGGTAGTTCTTCCGCGTATGAAGAATGATATCATAGAAGTTGTGGAAGCGTGTGTGGATGGCACTTTGGATCAGATTGACCTGCAGTTTGAAGACAATGCGGCAGTATGTGTCGTTCTTGCAAGCGAGGGATATCCGGTAAAATACGAAAAAGGTATTCCAATGTACGGATTTGAAAATTTCAAGGACAAGGACGGATATTACTGCTTCCATGCAGGAACGAAGTTTGATGAGGACGGCCGTTTTGTGACAAATGGCGGACGTGTTCTTGGAATTACCGCAACAGGAAGTAATCTGAAAGAAGCAAGAAAAAATGCTTATGCTGCTACAGAGTGGATTACCTTTGCTAATAAATATATGCGTCACGATATCGGCAAGGCCATTGATGAGGCGTAATACGGGTAGTGAGGGGTATGGATCATGAAAATTTCCGTAATTATTGCGGCATATAATGCAGAAAAATATCTGGAAGAAACGTTGGAGAGTGTCACGCATCAAAGCATAGATGACTATGAAATTATTATCATAAATGACGGTTCCACAGACAGCACCCTGGATATTTTGACCAGATATCAGAAGAACTATTCCAATATTCGAGTGATCGATAAAGAAAATGGAGGTCCTTCATCCGCAAGAAATGCTGGCTTGGATATAGCACAGGGGGAGTATGTATTTTTTTTCGATGCAGATGATCTCCTGGAACCGGAAGCTTTGGAGAAGCTGTATGACCGTGCAATAGAGCAGCAGGCAGATGTTGTGATTGCCAAATATGATATTTTTGACCGTTATAAGACAACAAAGGTGAAAAATATCAATGATCTGGTAAAGCTTGATGAGATAGGAAAATATAATACGGCAATCTTGTGGACATTTTCTTTATGGAATAAGCTGTACAGACGATCGCTCATTGAGCAGTATCATTTTCGCTTTGCTCCTATATCCTATTCGGAAGACGGCGCTTTTTCTATGCGCTTTATTTATCATGCCTCGAAGATTACGGGATTGAATGCGGTGGTATGTCATTACCGCCGCATGTATGACGGGGAAACAGAGTCTATTACAGCTTCGGTTTCTCCCTGGAAGATCAGTCATTATATTACTGCCCACAGAATGATCCTGGAGGATGCCGAGGAGAGTATTCTGAGGGATTATCCGCAATACAGTTCAATTGAAGAGGTCAGAAAAGAAAATAGAGAGATGCATATGTACCTGAATGAAATCATACGTAAAGAACTTCAGGTATTACTGAATCAATTCTATATAAAGTTCTGGGACCTGGAGGAAGACAGTGTGCGGCTGATTGCCCGGGAGGTTGAGGAAAAGCTGGGTATGCTGGATCCGAGGGCTGTTTTTCTTCTGGTGGATGCCCATCCGGATGTTTCTCTGTTTCAGTTGGCTGTTCGCAGAGAAGATGTGCTGGAAAATGCGTATTTTACGGCAGTTCTATACGGTGATGAGACAAATCAGGAGGAATTTGTCAATTGCCTTAAGAGTCTGCTCGGCCAGAATCTCGTATCGCTTAAAATCATAGTTCCATTATCTATGCGGACTGTGATTGAAGATGCTGAGATGATGCAGGGGAACGTCCTGTTTGCGGATGCTGCCTCAGAAAACGAACTGTTTTACTATGCACTTCGTACAGCATCAACACGGTACATTACATTTTGCGATCCTAAGATTGTCTATGCCAATAATGCGTTTAAGTATATGTTTAAGCGTTTTATCAAATCACCTGTGGATTTCTTTGCGCAATTGATTTATCACAGAAATTATGGTGTACCACAGTCCTTATATTATAATCGGATAGCTCTGGATTCCCTGACAAAAGGTTTAGAATATAATCCCTGTCTGTATTTAGATTATACTCTTGCAAATAAATTTTTCCGGGTCGATTTTCTGCGTGATCAAAGGCTGGATGAAGGAAAGGGTATATTGAGCCAATTGGAGATGCTGTATCGGACCGGGTACTATGCATTTCATAACGATGGAATCGTCATATACGAGGATACGGAAAACTCTTTCCTGGAATTTGTGTGTTCGCCGGAGCACCGTTCTTATATCGAGGAATATTTTGGAAATCATCCCATTACGCTGAATAGTCCGGAAATAGTGAGTAATCCAGTGGAATACCTTCCAAAACTCAAAGGTCTTGCGGCCAAAAAGCCGATGGAAAGGCTGAAGAGAAAAACAATGGTTCTTTTAAGAAAGCTGCCGGTAAAGAATCAGGTATTGTTTTTCAGCATCAGGAAGGACGGCGAATTGGAGGGAAATGCAAAAGCACTTTATCCTTATGTGAATGGAAAAAAAGTAATCTGTGCAAAACAGCTTCCGCATGACTGGTTTACCGAAATCAAAATGTTTCGGGAGATTGTTACCAGTAAGGTGATTGTTACAGATGATTATGTGAGATATCTCAGACATTTCCCATTGCGTTCCGAACAGAGGGTGATTCAGCTCTGGCATGCATGCGGCGCTTTTAAGAAATTTGGACAGAGAGGTACGAATCTTTCCATAGGCATCGATATGGCAACACATGCACAGTATAATCTGGCCAGTGTTAGCGGTGAGTATATACGTACAATTTATGCGGATGCATTTAATATCGACATAAAAAAAGTACGGGCTTTAGGAAGCCCCCGAACAGATGACTTTTTTAACCAGCCGTTGATCGAGGGAATCCGACAGAAGATTTATGATAAGCATCCGGATCTAAAAGACAAATTTGTGATTATTTATGCTCCCACATTCCGTGAGATTAAGAATGACAGGACCCAGTTTCATCCGGAACTGGATTTTGACAGGCTTTCCGGAGAACTTCTGCCAAATCAGGAACTGCTCATCTGTCCGCATCCTATTATGAAAAATGATATATTGCCGAAGGAATATCCGAATATCCGGGTCATGCGCGACTTTTCTACCAATGATCTGATGTTTATCTCGGATATGCTGATTACGGATTACTCTTCTGTTATTTTTGAATATGTATTGCTGAAGAAACCGATTGCGTTTTATTGCTATGATCTGACAACTTATAACAGAGGATTTTACCTGAATTATCCGGATGATCTCCCGGGCAATGTATATCAGACGCAGGATGAGCTTACGGATTATCTTCGCAGTCCTGAAAAGCAGGTGATCGGCGAAAGATACAATCTGTTTATTGAGCGATATATGTCAGCGTGCGACGGACATAGCTGTGAAAGAATTGCGAAACTGATCAATGATTACATGGAGGGAAATTAGTATGCCATTTACTACAATATCATTTCTGAGCAGCCGTAATCGGGGAATCAGTCCGGATTTAAAATTGATTGAACATAATCTGGGACGCAGAGTTGAGGATGTATCGCTGCGATATTATGTAAATAGTGAATTAATCTCTAATAGAATGCTGAAAGAGGGCAGAAAAAAAGCAAAGGAACAATTTTGCCAGAAATCTTCGCCGTTTATCTGTATTGATTCATCCCTTCCGGCAGGATTTGAGAAAATGGCAGGGGATGAAAAAAGGATTTTAGTGGCCACCCCCTTTGATTATCAGTTTAAAAATATGCTTGCACTGGAAAACGATTCCGCTTTTTCCGTTAAAACTTTCCGGTGTTTCAGCCATATTCTTGCAACGTCTCCGTTCACCAGCGAACTGTTGAAGAACGCCTACGAGCTGGAGGGGACACAGGTAATAGATAATATATGTGCGCCTGTGGCCTGGGATATTAACCAGTCTGAGAAACAGGTACAGATCAGGGATATGTTTGAATTTTACTATCCCAATATGAAAGGGAAAAAGGTCATTTCTGTTCTGACAGTGGGAGAGATAGCCAGGGATTACAGGACTCTGTTCGAAAATTTTGACCTGGAAAAGTTTTTGAATCATTTGGGGGAAGACTGGTTCCTGCTTACGAATAACTGGTTCTTTCTGGAACGGGCGGCTGTTTTGGCACCGGAATATATTCGCTCATTCGGATATATCAGTGAGGTGCTTCCCTCCTGGAATACGCTGTATTTTACAGACATGATGATAACAAATGACTGTACATTTGTTTCCTGGTATGCTTCCCGGAGAAAACCGGTCTATTATCTCGCGTATAGCAAAAAAACATCGGAAAACTATATGAAAAAACACTATCCGGATTTGTATCTGGAGATGCCGGATAAATTATATGAGCTGCGGCTTACAGACACAACGGAGACAGAAGAGCACAAAAGATTTTGTGAACATTTTTCGTATTTTCCGGCTTCAGATCCGTGTGAGGTCGTGCGTGAACTGATTGTTGGAAATAGTTAGAGAATACTTCACAGTAGAAAGTGGGTGGATCGCAGGCAGTTATGAAGTGTAAGATTTTTTTAAAACAGTATATAAAAATGTTTGCGCAAAACTGTGTGCTTCCTGTGTGGTATCAGATCTGCAGGTATAAGCGGGTTATACCAGGCCTTATTATATTTGCGGATGCCCACCATGACCAGCGGCCGGAAAATGTAAAATTTCTGTATCGGAGACTCTCCGAATATGCAGAAGAAAAAACGGGTAAAATGCAGATTAAGGAACTGTATCTTAACTATCAAACAGCCTCTCCTGCGAAAGTGACAAGGCATATGCTGGAATTTATGAAATTATATGCCAGGGCCGAGTGTGTGATTGTTTGTGATAATTTCCTTCCGGCGGCTTCCTGCAGAAAAAGAAAGGAAACCAGAGTTGTTCAGCTTTGGCACGCCTGCGGTGCGCTGAAGAAATTTGGATATGATACAACAGATGATATACCCAAACAGTACCATGGAAATGTATTCCGTAATATTGACCTTGTGACTGTAAGCTCTCCCAAATGTGTTTCGCCATTTGCTTCTGCCATGCGCCTAAATCCAGAATGTGTGAAACCGCTTGGCGTCAGCCGCACAGATGTTTTTTTTCAGGAAGGCTGGAAAGAGAATTGCAGGAGAGAATTTTATCGTTTTTATCCGGAAGCCAACGGAAAAAAAAATGTTCTCTGGGCACCTACGTTCAGGGGAAATCCTGGCAGTCCCAGGACAATAGAGCTGGATCTGAACAAACTCCAGGAACAATTGGGAGAGGAGTGGCTGGTGCTTAGCCGGGTGCATCCTCATATGCACGAGCATTATTTGCAAAGCGATTGTAAAATTCCTACGGAACGCCTGTTCCCTGTAGTTGATGTGATGATTGCGGACTACTCTTCTTTGATCTTTGAATATCTGCTGTTTGATAAACCGCTTGTTCTTTATGTCCCGGATTTGACAGAATACCAGGAACGGAGAGGGTTTTATCTGGAATTTTCCGAGATACCTGGTGTTCAGGTCAAAAATGAGAGCATGCTGCCTTCAGTGATAGAGCAGGAATACCTTGCATATTGTCAGCAAAAAAAATATAATAAAGTCCAGTCAGACGAGAATCAGATGAGACAGAAAAAAAGAGAACAGTTTATCCAAACATATATGCAGAACTGTGACGGGCATGCTACAGACAGGATACTGGAATATATAATAAAGGAGATGTAATTATGAGCAATATATATGGCGTTGTTTTGGCCGGGGGAATTGGATCGAGAATGGGCAACGTGGAAAAACCGAAGCAATTCTTGGAACTTGGTGGAAAACCTATCATCATTCATACAATTGAAAAGTTTGTGGTGCATCCGGGATTTGATGAAGTACTTGTGCTTTCTCCAAAGGCCTGGATATCGTATACCAGGGATATTATCCGGAAGTATATTCCGATGGCGGACAAGGTGACCGTATTGCTGGGCGGTTCCACCAGAAATGAAACGATTATGAATGCAATCCGTTATATAGAAGAGAAGGGCAATCTGGATGACGAAACGATTATTGTGACGCATGATTCCGTGAGACCTTTTGTGACACACCGCATTTTGGAGGAAAACATTCGTTTTGCCGGAGAATACGGTGCATGTGATACAGTAATTCCGGCTACGGATACTATTGTGGAAAGTACGGACAATCTGAAAATAACTGATATACCTAACCGCAGATATATGTATCAGGGACAGACTCCGCAGTCTTTTCGGGCAAAAAGGCTGAAAATGCTTTACGAAGCACTGAGTGAGGAAGAAAAAGAAATCCTTACAGATGCGTGCAAGATCATGGTGCTGAAGGGAGAGCATGTACATTTGGTGCAGGGAGAAAATTTTAATATTAAGATTACTTATCCGTATGATATTACGGTGGCCAAGGCACTGCTGGGCATGGAGGACAAAACATGTTAAATACGGTTTATCAATTAGTGCGTCCGCGACAATTTGAAATTCATTTTGAAGACATCAGTATGGACAATGAACATATTCTGGTGCGCCCTACGCATCTTTCCATCTGCAATGCAGACCAGAGATATTACCAGGGAAAGCGTTCGGAAGAGATTCTGAGGCAGAAACTGCCTATGGCATTGATTCATGAGGGAATCGGCAAAGTGATTTATGATCCGTCCGGGGAATTTCAGGTGGGAGAAAAAGTAGTCATGATACCCAATACTCCCTGTGAGCAGGATGATGTGATTGCGGAGAATTATTTGCGCTCCAGTAAATTCAGGGGCAGCAGTATGAACGGCCTGATGCAGGAATATGTACAGACTACAGCAGACCGGCTGATAAGATTACCGGAAGGAATCAACGATCTGGTAGCTGTATTTACTGAGATGGTGACAGTATGCTACCATGCGATTTCACGTTTTGACAGGACTGCTCATAGAAGAAGAGATGTCATCGGTGTGTGGGGAGACGGAAACATGGGCTACATTACCGCACTGTTGTTAAAAGCCCGGTTCCCTGAGGTAAAGATTTGTGTATTCGGCGTATCTGATACGAAGCTGAATGATTTCAGTTTTGTAGATGAAACTTACCGGGTATCGGAGATTCCTTCCGATTTAAGCGTAGACCATGGTTTTGAATGTGTGGGAGGAAGCGCATCGGGACAGGCAATCAATCAGATTATTGATTATATTAAACCTGAGGGAACGATCGGAATACTGGGCGTATCCGAAGATTTTGTTCCGATTAATACAAGAATGATCCTGGAAAAGGGACTTCGTATTTTGGGAACCAGCCGAAGCGGAAGGGAAGATTTTCAGGGTTTGATCGATTTGTATGTAGAACAGCCCAAGATTGTGGAATATCTTGAAAAAATCATTGGCGGTGTAGTAGAGATGAAAGATGTGAAGGATATCGTGGCCGCCTTTGAGATGGATATTCATAAGATGATGGGAAAGACGGTCCTGGTATGGGATTGAGTTGTTTATGATGAATATGAAGCAGAAAATAAGAACAATTGTCCGGGATATTTATAAAACATGGACATTGCATTGTTTATATCCGTCTGCATATAAAAAATATACAAAACGGCCGGTGGACAAAACAAAGATTGTCTTTCTGGAAGTCAGAATGCCCCGGCTCACAAATAACTTTTTGCCATTATACCGCAGTCTGGAAGAGCGGAAGCAATATCATCTGGAAGTCTGTTATATCAGAGAGGGAATGGACAGCCATATACGGGTTATGAAAAACTCACTGGCAGCGCTGAAGGAAATGGCCGATGCAAGGTATATTCTGGTAAATGATTCTTCGCATCTGCTGGGATGCCTGCCGCTGAGAAAGGAAACAACGGTGATTCAGACCTGGCATGCCTGTGGTGCCTTTAAAAAGTTTGGTTACAGTTTTGCAGATACCAAAGATGGTTCTGCAAGGAAAGATTTGGAGAGGTTTCCTTTTCACAAAAATTTTTCCTATGTTACAGTCAGCAGCAGGGAAGTTGTCTGGGCTTATGCAGAGGCATTTCATATGGAAAAAGAAAGTGAAAAGATCCTTCCGATAGGGATAAGCAGAACAGACTGCTTCTTTCGGGAAGAAGATCGGAGGGAAGCTTATAATAAGCTTTATAAGGTAATGCCGGCCAGCAAAGGAAAAAAAATTGTCCTGTATGCTCCTACCTTCCGGGGAAAAGTGGCAGATGCTTTTTCTCCGGACAGGCTGGATTTTAAGAAAATGCATGAGGCTTTGGGCAATGATACCGTATTTCTTTGCAAGCATCATTTCCTTGTAAAAAAGAGGCCCGGGCTGCCGGAAGAATGCCGCGAGTATGCAATGGATGTAACCGAATGCATGACAATAGAAGAACTGTTAATGGTAAGTGATGTCTGTATTTCTGATTATTCATCTCTTATTTTTGAGTATTCTCTGTTTGAGAGACCTATGGTGTTCTTTGCGTATGACCTGGAGGCATATTATGATGCAAGAGGGTTTTATTATCCATTTGCAGAGATGGCTCCGGGGCCGGTTTTAAAGACTACGGAGGAAGTGATCGAATATCTGCAGAATCTGGATCAGCGGTTTGATCGGGAACAGGTCAGAAGGTTCCGGCAGAAATTTATGAGTGCCTGTGACGGACATGCAACAGAGCGATTGCTGGAGTTAATAGAAAGGAACTTGTAGGAGAAAGGATTAATAGAAAATGGGAAAAACGAAAGAACTTCTGAAAAAAACTCCTATTCGAGAGCTCTGGTGGAAACTGTGGAGACTTCCATTTATGAAAGGGCTGAAACGATTTATAGGGGAAACCAGGAAGGATTACCTGCTGTTTCGGACTTTGCCGAAGGTATATGATACACATAAGAAGAAACCGATTGATGAAAATAAAGTCGTTTTTATAGAATTGCGCCTGCCTGAAATCAGTAACAGCTTCCGGGTGCTTTATCATGAACTGGAGCAGAACTATCATTATGATCTTCATGTGCATCTTTTGCGAAATACGTTCGTTCCGAGAAAAGAGTATGTGAAGAATTGTAAGAAGATGCTGGAAGATGTAGCTACTGCAAAATATGTTTTTGTAAATGAAGCTTCTGATGTGTTAAGCTGTGTGGATATGCGTCCGGAGACGGTGGTAACGCAGCTTTGGCATGCCTGCGGGGCTTTTAAAAAATTTGGAAAAAGTACTGCGGATCTGATTTTTGGGCCAAATGCAAAGCAATTGAAAAGACATCCGAATAATAAGAATTATACGTATGTAACTGTCAGCAGTCCGGAAATTGTCTGGGCCTATGCGGAGGCTATGGATTTAACAGGGCACGAAGATATTATCAAACCTGTGGGAACCAGCCGCACGGACATATTCTTCCGTCAGGATACGGTTGATAAGGCCTACGAGCATCTTTACGAGCTTTTTCCTGCGGCGAAAGGAAAGAAAGTGATATTATATGCTCCAACATTCCGTGGAAGAGTTGCAAAGGCGAAAACACCGGATTGCTTTCATCTGGAAGAATTTTACAATGCATTTCAGGAGGAATATGTGGTGGTTACGAAGCACCACCCTCTGGTGCGTGAACTTCCTGTGATTCCGGATAGGCTGAAAGGGACTTTTGCATATGACGCCACAAAGACGATGACGATCGAAGACTTGCTGTGTGTCAGCGATATCTGTATTTCCGACTATTCGTCTCTTATCTTTGAGTATTCGCTGTTTGAGCGTCCGATGCTGTTTTTTGCCTATGATCTGGATGACTATTATGATTGGCGTGGGTTTTATTATCCGTATGAGGAGCTGACTCCCGGGCCTGTTTGTAAAACAAACCAGGAAATGATAGAATATATTCAGAATCTGGATGAGCGTTTTGATAAACAGAGGGTCATTGATTTTAAGAATAAATTCATGAGTGCCTGTGATGGACATGCGACGGAGCGTATAATTCATATGGTGTTTGGAAAATCATAAGACGCCCGGAAGACAGACACTTTGGAACGAAACCCGTAAAAAGTTCCTGGAAAGACGGAGGAAACTGTAATGAGAAAAATTCTACTGCGTGCGACTGTGAATCCTTTGTCGGATCATCCGTACTTTGAGGTGCTTACGAATAACTATCTGGGTAATAACAGCGGAAATCTTTTATTCCCGTTTAGTATTATGAAAGCGCTGATGATGGAAGATGTGACGATTGATACGAATAATAAATACAGCTATAATGATGAGGAAATTGAGATAATTAATTCTGAATATGACTGTTATATCGTGGCATTGGCAAATGCATTCCGCGAAGATTTTATTCCAAATTTAAAAAAGCTGACAGCTTCGATCAGGAGAATAAAAATTCCGTGTGTTGTTGTAGGAGTGGGAGTACAGGCTGCATATGAACCTGATTTTTCCCGGGGATTTCCGTTTGATGATGCGGTGAAGGAATTTGTTGCTGCTGTTTTGGATAAGTCGGCTTCTATCGGTGTGCGCGGAGAATTGACGGATGCCTATCTGAGGAAGCTTGGCTTTTCTCAAAGCGATGTCATTGGATGCCCGTCTATG
This sequence comes from Eubacteriales bacterium, assembly GCA_030524545.1. Lineage (GTDB taxonomy): Bacteria > Bacillota > Clostridia > Lachnospirales > Lachnospiraceae > Blautia_A. The sequence goes on from JAUNGM010000030.1 coordinate 43,667, forward strand.
TTTCTCATGGGAGATTCTCTGCCTTTCAGAGAGAAGAAAGAGCTGTCAGAGGAATTACAGGTGTCAGTGAATGCATCCAGCGGGATGCCCTATCAGTATCTGAAACTATGGGAAAAGGCAAAAAAAGAGTTTCCTAACCATTGGTTTGTACCGCAGGAGAATAAGGAAATGCAGCTCATGTATGCGGGCGTGCCGTTTCCGGAGCGCTTTAAAGGACAGAAGAATCTCTACCCGAATGACCTGGCGCGGCCTCTTTATGCGGAAGACCGTGTACGCTTTTTTACAAATGTTCCTTCATGGCTTTCGTTTATGCAGAATATGGATTTTAGTTTTGGAACCAGAATTCACGGCAACATTGCTGCTGTACTGGGCGGTGCACCTACTTTTATTTTTGCATCGGATTCCAGAGTGAGGGAATTAGCTTCTTATCATAAGATTCCATATATGCATGTTGGGGATATTCAGGATCATACCAGTATTTCCCGGATTTACGAAGAAACAGATTTTTCGGTTGTACAGAAAGGCCATCAGGAAAGATTCCGGCATTACCTTGATTTTCTGGATCACAATGGAATTAAACACATATCTGCGGAAGAATGGAGAGATTGCCGATTTGAACGCGAGGCTGCCGCAATCCGCTGGAGAGAGCCTTTGCATACAATTACATCGGTATCCAAAGAAGAGCAGGCAGAACGTCTGACTCTGTTTGGAAAATATATGACAGATCAGGTGGAGCATTTGAAAGAAGAAAATAAGAAACAGAAAAAATGTGTCCAGTTAGAGAATGACTTAAAGAAAAGCAGGGAAGATGTAAAGAAACCGGACAAAGAGAAGAACAGCCAGGCAGAGAATCATCAGGCTTCCCTTAGTTTGGGGAAACGGCTTAAAAATCTGTTTAAGTAGAATGATGACTGATCATGCTTCTTTACTTTTATTGATATTTATTATAAAATATAAGTATATGTTGCGGTGCGCGGGTGATATCATTTTATAAGAACTCCGGCACTTTAGGAACGAGACTGAGAGGATAAAGAAATGGGAATGAGCATTGAAGAAGCAGTGAAGCAGCTTCAGACAAGAGAAAGAGTTTTTGTAGCATATTCGCAGGCAACCAAGCTTCCGTTTGTAACCTGCGATGAAGAAACGTTTAATGACCAGGCATGGGTATTTGCGACAGAGGAAGAGATTAAGGCATTTGGACAGAAGAAGCTGGAAGACAAAATTCTCCTGATGGGAATGCGGTATGAAAGAAAGGATTTTCCAAGATTTTACGGAACTCTGTATGCGATTGGCGTGAACTCTGTTGTCTGGAATGACGGTGACGAAAAAGTTGAAGTAGAGATTGAGAAGATTGCCAAACAGGCGGATTTCAGCAATGTGGAGCCGGCCAAGAGACCGCTCCTGAATCCTACCCTTCAGCTTTCCGGTATCTATTTTATGCAGGAACTGCGCCGTCCGTTAAAGAAAGAAGAAAGAACGAATATCCGTCCTCTGGAAGAGGAATTTTTGGTAAATTTACGTAAGTCAGAGTATCTTGCTGCTGTGGAAGTCAATGAAGAAGATCCGAAGAAGATTAACATTCCGTATTTAAAGAACAAAGACGGAAAGATCCTTCAGCCTGTATTTACAGATGTGATGGAATATGAGAAGTTTGCAAAAGGCAGGAAGCTCCGTATTGTAAAGGTAACCTTTGACAAACTGCCAGGTCTGATGATACAACAGGCTGAGAACTACGTCGTCAATCCGATGGGCTTCAATCTGATATTGTCAAAAGACCAGATTACCAAGATTATCGGAGCATGAAGATAACGAGACTATATTGAAAAAATGCATAGAATGCCTGCTGGAATCCATCAGAGACCGGCAGGATTCTTTTTTTAACAGAAGATTTTTATTTGCATTTTTTAGTTTATGTGCTATGATACCTATAACACTTGATAAAAGTGGACAGGATAGTGTCCATAGAAATACCAAGGAGGTGACTGTATGGTTATTGAAATAGATTTTAACAGCAATGAAGCCATTTATACGCAGCTGATGAATCAGATCATTATGGGAATCGCAACGTCACGGCTTCAGGAAGGAGATCCTCTTCCATCCGTGAGACAGCTTGCTGATACGATCGGAATCAATATGCATACTGTAAATAAGGCCTATTCCCTTCTGCGCCAGGAGGGATTTGTGACAATTGACCGCAGACGCGGTGCTGTCATAGCTGTTGATGCTGATAAGATCAAAGCGATGGAGGAGCTGAAACGGAATCTGATGGTAGCACTTGCCAGAGGATGCTGCAGAAATGTGACGCGAGAAGATGTTCATCAGCTGATCGATGAGATTTTTGATGAATATACGGTCGATTGAGAACAGGCACACGGCCTGGTGCGCCGCTATGTTAGCACCCCCGGATGACAGATAGAGAATGAAATAGATAATATAGGAGGACATTATGCAGGAAAAATTTACCAGACAGGCAGCCAATGCCCTTGCCCTGGCAAAGAAAACCGCACAGTCCTGCAGGCATACTTATATTGGGACTGAGCATATTTTAATCGGCCTGCTGAAAGAGCCGGAGGGAACAGCCGGTAAAGTTATGGAGGAGTTTGGGATTGAAGAGGAACGTCTGATGTCGCTTGTTGAGAAGCTCATCGCTCCTCCGGAGACCAATCTTATGGAGCGGGAACCGGTATATAGCCCGCGAGCGAAGAAGATTATCGCCAATGCGGCTGATGAGGCAGAGGCCTTTCAGGAGGAGTTTGTGGGAACTGAGCATCTGCTTCTTGCCATGCTGAAAGAAACGGACTGTGTGGCAGCGAGACTGCTGTATACCATGGGTGTGAATATTCAGAAGCTTTACACAGGCGTTTTTACCGCTATGGGAATGGATAATGACGCCATTACGGAAGAGTTTAAAGATATCCGGGCCATGAGGAACAGAAAGGGATCGGCAACGCCGACCCTGGATCAGTACAGCCGCGATCTTACTGCTATGGCTGCAGACGGAAGACTGGATCCGGTCATAGGGCGTGAGCGTGAGATCACCCGTCTGATTCAGATATTAAGCCGAAGAACAAAGAATAATCCGTGTCTCGTAGGAGAACCCGGTGTTGGTAAGACCGCTATTGCCGAAGGGCTGGCACAGCGGATCGTGTCCGGTATGGTTCCGGATACGGTGAAAGAAAAAAGAGTGGTTGTGCTGGATCTGTCCGGAATGGTGGCAGGCAGTAAATACAGAGGGGAATTTGAAGAGCGGATCCGCAACGTTGTGGATGAAGTTCGGGAACACCAGGGAATTCTGCTGTTTATTGATGAGCTTCATACCATTATCGGAGCAGGAGGGGCAGAAGGTGCGCTGGATGCTTCCAATATTTTGAAGCCCTCCCTTTCCAGGGGAGAAATTCAGCTGATCGGCGCCACTACGCTGGAGGAATACAGGAAATATATCGAAAAGGATGCCGCTCTGGAACGGCGTTTTCAGCCGGTTACGGTTGATGAGCCGTCGGAGGAGGAAGCAATTGAGATTCTTAAGGGGCTGCGGCCTTATTATGAGAAACACCACAATGTCAAAATTGAGGATGATGCATTGGATGCGGCGGTAAAAATGTCAGTGCGTTATATTAACGATCGTTTTCTGCCGGATAAGGCAATCGATATTATTGATGAGGCATCTTCTAAGGTGCGTCTTGCCGGATATCAGTCCACGCCTGAAATAGAAGAGATTGAGCAGGAAATCCGGAATCTATGCCAGCAGAAGGAGACAGCAATCAAGAATGCGGATCTGACTGCTGCGCGGGAGGCACAGAAGCGTCAGAAAGAAGCAGAGGAAGAACTGGAAAAAGAGAAACTCCGCTTTGCCAGAAAGCGAAAGAGAAAGCCCATGGTGGTAACAGAGATTTCGATTGCAGATATCATTTCAGATTGGACCAGGATTCCGCTGCAGCGTCTGACAGAGGGAGAAACCAAACGACTTGCACATTTGGAAAAAGAACTTCATAAACGCGTCATCGGACAGGAAGAAGCTGTGAAGGCTGTGGCCCAGGCAGTGAAGCGGGGAAGAGTCGGGCTGAAGGATCCCAACAGGCCGATAGGTTCCTTTTTATTCCTTGGCCCCACAGGTGTAGGAAAGACAGAACTTTCCAAAGCCCTGGCAGAGGCAGTGTTCGGCAGTGAGCAGGCTATGATCCGTGTAGATATGTCGGAATACATGGAGAAACACAGTGTTTCCAAGATGATCGGTTCACCGCCCGGATATGTGGGATATGATGAAGGAGGCCAGTTGAGCGAAAAAGTCCGCCGTAATCCATACAGTGTCATTCTTTTTGATGAGATTGAGAAGGCTCATCCGGATGTGTTTAATATTTTGCTGCAGGTACTGGATGACGGCCATATTACAGATGCGCACGGCAGGAAGGTGGATTTTAAGCAGACCATCATCATTATGACTTCCAATGCCGGTGCTCAGGTTATTATGGAACCGAAGCGCCTTGGCTTCGTTTCCAAACCGGATGAGAAGCAGGATTACGAGCGGATGAAGTCCGGAGTTATGGAAGAAGTCCGCAGGATGTTTAAGCCGGAATTTTTGAACCGTATTGATGAGATTATGGTATTCCATTCCCTTAATAAAGAGCATATCCGGAAGATTGTAACGATTCTTCTGAACAATCTGGAGAAGCGCTGTGCAGAGCAGATGGATATCCGGCTGAAGGTCACTGCTTCTGTGAAAGACCATCTGGCAGAAGCCGGTTTTGACAGCAAATACGGTGCAAGACCTCTGCGCCGTGCGATCCAGACGCAGATTGAAGATTCGATGGCCAACGAAATTCTGGAAGGCCGAATTAAACGGGGAGATACCGTAACGGTACAGATGAACAAGAAAAAAATCCGGTTCCAGGCGGTTCCCCAATCCGAATCCCCGAAATCTTAAAAAGAAATAAAATCTTTCGGATAGTCTGGTCAAAAAAACAGATTTATTATATAATAATTATCTAAATGGATATGTCTGCGTACACAGAGATCACTTTTAGTAAATGTCGATTGCTTAACCAGGCAGTTACACAAAAACACTTTAGAAAAGTCTTAGGGAGGACATAAAATCATGGCAGTAGTGAAGGAATTGATCCGAACAGAAGAGAATGGGAGCATCAGCTTTGGCAATTACGAACTGGCACAGAAATCTAAATTATCCGATTACCAGCACCAGGGCGATATGTATAAAGTAAAAACGTTTCAGGAGATCACCAAGCTGGAGAGGAACGGAATGTTTGTGTATGAATCCGTACCAGGAACTTCCGTATTTAATCTGGAACAGGATGGCGATCTTATGAGTTTTCAGGTAGAGGGGCCGGAGGATGCACAGATTACTGTGGAGATGGAGGCTGATACGGAATACAGGATCTTCATCGATGGCATGGATACCGGCAAAGTAAAGACCAATCTTGGAGGGAAGCTTTCCTTCAGTGCAGAACTGGGAAATGCGGCCATTGTAGAAGTGAAGATTGAAAAATGCTAAAAAATAAAAAGATTGTTTATTTCTGCCAGGAGTGCGGATATGAATCTCCGAAATGGATGGGACAGTGCCCGGGCTGCAAGGCCTGGAACAGTTTTGCAGAGGAAACCGTTTCTACGAAAAAGACAACGGTATCCGGAAGCGGAAGGCCTGTGGAAAAACGTCAGGAGCCTGTGATACTGCGGGATATCAGCCTGTCTGAGGACGAACGGCAGACAACGAAAATTGCAGAACTTGACAGAGTGCTTGGGGGCGG
>JAUNGM010000031.1 GCA_030524545.1 Eubacteriales bacterium
CTATGACCCTCTGCTTGTAAGGCAGATGCTCTCCCAGCTGAGCTAAGACCCCATATGAGTTTTTTAGAAAAAAATCATGACTTAAAAGACTTTTTCCGTAACTCGCTTTGCTATTATACTATTATGCAGGGATATTTGTCAACTGGTTTTTTGAATTTTTTTATTTTTTGACATAAAACGGAAAATTTCTTTCTTTTGGGAAAAAAAGAGGAAAACCGCAGGGGGACCAGCTCGGTCCCCCTGCACCCCCTTCGGCTTGAGAAAAGCCTCCTTGGGCTGTGGCATGCTGTATGGTATTGGTGAAGTGTTAATAGCCTTCGGTATACAGGATTGAAGATTTCCTGTAGGTTATCATACTATTGGCGGTGCGGTTTAAGTTTCATACGGATGAAAAAACGGCTCCATAGCTATAATAAATTTTTTATTTAAAGTAGGCTACGCCGGATTCGAAGATCTTGATGTCCTGTTCTCCGTAGATGTTGATGGCTACGCCGTTGTCGCGGCGTTCGCTGTGGGCCATTTTGCCCAGGACACGGCCGTCAGGGCTGGTGATTCCTTCGATGTTGTAGTAGGAACCGTTGATGTTCCATTCTTCGTCCTGGCAGAGTTCGCCGTCTGCGGTGACGTACTGGGTTGCGATCTGGCCGTTGGCGATAAGACGGTTGAGCCATTCGTCATTTGCTACGAAACGGCCTTCACCGTGAGATGCCGGGTTGCAGTATACGCCTCCGAGTTCTGCCTGGGCAAGCCATGGGGACTTGTTGCTGACTACCTTGGTATAAACCATCTTGGAGATGTGTCGGCCGATGGTGTTATAGGTCAGGGTCGGGGAGTCCTCCTTCTGTCCGCAGATCTCGCCGTAAGGAACAAGGCCGAGCTTGATCAGTGCCTGGAAGCCGTTGCAGATTCCAAGAGCAAGACCGTCGCGCTCGTTCAGCAGCTTCATAACTGCTTCTTTGATCTTTGCATTCTGGAATGCGGTTGCAAAGAATTTCGCGGAGCCGTCCGGCTCGTCGCCTGCGGAGAAGCCGCCCGGGAACATGATCATCTGCGCATTGTTTATAGAATTCTCAAAGAGTTCTACGGAATCGCGGATGTCGTCCGGGGTCAGGTTTTTAAATACTTTTACGTCTACTTCTGCGCCTGCGCGTTCGAAAGCACGGGTGCTGTCGTATTCGCAGTTGGTGCCTGGAAATACGGGAATGAATACGCGCGGTTTGGCTACTTTATTTTTGCAGATATATACGTGTGGAGTGTGATAAACACCGTTCTCATAAGTTGCTTCCGGATCGGCTGGTTTTACATAGCGGGAGCTTGGGCCGTCCTGGCCGTTTTCTGCGGAGACTGTTTTGAAGACTTTTTCCAGGGTGCCTGTCCATGCTTTGGCTGCTTCATCGAGGGTGATGACTGTATTTCCGTAGGAGAAGCGGCCGTCATTCGTTACTTCGCCAATTAAGGTGTAGGTGATGGAAAGCTCACCTACTTTGCCGTCCGGGATTTCCAGAACGAGGTCGCCGAAGCCCGGGGCAAAGAAGTCTCTCGGGTCAAGGTTGTGCTCAATCTTTACGCCCATGCCGTTGCCGAATGCCATCTTGGAAACGGCAGCTGCAATTCCGTGGCGGTCGAGGGCATATGCGGAAAGAACTTTGCCGGATTGCATATCGTTGTGAAGTTTTTCGTATTGAGACATCAGTGCTGTATAATCCGGAAGGTCATATGCATCTTTCGGAGCACGGAGCCATACAAGTTTGCTGCCGGCTTTCTTGAATTCCGGGGTGATCACGTCCTGAAGTTTGGCTACATCTACAGCAAAGGATACCAGCGTCGGAGGTACGTCGATTTCGTTGAAGGTGCCGGACATACTGTCTTTGCCGCCGATGGACGGAAGGCCGAAGCCAAGCTGTGCGGAATATGCGCCGAGCAGAGCTGCGAAAGGCTGGCTCCAGCGTTTCGGATCTTCGGTCATACGGCGGAAGTATTCCTGGAAGGTGAAGCGGATTTTTTTGTAATCGCCGCCTGTCGCCACGATTCTTGCCACGGATTCAGTTACTGCATAAGCAGCTCCGTGATATGGGCTCCAGGAGGACAGGTATGGGTCAAAACCATAGCTCATCATAGTTACGGTATTGGTATTTCCGTTCAGAACCGGAACTTTGGCTACCATGGACTGGGTTTCGGTCATCTGGTATTTGCCGCCGTGAGGCATAAATACGCTGGCAGCACCGATGGAACCGTCAAACATTTCTACAAGGCCCTTCTGGGAGCAGACATTCAGGTCGGATAATGTTTCCAGCCATTTGGCTTTTACGTCCGGGATGTCCGGGCGCTGTGAGAACAGGTTTCCGTCTTTGTTCGGGATTTCCACTTCTACGGTCGTCTCCTGGTGTGCACCGTTGGTGTCAAGGAAAGCACGGGAGATGTTTACAATTTCCCGGCCTCGCCATACAAGCACAAGACGGGGGGATTCTGTGACAACGGCTACCGGAATGGCTTCCAGGTTTTCTTCATTGGCGTAGGCAAGGAAGGTGTCAACGTCTTTGGGGTCTACTACGACTGCCATACGCTCCTGGGATTCGGAGATAGCGATTTCTGTGCCGTCGAGGCCTGCATATTTTTTCGGGACTTTGTCAAGATCTACGCGGAGGCCCGGGGCAAGCTCTCCAATGGCAACGGATACGCCGCCTGCACCGAAGTCATTGCATTTTTTGATGATATGGCTGACTTCTTCCCTGCGGAACATACGCTGGATCTTGCGCTCTGTGGGTGCATTTCCTTTCTGTACCTCTGCGCCGCAGACTTCGATAGATGCTTCTGTATGAACCTTTGAGGAACCGGTTGCACCGCCAATGCCGTCACGGCCGGTACGTCCTCCGAGAAGGATGATGATATCGCCCGGATCGGAGTTTTCACGGATGACTGCACGTCTTGGGGCTGCACCCAGAACTGCACCGATCTCCATACGTTTCGCAACATAGTTCGGATGGTAAACTTCTTTTACATAGCCTGTGGCAAGACCGATCTGGTTGCCGTAGGAGCTGTAGCCGTGTGCTGCGCTGCGCACCAGTTTTTTCTGAGGAAGCTTGCCTTTCAGGGTTTCTTTTACGGAAACGGTGGGGTCTGCTGCTCCGGTGACACGCATAGCCTGATATACATAGGTACGTCCGGAAAGCGGGTCACGGATGGCACCGCCGAGACAGGTGGCAGCACCGCCGAACGGCTCAATCTCGGTCGGGTGATTGTGCGTCTCATTTTTAAAGTTGATCAGCCATTCTTCTTCTTTGCCGTCTACGTCAACAGGTACCACGATGCTGCAGGCATTGATCTCGTCGGATTCTTCCTGGTCAGCCAGCTTGCCTTCGGATTTCAGCTTTTTCATTGCCAGAAGGGCCAGATCCATCAGGCAGATAAATTTGTCATCGCGGCCTTTGTAGAGAACGGCACGATCTGCAAGATACTGGTTGTAGGTATTTACAATCGGCTCTTTGTAGTCACCTTCGTCAAATTTCACGTCAGTCAGCTCCGTGGAGAAGGTGGTGTGACGGCAGTGGTCAGACCAGTAGGTGTCCAGAACGCGGATCTCGGTCATGGACGGATCACGCTTTTCTTCCCCACGGAAATAATTCTGGATGTGGAGGAAGTCTTTGAAGGTCATGGCCAGATTGAGGGAACTGTAAAGCTCTTTCAATTCGGATTCCGGCATCGTCTGGAAACCTTCGAAGATTTTTACATCTTCCGGGTCTTCAAACACGGTAACAAGTGTTTCCGGTTTCTCCAGTCCTGTTTCACGGGAGTCTACCGGGTTGATGCAGTGATTTTTGATCGCTGTGAATTCTTCATTTGTGAGTTCCCCTTCAATTACATAGGTGGTCGCGGAACGGATGATCGGCTGTGCTTCCTCATTTAAAAACTGTACGCACTGTACAGCAGAATCTGCTCTCTGGTCAAACTGGCCCGGAAGGTATTCTACGGAAAAAATACGGGCGTTTTCTGCTGCCTCGAATTTTTCCAGGTATAAATCGTCTACCGGCGGCTCTGCAAATACGGTTCTGCAGGCTTTTTCAAATACGTCGTCGGAAATGTTTTCTACGTCATAACGGATCAGCACTCTTACATTGGAAACTGTCTTGATTCCCAGATAGCTGCTGACTTCATGCTTCAGCTCTTTCGCCTGTACGGCAAAAGCCGGTTTCTTTTCTACATAGACACGTCTTACGTTACTCATTAGAAGCTCCTTTCTGTTCTTTAGAGGTTTTACGGATGCAGTATCGTAATAACTATCATTGCACTTTACTCGAGTTTATAGTATCATAAGAATTGTTATTAGTAAAATTAATATGTCTTATATTTTTCATTAGTTAATATAATATGCTGCCCCTCAGGGAATTTTTAGTTTCATAGTATGAGTAAAAAACCGGAAGGAATAAATATAGAGAGGTTGGTACAGGAAATGGATATTAATCTGGAGTTGTATCGAGTGTTTTATTATGTGGCAACGAGTCTGAGTTTTTCAGAAGCGGCCAGGCAGCTTTTTGTTTCCCAGTCTGCAGTAAGCCAGTCGGTAAAAATGCTGGAAAAGAAGCTGAATCAGACACTCTTTGTGAGAAGTACGAAAAAGGTGGTTCTCACACCTGCCGGGGAAACATTGCTGCAGCATGTAAAACCGGCAATGCAGATGCTGTCCGAAGGGGAGGAGCTTCTTTCTTCACAGACGGCACTGATGGGGCAGCTTCGCATTGGGGCAAGTGATACCATCTGCCGATATTTTCTGATTGATTATCTGAAACGCTTTCACAGGGATTATCCGGATGTCAGGATTAAGATCACAAATAGTACGTCTATCGGGTGTGTGGATCTGCTGGAAAACGGCCAGGTGGATTTTATTGTCTGTAATTCGCCGAACTCACGGTTAAATCCGCATACACCGGAGAAGACTGTCCGGGAGTTCCAGGATGTTTTTATGGCTAACAGGTCAGCATTTCCCATTGAAGGAGCTGTAGAACTGGAAGAACTTCTGAAGTATCCAATCCTGATGCTTTCACCCCGGAGCACCACCAGCGAGTATCTGCATCATATTTTTGCAGCACAGGGCCTGCGGCTTCTGCCCGAAGTAGAACTGAACAGCAATGACCTTCTGATGGATCTTGCACGTATCGGCCTTGGCATCGCCTGTGTACCGGATTATATGTGCAGAGAGCAGAATGAGCTTGTGCAGGTACGTCTGAAAAAGCCGCTGCCCAAACGCCGCCTTGTCATTGTCCGCTCCGGGACGCAGCCGCTCTCCCAGGCTGCGGAACGCTTTCTGGAGTATTTTTAATTTCCTGAAGTTCTTGCCATGCATACTCCAAACGGTAATCTGCTTCCGCCATTTTCTGCAAAGAATCCAATTCATTATTCGGAATGAATTCGATGTTGATCATGCTCATAACGCAGACATCCCGAAGCATCAAAAGCTTCGGGATGTCTGCATTCATTATTATATCAATTCATCAATCCTTCGGCATAACAGCATCTGCTGCTTCTACATAAGGATTCAGAATTTCATCAAACTCACCTGCATCTGCTTTCTCGGCAAAATGCACGTCGATCGGCATCTTGCCCAGCACCGGAACATTCAGTTCTGCAGCAATTTCATCAATGTGGCTTTCGCCAAATACCCTGATTTCTTTACCGCAGTCCGGACATTTCACATAGCTGTAGTTTTCCACAATTCCAAGAACCGGAATCTTCATCATTTCAGCCATATTGAATGCTTTCTTTACGATCATTTTTACAAGATCCTGCGGAGAACTTACGATTACAATTCCATCCAGAGGAAGGGACTGGAATGCAGTCAGCGGCACATCACCGGTTCCCGGAGGCATATCAACAAAAAGATAGTCAATGTCACCCCAGATGACATCTGTCCAGAACTGTTTTACCATGTTTGCCAGAATCGGACCTCTCCAGATAACAGGTGTTTCCTCCGTAGGAAGCAGCAGATTGATAGAGATCACTTCAATCCCGTTCCTTGTCTTCATCGGGTAAATACCATTGTCATCCGCATTGGCAGCACCCTTCAGGCCATACATCTTCGGAATAGACGGCCCGGTAATATCCGCATCCAGAATTCCGACCTTAAATCCCTTTGCAGCCATACGGTTTGCCAGAGAAGCAGTCACAAAGGATTTGCCGACACCTCCTTTGCCGCTTACAACACCGATTACGTGCTTCACATCAGAAAACACATTCATTGCCTCCTGCATGCTCTGCGGGTTGTTTTTCTTGTCGCAGCCTTCACAGCTGGATTTGTTACATGTTGTACTGTTACATTCTTTTGCCATGGTTACTCTCCTTGCATTTTCATTCTATCCCCATCGGGGCATTATTTCATAAAACGGTCAATGGCTCTTTCCAGTTCTTTAATCGCTTCTTTGTCACCATGCTCCACTGCGTCCACGATACAATGTTCAATGTGATCCTGAAGAATGATCTTCCCTGTATTGTTGATCGCTGATTTCACGGCGGACAACTGTATCAGAACCTCACTGCAGTCCCGGCCGTCTTCTACCATCCTCCGGATAGATTCCAAATGACCGATTGCTCTGGAAAGCCGGTTCAGCACAGCCTTGGTCTGGGCATGGCTGTGTTTATGTCCGTGTTCCCCATGCGTATGTGTGATCACCGTACCGTCTTCCAGGACATGTACATGAGTCTCTTCCGTTTCTGTTCCGTTCATGGGAGCCTCCTTTCCGTCTGCTCACAGTCCTCAAATAGCATAAATATATTATACCATGGACACTAAGCTCGAAAACACCTCTCTGAGAGTCCAGTTGTTTCGCGAACGTTATGCCAGGTATATGTTCTCACTAAATTCGCCCTGCGCTCATTAAGTGTTCACATTATACCACAGAGGCTAAATCTCTGTAAAGGAGCAGCGCTGTTTTATTTGAGATGTTACGATATCAAAGACGACCGTTCCGTCTTCCAATACCGTTTTTTCATAAGAGACTTCTTTTCCTTTGAATTTTTCTTTCACATAAGCTTCCGGCTCCTCAATTTCAATTTCTTCTACAAAAACATCCCTCATCTGATTCCTCGGACATTTATTAAAAATTTCCCAGATTACTTCATATTCTTTCACAATTTTGCCCTCCCATACACACAAATCTATATCTTGCTATTATAATTATTTTCTGTTTTTTTGTCAAAAAATAATTGCACTCCACGAAAGAATGGCGTATGATAATATACAATTCCATTTCAAAAATGCCAAAAGATTAATTAAAGGAGACAAATGTCATGCAGCTTTTAAAAGAACGAATTCTGAAAGACGGCACGATCAAACCGGGCAACATCTTAAAAGTAGACAGTTTTCTGAATCATCAGATGGACATCAATCTCATTAACGAAATCGGCAAAGAATTTAAAGCCCGTTTTTCTGACCGCCCAATCACCAAAATCCTCACCATTGAGGCGTCCGGTATCGGCATCGCGTGTATCGTAGCCCAGTATTTCAACGTCCCGGTAGTATTTGCCAAGAAGGCTCAGAGTCTGAATCTGGACGGAGAAATGTACACCACCAAAGTAGAATCTTTCACCCACAAAAAAGTATATGATGTCATCCTTTCCAAGAAATTCCTGGGGCCGGAAGATCACGTTCTTTTGATCGATGATTTTCTTGCCAATGGCTGTGCCCTTCTCGGACTTATTGAAATCGTTAAAGAATCCGGTGCCACTCTCGAAGGTGCGGGCATTGTAATTGAAAAAGGCTTCCAGGACGGCGGTGAACGCATCCGCAATATGGGAATCCGTCTGGAATCTCTGGCTATCATCGACTCTATGACAGATGATTCTCTGACTTTCCGCAATTAACATTTATTCCCGCGAGCAACGAGCCAAGCGGACTATCATTCAGATATGCCTGGCAACATAAAGAGGGAGTTTATGCGCATTGCATGACTCCCTCTTTTACTTCCAAAAATCGAATACATATTTATAACTCCTTGGAATGGCCTCCCAGAACAGACAGAATTGATTGCTCAGAAAGTTCATCCGGCGCAGGAGTTCCAGTAATCTCCGCCTGTTCTTCTGTTGGAGCCGGTGTCACAGTCACGGATATCCCGGGGGCGATTTCTGCTTCCTCATAATATCCATTATCAATCAAAGATTCATAGTTTCCCTCATTGATCATCTGCGGATCACAGATATATGTACCGATGATTTTTTTGCCATTGTCATATTCTTCATAGTCATTCACTTCCGGTATCTCACCCTTTAAATAGGTATCTACCATTTTTACACACTCTTCCGCCAGATCGCGGCGATCCATAAACACACTGCAGGATATTTTGCCTTCTGCAATATACTTCACAGCTTCCGCCACACAGCCCGTTCCCGTGATCATTGGCCAGTTTTCAGCATCCGGCGAAAATCCTCTGTCCGTAAGTGCATCAACCGCACCGCAGGCGGCATCATCAAAGCCGGTACAAATGATATCCGGTATACCTGTTTCCTGATAGAATTCATCCAGGATCCCCTCGATTTCTGTTACGGAACGTTCCCGGCCCCAGCGAAGGATCCCCGTATCTTCAAAGGAAGTTCTTCCGGAAGAACACACCAGTGTCCCGTCATCCAGATAGGGCTGCAGGATTTCCATTACTCCATTATACAGAAATAAGGACTGTACATCATCCGTAGACCCCATCAGAAACTCAATCGTTTTCGATTCCTGGTTTTCTCTTGCTTTTTCCAGTTCCTGTTCCTCAACGATGGCTTCCCCGATCATCCTGCCTGACGAACGTCCGCTAAAGGTAGTATAATAGCTGACTCCATCGCTGTCACGAATCAACTTATCATAAGAAAAGACCGGTATATCCTTTTCCTTCGTTTCTGTCAGCACCTCTGTCAGGCTATACTCATCAACAGGTGCAATGATCATGGCAGAAATGTCCTCACCGGCCATTTCCCGAATCTGGGAAACCTGCTGTCCACTGTCTCCCCGGGCATAAGCAAGCACCGGTTCGTATCCGTCTTCTTCCAGATATTCCTTAAGCATCTGACCGTCAAAGGCCCAAATCTCCTCACTTTCATCAGGAAGAAGGACTCCCACCTTAAGTGCAGGTTCCTCCTCAGTTTCTTCCGATTCTGCGTCTGCTTCACCGGATGAATCATCGGAAGACTCCCTTTCCTCCTTTGTTTCTTCCTCAGAACTCTCCGTTTCCGCGTCTTCGCCGCTTCCTTCTTTTTCTATTTCTGCGCTTTCATTCGCAGCCTCCGTAGCCTCATTGCTTCCGCATCCCATTACGGATACTGCTGCAATCGTCATTCCCATCAGAATTCCTACGGTTCTTTTTTTCATGATTCTGTCCTTTCTAAATGCCCTTATATTCCTTTGCAAGACTTTTCAGATAGTCCCGATATGCCTGGGCAAGCTTCCTGGGCTTAACAATATGTACATCCTTTCCCATTGCGGTCAGCCAGCCAAAAAACTGCGCGTCTCCAAGCTGTCCGGCCGTCACGGTAAAATACCCCAGGCCCTTGTCCTTATATTCTGCTTTTTTGCCGAAATAATCTTTCACTTCTTTTTTCAAACGGGTACTGCACAGGAGCTTCATAGGTTTATCACCAACAGGCTCTCTTCTGTCAAACTTCCAGTCTCTTCCGACGCCCTCTGACTCTCCCGCAGGTTCAGCCGCATAGTCTTTCTCCCCGGAAGTCAATTCTGGCTTTTTCTCTTCCAGGTGCACCTCTGTCTCCATCGTTTCCTGTACAGGAGCAGCTTCCTCCTGCTTCGGACTGTTGTTCTGGCTTTCTCCCCGATCCGGTACAGTCTGTCCGGCCAGATAGTATCCTCCCGGCCTTCCCCTCTTAAACCTGACATCCATACCAAAGTCGCGAAGCGCCTCAAGATCATCATAAATACTCTTGCGTTCCGCCTGTATTCCATATTCCTGCAGGCCTGCAAGAATGTCCTGCATGGAAAGTACGCGATTCTCCCCAGATTCGCGCAGCATCTGTGCCAAAAATAAAATCTTAGCTTTCTGATTATGCGATTTTGCCATATCTTACCCCTTATTCTCTCCCTGTTCCTTCCAATCGTTCCCCATTTGAAAAAGAAAGGTGTCAAAAGCTGATTCGCTTTCGACACCTTTGTAACCAGCCTTTATTCTGCCGGTACGAACTCCTCCTTACCCATGCCGCAGATCGGGCACACCCAATCCTCCGGAAGGTCTTCGAAAGCGGTTCCCGGTTCAATACCGTTATCCGGATCCCCCACCTCTGGATCATATTCATAGCCGCATGGCTCGCATACATATTTCTGCATAATTATAACTCCTTTCAATTCCATCATTCTTATTTTTTATTTTCATCATTTTTTATAGATATATACCCGTAAGGTATATCGTCATTATACATTCACATATCCTTGAATGCAAGTGTTATTTCAGGAATCTCTGACAGATATATCCATTGGCCTCTTTCTCCTGACTGTCATCCAGCGGGCTCAGCTCCGCTTCCTCCCCATATTTTTTCTTCAGAGCACGGGAGATCAGCCAATCCGCAAGCTGCGGGTTCTTCGGCAGCAGCGGGCCATGGAGATAAGTTCCAATGACATTTTTATAAACAACACCTTCATAGCCTGTTTTTCCATCATTTCCGGAACCATAAAGGACTTTTCCCAAAGGCCTGCACTGATTAATACAGGTTCTTCCGCCATGGTTCTCAAATCCCACAATCGGCATATCAAACAAGTCACTTTTCAGAATAATATTACTGATCAGACGTCCTTCTCCCTGTTCCGTATACATATCAACCAGCTCGAGTCCCGTAATGATCCCCTGATCTGTCTTGTAATAACTGCCCAGAAGCTGATATCCTCCGCAAATGGCAATGACAACACCATTATCTTCAACGTAATCCCTGAAATCCTTCCTGATTTCCTTCAATTTCTCACACACCAGCATCTGCTCCCTGTCGGAACCGCCTCCCAGAAGCACAATGTCGAGTTTCGAAAAATCAATCGTATCATTCAGTTCAAAGGCAATGGTTTCTGCCTCGATCCCCCTCCACTGGCACCTTCTCATCAGGCACTGGATATTGCCGCGGTCACCGTAAAGATTCAGGAGATCCGGATATAAATGACCTATGGTGATTTTCATTTCAATTCCCCCTCCAGCCTCTTCAGTATATTTCTGGTGCCGTAAAGCGCCGTATAGTTTACAAGTACATAGAGATTACCGACACCATCTTCGATACGGCTGCGGATGGCTTTCTCCACATCAGCCTCCAGTTCGGAAGGAATATCTACATATTTCAAACGCAGACGCATATCCTGACACCGGATACCGCTCACCGTAATAGAATGAATGCTCTCTTCCCGAAAACGGTCAAAATCCACATCCCATAGCCAGGAAATATCAATGCCATCCTGTGCATTGTCATTAATGGCAATGATTACGTCTTTCGGAGCCGGGTCCTGCATCACCGCTGTGATATTCTGGTTAAAACCTGCAGGATTTTTCGCCAGGTTCAAAACAATACCTGTACCCTGAATACGGAACTGCTCCATTCTGCCATTTTCCGGATTAAATTTTTTCAGCATCTCATTAAAATGCTCTCCGGAAAATCCGGCACTCCGTACTCCTGCATACGCAGCCAGAATATTATAAACATTATAAAAACCTTTATAGTTGGCAGCAATCAGCTTGTCTTCCACCCGGAAAGAAAGCCTGTCCCCCACCTTCACATCATAAGCGTCAAAATCAAGCACCGGCCGCTTAAATCCACACTCCGGACACTCATAATCGCCAAGCTGGCTGTAGTGGTAAAAACGATAGGACAGCCGCCCTCCGCAGCATTTACAGAATCTTCCCTCGCGTATCTCATTCGTCTCATTTTTCATAACCTGCCTGCTGATACCGTATGCCACATAAGGATTGCCGCTGTCCATGGCAAGGTAAGCGGAAAGTGCGTCATCCCCATTGACGATCACCTGCATTTTCGGAACCTTGCGGATCATCTCCTCCAGAATATTCATAGTAATATCAATCTCACCGTAACGGTCAAGCTGATCACGGAAAAGATTTGTCATTACCATATAGTCCGGACGAATCGCCGGAAAAATATAACGTGTAGATGCCTCATCTGCTTCAATACAGGCATAATCTGCATCAATATGTCCATTTAGCTTAGCTGCCAGCACATACGCAGCAACTACGCCGTTAATCATATTAGAGCCTGTATGATTACATACAACCTTCTGCCCCTCTGCTTCCAGAGCTGCACAAAGCATGTTGTTCGTAGTCGTTTTGCCGTTGGTACCACAGACTACAAACGTCTTTTTCCGGATTTCACCGGACAGCTCCTTAAGAATAGGCGGATATATCCTCAGGGCAATCTTGCCTGCCCAGGTAACACCCTGACGTCCCAGCTTCTTACAGGCAAAACCAGCCGCCTTGGCTGCCCAAATAGCTATAAGTCTTCTTATCTTCATGTTCTCTAGTCCTTCTTCGCTCATACTTAGCCGCACAATGTACGCCATGCGAATCTATTATTTACTCTTCAACTCCTCATCCAGAAGAGTATCCGTGCATATCCCTGCTGCTCCGGCTTTCAAGTATTTCTTTGCTTTTTTTGCATCATTGACCGTATAAATATACACTTTAATTTTCTGTTCGTCAAACATTTCCTGTATCTCTTCTGTCCAATACTCAGAACTGATGCTCACTGCAGGAATTCCGGTCTCTTTGCAGTATGCTGCTATTTTCTTCAATTGCTTTGTGGAATATTCCTTCCAGAGTGAATAAATATAGGATGGAAAGTGGTATACCTTCTCTGCTGCCTTATACATTTTTTGATTATAAAGCTCAGGAATCAACTGCTTCAGTACGGATTCATCGCCGCCTGCCCTGGCGATTTCCGCATATGCTTTATAATCTGCCAGTGTATTTTCATAATCTCTGGTCGAGTATTCTTTACAGTCAATCAACACATAGGCATCCGGATACTTCCTGAGAAGTTCAAACAAAGCTTCCAGAGTCAATGGCGTATACTTCTCGTAAAGCGCTGTCCCTTTAAAAGCATCGGCCATCAGAACCTTCTTCCCGTCATCCTCCCACTGTCCCATGGACTTTTCCCAGTCATGGCGGCAGACCCATACACCATCTGCGGTCTTGACCAGATCCACTTCAAACAGGCGTGCACCTTTGTCATAATAGTATTCAAAACCTTCTTTACAGTTCAGATAGGTTTTATCATCCAGACCTCCGAGTGCATGTACCATTGTACAATAATCATCCCAGGAGAATTCCGTTACGGATTGTTTCTTCTTGGCATTATTATAAAACAGCCATGCAGCTCCGACAAGCAATATCAGAACCAACAGTTCCGCTGCAACCAATCCTCTGCGCAGCCAAACTCTTCTGTTCCTCTTTTTCTGCACTTTTCCGCTGTGTGTCATGATAAATCCTCACTTCTGAATATTTTTCTTATCAAATGATTGTATAGTTCGATTTTACGCTAATTTCCATGAATAATCAACCTCCTTAAATAAGAAAAGAGCTTCTCTTTGCTGATTTCTTTTACGGAAAAACCGCAGTATGCTTTTTTGCACCTGCGGTTCTGCATCTACTTTATTTTTTTCTTCTCCAGATACTGTGTATAAGATTCCTGCACTTCTTTTGCAAAAGACCTGGATATGGGAATGATGATATCGTCCAATGTGAAACTGTCTGTTTTCATCCCCGTAACAGCATCCATGTTCACAAAAAAACTCTGATGACAGCGGACAAAGGAGCTATCTCTCAATTGTTCCGTAAAATCGTTCAGCTTTCCCCTGCAATGCACATTCCTTCCATCTGTCAAATGGAAAATTACCGTATGAAGGCTGCTGGATATGTACCGCACCTGTTTGTGGCGGACAGCGTAAATCTGCGCACGGTAACGAAAATGAATCGTAGGTTCCTCGTCCCTTTCCCAAAATTCCGTCAGCAAACTCAGTACGCTTTCCACATCTCGCTGATCAACCGGCTTAAGCAAATACTGATAGGCGAATACATCAAATGCTTCTCTATAATAATTGTCACTGCAGCTTACAAAAATGATCGGAACCATCCTGTCCCATTTTCTGATTTCTTCTGCAGTCTCGATACCACTCTTCCCCGGCATATGAATATCTAAAAAAATTGCATGGAACGGATTTCCTTTAGACTCAATAAGCTTCAGAAGCGATTGTCCGGATGCGTAAGTCCTGATTTCTGCCTTAGGCAGTGCCTGCTGCACCAGGTTTCTTAATGCATTGGCATCTTCCGCTTCATCATCACAGACTGCTATCATCAATTCGTTCATTCTCTCATACCCCCCCCCGCAAAATTCCGGTATTTCTCGGTTTGTATATTTCTTTTTTCTGCCCTGCGCGGCATATTTTTCAATATAATATACTCTGATATGATTCGACAAGATGTGGCATTGTTTGTGGGCGGTATTTTTGTACACGTTCACAGGATTCTATACAAGCCTCCCGCAAAATCAGCATACGAAAAGGGATCTCCGCCGGAGCCTCCTATAGTAACAAAAAAAGGGACACCCACTCTCCTGTGAGTATCCCTGTTTTTCATCTCTATCTGTGCATCCTGTCCTATATACTTTCAGTAAAACAGACAACCTGCAGTATGATATGGAATTATACTAATTCGATTAATACTTCCATAGCTCCATCGCCCTTACGCGGTCCAATCTTAACGATTCTGGTATAACCACCATTGCGGTTGGTGTATTTCGGAGCAATCTCTTCGAACATCTTCTTAACCATATCAATGTCTTTGGTGTTTTTCTTTTTGCCGGCACCCTTTGCAGGAACTTCTTTTACCGGGTAGAAAACTTTCATCATCTGACGGCGTGCATGAAGTCTGGAAGGAGCATCTTTGGTGATTTCTTTCTGAACTTCATCGTATACGGTTTTCTTCTTGCCGTCTACTACTTCTTTTACTCTCTTGCCTTCGGCATCTTTACGAGCGACTTTTGCAGTAACAGTAACGGTTTCGAAGTTATCTTTTTCGCGAACTGCCA
This sequence comes from Eubacteriales bacterium, assembly GCA_030524545.1. Taxonomy (GTDB): domain Bacteria; phylum Bacillota; class Clostridia; order Lachnospirales; family Lachnospiraceae; genus Blautia_A. The sequence continues at coordinate 15,046 of JAUNGM010000031.1, forward strand.
TAGCGATCATGCCTTCCGCAATTTTACGGATTTCTTTGGCTTTCTGCTCAGTTGTAACGATTTTTCCATGATACAGCAGGTTTGTTACCTGATTTCTCAGTAATGCTTTTCTCTGATCAGATGTTCTGCTTAATTTTCTATATTTTGCCATTTTATTTTCCTCCATCTGTGGGACAACAGGTCATGCTTGTTCGGTCTTACTGGCCTGCTGCTTTGGCATTCCCCACTTATAATCTGTAGTGCTCCGTGCTCTCTTCGAGAAAGAACGGACGGACTCCTGCAGAAGCTTATTCTTCTGTAGGCTGTAACTGCAAGCCCAGTTCTTTGAGCTTTGCAAGAACTTCTTCCAGTGATTTACGGCCCAGATTACGAACCTTCATCATGTCGTCAGAAGTCTTATTGCATAATTCTTCAACAGTATTAATACCGGCTCTCTTCAAGCAGTTGTAGGAACGAACAGACAGCTCAAGCTCATCAATGCTCATTTCCAGAACTTTTTCTTTCTCATTGTCTTCTTTCTCGATCATGACTTCTGCAGTCTTGGCATTTTCGGAAAGGTCAATGAACAAGCTTAAATGCTCGCTTAATACTTTTGCTGCAAGGCTTACTGCCTCGTCCGGATCTAATGTACCATTGGTATAAACATCCAGAGTCAGCTTATCGAAATCGGTCACCTGTCCAACACGCGTATTTTCTACAATCATGTTGACTCTGTCTACCGGAGTGTAGATCGCATCTACTGCGATCACACCGATCGGCATATCTTCTGATTTGCCTTTATCCGCACTCACGTATCCGCGTCCCTTTGTAATGGTCAGCTCCATTGCAAGTCTGCAATCCTTGCCGCCGTTGAGGGTAGCGATTACCTGATCCGGATTCATGATCTCGATATCCTGGTCTGCCTGAATATCTGCTGCTGTTACTACACCTTTTCCTTCACACTCAATGTATGCGGTCTTTGGCTCGTTGTCGCTGCTGGTATTCTTAATCGCAAGACTCTTCAGATTCATGATAATTTCGGTAACGTCTTCCTTCACACCCGGAATCGGGCTGAATTCATGAAGAACGCCATCAATCTTCACCTGGCTTACCGCTGCTCCCGGCAGGGAGGACAGCATGATTCTTCTCAGAGAGTTGCCAAGTGTAGTTCCGTAACCTCTTTCCAGAGGCTCTACAACGAATCTGCCGAATTTCTTATCTTCGGATATCTCGGTAATTTCGATTTTTGGTTTATTAAAATCAAACACTATAAGGTTCCCTCCTTCTGGGTTTGTCTACGTTTGAGGGTTTGAATACTTCCTTTATTTAAGGATTATTTGGAGTACAACTCGACGATTAACATCTCGTTTACAGGAACATCAATTGCTTCTCTGCGAGGAAGTTCCTTAACAGTTCCGCTTAATGCTTCCTGATTTACATCCAGCCATTCCGGAACCAGTCTGCCTGCTGTTACTTCCAGAATTCCTTTGTATCTTTCAGAACCTTTGCATTTTTCTTTGATTTCAATTGTATCGCCGGCTTTTACAAGGTAAGACGGAATGTTTACACATTTGCCGTTTACAAGTACATGCTTGTGGTCAACGATCTGACGAGCTTCTTTTCTTGTTCTTGCAAATCCCATACGGAAAACTACATTGTCAAGTCTGCTCTCCAGCATAACCATCAGGTTCTCACCAGTCTGGCCAGCCATTCTGTCAGCTTTCTTGTAGTAGTTACGGAAAGGTTTTTCCAGTACTCCGTAGATGAATTTTGCTTTCTGTTTTTCTCTTAACTGTAAACCGTACTCAGATACTTTTCTGTTTGCACGTTTTAACTGTCTTGTGGACTTTTTGTCAATTCCTAAATAAATCGGATCCAGGCCAAGGGATCTGCATCTTTTCAGAACAGGGGTTCTATCTACTGCCATCTTATGCTACCTCCTCAAATCAGACTCTTCTACGTTTTGGTGGACGACAACCGTTGTGTGGTACCGGTGTTACGTCACGGATGCTGGTTACTTCAAGACCGCATGCCTGAAGGGCACGGATTGCAGCTTCACGTCCGGAGCCTGGTCCTTTTACCATAACGTCAACAGTTTTTAAACCATGAATCAAAGCAGCTTTGGTCGCAGTCTCTGCTGCCATCTGTGCTGCATAAGGGGTAGATTTCCTTGAACCTCTAAATCCCAGACCGCCGGCACTTGCCCAGGAAAGAGCATTTCCTTCATTGTCAGTCAGAGTAACAATTGTATTGTTAAAAGAAGACTGGATATGTGCCTGTCCGTGTTCAACGTTTTTCTTGACACGACGTTTTGTCGTCACTTTTTTGGTTGCTTTTGCCATTTTAAAACTAACCTACGCTTTCCTTGTTTATCAAAATTTATCAGCTACGAATTATTTCTTCTTATTAGCTACAGTTCTCTTCGGGCCTTTACGTGTTCTTGCGTTTGTCTTGGTCTTCTGGCCGCGAACAGGAAGTCCTTTACGATGACGGATTCCTCTGTAGCATCCGATTTCCTGCAGTCTCTTAATGTTCATGGCGATTTCACGGCGAAGGTCACCTTCTACCATCATTGTCTCATCAATGACAGCACTGATTCTCTTCACTTCATCGTCTGTTAAGTCTCTGACACGTGTGTCAGGATTTACTTCTGCCTGCGCAAGGATTTTGTCTGCGCTTGGTCTTCCGATTCCATAGATGTAGGTAAGACCGATTTCGATACGTTTTTCTCTTGGTAAGTCGATACCAGCTATACGAGCCATGTACTGATTCCTCCATTTTCTTTCCTGAAAGTCTCACGTCCTGTACACCACTTGCACTTATGTACAAGGTGAAATGGGGTGCATCTGTCCGCTGCTTTCGATTATATAAGTTCCTAATTGGGGTGCCTCGGTAAAACACCCAGCCGCTTTTGGCGTAAGGCGGCCTTTCCGAATTGATGCGGTCACAGTGACCGGCGTTGCCCTCGGTATTAGGCAATACATGCTTTAATTTTTTCTGAAAAAAATTATAAAAAACAGTTGGAACAACCCATCCGGGTGTTTCCTACTGCAGCCGCACGTTTCACAAACTGTCTGTGGCATTAACCCTGACGCTGTTTGTGTTTTGGATTTTCACAGATTACTCTGATAGATCCTTTTCTTTTGATGATCTTGCATTTTTCGCAGATCGGCTTTACAGATGATCTTACTTTCACTGGAAATCCTCCTTCCGTAGTATAGAGACTTAACGGATATTCGCAATCCCCATTGGGTACGATGTCCGCTCTGCAGTTATGGACGCACTTATTTTAGGTATAAGACGCGTTCGCATTATAGTTTAGCATTGGGGATAACAAAATGCAAGCGTTTTTTTATAATTTTTAGAATTTTTTTTAGGTTGGGAACCTAAGGAAAACCGCAAAGGGTCCGTCTTGCCGGACCCTCTGCACACCCTTCACGCTTTTTTTAAACCCCGCCGCCTTTTGTTGTGGAGTGATGTAGGATATGAGGCGGATACTAAAAACCCCGCCGCCGAGTGTTGCTTAAGAGGGATAGATATGAGGCGGATTTACTAGTACAGTGAAAAAATAAATGATTGGCTATATCACGCAGAATGATTTCTTCATATGCAAGGCGGAGGAATGAGGCGTAGCGGTGGCTACGGCGATTGACGGCGCTGTGTGCCAGTGGCACACGTTTAGCGCAGACCGCAACGGAGTGTAGACCAACGCAGCAGATGAAAAATCAGGCAAGTGATATGGCTGGTTATTTATTATTCACTGTACTAGAGCGTGTTGGGGATATGACGATAAATAGAAGGTTGCTTTGAAGCAGTGGCGAGGGGAGCAAAAGCCCCTGCGGATGCAGGGGCTTTTGTAGGGGAGTTAGGATTCTCCCTGGAAGATTTGGGCGATGGGGGAATCGGCGGGGAGGATGATAGTTTTGTTGTTTCCGGTCATGGATTTTTTGAGAGCGTCGAGGCTGCGGACGAAGGAATAGAATTCGCTGCGCTCTTCCTCACCATAGGCCTGGGCAAGAATTTTCATGTATTCCTGTTCGCCTTCGGCTTTGAGGATTTCGGCCTGTTTCTCGGCTTCGGAAATCTGGATGGCGATTTCTTTGTCTGTGGTGTTGCGGATGACTTTTGCTTCGGAGCTGCCTTCTGCGGTGTAGGTAGCTGCGATGTTGTCACGTTCGGATATCATTCGCTCGTAAACCGCTTCCTTGTTATCATCCGGCAGATCAAGCTGCTTGGTCTCAAACTCCAGGAGGGTAATTCCGTACTGGGTCATGCTGCTTCCGACGGCTTCCATTACCATTGCAGACAATTCGCCGTCACGGCTGGTGATTACTTCATCCTGGTTCATGCTGCTGATTGCATTTTTGGTAGCATTGTAAACAGCCGTATTGATTCGGCTTTCTCCGCTTTCTATGGAAGAATTTAATGTCTGGGCAAATTTCAGCGGATCTTCAATTTTCCATAAGACATAACTGTCGCTGATCATCGTCTTTTTGTCACGGGTAATGACATCGGACGGAGACAGATCATACAGCAGGGTCTGCTTTGGCAGGGTGACCGCCGTTTCGATCAAAGGCACCTTCAGGCTGATTCCCGGAGAACTGATAACCCGCTTTACTTTACCGAACTGGCGGATCAGCTTGTATTCATCCTGTGCGGTGACTGTCACAGACATGGAGGCGGCTGCGATTGCTACGACACCTATTATTATAGTAAGAATGCTTCTTTTTTTCATATTATGTACCATACCTTTCAAGCGTTATGATTGCTCTTGCCATTTTATAAAAACCAGAGTCCTTATTTATGAGCGGATTCTTTCTCAATCTGATTCATACATCTAAGATTCGGAACTACTTTCTGTTTCTTCGCTGCCGGCAGCATCCATATTTTCATTGCTCCCTGACGTGTCTACGAAGGACTCTATTGGAAGGACTTTCTGTATGCCGCTTCCATTGTCAACAATAATTTTCATTTCCGGCAGAACATCCTCCATTGTTTCATAGAACATTCTTTGTTTGGTAACCGCGGGATTCTTGATGTATTCTTCATACATAGCGTTGAATCTTGCAACCTCAGCCTCTGCCTCGTTGATCCGCACCTGCTTTTCTGCCTCGGCATCCTGAATGATCTGGTCGGCCTTTGCTTCTGCCTCCGGAAGTTTTTCATTGCGGTATTTGTTCGCATTGTTGAGGGCCGTTTCCTTGCCCTGTTTGGCTGTTTCAACCGCTTTGAATGCACGCATGACATCCTGTGTCGGAGGCTCGGAATCCTGGATGGTAATATTCACAAGCTGTATTCCAATGTCCTGTTCTTCAATTTTTTTCATGATCATTTCTTTGATCTTACTCTGAATTTCACTCTTACCGGTAGTAAGCACATCATCCACACTGTAGCTTGCGATTACTGTACGGATGCAGCTCTGGGAAATATTCTTAAGGATACTTTCCGGTTCCTGTGAAGTATATAAATATTTGACAGGATCATCGATCCGGTACTCAACGAAGAAATCTACATCAATAAAATTATAATCTGAAGTGATCATGATTCCTTCATGCTCTACCGTATCATTTGTCGTTTCCAAATATCCAATAGGAAATCCCTGTATTGTTGTATTCACTTTATCAACCTTTTGAATAAACGGAATTTTGAAATGAAGTCCCGTTTCCGGAACGGCCTTGGGTACTCCGAAAGTAGTGAGTACTGCCTGTTCCTGCTCCTGTATCTGATATGTACAGTCAGTAGCCAGAACTCCGATCACTGCTGCGCCGGCCACGATCACACCTATTTTCTTTGCATGTTTTCCGGCTTTTGGCATCTTTACTCTTTTTCTTGATGAACGTTTGCTCATTTCGTCAAATTCTGTCATTTTGACCTCCTTCATTTTAACTTCTTTACCGGGATTCCTTTTCCATGGTAAAAGGGATTCCGATAATGCAGCGTTGAAATCATTTATCCTAAGAAAAGAAAAAGACTTTTATTCCAGACAGATAACTTCTGTCTCAAAATAAAAGTCTTGCAGATTATCTCATATCGCGGATACCCGTTCCCGGATATCGTACTGACGCATATATGTACCATTTCCCAAAACACATTCTCGGTTTCAAGTGAATGGCCGCTACTCCCTTTTCTTTGTTAGGATATTATCATATTCATCATGAAAAAGCAAGTATTTTTTTACCGGATTTCCTATTATTTTCAGAATTTTTATTTCGTTTCTTGTATTCTCCTATCCGTGTTTTTTCTTCTCCTATGTATGGTTTTCTCCTGAAATACGTGTTATAATACCTCTTGTGAAGCGGACATAAAACATCCGCTTCTTAAATTTTATGTTACGTATTATATGGATAACAACAAATAAGTACAAATGAATGGGGGAGTTTTATTTGGGAAAAAATACAAATGATGTGCAAAAAACGGTATTATTTGAGCAGATGCCGATTCCGAAAGCCGTTATGACTCTGGCTGTTCCTACGGTGATTAGTTCTCTTGTTATGGTAATTTATAACCTGGCAGATACCTATTTTGTCGGAATGATCAATGACCCGGTTCAGAATGCCGCCGTGACTCTGGCTGCACCGGTACTGCTGGCCTTTAATGCTGTCAACAACCTGTTTGGCGTAGGGAGTTCCAGTATGATGAGCCGTGCACTGGGCCAGAAGGACTATGATACCGTATATAAAAGTTCTGCCTTTGGATTCTACTGTTCTCTGATCTGCGGGCTGCTCTTCTCACTATTTTACACTTTATTCAGTCAGCCCCTTCTTGGAGTCCTTGGAGCAAATCCGGAAACTGCAGCAGCAACAGGGGAATATCTGAAGTGGACCGTAAGCTGCGGTGCTGCTCCTGCAATCCTGAATGTTGTCATGGCATATCTGGTGCGGGCAGAAGGTTCTTCCTTCCATGCCAGTGTGGGAACCATGAGCGGGTGCCTGCTGAACATCTTTCTGGATCCGATTTTTATAATGCCGTGGGGGCTGAATATGGGAGCTGCAGGTGCCGGACTGGCTACCTTCCTCTCCAATTGCGCGGCATGTCTTTACTTTTTTGTGCTAATCATTGTAAAAAAAGGAAAAACGTTCGTGTGTATCAACCCCAAAATGTTCGGCTTCAGCAAATCCATTGTGCTTGGTGTATGCGCCGTTGGAATCCCGGCTTCCATTCAGAATCTTTTGAATGTCACCGGTATGACGGTTCTCAACAACTTCACCTCCTCTTTCGGATCCGATGCTGTGGCCGCAATGGGAATTTCCCAGAAGATCAATATGGTTCCTTTGCAGGTTACTCTAGGTATGTCTCAGGGTATCATGCCTCTTGTAAGCTATAACTATGCCAGCGGAAACCGTCAACGTATGAAGGACACTATTTTCTTTACTGCAAAGCTTTCCCTTTCCGTACTGGTTGTGATCACAGGTATTTACTACCTTGGTGCCGGAAAACTGATTGCCCTGTTTATGAACAACGAAGCCATCATTGCTTATGGCAGCCGCTTCCTGCGCGGACTTTGCCTGACTCTTCCGTTCCTCTGCATGGATTTCCTGGCAGTGGGCGTGTTCCAGGCCTGCGGAATGGGAAAAAAATCACTGGTTTTTGCTATCCTCAGAAAAATTGTACTGGAAATACCAGCGATCATCCTGTTGAATCATTTCTTCCCGCTCTATGGACTGGCTTATGCCCAGCCCCTGGCCGAATTCATTCTGGCAATTGCTGCGGTCATTGTTCTTGCAAGAATGTTTCAGCAGCTTCAGAATAAATAGACCTAAACTCCGGTCACTCATTTATGAGCCCGGAGTTTTTCTATATACCACATAAAGGCCCGGGTAACCGGGCCTCTGTTGTTTTATTATTTATCTCGCCAGATAATTCTGCCTTTAGACAAATCATATGGAGAAAGTTCAATGGTAACTTTATCTCCTGGAAGGATACGGATGAAATTCATACGCAGTTTTCCACTGATATGAGCCAACACAACATGTTTATTTTCAAGTTCTACTTTAAACATTGCGTTAGGCAGTTTCTCCAATACAGTGCCTTCCACCTCAATCACATCTGCTTTAGACATATTAAACCTCCTGTGTCTTCCTTCTGTTACTTGGTGAGAGTCAGAATCTCCGGTTCACCATCCGTGATCAGGATAGTGTTCTCGTAATGAGCGGACAGAGACCCGTCCATGGTAACTACTGTCCAGTCATCATCCTCCCATGCTACATCAGCCCGGCCAAGGTTGATCATCGGCTCTATGGCCAGCGTCATACCAGGCATCAATTTGATTCCTCTGCGCTTCTGCGGAAAATTAGGAATCTGGGGATCTTCATGAAGATGCGTTCCGATTCCGTGCCCCACAAGGTCACGCACGATACCATAGCGGTATTTGGCAGCATATGCGCCGATTGCCTTTGAAATATCATTCAGATGATTCCCGGCCTTAGCGAATTTAATGCCCTCAAAAAAGCATTGCTTTGTAACCTCCATAAGCTGCTTAGCCTCTGGAGCAACTTCACCTACCGCATAAGTACGGGCCGCATCCGAATGATAACCTTTATAAATCAATCCGGCATCGATCTTCACCAGATCGCCTTCCTGGATGATTTTTTTCTCGGAAGGAATTCCGTGCACCACCTCATCATTCAGACTGATGCAGAAGGAGCCTGGAAAGCCCTGGTAATTCAAAAAGTTGGGAATACAGCCAAGGGAACGGATCATTTCTTCACCGATACGATCCAGCTCCTTGGTGCTGATTCCCGGTTTAATATAGGCGGCAAGATCATCATGAACCTTTTCCAGAAGATGGCCTGCCTCCCTCATAAGTGCTATTTCATGTTCTGACTTGATAGAAACTGACATTCTTTATTCTCCCAAGATTGCCACGATTTCCTGGAATACTTCTTCCAGGTTCTTAGTACCGTCAACAGTCTTCAGAACTCCCTGCCCTGTATAATAGTCAATCAGCGGCTGGGTCTGGTCATGATATACTTTCAGACGTTTGCTTACGGTTTCCGGCTTGTCATCGTCACGAAGAACAAGACCCTCTCCGCAGGTATCACATACGCCCTCTGTCTTAGGAGCTGCATAAACGATATGATACGTAGCGCCGCATTTTAAGCATGCACGTCTTCCGGACATACGGTTTACGATGTTTTCATCCGGCACATCTACGTCAATGGCATAATCAATCTTACTGTCTAATTTGTTCAGTGCCTCCGTCAAACATTCCGCCTGAGGAATTGTTCTCGGGAAACCATCCAATACATAACCTTTCTGTGCATCCGGCTGCTGAATTCTGTCTACAACCAGATCGCATGTCAGTTCATCCGGAACAAGAAGTCCCTGATCCATGTAAGTTTTTGCTTTTTTGCCCAGTTCTGTGCCGTTTTTGATGTTTGCACGGAAAATATCGCCTGTAGAGATGTGCGGAATACCGTATTTCTCAGCGATTTTCTTTGCCTGTGTACCTTTGCCTGCACCTGGTGCACCCAACATAATGATTCTCATACTAATACCCTCCGTATCTTTTTCTTGTGGCTTTACAGAAGCCATGCGGCGTGATTCCGCTTCGCCCAATCACGCTTAGGCATACGTCTGTCAGATACAGATGCTTATGTGTAAACCCGACACATCTGCCTTTGATATCTGCTGCATGGCTTAAGTGTAAGCAAATCAAGGCTGCGGCACTTGCGTACCACAACCTTCATTTTTAATTGTTCAAGAAGCCCTTATAATTGCGGACAAGCATCTGGGATTCAATCTGTTTCACAGTCTCAAGAATAACACCAACAACAATGATGATGGAAGTCCCGCCGAAGGAAACATTTGCCCCAAATACTCCGTTAAAGAAAAACGGAATAACAGCCACAATAATCAGCCCTATTACACCTATAAATATAATATAATTTAAGATTTTCGTCAAATAGTCTGACGTAGGTTTTCCCGGACGGATACCAGGAATGAAACCACCCTGCTTCTTAATATTGTCCGCAACCTCCAATGGATTGAAAGTGATGGATGTATAGAAATAAGCAAAGAAAATACATAATACAATGTAAAGTAATAATCCCCAGGAATACTTGAGCTGAGAAGGATTGCACCAGTTATTGGAGCTTAATCCTCTTAAAATTTCGCTTCCGATGCCTGTTCCGTTGGCCTTGCCTGCAAACTGGGCAATGATACCCGGGAATGACATAATAGAAGATGCGAAAATAATCGGAATAACGCCTGCTGTATTGACTTTTAATGGAATATTGGTGCTCTGGCCGCCCATCAGCTTTCTTCCCACCATCTTCTTGGAATACTGTACCGGAATTCTTCTCTCGGCACCGTTCAGGATCAATACAAACACAACAACCACAAGCATGATAGCTACAATGATCAGTGCTGCCAGCATGCCTTTTGCAATCGTTTTATTCTTTACAAAGTTCTCATACAATAAGCCCAGATCACTTGGAATTCTGGAAACAATATTTACGCAGAGAACAATAGAAATACCATTTCCAATGCCCTTTTCCGTAATGCGTTCACCAATCCACATCAGCATCGCAGAACCGGCTGTTAAACAAGCCACTACTACAATTCCTTTTCCGAAGTTCATATTCGGAATGACTCTGCTGCGGCTGAATCCAATTGTCATTGCTGTAGACTCGAACAAAGCAAGACCAACCGTTACATAACGGGTGATCGCTGTAAGCTTCTTTCTTCCCTCTTCGCCATCTCTCTGCATCTCTTCCAGAGCCGGAATTGCAATGGTAAGAAGCTGAATGATAATGGAAGAAGTAATGTATGGAGTGATATTCAACGCAAAAATAGACATGCTTTCAAAGGAACCACCGGTAAACGCATCAAAGAAATTAAATGCGTCACCGGTATTGCTCTGAAACCACTCTTTAAAAACGTCACTGTCCACTCCCGGAATCGGAAGCTGGGAACCAATACGGATGACCAGGATCATCCAAAGTACATAGAGAAGCTTGCGGCGCATCTCTTTTACTCTAAAAACATTTTTAAGAGTTTCAAACATTAAATCACCTCTACTGTACCACCTGCAGCTTCGATTTTGGCTTTAGCGGTCTCGCTGACAGCGTTTACTTTAACATTCAGTTTCTTGGTAAGTTCACCGTTTCCAAGAATTTTAACGCCGTCACCAGCTTTGGAAATTGCGCGACTCTCCAGTAAGCTTTCAACAGTAACTTCTGCACCGTCTTCAAAACGATTCAGAACATCAACATTGATTGCAATGATTTCTTTGGAGTTTCTGTTTGTGAAACCTCTCTTAGGAAGACGTCTGTATAAAGGCATCTGTCCACCTTCGAATCCCGGTTTCTTGTGTCCGGAACGAGCTAACTGTCCTTTGTGTCCTTTACCGGCTGTCTTGCCGTTTCCTGAACCATGTCCGCGGCCTCTTCTGAAATTATCGCTGTGCTTAGAACCTTCTGCTGGTCTTAAGTTTGATAAATCCATGTTTGGCACCTCCTTTAATTATTCAATCTCGATTAACTTTGTTTTTTAGGTAGAAGAAGGCGTAACTTACGCTTCTTCTACTTTTACCAGGTGCTGTACCTGCTGAATCATACCTCTGGTTGCCGCATTATCCGGCATTTCAACTGTTTTGTGCATTTTGGTAAGTCCCATAGCTACAACAGTCTTTTTGTGTTTCGGAACTGCGCCAATCGGAGATTTTACTAATGTAACTTTTAATGTACCTGCCATTTTTATTCTCCTCCTTACGCCAGAATCTCATCAACAGATTTTCCGCGAAGCTTTGCAACTTCTTCCGGAGTTTTTAACTGACTTAAACCTTCGATGGTTGCCAGAACTACGTTCTGTTTGTTTCTGGATCCCATACATTTGGTACGGATGTTCTTGATACCTGCAAGTTCGATTACGGCACGGGCCGGACCTCCGGCGATAACACCGGTACCTTCCGGAGCTCTCTTCAGAAGCATTTCTGCGCTTCCGAATTTGCCTACGAAGTCATGAGTAATAGAACCATTCTCATCTCTTGCTACGGTAACTAATTTCTTCATTGCGTCCTCTTTTCCTTTGCGGATTGCTTCAGGAATTTCGGCTGCTTTACCTAAACCTGCACCAACGTGTCCGTTGCCGTCACCTACAACAACTAAAGCTGTGAAACGGAAGTTACGACCACCTTTAACAACCTTGGTAACACGCTTGATTGATACTACTTTATCTTCTAATTCTAACTGACTAGCATCAATAAGATTACGTTTCATGTGTTCTGCTCCTCCCTTTTAGAATTTCAGTCCAGCTTCTCTTGCTGCGTCTGCCAGTGCTTTGACTTTTCCGTGGTAGATATAACCGCCTCTGTCAAATACAACCTGCTCAATGCCTGCTTCGAGCGCTTTTTTGCCGATTACTGTTCCCAGATATGCTGCTGCAGCAACATCATCGGTGTTTGTAAGTTCAGCCTTTACATCTTTCTGAAGAGTAGAAGCTGATACTAAAGTCTTGCCTTCGCTGTCATCAATGATCTGTGCATACATATGCTTATTGGAACGGAATACAGCCAAACGAGGAGCTGCAGCAGTTCCGTTTAAATGATGACGTAATCTTCTATGCTTTTTCTGACGAATTTCCGCCCTGGATGCTTTCTTAATCATTTTCTCACTCTCCTTATTTATTTCTTACCAGTCTTACCAACTTTGCGTCTGATTACTTCATCAGCATACTTGATACCTTTGCCCTTATATGGCTCAGGTCTTCTCTTATCTCTGATTTCAGCCGCATACTGGCCAACTTTTTCTTTGCTGATACCGGAAATGATAATCTTGTTTCCGTCTACTTTGGATTCCAGACCTTCCGGATCTTCCATTTCTACCGGGTGAGAATATCCAAGGGAAAGAACGAGCTTCTTGCCCTGCTTAGCTGCTTTATAACCTACACCGTTAACTTCGAGGGTCTTTGTATAGCCTTCGTTTACACCAACAACCATGTTGTGGATGAGGCTTCTTGTTAAGCCGTGTAAAGATTTCATTTTCTTTAAGTCGTTTGGTCTTGCAACTACTACATGACCATCTTCAACTTTGATATCCATTTCTGTCGGAAGCGCTCTTTCAAGTGTTCCTTTTGGTCCTTTTACGGTTACCACGTTTCCTTCAGCGACTTTTACTTCTACGCCTGCAGGAATTACTACTGGCAGTCTACCGATACGAGACATATGTTTGTCCTCCTTACTTAAATTGTCGGAGAGGGAACATCCCTCTCTGTTTTCAGTTGATAATCTATATGAAAACCCCTGCTTTATCAAGGTATTCTCAACTTTATCAGCATCCCTCAACTAAACTCGGGCTGTGCCTACCAAACGAATGCCAATACTTCGCCGCCAACCTGAAGCTTACGAGCTTCTTTGTCAGTGATCACACCTTTGTTGGTGGAAAGAATTGCGATTCCAAGGCCGCCAAGTACCTTCGGCAGCTCATCCTTGCCTGCGTATACACGAAGACCAGGTTTGGAGATTCTCTTCAGTCCGGTGATGATCTTATCGTTCTTGGTCTCACCGTATTTCAGTGTGATGTGGATGGTCTTGATCACACCATCTTCAATTAAATCGTATTTTGCAATATATCCTTCGTCAACCAGGATGTTTGCGATAGCAATTTTCATTTTAGATGCCGGAACATCTACAGTGTCGTGTTTTGCAGTATTTGCATTACGGATTCTTGTAAGCATATCTGCAATCGGATCGCTCATTGTCATGTTAGTTTCCTCCTCTTCGGCCGATGTTTTCTGGCCATAATGGTATCCCCTCGGGGATTTCCTGTTTAATCAGACTTTACATGTCATAAATGTGTTAAATTCGCGCTACGCCTGACGGCTTGCGCTCATTAAGTGTTCAATGTCACCAGGAAGCTTTTTTCACACCCGGGATCTGGCCTTTGTAAGCTAATTCACGGAAGCAGATTCTGCAGATTCCGTATTTTCTTAAATAAGCATGTGGACGGCCACAAATTCTGCAGCGGCTGTATTCTCTTGTGGAGAATTTCTGTTTGCGCTGCTGTTTGATTTTCATTGCTGTTTTAGCCATGAAACGTTCCTCCTATCATCTTTCACAACTCCAGCATAGCTGGCTGTTATAACGACCTCCTCTGGGATATCCGGTTTCCTGACCACCGGCTTCTGCCGGGGTCATAACGGTATCCCTTCACAGGGATATTATTTTGCAAACGGCATATTGAACTGTGTCAATAACTCACGAGCTTCTTCGTCTGTCTTAGCTGTGGTAACGAAGATGATGTCCATACCTCTTACCTTATCAACTTTGTCATACTCTACTTCAGGGAAGATCAGCTGCTCTTTGATACCCAGAGCATAGTTTCCTCTGCCGTCAAAAGCGTTCGGATTTACACCGCGGAAGTCACGTACACGAGGAAGAGCCAGGTTGATCAGACGATCAGCAAACTCATACATTTTTTCTCCTCTTAAGGTAACTTTACATCCGATCGGCATACCCTCTCTGATTTTGAAGTTAGCGACAGATTTCTTTGCTTTTGTAGCAATTGCTTTCTGTCCAGTGATCAGCTCCATATCTGCGATAGCGGAATCCAGAAGCTTAGCGTTTTCTTTGGCTTCACCAACACCCATGTTTACAACGATTTTCTCGAGTTTTGGCACTTCCATAACGTTCTTATATCCAAATTTTTTGGTCATGGCATCCATGATCTCATTTTTGTAAAGATCTTTTAATCTACTCACTTTCAAATGCCTCCTCTCTCAATTAATCGATAACTTCGCCTGTTGCTTTTGCAACGCGGACTTTCTTGTCTCCATCCATCTTGAAGCCAACTCTTGTAGCTTTGCCGCCTACAACTAACATTACGTTAGAGATGTGAAGAGGAGCCTCTTTTGTGATGATTCCTCCGTTCTGGTTGGCTGCTGATGGTTTGCTGTGTTTGGTAACCATGTTTACATTCTCAACGATTACAGTATTGTCTTTTACGGCAAGAACCTTGCCTTCTTTGCCTTTATCTTTACCAGCGATTACTTTTACAGTGTCGCCTTTTTTAATCTTCATAGCTGACATTAGGCACCCTCCTATAATACTTCCGGAGCTAAGGAAACGATCTTCATGAATTTCTTTTCACGAAGCTCTCTGGCAACTGGTCCAAAGATACGGGTTCCTCTCGGAGTTAAGTCGTCTTTAATGATTACTGCAGCGTTTTCATCGAAGCGGATATAAGATCCGTCTTTACGATGAGCGCCTTTTCTTGTACGAACAACAACGGCCTTTACTACATCACCTTTTTTAACAACGCCGCCTGGTGTTGCATCTTTGACAGTAGCAATGATAGTGTCGCCGATATTTGCATATCTTCTTGTAGAGCCGCCCATAACACGAATACAAAGGATTTCTTTTGCACCAGTGTTGTCGGCAACTTTCAGTCTAGTTTCCTGCTGAATCATACTGGTTTCCTCCTTATTTCACTTTCTCTACAATCTCAACAAGTCTCCATCTCTTGTCCTTGGACAGCGGTCTTGTCTCCATAACTTTTACGGTATCACCGATATTGCACTCATTCTGTTCGTCATGAGCTTTTAATTTATATGTTCTCTTCACGATTTTTTTGTAAAGAGGATGTTTTACATGGTCTTCAATTGCAACGACGATGGTCTTGTCCATCTTATTGCTGACAACCTTGCCCACACGGGTTTTTCTCAGATTTCTTTCCACGATTCTGTCCTCCTATATTCACTATTTCGCAGCGTTTGCCTGCTCAGTGATTACTGTCTGGATTCTGGCAATATTTTTACGAACCTCTTTGATTCTGCTTGTATTGTCTAATTGATTGGTTGCATTCTGAAATCTCAGATTAAAAAGTTCTTTTTTAGCAGCTACTAATTCTTCATTCAATTCTGCAGCTGATTTTGCCTTTAAATCTTCTACGAATTTATTAATTTTCACTGTTATCACCGCCTTCTAAGTCTGCACGAGAAACGATTTTACATTTACATGGTAACTTGTGCATAGCAAGACGTAATGCTTCACGGGCAACTTCATCGGAAACGCCTGCGATTTCGAACATTACACGTCCTGGTTTTACAACTGCTACCCAGTATTCCAGGGTACCTTTACCGGAACCCATACGTGTTTCTGCTGGTTTCGCTGTTACTGGTTTATCTGGGAAAATCTTGATCCAAACCTGACCGCCACGTTTAATGTAACGGGTCATAGCAACACGGGCTGCTTCAATCTGGTTGGATTTGATCCAACACGGTTCGGTAGCTACAAGACCGTACTCACCATAGTTGATTTTGTTGCCTCTTAAGGCTTTTCCTCTCATGGAGCCACGGAATTGTTTACGACGTTTTACTCTTTTTGGCATTAACATTATTTATCGCTCCCTTCCTTAGTTCCTTTTGTTGGAAGTACTTCACCATTGTAGATCCATGCTTTTACGCCAACCTTGCCGTAAGTGGTATCTGCTTCTGCGAAGCCGTAATCGATGTCTGCACGAAGTGTCTGAAGCGGGATGGTACCTTCGCTGTAGAACTCTGTACGAGCCATATCAGCACCGCCAAGACGTCCGGAAACTGCGGTTTTGATTCCCTTAGCGCCGGCTTTCATAGTTCTCTGCATTGTGGACTTCATAGCACGTCTGAAAGAAATACGGTTCTCCAGCTGAAGAGCGATATTCTCAGCAACAAGCTGTGCATCTCTGTCCGGTCTCTTCACTTCTTTGATATCAACGATCAATTTCTTTTCAGTAAATTTCTGTAATTCAGCTTTTACTTTTTCAATCTCAGCGCCGCCTTTACCGATTACGATACCTGGTTTTGCTGTGTAGATGATGATCTTTACTCTGTCAGATGCTCTTTCGATCTCAATCTTGGAAACACCTGCGCTGTATAATTTCTTTTTCAGAAATGTTCTGATGTTGTAATCTTCTACCAGGTAGTCTGCAAAATCTGCTTCTGCATACCATCTGGAATCCCAATCTTTGATAACACCGACTCTAAGGCCATGTGGGTTAACTTTCTGTCCCATGCTTATCCTCCTTATCTTTCATCCAGCACGATGGTGAGATGGCTTGTTCTCTTTTCGATTCTGTAAGCTCTGCCCTGTGCTCTTGGCTGAATTCTCTTCATTGTAGGTCCTTTGTTTGCATAGCACTCTGCAATGTAGAGGTTATCTGCACTCATACCGTTGTTGTTTTCAGCGTTTGCAATTGCTGATTCCAGTAATTTCTTAAGCACGCTGGAAGCGTATCTTGGATTGTATGTCAGGATACCAAGTGCTGTCTGCACATCTTTGCCGCGGATTACGTCTAATACGTAGCAGGCTTTCTGAACAGAAATTCTTGCATAAGATAATTTTGCAGACGGTCTTGTCTCTCTATTATTCTCATTTCTGGCTCTCTTAATCTGGCTTCTATGTCCTTTTGCCATTTTAAAGTGCCTCCTTTCGTCATATTCAATATCAGGTTAAACTGACCTGCTGCCTTGATAAGACAACAGGCAGTTGTATATTACTTACGAACGCCGGATTTCTTTTCGTCTTTTCCGTGTCCTCTGTAGGTTCTGGTTGCTACGAATTCACCCAGTTTGTGGCCAACCATATCTTCTGTGATATATACCGGCACATGCTTTCTTCCGTCATGAACAGCAATTGTATGTCCAACGAAAGACGGGAAAATTGTAGAACGGCGGGACCAGGTTTTGATTACGGATTTATCGTTTGCAGCATTTAATGCATCTACTTTTTTCAGTAAGCTTGCGTCTGCAAAAGGTCCTTTTTTCAGTGAACGAGACATGCTTTAACCTCCTTATTATTTCGATAAAGCTTTTCCATCGCGTCTTCTTACGATGAGCTTGTTGGACTGTTTGTTTTTCTTTCTGGTCTTCAGACCAAGAGCAGGTTTGCCCCATGGTGTACACGGACCCGGACGGCCGATACCGGTCTTTCCTTCACCACCACCATGTGGATGGTCATTCGGGTTCATAACAGAACCACGAACAGTAGGTCTGATTCCCATGTGACGTTTACGTCCAGCTTTACCGATGTTGATCAGGTTGTGGTCTCCGTTGCCTACTACACCAACAGATGCACGGCAGATGATCGGAACCATTCTCATTTCACCAGACGGTAATCTTAAGGTTGCATATTTGCCTTCTTTAGCCATTAACTGAGCGCCGTTTCCAGCGGAACGAACCATCTGTCCGCCCTTTCCGGGATGAAGCTCAATATTGTGTACCATGGTACCAACCGGAATCAGTTCTAATGGTAAACAGTTACCAACACGAACTTCTGCTTCCGGTCCGTTCATAACCTTCTGGCCTACTTTTAAGCCTTCCGGAGCGAGGATGTATGCTTTCTCGCCGTCTGCATAGCAGATCAAAGCGATATTTGCTGTTCTGTTCGGATCGTATTCGATTGTTTTAACAGTTGCCGGAACTCCATCTTTTCTTCTCTTGAAGTCGATGATTCTGTATTTTCTTCTGCTGCCGCCTCCGCGGTGTCTTACAGTGATCTTACCCTGGTTGTTGCGGCCAGAGTTTTTCTTCAGGGACACAACGAGAGATTTCTCAGGGGTGCTGGTTGTGATTTCAGAAAAATCAGAACCGGTCATGTGTCTTCTGGAAGGTGTATATGGGTTATAGGTTTTGATTCCCATGATTGTTCTCCTTTCGAATATTATTCATCATGCTTTCCAGCATATAGCCGATAAACAGAGCGCCGGGGATTCACAAGAAACGGCTCATCGTGCCCGCACGTAAGAGCAGATTCTTAAGAATACTAACAAGCGTGTAACGCTACTGAGGAAGCGATTGCTTCCGAGACAGGCGCTCGTCATCACTTGCTACCATTAAAGTCCTTCGAAGATCTCAATATCCTTGCTTTCTTCTGTCAGGGCTACGATAGCTTTTTTAGTTTTAGCAGTTTTTCCAACCACCATGCCGCGGCGTTTTTTCTTACCATCAAGGTTCATGGTATTCACGCTCTTTACTTTTGTTCCTTCGAACATTTTTTCTACAGCTTCTTTGATCTGAGCTTTATTTGCTTCCGGATGAACTAAGAAAGTATATTTCTTTTCAGCCATAGCATTCATAGATTTTTCTGTGATGATTGGTTTCTGGATCACATCATAATACTTAATATCAGCCATTATGCAAGCACCTCCTCAATCGTTGCTACTGCATCTTTGGTTGCGATTACGGTGTTATGCTTCATAACATCGAATACGTTGATATTGCCTGCTGTTGCAGTCTGTACATCTGCGATGTTTCTTGCGGAAAGAGCGATGTTTTTGTCATCTGCTGCGATGATCACAAGAGCTTTGTCAGCTTTCAGGTTTGTTAAAACCTTCTGCATCTCTTTTGTCTTTACTTCTGCAAGTGTCAGATTGTCAACTACAACGAATTTATTGTCCTGAACTTTGGAAGTCAGAGCTGACTTGAGAGCTGCTCTTCTTTCTTTCTTGTTCATCTTTACTTCATAATCTCTTGGTACCGGAGCGAATACAACACCGCCGCCAGTCCACTGTGGTGCACGGATGGAACCCTGTCTAGCATGACCTGTTCCTTTCTGTCTCCACGGTTTTCTTCCGCCGCCGCTTACTTCAGAACGTGTTTTAGCCTTCTGAGTACCCTGGCGTTTATTTGCAAGCTGACGTACAACTGCAAGGTGAACCAGATGCTCGTTTACTTCTACGCCGAAAACCGCATCGTTCAGCTCCATTGTGCCAACTTCATTGCCTTCCATATTATAAACAGTTACATTTGCCATTTGCGTGCTCCTCCTTTCTCAATTATAAGGACTTTACTGTTTCTTTGATTGTTACCAAAGATTTCTTAGGTCCTGGAACAGCACCTTTAACTAACAGTAAGTTGTTTTCTGTATCTACACGTACGATTTCAAGATTCTGAACAGTTACCTGAACATTTCCCATATGGCCCGGCATATGTTTGCCCTTGAATACCTTGCTCGGATCGGAGCATGCACCGTTGGAACCTGCATGACGATGATATTTGGAACCGTGAGCCATAGGTCCTCTGGACTGTCCATGTCTCTTGATGGCGCCCTGGAAGCCTTTACCTTTGGAGATTGCAGTTGCATCAATGTGATCGCCTGCTGCAAAGATATCAGCTTTGATTTCCTGTCCTACTTCATATTCGCCTGCATTGTCAAATTTGAATTCTTTTAAGAATCTCTTTACTGCAACGCCTGCTTTGTCAAAGTGGCCTTTTTCCGGTTTGTTCACCAGTTTTTCTCTGATGTCGCCGTAGCCAACCTGAACTGCTGCATATCCGTCGTTCTCTTCAGTTTTCACCTGAGTTACGACACATGGACCTGCCTGTAAAACGGTTACCGGAATCAACTGTCCTTCATCATTGAAGATCTGAGTCATTCCGACTTTCGTAGCTAAAATAGCTTTCTTCATTCTTTCTTCCTCCTTATAGCGGATTACCATTGCGGCAATCATATACATTTAGAAATACCTTGCGGTATCATCTAGCTTAATTGTAATACCAAATTATTTGGTTTTCATCTTGATATCGATGTGAACGCCAGCCGGCATTTCCAGTCTGGACAGTGCATCTACTGTCTTCTGCGTTGGTGTCAGGATATCGATCAGACGCTTATGTGTACGCTGCTCAAACTGCTCACGGCTGTCTTTGTATTTGTGAACTGCGCGAAGAATTGTAACAACTTCCTTCTTAGTAGGAAGCGGAACCGGACCGCTTACGGTTGCTCCGTTCTTCTTAACAGTATCGATGATTTTTGCAGCAGATGCATCTACTAACTGATGATCATAAGCTTTTAATGTGATTCTCATTACCTGATTTGCCATAAAAAAAGTCTCCTCCTATTCGTACTCGGTTATCGGTACGACAAGCGGCGACTGTACACATCTCCACGCGTGTCCTGGTACTCACCAGCGCGTGCCCATCCCCAGATGGCTTTCTGAACTTGTACAGTGACTTGTCGTCAGTTTCCTAACTTGACATTCGCTCCACGGAAAACCTGCCTCATCCGGGCAGCAACCTCTCGCTTCATTGCTATCATGTCACAGCAATTGTTAGTATACACAATGATTCTAATTATTTCAAGCATTTTTTTTGATTTCTTGTACTTTTTTTTATACAATCGTTACTGTTCACTCCGTTCTCAGTAACGAGGCCAAAAAAAGAAGAATTTCTTCTTCATCCCATAATCCGTTCTTTTTCTGAGACGTTTCTGATCTATGTCTTAGTTAAGTAAAGGACCATCCTTCAGGATGGCCCTTGGTCTGTCTTACTATGTAAAATAGTGCGGACGAATTTCTTCTATATATTATTCCTCTTCATCAAATTCCCCGATAATATCAGAATAATCAAATAAAGTCACCTTGGTAATTCCGTCCTTTACAATATCAGGGGCATCCCCTTCCTGTTTAGCCATATCCGCAAGCTGTGCTGCTGAACGGACAGGGATTGCCATCTTCTTCACTTCTGCAGGAGGTACTTCTTTCTTTACAGGCGCTTTTTTCGGTTTAGCACTCTTACGCGCTTTTTCCTGTGCCGGCGCTGCTTTGCGTGTTTTCTTCGGTGCAGGCTTTTCCGGTTCTTCTGCAGTAGCAGCAGCAATCTCTTTCTTCAGAAGTTCATGTGCTTCACTGGTAGCCGACTGCACGTTAGCCCTGCGTCTCGGCGGTTCTTCTTCCAGTTCATCTTCATAGACTTCATCTACAAAGCCACCGGTCTTAATTATCTTTCTTTTTTTCTTTTCTTCTTTTTTGCGTGTCTTTTCACTTTTGAGAAGCTGACGGTCTTCTTCACGCATTCTGCGTTCTCTTTCCTTCTCTTCTCGTTTCAGCTCCTTGGCACTCTTGATATAGCTGGTATCTTCTTCATCCTCATCATACTCATCTGCCGGTTCTTTCTTCCATAGCTCAGCAATCACATAGAGAATAATCAGGAATAAAACTGCCAGCCCCAGAATGATCAGACCCTCAACACTTTCCGTCGCAATCAGGAGATATCCCAGATACGGCACTGTAATGACAACTTTAGGGACACGGTTCTTTATTGCTACATTAACCGTCTCGGAGCCGGAGGCCTTGGAATCAATCACCACACCTGTGTGATTTTCCAGATCAAGACTTACTATATTATAGCGATATACGCCGGACTCTCCCTGTACCAGAATCGGAGTACCGGCAGAAACCTCTTCAACTTTTGCCGGAATCGCGTACGTCACGGAACCAAGTGTAAGATTCGTCTCCGCACCGGAATCATCCATAATCTCGGTCGTGATGCCGAGAAACGGCGGAACGGCCAGGGCAACAACACAAAGTATTGTACATATCACAACGAAATGCACGATAAATTTCAAAAATTTCGACATTGGTAACCTTCCTCACTTCTGTTTTTTGCTAAAATTCTATTGTAACTCCATCTACATAAATCTATCGTTTATTATACCTTGTTTTTTTCCTCCGGTCAACTTATAATGTCCTTACAAAAGGGAGAAAGGATTTATTTTTATGGAATTTTTACGTTTTCTTGCCGGGTACCGTACACCAGCAGGCAATCTTCTGTTTCAGGGAATCACTTATCTGGCTCAGGAATTCTTTGTTGTAACATTAATCTGCTGGTATTACTGGTGCTCAGATAAGAAGCAGGCATATTCGCTTGGCTTCGCTTACTTTACTTCAGGCCTTCTTGTTCAGGGGTTAAAAATCACTTTCCGCATTCCCCGGCCATGGATTCTGGATACCTCATTTGAGCCGGTCGCTTCCGCTCTTCCCGGTGCTACAGGATACTCCTTCCCAAGCGGACATACACAGAGCATCACCGCCCTTTTCGGAACTCTGGCTCTTCGATCAAAAAAGACAGTGCTCCGTATTCTATGCTTCATTGCCATATTCGCGGTTATGTTTTCGAGAATGTATTTGGGATGCCATACTCCAAAAGATGTCTGCGTCTCTTTCGCAGTTACGATCCTGTGTGTGCTTCTCACAAATCGCTTCTTATATAAAGAAGATTTCTCTTCCGGACATGAAGGAATCATTTCTTTCGCAATGGCAGTCATATGCATGGTATTATGCATTTATGCAGTCATCCTTAACAGAAGCGGCCTGATCACTCTTGCGTACGCATCCGATTGCATAAAGGCCTCCGGTGCAGGCATGGCCTTCTCCATAGGCTTCTATGTGGAAAAGCGCTTCATTCGCTTTGAACTTCCTTCAAATACAAACAAGAAAGTCCTACGCATGATCCTTGGGCTTCTTGTGGCAGTTCTGCTTCTGGAAGGAATCAAGCCCATCATCGGCATCTCCCTCACCGCATCCTTCATTCGCTATTTCCTGACAGTAGCCTGGATCGTCATTCTCTATCCGGTACTTTTTACCAAAACAGGCCGGAAACATTAAAAAAAGATTGCCGGGAAGCGGTCTTCCTTCCCGGCAATTTCTGTTATTATTTTCTTATTCAGTCAATGATCATAATATAGCTTATGAGAAGCTGCAGGTCAGATTCTCATAAAAGACGCGTTTTTGCACCGCAAATCTGATTAAAGGGTTCGTACAGCGGTTCCTGTAATTTTCTCTTTATTTCTACTGAAATCATTTATTGATTACTTAAATACTTCTCAATACTGGACATCGCAGCTTCTTCATCCTCACCGTTGGCAGAGAGCGTAATCTCCTCGCCGGCATCCAGCCCCAGCGTCATCATTCCCATAATGCTCTTGGCATTAACTTTCTTTTTTCCAATCTCAACATAAATCTCACTGTTAAACTGACTAGCCACTTGAACCAGTTGCGCTACCGGGCGAGCTTCCAGACCGGTAGAAAGATTAATAGTGATTGGTTTTTTAATCATAATAACTCCTCCTTGTTGTTCTCCCGCAGATCATCTGCTATTTTACTCAGTTTCCGTAACCGGTGATTCACTCCCGATTTTCCTACCTGCGGGTTCAACATCATACCTAATTCTTTTAATGTAGCCTCCGGATACTGCAGCCTGAGTTCAGCAATTTCGGCAAGACCTTCATTCAGGTTTTCCAGGCCCGTTGTTCTGGCAATTAATTTAATGTCTTCCATCTGCTTCACAGCTGCACTTACCGTCTTATTGATATTCGCAGTTTCACA
This sequence comes from Eubacteriales bacterium, assembly GCA_030524545.1. GTDB lineage: Bacteria > Bacillota > Clostridia > Lachnospirales > Lachnospiraceae > Blautia_A. The sequence goes on from JAUNGM010000031.1 coordinate 39,102, forward strand.
GTTCACCTTCCGGTTTACGGTATTGCGCATTTCTTTCAGAATCCGGATATTCTCCAGATTCATCAGCGCAACGTTGGCTTCCATCAGTGCCAGTATGTCCACGATCTGGTCGCCCTCCTTCACATAGACCACATGCGATTTCTTGCGCTGCACAATCTTTGCATCAATTCGAAAGCTGCGGATAATATCCTGTAACTGCTGCGCTTTTCGCTCATCCGAACATACAATCTCAAAATGATACCCTTTACGAGGATCACTAATAGAGCCGGATGCCAGAAAAGCTCCGCGGATAAACGCCCTTTTGCAGCAACTCTGCTGAGTGACCAGACCATTGCCCGAAAAAAGCATCCCTCCGTCAGTTCCATCTGCCGAAAGCTTCGTTCCCTGAAGTACGTCCTCAATCTGCTTCTTATCGGACAGTTCCACATAATAAATCTGTCCCTTCTTCTGGTGACTGCTTTCGCGGATAGATATTTCTGTCTCTATATTAAAGGTTTTTCGCAATAATGTAAAGTATTTTCTTATAACTGCATCATTTTCCATCTGCAGCTTCAGATGCCCGTCCTCTGTTATTCGGCCGCCTCCGCTTAAAAGAGCGGCTATTTCCGCAATCCTGCAGTGCCGGGCTGCTCCAATCTGTTTGGAAAGTTCATCTTTCACCATCCCTGAAAAAGACATTTCCCAACCTCACTTTTTTCTTATCCCGTTATTTTTTTATAACGGAGTCCCTGCCAATGTCCCTGTGTTCCAATCGAAGTCCATACTCCCTGGTTTCCGACAGCCTGTCATAAAGGACTCTCGCCAGCGTAACGGAACGATGCTTGCCGCCCGTACAGCCAATAGCGATCACAAGATTCGTCTTACCTTCCCGGATATAATTAGGAATCAGGAATTTCACCATATCCTCCAGCTTCATAGCAAATTCCCGTGCAGTCTCATTATCCATCACAAAATGATAGACGCCGTCATCCATTCCCGTGAGAGGCTTCAATTCGTCAATATAAAAAGGGTTCGGCAGAAAACGTACATCAAAGACAAGATCTGCATCTGCGGGTATTCCGTACTTAAACCCAAAAGACAGTACGGAAATCACCATATTACGAAATCCTGTATTCTCTACGAAAATTTTGTCCACTTCACTTTTCAGTTCCCTTGTAAGCAGGTGAGTCGTATCAATGATATAATCGGCCCGTGCTTTAAGAAATTTCATTTTTTCTCTTTCAAGGCGGATACCGTCATCCACCCGGCCATTCATTGCCAGCGGATGGCTTCTTCTCGTTTCTTTGTAGCGCTTGACCAATACACGATCCTCGGCATCCAGAAACAGGATTTCAAATTCATATCCTGCCTCCCGCATACGATCCAGAACCGTCTCTAATTCGTCCAATGAGCGCCCGCTTCTGGCATCAATCCCGATAGCAGCATTCTGTACCTCTTCTCCCTGGTTTCCTGCCATCAGAGAGGCAAATTTCTCTACCAGAGGAATCGGCAGATTATCCACGCAAAAATACCTGGCATCCTCCAGCATCTTTAAAGCGGAACTCTTGCCTGCGCCGGACACGCCTGTCACAATTACTAACCGCATCTTATCTCTCCCGTAAACTAAAACTCTCCTAAAAATTTCACTTCCGGCTCCAATACTACACCAAACTTCTCCTGAACTCTGTCAGAAACATTCTGCATCAGAGTGCGCACATCTGCTGCCGTAGCACCGCCTGCATTGATCACAAAACCGCAATGCTTCTCGGAAACCTGGGCACCGCCCACGCGATACCCCCGAAGGCCGCAATCCATGATCAGTTTACCCGCAAAATATCCTTCCGGACGCTTAAAAGTACTTCCTGCACTTGGATACTCCAGAGGCTGTTTGCTGGTGCGCTGTTCCGTAAGTTCACGCATTCTGTCCCGGATTTCCTCCTGCTTCCCTTCCTTCAAAGCAATTACCGCCTCCAGAACCAGATATCCGGCAGTCTTCACAATGCTGGTACGGTAGCCCATCTGAAGTTCTTCTGCTGTCAGCGTCAGGATACGTCCATCCTGATCCATGACAGTCACTTTCTCCAGTACATCCTTCATCTCACCGCCATATGCCCCTGCATTCATCACAACAGCTCCGCCCAATGTTCCCGGAATCCCTCCCGCAAACTCAAAGCCCGTCAGGGATGCCGTTTTGGCTGCTGCTGCAATGGAAGAAAGCAGTGCGCCGCATTCTGCATGAATTCTGGTTCCTTCCACAGTTATACTGCTCATATTGCGGTACATCTGGATGATCACACCCCGGAATCCCGAATCACTTACCAGAAGATTGCTGCCGTTTCCTAAAATAAAATACGGCATCTTCTCTTTTTTACAGATATCCAGGATTCCTCTTATTTCTTCAACTGTTTCCGGAAGCAGAAAATAATCCGCCGGTCCCCCGATCCGAAAGGTAGTATGCCGGTCCATTGGTTCCTCCATGCGGACTTTATCTTCTCCCAGAAGTGCACAAAATCTCTGTCTGATTTCCTGATTCACAAATGCTATCCTCAATCTTTCTTTATAATTACTATATTTAAAATCACTTTCTATTATAATTGCTTTTTATCATACTTTCTATTAATCAAATTCTTAATCTATCTGTATTCCTCTTGTCTGCCTCATAATCCTGCGGATGATTCACAGGTTTCCGCTTATGGATTTTTTAACAGAAATATCCAAAAGGTCGCGTACTACTTCTCCTGCGATCATCAGCCCTGCAACACTCGGAACAAAGGAAATGCTTCCCGGTACCGGGTGATCCGTATTTCCCTTTTTCTCGTTGCTTGCCATACCTTTGATGGGTTTTTCCTTAGAATACAGTACTTTTACCTTACGGACGCCCCGTTTACGCAGCTCTACACGCATTACCTTGGCCAGAGGGCAGACGCTAGTTTTAGATATGTCCGTGATTTCAAAACGGGAAGGGTTCAGCTTATTGCCGGTTCCCATACAGGAGAGCACGGGAGTACCGCACGCCCTGGCACGCTCGATCAGCAACAGCTTGGAGGACACTGTATCAATGGCATCCACAATATAATCAAGAGAGTGAAAATCAAACATACCGGCCGTATCTTCATTATAAAAAGTTTCATACGTATGCACCAGAATATTCTCATCAATGTCGCGGATTCTCTCTTTTGCGACCTGCACCTTACTCTTGCCGACTGTGGAGCGGAGCGCATAAAGCTGCCGATTAATATTCGTCAGAGAAACCGTATCATGATCCACCAGCGTCAGGCTTCCTACGCCGCAACGGGCGAGGGCTTCCACCACATAAGAACCTACACCTCCAAGGCCGAACACGGCTATCCTGGCAGAAGCAAGCTTATCCACACCTTCTTCTCCCAAAAGTATTTCCATACGTGAAAATGCGTTCTGCATATGCGAACCTCCCAGATTCTTTCATTCTTACATCATAGCTGTCCGGTATCTTCCCGGATAAAGCGTCCTGAACAGTGACCTTTTATCATTATTTCATTTCTTACACGCACAAATACCTAAGCGTTCTCATTATACTATCTGCCGCGGAAAATGTACAGTTCTTCATACTTTTTTAAGAATTACGCATAATATCCCCGCCATTTTCGCATACTATTCCCAAAGCAGATGGCAAAACAAACCGTGCTGTCCGGACAAATACTGTCGGTCAGCACACCAGGAGGAACATTTATGTGGCAGCAGATTTTTCTTGCCTTTATCGGCCTGAGCGCCGGAATAATCATTGCCGGAGGAGTTGTCGGCCTGCTGATCGGTCTTTCCATCATTCCACGCTACGCCGGAATCACGCATACATCCGAACATATGCTTCTTTACGAAGATGTCACTCTTCTCGGAGCGGTATTTGGAAATATTTTTTATATGTATGAGCTGTCCCTTCCTCTTGGGACACCGTTTCTGGCACTGTATGGCTTGTTTTCCGGTATTTTCCTGGGAGGATGGATACTGTCCCTTGCGGAGATGGCGGATGTTTTCCCCATCTTTTCCAGAAGAATACGTTTTACTGAGGGAATGCCAAAAGTAATCATCTGCGTTGCACTTGGCAAAATGGCAGGCTCACTATTATTTTTCTGGAAAGCATGGCAGTAAATCCCTCCTCCTTTTCCCGCTATTTTCTCATTATACGGACAGGAGTGCAAAAAGTCAAAAGAATCTTATCCAAAAGAAAGGACATCATCAATGGCAACAGAACAGCAGAAACAAAAGCAGAAGCAATACGAGCAGTACGTCAAAGAAATCACACCCACCCATAGCCTTCCTCTGAATATGGCAAAGGCTTTTTTTACAGGAGGGCTGATCTGTGTATTGGGGCAGTTTATCCTGAACTTCGCAGGAAGCCAGGGAGCGGATAAGGAAATGGCCGGAAGCTGGTGTTCCCTGATCCTCATTCTTCTCAGTGTGATTCTTACAGGGCTGAATATCTATCCCAAAATCGGCAAATTCGGAGGCGCAGGAGCACTGGTTCCAATTACAGGCTTTGCCAATTCCGTAGCAGCTTCCGCCATTGAGTTTAAAGCGGAAGGGCAGGTTTTCGGTATCGGCTGTAAAATTTTTACCATCGCAGGCCCGGTCATTCTTTATGGCATCATGAGTTCCTGGCTGCTCGGACTTATTTACTATATTTTGAAAGTGATAGGAGTGATTGCATGAATTTACAAAAAACGCAGGGCGCAGCCAGCGTATCCTTTGGAAAACCGGTTTATATCCAAAGCGCCGCATCTATTGCAGGAAAAAAAGAAGGAGAGGGACCTCTGGGAAGCTGCTTTGATATGATCTGTGAGGATCCTTTGTTCGGGACGGATACATGGGAGGCTGCAGAAAGCACCATGCAAAAAGAAGCGGCCACTCTCGCTATCGGCAAAGCAGGACTGAAGCCGGAGGAAATCCGGATGGTCTTTGCAGGGGATCTTCTGGCACAGTCCATTGCTTCGTCTTTCGGAATCGCAGAAATGGGAATTCCCTTTTACGGGTTATACGGTGCCTGCTCTACCATGGGAGAATCCCTTTCCCTCGGTTCCATGGCTGTGGCTGCCGGGTATGGGGAGCACATTCTATGCGCCACTTCCAGCCATTTTGCAAGTGCAGAAAAAGAATTCCGATATCCTCTGGGATACGGATGCCAGCGTCCCCTTTCTGCCACCTGGACGGTAACAGGAAGCGGCGCCTGCGTCATCGGCAGCCAGCCGCCGTCTTTTCCGTCCAGCGGCGATGCCATCCCGCTCCGTCTGGAAAATTCCTGTGCCGCCATTACAGAAATCACCACAGGCAAGATCATTGACTATGGCTTTAAAGATTCCCTGAATATGGGCGGATGCATGGCTCCTGCAGCCTGTGATACGATTTATCAGCATCTTTATGATTTTGGACGAAGTCCCTCAGACTACGATGCCATCATAACCGGAGATCTGGGGCTGGTAGGACAAAAAATCCTGCTGGACCTTCTGTCCGAAAAGAATATTGATATCAGCAGTGTACATCAGGACTGCGGTCTTCTGATTTTTGACAACTCTACACAGGACACCCACTCCGGAGGAAGCGGCTGCGGCTGTGCGGCTACGGTACTGTGCGCCTATCTTCTCCCAAAGGTTATTGCAGGCGAGTGGAAACGGATTCTCTTCGTTCCTACCGGAGCAATGCTTTCCAAGGTCAGCTTTAACGAGGGCGATCCTGTTTCAGGAATTGCACATGCCATTGTCATTGAACAGGTAACTGTTTCTTAAAAGAAATAGGAATGGAGGTTTTTTTATGGATTATTTCAATGCCTTCTGGGTAGGAGGGCTTATCTGTGCCCTGGTTCAGATCCTGCTTGATAAAACGAAGCTTCTGCCCGGCAGGGTTATGGTGCTGCTGGTCTGCTCCGGTGCGCTCTTCAGTGCGATCGGAATTTATCAGCCTCTCACAGATTTTGCCGGCGCAGGTGCTTCCGTACCTCTTCTCGGCTTCGGGCAGGTACTTTGGAAGGGCATGAAAAAGGCGATCGACCAGGACGGCTTTATGGGACTTTTCATGGGCGGCTTCACCGCCTGCGCAGTGGGTGTCTCCGCAGCACTGGTCTTCTCCTATATCGCAAGCTGGATCTTTAAACCCAAAATGAAAGAATAGAAAGTAACTGCGAGTGCCTTACGAGTGCCTTATATGAAGCAAAGAATGTGCGAAATAACATTATCTGTGAGCTCCGTATGGCACAAAAACCATCAGAAAAGGATAAACCCAAATATGAGCGATACATTATATCTACAATTGGATGAGAATATTGAGGTGAAACATCCGCACGTCTATCTGCAGGACATTGCCAAACTTTCCTGCAGCAATACGCAGATTCTCAATCGTCTGCGTGTCATGCCGGTCATCAATCTGGAGCCGGACAAACCCGGCCGTTATGTCATGACTATCATGGATTTAGTAGAACTTATCCAGAAAAAAGAGCCGAATCTGGAGATCACCCCTCTTGGGCAGCCGGATTTCATCATCACCTATGACAGAGGTACTCAACCCAACCCCATCTGGCGCTGGACTAAAATAATCTTTGTGTGCCTTGCATCTTTTTTCGGAGCTGCTTTCTCCATCATGACCTTTAACACGGACGTGGATCTTGGCAAACTTTTCGGAAACATTTACACCCAGGTGACAGGCCAGGCTTCCAGCGGCTTTACGATTCTGGAAATTTCCTATTCTATCGGCCTTGGATTAGGTGTACTGTTTTTCTTTAACCACTTCGGCAAGATGAAGATCACCTCCGACCCTACACCTATGCAGGTACAGATGCGTCTTTATGAAAATGACGTAAATACCACCATTATCGAAGATATCAACCGAAAGCAGGAGCATCAGAATCAGGCATAGCAGTATCGTATTTTATAGCTTTCCTGCATGCAAATTGCAGAGATTGCTTGCATTTCTCTCAGGTCCATGCTATAGTATCAAAGGCTGAATGCCGCAAAACCAAGGTCTTTTAAACAATCGACCCGAGTGTTCGGGACCTTCCACTCGTAAAACAAAACTAAAGGAGAATTCCGTTATGAAAAACAAAAGCACCCTGTTTCTTGTACAGGCAGCTGTAATCGGAGCTGTTTATGTCATTCTGACCCTGTTGTTTGCACCGTTGGGATTTGGTGAGGTACAGGTTCGATTTTCGGAGGCACTGACTGTGCTGCCCTATTTTACACCAGCTGCCATCCCCGGATTGTTTGTAGGCTGTATTCTTGCTAATTTTCTCGGTGGATCCATTCCGATAGATATTCTTTTCGGAAGTATTGCCACTTTGATCGGAGCCGTGTTCACCTACCGCCTTCGAGGAAACAAATGGCTGGCACCAATTCCGCCGATCATAGCAAACGTCGTGATCGTACCGTATGTACTGCATTATGGATATGGCATCAGTCTTCCGATTCCATTTATGATGCTCACTGTAGGTATCGGAGAAGTTATTTCCTGCGGAGTGATCGGAATGATTCTGCTTACTGCTCTTAGCAGATACAGCGGCTCTATCTTCGGCGGAGCACGGGCTGCTTCTGCAAAATAAAATTTTTCTGCCGCCTGCAGGGTAAGGAAGCTTTCTAAAAAGCGAGACTGTCGATTCACCATCATGAACCGCAGTCTCGCTTTTATTTCTTCAATCAGTAAGTATTCATAACTAATACATCCTTGTGTTTTCCACCTCTCATCCGTACATTTTCCGGATTTTCCCCAGAATTCTCTTCTCCATTCTGGAAACCTGAACCTGAGATACCCCCAGCTCCCCGGCAATTTCCGTCTGCGTCATATCCTGAAAAAAACGCATATAGATCAGCTGCCGTTCCCCCGTATCCAGGCTTCCAAGGATCTCCTCCAAAAAAATCCTGTTCAAAAGCTTCTCCTGCTGGTTTTCTTTTTCCGGAAGCTTGTCCATCAGGGAAATCTCCGTTCCCTCCCCCTGATAAATTGTCTTCTGAAGCGATTCCACCTCTGTTTTTGACTCCATAGCCAGAATCAGTTCCTCTATAGGCATATGCATATCCCCGGCAAGTTCCGGAATCGTCGGCTCCCTGCCTAAAATTCTCTCCAGTTCCTCCCGCCTTTTATATATTTTGTACTGATTCTCCTTCAATGAACGGCTGACTTTCAAAAGGCCGTCATCCCGAAGAAACCGTTTAATTTCGCCGGCAATCATGGGTACTGCATAAGTAGAAAATTTCACATCATAGGAAAGGTCAAACTTGTCCACAGCTTTCAAAAGGCCAATGCTTCCAATCTGAAACAGATCCTCCATTTCTGCGCCCCGTCCTGAAAATCGCCTTGCCACGCTGTAAACCAATCCTACATTTTCTTCAAACAGCATATCTCTTGCCTCTTTATCTCCCTGGTGAGCACGCCCGATCAGGGCAAGAGTATCTCCCATTCTTACCTCCTGATCACTTTTTTCATGTGCACGGCAGTCCCCTTCCCCACCTGGGACTCCACGGAAACCTCATCCATAAAAGCCTCCATAAAGGTAAATCCCATTCCGGAACGGTCTTTCTCCGGTTTTGTAGTAAACATAGGTTCCATGGCTTTTTCCACATCCGGAATTCCAATCCCCTCATCCACTACATCCACAAACAATTCTCTTCCTCTCAGCCTGCAGCTGAGCTGAATCTTATGTATCTTCCCTTCATAGCCATGGATGATACAGTTCGTTACCGCTTCGGAAACTGCCGTCTTGATATCTGCCACTTCCTCCAGCGTAGGATTGAGCTGCGTACAAAATGCCGCTACTGTCACTCTTGCGAGTCCTTCATTCACTGGTCTGCTGTCAAAGATGATTGTCATTTCATTGGTATTTTCCATAATATACTCCCTTCCTATTCTCCAATATTTCCACATGCTGATTCCTGTCTATGAATTTCCACATATCGATGTACGCCGGACAAATGCAGCAATTTATCAATATGACCATTCACATGAACCGCCCGGATACAGCCCCCACGCATCCCAAGCGCACGGTATCTTCCCATAATCAGTCCGATCCCGGAGCTGTCCATAAATCCCGTATTTCCAAAATCAAATATGATCATCTTTATATACGTTTTGTTCATGATTCTGTCCGATTCCTTCCGGATCATATCCGATGCCGGATGGTCCAGTTCTTTTGGAAGGAAGATGGTCAGACAAGCACCTTCTGTTTCAAACAATGGATTCATAGATATTCTCCCCTCATTTTTCGTTTTATTTTTATTTCGTTCTTATACCTATTTTTGCCAATTCCAGCCGGATTATACCGAGTATTCGACCTTTTTCCTGCTATTTCTTCCTTGAGGATCCAGATTCATGATTCCGATTCATACCATCGTGTTTTTCCGGAATCTCTATAACAAAAATGTGCTTCGCACATCCTCGCGGTTTCCATTTCTTCCAAAGAAGCA
>JAUNGM010000065.1 GCA_030524545.1 Eubacteriales bacterium
TGCAGTAGGATTCCATAACTTCCTGGCCTGTAGCCTGGTCAAAGTTACCATCCTGGGAATCAAGGATGTTCCATCCTTCAGCGTCAGCGATTTCCTTAAAGCCTTCGGTACGTCCGATCTGAGCGGAGGAGCCGTTGGTTCCTTCGATTACCAGTGCGTTGATCTCTTCAATGCCTTTTGCTTCTGCATAAGCTTTCAGCCATTCGCCTGCAGCAAGACCTTCTGTTTTGAAGTTGGAACCTACCCATGCTGCATATTTGTCAGAATCATCGATGGTACGGTCAATAACAACAACCGGGATTCCTGCGTCTTCACATTCAGTCAGTACGGTGTCCCATCCTGTAGATACGATCGGGTCAATGATGATGTAATCAACTTCCTGCTCAATGAAACCGCGAACTGCTTCCAACTGTACTGCAGAGTCATTGTCACAGTCTACAAACTGCAGATCATATCCGTTATCTGCGCAGAAAACATCCTGGCAGGATTTGGTGGATGCTGTACGCCAGTCAGATTCATGACCAACCTGTGCAAAACCGATGGTGATCACATCATCCTCAGCAGCCTGTACGCTCATAGGAGCAGCACACATGGATACACACATAGATGCAGCGAGTGTTAAAACGGCTAATTTCTTTTTCATGGTAAATTCCTCTCTTTCATTTTTCATTTTAGATATGATTTTAAAATAATGTTTGATTTTCTAATGCCTTAATGCTGATCAGCTTGTAACGGCACTTTCTTTCTTCCGTCCGTTTACAATATATAATTTATCCAATTATATCTAAAAAGTCAATCTGTTTTTATATACTTTATACAATTTCTATTTAATAAACAATACAAATTTATATTTATTCCATAAATATTTGATACAAATTTAGTTTTTTCGGGATGTCAAGGAAAAATAAGTTGGATTTTCTAAGATTTTACAGGAAAAAAGTTCAAAATCTTCCGCTCCCGTTCTCTGATGCGGACAGATTTTCTTCTGTTTTTCTTTCGTCATTCTGCCCAGAAAGAAATTTTTTACAAAAAAATTCTTTTTAAAGGTTGATTTTTTACTTTGCGATTCTCTCCTTCCATCCAAAGGAATTTAACCTTTTCTTTTCATTCCTCTCTCAAAAAATGAAAAAATTTAACCAAAATGTGCTATACTGTAAAAAAGTTACAATAAGAACAGGAGGCTGATTTTATGCCCAGTAAATATATGCAGCTTGCCGATGCCCTCCGTAAAACGCTCAAACAGCACATAACAGATATCCATTACCGTCTTCCTACGGAAATGGAGCTTTGCAGAACATACGGCGTAAGCAGGCAGACAGTCCGTCATGCACTTTCTATCCTGGAAAAAGAGGGAACGATCGTGAAACGCCAGGGAAGCGGAAGCTATCCGTCTCCGTCCCTTGCCGCATCATCCGACCGCATTGCCGCCGTCATTCTGCCCGACTCCAAAGCGTATCTCCACTCTGCTGCACTCCGGGATATTCAGGCACTTTTCAGTGAGCATCATTTTACTGTACGTATTTTCATAACAGACTATCTGTTTGAACGGGAAAGGGAAATTCTCCAAAGCCTTCTGAACGAACCTGTCTGTGCACTGCTGGCCCAAAAAGTCTGCACCGCCTGTCCAAATCCGAATGATGATCTGTACAAACAGCTTGCAGAGATGGGAATACCGATTGCTTTCTGGAACAGCGGTCCCGAAATCCCCGGCACGTTCCATGTCTGTCCCGATGACTTTCAGGGAGGATACCAACTTACTTCCTATTTAATTGAGCACCATCACCAGAACATTGCCGGAATTTTTCAGATAGAAGAGCTGGAAAGCCATCAAAAGTTCCTTGGATGCATCAAAGCACTCCACTCACACGGGCTGATGCCGGAGACCGGAAATTTTTACTGGTACTCTTCTTTCACCTATCCGCCTGCGAAAACCGCTCCGGAACCTTCCTCTTTTCCTGCGGACTTCCTTACCCGAATCTCACAGAACTGCTCTGCAGTCCTCTGCCACAATGATGAAGCCGCCTATGCGCTGATCCGTGCACTCCTGCAGCAGGGCATATCCGTTCCCGGGGATCTTGCAGTTGTCAGCTTTGACGACAGCTATCTCAGTGAATTAAGCCCTGTCCGGATCACCTCCATGGCCTGCCGGAAGGAAAAGCCCTGGACTTCTGCTGCCGGATTTCTTCTGCAGCGCTGCAGGGACAGCAATGCGCTCCCGGATAAGCTCTTCTGGCAGCTTCACAAAAAGGACAGCGATTAAACCCGCTGTCCTTTTCCTCTTCCGGCAGGCCGTCTTACGGCATCTGCAGCTCTTTCCTCAGTTATTTTTTAATATTCCCTGCTGTCAATCAAATCCTGGCTCAGGTTTTCTTTTGTAAAGTAGGTTTCCGATACAAACCACTGCTTATCCGGGACTTCACCCTTCTCCAGCTGCGCAATGATGCTTGCCACACGCGGACCATGGAGCGGGTTACATTCCACATCCAGATTGATTTTTCCTTCCAGGCAATATGTCAGACCTGCTCTTGTCGCATCAAATGAGATGATCATAACATCCCCGTCTGTTCCGCAGCTGACCCCCTTTTCCTCCAGTGCCTGGATTGCACCGAAAGCAGAGTTGTCATTCTCGCAGTAGATCACATCCATCTCTGTCCCTTTTTCCAGAAGATCCAGGATGACTTCATAAGTTTTGGCCTGGGTAAACTCACCCATGACCCTGGCAGCCAGCTTCCAGTTGCTGTGCTTCTTCAACCCTGCTTCCAGTCCCGCAGTCCTTCCAAGCTGGGCAGAGGCACCCTCCGTTCCCTGTACATGAACAATCTGAATTTCTTCGTTCTCCCGTCCCTGTTCCTTCAGCTTCTCTTCAAGCCATTCCACTGCCATATCGCCTTCCGCACGAAAATCAGAACCGACCCAGGCAGTATAAAGGCTTTCATCCGCCACACTGATCATACGGTCTACAACGATCACCGGAATATGCGCTTCCTTCGCTTCCAGAAGCACTTCATCCCAGCCGGTCTCTACGATAGGGGCAAGTACGATATAATCCACTTCCTGAAGAATATAATTGCGGATCGCTGCAATCTGGTTGTCCTGCTTCTGCTTGGCATCTTCAAACATCAGCTCATAACCGTCCTCCTCCACAAATGTATTCCGCATGGATTCTGTATTTGCCACACGCCAGTCAGACTCTGCACCAACCTCCGAAAATCCCACCACGATCATATCTTTTTCATTATCCTGTGTCTCCTCTTCAGAAGAGATGCAGCCGCCAAGCACTGCTGTCAGAGTTAAGCAGACTGCCAGGATCTTCCATCTATTTTCTGATTGCTTCATCTTTGTTTCCTCTTTCCCTCTGCATAGGAATCATAACACACACTGTTGTTCCTTCCCCGAGCACGCTCTCTACAGTCAGACCGTATTCCGGGCCGAACAGAAGCTGCAGACGTTCGTGGACAGTAGAAAGGCCGAAACCAACCCTCTTTTCCTTGCGGATGGCACTCCGCACCTCGGCAAGGCGCTCACTGTCTATCCCTGCACCATTATCCGATACCACAAGGCAGATATGATCATCCTCCCGGTATCCCCGCACAAGAATCTTTCCAAGTCCGCGTTTCAGCTTGATCCCGTGATAGAGGGCATTTTCCACCAGAGGCTGCAGCGTCAGCTTGGGAACCTCATATTCCTCAAGCTCCCTGTCTATGTCAATCTCATATTCCAGAATATCCTGATAACGCACATGCTGGATTTCCAGATAGCTTCGAACATGCTGTTCTTCTTCCCGAAGCGTAATGATGTCTCTTCCCTTACTCAGGGATGAACGGAAATATCCGGACAAACTCGTCACCATCTCCACGGCCTGCTCATATTTTCCGGATTCCACCAGCCAGACGATGGTGTCCAGCGTATTATATAAAAAATGAGGGTTAATCTGCGCCTGCAAAAGAGCCAGTTCCGCGCTGCGCAGGCTGATCTGCTCCTGTTTATTCTGTTCGATCAATTGGTTCAGCCGTTCCACCATCTTTTCAAATCCGTCGCTGAGCATCTGAATCTCGTACTCCCTGGCTTCGATAGGTGTCTGCACGGTCAGGTCTCCGTCACCGATAGCCTGCACCCTGCGGCACAGTTTACTGACAGGAAACGTAATGGACTGCCCGAATTTCATCAGCCAGCGGACCAGAAACAGAAATGACGCAATACCGAAAACAAGGATCAGGGCAGCCTCCACGATCAGCCTGTGCAGCATCCCGCCCTGCAGCTCATCCAGCCGGGAGGCCTCGTGGTACAGATAAGTATACATGTATTCCTGAATCAGATCCGTCAGTACATAAATATTGTTTTCCAATTGTGCCTGCCGGTCATCATAATTTTCCGTGCTTTCAATCTGATAAATCTTGCTCTCCAGGTTCTTGCACAGCTTCAAAACGCCGCTGATGGCTTTCCAGCTCTCTCTCTTCGTGGTCGTATCCAGAAGGCTGTTGGCAAGCTCCTGGGCATTCTTCACCTCTTCGATGGGCAGCCCTTCGGAATAGCGGCTGTCTACCACATAGTAATACATCTTCAGGTCAATGTCTTCCTTAAAATCCTGGTTAAATTCCGAAGCAGTCGTCACATTATGCAGAATATCCGAATACTGGCTGCTGTAGGAAAACAGCACAGAGAAAGTGATCACAAGAAGAAGCAGGATCGGCACCACAAACATGAACGTCAGTTTACGGATCCTGTTCTCCAGGGATACCGGGGTATGTATCCGTTTTCCGGTAAATTCCCATACACTCATCCGCGGTCCCCTCCTCCTGTTCTGTACGCTCTTGGAGAGCATCCCTGTGTTTTGCGAAAAACAAAGCTGAAATAGTGAGCATCCTTATATCCCACCTCACCTGCGATCTCAGACGAGCGCTTATCCGTTTCCAGCAGAAGTTCCTTTGCTTTTTCCATACGTTTTGAGGTAATATATTCTACAAAGGTCTGCTGCATTTCCTGGCTGAAGATCGCACTGAAATAGTTGGCGCTTACATTCGTATATCCCGCCACCTCGGACAGGGAAAGGTTCTCGTCCGCATAATGCTCATCAATATAGGCAAGCGCCTGTGCAATAATATTGCGGTATTGGGTTTTGGATTCTTTTTCCCGCATCTCCATGGCTCTTCCCAGCATATCGCAGATGTACTGCTGCAGTTCCTCCGCAGATACATTCTGGCCGATCATCTTCACGCACTCCAGAGAATCCAGAAATTCCTCCTGGGTATATCCTATGGATTCCACATAGGCAATCACTGTAAAACGCACATTCAAAAGGAGATACTGGCAGAAAAGCCGGGATTTTGCTGCATCCCACAGACTTTTGACATATTCCTCCGCAAAATCCTCCAATTCCTCCGGCTGTCCGTTCTGAAGGAATCCCCGCAGGACTCCCGGATCCAGCTTCGCCATATCCAGATTTTTAAGTTTACTCTCATCATCTCCCGGCTTCAGGCTCTCGATACTGCTCCTGGTAAAAATATGCTGATTTGTAAGAAGATGGCGGTACGAAAGCACGCGGCTCACCTCAGAGTAGCATTCCGGCAGGGAGCTTAACCGTTTCACCGGCGTTCCTACGGCCAGATACCATTCTATCTTCCACTTCTCTGAAGTGCCGATGCTCTGTACCATCTCTATACATCTTCTGGTGAAGACCTCAACCTCCTGCACGTCTCCTTTGATCAGAACCGCATAGGTCGTCAGGTTCTGTCTCACAAGAAGGTATTCCGGATTCCCCATAAAAAACTGTGTCAGTTCATCCCGCAGCCTCATCAG
This sequence comes from Eubacteriales bacterium, assembly GCA_030524545.1. Classification (GTDB taxonomy): domain Bacteria; phylum Bacillota; class Clostridia; order Lachnospirales; family Lachnospiraceae; genus Blautia_A. Next base: position 5,797 of record JAUNGM010000065.1, read on the forward strand.
GACATCCGCATTCTCCGGATCTGCACTGTCCTTTGCCTTTATACTGTAGAGAACCAGATTATAGCAGGATGCATGGATATTCATATTCAGCTTGTCTGCTTTTTCGTAAATCTCTTCCACCGGAAGCTGCCCTGTCACGATCTGCTCAAAGAACCGTCTCCTGGAAAACTGCTCGTATTCCTGCATTTCGCTGCGGAATTTCTCCAGATAATTCTCCTGTTCACGCTCGTTCTGAATCTTCTGCTGCACCTCCTGCAGCGTCTTGATCAGCATATTTCTGGAAATGGGCTTCAGCAGATATTGTTCCACGCCTATGCTCAAAGCCTGCCTTGCATACTCAAAATCATCATACCCGCTGATGATGATGATCTTTGTCTTCGGCATTTCTCTGGCTACCAGCTTACTCAGCGCCAGCCCGTCCATAAAAGGCATCTTAATATCCGTAATCAGCACATCCGGATGCAGTTCATAAAGCATGGGAAGCGCCTGTTCTCCGTCGCTGGCCACCCCTGCCAGCGTATAGCCGTACTGCTGCCACGGAATACTGTCCTTCAGTCCTTCCCGAATGATCGCTTCGTCCTCTACCAAGAATACCTTCAGCATAGTTCTTCCCCCTCTATCTGAAATAAGTGTACTATTACCGCATGATACCATTTTATTGTACAACATGGCCCTTGATAAATGAATATGTTTTTTTCTTTCCGGATATATGGAGTACTTTCCTATGAAATAGAAAAAACTGCCTGATCAACTCAGACAGTCTCAAACCCGCATATTCAGCGGCCAACTGCGGATAACAGGACTTGAATTTTTCCCTCTACTGTGTCTGTAAACCCTTATAAATTGGGCTTTTCGCGATATTTGCATATAGCGATTTTTGCCTTTGGGGGCAAATTGGGGGCAAAGGTTACAAAGCTAAAAAAGATGATACAATAAAAGTACGCTCCTGGTAGTCCTAACAACCTGCCAGGAGCGTAAAAATTTACCACAAAACAGTCCGGCAGGATTTGACCCCTGCCGGACTTTAGACTTTGCTATCTTTTGTATGACTTCTAATGATTAAATAAAATCTACATTTATATAGTAACACATTGTTTAACCAAAATCATTATGTTTCGTTCGAGAGAGTTCGAAAGCATACTTATCTCATTTTCGTTTCTCTACGTTTTCATTGATGGCAACATCTTTGAAAGGTGTCAATGCCCTCAAGCGGGCTTGTTCCATTTCTACTGCTCCGATTGCCTATCGTATTCCACTTGTATCACGTGTGTCAATGCCCTCAGGCGGGCTTGTTCCATTTATACCTTCTGGAGCACAATATTTTGGGAAGACCCATATAATGTGTCAATGCCCTCAGACGGGCTTCTTTCATTTCTACGGTACCTCTCTGAAACACGCTATTATGGACGATAATATCGGAAAGCATTTGTACGTGCAGATAAAAGAATCATGACATTTGAAATACCCCAGCGGAACCTGTACTTCCTGCCGGGGCGAAAATATATCACGTAATATTATAATATCATATCGCTTCATTAAAATCATCTTGTTTCTTTCGGGATAGTTTGACATATTGTGCAGATAAGGGAGCAGCCGAAATGGCTGTCTCCCTCGTATTTATAAACAATTATTTTTAGCTAAAAATTCTATGCTAGCTTAATTTTGAATCAACAAGCCCGAAATCTCTGCTCCAATACCAATCATCATCTTCGCCCTCTAAAATAAACGAAATCTTATTTACCCCGGTTACGTCTATACTAAATTCTTCTGGAATAAATCCTGACGAAACACTTTGACTGGTAACAAATCGGGGGTTACTTAAATCATTATCAGCAATAATCTTTAGTACTGTTCTGTCAATCTGATCTTTTCCTTGCTCACTGAGCACAATAGTTCCTACCATATTGGAATATTGACCCTCTAAATCATATGACAGTTCTACTTCAGTATAAGTTAAACTTCCATAGGAATCTCCAACGTAAACTCCATGATTATAAACTTTACCTCTATTATCTTTCTGATCTGTCCATTTCACACAACTAATTGGCCCTCCGGAATCATTTTCCCTGTATATGCATGTTAAAGGTGTTAACTCCTCAAGCCAGACTTCAGATGCAGATGTTTCAATTATTTCTTGGTTATCTGATTCTTCTTTTTCAATTTCTACATTACTGGATTGTATTTCCGAGTTTTCTTTCGTAACATTAACTGTCACATTATTTTGATTATTAATTTCATTTTTATTTTCTGAATTAATTTTTTTACTCGAATCAACTGTTTTATTCACAAAAATTTTCTCCAGTTGTAAAGTAACAGGTACAGTAATTGTTATACTTAACACTATACTTAGCGTTATTACAAGACCATACTTAGGTTTATTGCTCATATTACGACACCCCCTTCAAACATTTTTAATATTTTATGACAATTTTGTACTTTATGCTTACTATATCTGGTAGTAATCATAAAAAAATACTTTTTTTTAATGCTCTTCCTGCAAAATGTTTGGAGGTCTTCACGATTCCACCACCAGGCTATGACACCTGGCAGTGGCTTATAGATCTTACTTAGATGTATTTGCCCTCATGTGCTCCGCTACGGCTGTCCAGCCGTTCTTGCCGCAGATGCCATCCTGTGCCTGGTTGGTATTCTTCTGGAAGGCTTTGAATGCTT
>JAUNGM010000066.1 GCA_030524545.1 Eubacteriales bacterium
AACATGGAAATGCTAATTTGAAACAGGCTTCTAATTTGCGTGGATTATACTAGTATGATAGCAAAGACTTAAGAAAGATTTAAATAAAGAAAGAGGGGCTCAGGATATGAACAACCAAAACAGCACAATCACAAAACTTGCAGAAACAGCATTATTAGCTGCATTATGCTATGTAGCCTTTACATTTTTACAGATTAAGATTCCGGTACCTGGAGGAGATGCTACTTCAATTCATATCGGAAATGCATTCTGCGTATTGGGAGCATTGCTTCTCGGGGGCTGGTACGGCGGACTGGCAGGAGCAGTGGGAATGACCATTGCGGATATTATGGATCCGGTCTACATTTTAGTAGCACCGAAGACATTCGTGCTAAAGCTCTGCATCGGTCTGATTACCGGACTGGTAGCACACAGAGTTGCAAAGATCAATGAGAGTACTGATAAGAAATACGTATTGAAATGGAGCGTTCTGGCATCTGTTGCCGGATTGGCATTTAACGTTGTGGCAGATCCGATCGTAGGATATTTTTATAAACAGTATATTTTAGGACAGCCGCAGGAGCTTGCACAGGCACTGGCAAAAATGAGCGCAATGGCTACGCTGTTTAATGCAGTTATTTCTGTGATCCTGGTTGCAGTTATCTATAACGCACTCAGACCTGCATTAATTAAGGGACACTTACTGGAGATTAAGGCAAATAACAAACAGGCTGCATGAGATGTCATGTATGTCTGAAATGCGAAAAATGGCTGCTTCGGGCAGCCATTTTTCGTATTGCCGGGAGGACACTCCTGTGGATGATCATTTTGGTTTTGAATTACATTTCCAGAATCAGAACCTGATAGCCCTGGAGCAGGATGGAATCCCCATTTTCATGAATGTCAGCATAATTATTGAGAAGAACTTTTGTATACGGAGCTGCAAGCGTAATGGCCTGCGGCTCTTTTTGATAATTGCCGGCAATGAGAAGGGTTTTATCGCCTTTGCGGTAGTAAGCCATCAGATTGTGCTGTTCTTCCCATACAGGCTCCAGTGTTCCGTAAACAACGGTCTCTTTATATTCCGGATGTTTACGCAGAGCGATTAATTTTTTATAGAAGCTTCTGATGGAATCAGGATCGTTTTCCTGGCTTGCTGCGTTGATGGAGGCATAGTTTGGATTTGGCCGGAGCCAGGGGGTGCCTGTGGTAAAACCAGCGTTCTTTTCTGCGCTCCACTGCATCGGTGTCCTTGCATTGTCACGGCTGAATCTGCGTACGGCATTTAATGCTTCCTCCGGTGTGCAGCCTGCATCCAGAGCCACCTTGTATTCGTCTCTGGAAGAGATGTCATCCACCTCATCAATGGATTGGAAAGGGACATTTTCCATGCCAAGCTCCTGTCCCTGATAGATGGAGGGAAGGCCGCGCAGCATGAAGTTTAAAGCTGCCAGCATTTTTTTGCTTTCCGGGCAGCAGTCCCCTTCGGGGATGTAACGGCTGACCCCGCGTGGTTCATCATGGTTTTCGATGATATTGGAAACAAATCCGATTTCCCCAATCTTGCGCTGTGTTTCAAAACAGCATCGTTTATAATCGTCAGGTGTGATCATTTTGGCATCATACCATCCCTTCTGGCTGCTTCCGAAGATGGTCTCGTTAAAATCAAACATACTGGAGAAATAGCCGTCATCTCCGATAAAGTCCGGAATCTCATCTTCCTTTTCGTTGAATACTTCACCTACGGTAAAGGCATCGTATTTTTTGAAGGTACGCTCATGCATTTCTCCCAGGAATTCCCCGATTCCCTTTGCTTCAGCCAGCATGTTGTGAATGCCGGATAAGCCGTCATTTCTGTCCGGTTCATAATTGCGGAAGGGAAGGGCTTTTTTGATATTGATGATCGCATCGATGCGGAAACCGGCAAGGCCTTTATCCAGCCACCAGTTGATGTTTTTGTAGACCTCTTCCCGGAGTTTGGGGTTTTCCCAGTTCAGATCCGGCTGTTTTTTATGAAAAACATGCAGATACTGCTTATTTGTACCCGGAAGATCCTCCCAGACAGGGCCGCCGAAATAGGAGCGCCAGTTAGTAGGAAGCCCGCCTTCCTTCTTATCCCGGAGATAGAAGAAATTGCCGTATTTGCCGTCCGGATCTTCGCAGGCTTTCCGGAACCATTCATGCTCATCGGAACAGTGGTTGACCACCAGATCCATAAGAATATACATGTCTCTTTTTTTGGCCTCTGCGATCAGTCTGTCCATGTCCTCCATGGTACCGAATCTTGGATCAATATCATAGTAATCAGAAATATCATAGCCCTGGTCAGCCAGAGGAGAGCGATAACAGGGTGAGAGCCAGATGATATCGATTCCCAGATCCTTCAGATAGTCCAGTTTACTGATGATTCCCGGAAGATCTCCGATACCGTCACCATTGGAATCGTAAAAGCTTTTTGGATAAATTTGATAGGCAACTTTGTCGTGCCACCATTTTCGGATCATTATGAAACCTCCTGATAAAAAAATGGATTTCTCCATGTCTGTATCCGGCTGCTGTGCACCGAATCCTTTTTAGAATAGCATATTTCCTGCCGGAAGGAAACGATGGAAATCTCTGAAAAAGACGGCATAATTCATAATCATGCTGTGAATTTTTACAAAAAGAGAAGCTTTTTTTGGACAAAAGATGCTTTGGAATCGTTTTATAGATATAATGAAAATGCATAAGCATGCCAATCATTGAAAGAATGTAAGTGTTTAGATTGTGACCGCTGTAAGGGCACTGTACAGATGCGAAATTATGATAAATCCGGAGGGCGGACGTTGGAGTGGCAGAAAGATACGATAAAAGAGGTATATGAAAGAAATTTTTCGGAAATATACCGGCTTTGTTATTTATACATGAGAAACAGAGAAGAAGCGCTTGATATGGTGCAGGAAGTATTTATGAGGCTTTTGAAGCAGAAAGAGGACAGTTTTCAGGATCAGGCACATATCGATGCCTGGCTCCGGGTTACTGCGTGCAACCGGTGCAAAGATGAACTGAGGTGCTGGTGGAAACGGAAGCGGACAGATCTGGAAGACCTGGAGTTTTGGCACCATGCAAAGCAGAAGCAGGAGAGCGAGGCGGAAAAAGAAAAAAGCCGGCTGCTGCTTTCCCTGATCCTGGAATTGCCGGAGAAATACCGAGTTCTTATTTATTTTCATTATTATGAGGGATATACCATGGAAGAGCTTGGAGAATGGATGCACAGCAATCCATCTACTCTCCGTTCAAGATTAGCCGCAGGGAAGAAGCTTCTGAAAGAAAAATGCAGGGAGGCAGGAATCTATGAGAGATGATAGTTTTGAAACAAAAGTAAAAGCTGCGATTGAAGAAATCCCTGTCCCGCAAAAGGAAAAACAGGAGATTTTGGCAAAGCTGTATGAGAAAAGAAACAGTAAAAATCTGCGGCGCTGGCGAAGTGGCCTGGTGCCGGTTCTGATAGTGGTTTTTGTTTTGGGACTTGGTGCAAACTGGTATCAGATCCAGACGATCGCGGGAGATTTGTGGAAACAGATCACGCTGGTAGAATGGAAGGATACGGAGGAAAAGACCTCTGAAAAAGAGGAATTTCAGGAAATAGGGAAGGGAATGCTGGAAACAAAATCATATGCCGTGCCGGAATCTATGGAGACTTTTCCCTGCATAACAAAATGGTATAAAGTAAAACAAGAGCATTTCTGGATCAAGGAGTATACAGGAAGGTATCATTTTCAGAGAAAAGATTATAAGCTTCTGGAAAACGCATCAAAGGAGCTGGGAGTCCCCGTCTTATGGCTTGACAGGGAAGAGAGGAAAACACAGCTTACTATATGTGAAGAGGCGGTCTCAAAACCTGCCATTCTTGTAACGGAATATGCCAGGGAAAACGGAAAGGAGTTCTGTGTTTATCTGCGTGCCACAATGTATGGAGGAGACCTGTCAGGATATGATCTGGAGGGAAAATTGGATATGGGAGAGGACTTTATAACCTCCTATCCTGTGGGAAACGGGCTTACCGCTTATATTTACTACAATCAGTATAACAAGAGCGATTATGAAACTTTCCTCTGCTACAATAAAGTGCAGGAGAAGGAAAAAATAGTGGAAGTGGAGGACTGGAAGTCTGAGGCAGGCATATTTGCACCGGCGGACAGCTATGAGGCAATTCTTTTTCACGATGGCATCCGATATGAGATTACAGGAGCAAAAAGCGAGGAAGAAATAAAAGATATTTTGGAGGATCTGCAGGAGGATTAAGTATGTTTTTGGTAAAAAGCAGCATTCGCAATATTGCCCGGAGCAAACGGAGAAATTTATTGATCCTGTGTATTTGTATGCTGGCCGTGGCTGTTCTGGATGTCTATACGGCCAGTCTGGAAAGCAGCCGGAAACAGCTTGATGCGTTGCCGGAGGTGATTCCGGTGACAGGGTGCATCACTAACATTTCCGGTTCCAGAACCGTGGGACTGGAGATTAAAAAAGAGACGGTTTCTAAGCTGAAAGAATGCGGATACATCAAGAATCAGACATTTTCCATGCAGCTTGCAGGGGCAGCAGGCAGCTTTCCGCGGGAGGAATGGAAGAAGTATGCGGACATTCCTGTTACTGCAGTAAATGGGATAAAGGCTCTTTCCGGGGCTGAAGCAGGTGATATTACCCTGATGCCCGGAATTTCTCTTACGTTTCTGGGAGGAATGGAACCATACTGCCTGATGGCGGAGGATTTTCTGGAGGAAAGAGGATTTCATGTGGGGGAGACTGTTTCTATGACCCTGTTTTACTATACAAGATCTGTTTACGGCCAGGTAGAATGGGATTTTCTTGCAGAGGAACCGTTTCGGATCGTGGGCACGATCGACAGCCAGGCTCTGGATGCTTTCGGAGAAAGCGGCTATTTTGAGATGGTCGTTCCTTTCGGATGGGCGGAGAAAATCTGCACGGATAAGGAGCTTTCCTGGGTGGCGGATTCTGCCTCTTTTGTGCTGAAAAATCCGGAGGAGCTGAATGCTTTTAAGGAGGAAATGCGGGACGTTCCTTTAATAGAAGTGATCTCGACAGCAGAGGAAAATCTTTCCGGAAGCTCGCTGGTGATGCGGGACGGAACCTATATTGATTCTGCCGAAAAATTGAGAGAAAACATCGGACTGCTCCGCCGTTTCGGTCCAATGCTGATGCTGGTAGTGCTTCTGACAGGATTTGTGATCTCCTGGCTGACAGTGCAGAGCCGAAAGAGGGAGTATGCATTGATGCGTGCCGTGGGAATGAGCAGTGCGGCATGTATGGCACAGTTTTTTATAGAAAATGCCATGATGGCTATGGGCGGCGGTCTGCTGGCTGCTTTGATCGCCTGGGTGCTGCATACGGAGACGGGCAGCATTTTTGCGGAAACCCTGGGAATTTTTGTTAGCTGTTATCTGGCCGGGACGGCCATTGCGCTTGGACTGAACGCAAGAGTACCTGTAATGAAGGCACTGGCAGATACGGCGAAGGATTAGAGTTGGAAAAGGTTTAGAGTTGGCGAAGGATTATATTTTGTAAAGGAACAGATTTTATAAAGGATTAGTTCGGCAAAGAATCAGATTTGGTAAAGGGGAAAAGGGATATGGAAACTCAGGAAAAGGGCATCGGAGGTTCAGGAGAAAATGGGGGAAGTGCAATGATTCAGGTGGAAAATATCAGCTATTCCTATAAAACAAAATATCAGGTGATCCATGCGGTCAGAGAGGTGTCCTGTATCTTTGAACAGGGAATGTTTTACGCTATTACAGGAGAAAGCGGAAGCGGGAAAAGTACCTTCATGGCTCTGCTGGCAGGTCTGGATAAGCCGGATCAGGGCAGGATTTTAATTGAAGGGAAAAGTCTGTCTGAGATGAACCGGGATACCTGGAGAAGGGATATGGTTTCGGTGATATATCAGTCTTTTAATTTGTTTCCCCTTCTTAATGCGCTTGAAAATGTCATGTATCCCATGGAATTAAAGGGGATAAAAAAGCAGGAAGCAAGAGAACGTGCAAAATCATACATCCGCAAGGTTGGACTTTCGGAAAAGATCTACAGACAGTATCCGCAGATGATGAGCGGAGGGGAGCAGCAGAGAGTAGCTATTGCAAGAGGAATGGCAGCGGGAGGAAAGGTCCTGCTTGCAGATGAACCGTCCGGGAATCTGGATTCAGGGAATGAAAGAAATATTGTGGAGCTTTTAAAATCCGCGGCGCATGAGCAGGGAATGTGCGTGATTGTGATTACTCATAATCAGGAGGTTGCCAAAGCAGCGGACAGGATTTTGCGGATGAAGGACGGGAGATTGGAGGAAAAGGCATGATATGGAAAAGCAGTCTGAAGCAGATGATGAGGACTCCGGTAAAGACCGGATTGTTCCTGGCAGTGCTGATCCTGGCATCTTTGCTGGTTTCTTTGGGAGGAAGTCTGTGGGTGGAAAGCGAGAGAAAGCTGGAAGAATTTGAAAGTGTTTTTACCACGATCGGAACTGTAGAGCAGAAAGAAACAGCTATGCGGGAAATCAAAATCTGGGATGCAGAGAGTAAAGCGTATGATGTGTACAGAGCTCCGGGATATGGCAGTGCTGTGCCTGTTTCCGTGCTGGATTTTGAAGGGGCAGATTATATTCAAAAGCCGGAAAAGCGTGTCGTATATGGGGCGTATATGCCTGATTACCAGCTGCTTTCGGAGGATGCGGGGTATAATCTTCAGATGTTTGTGGCCGCGTCCCCGGCGGAAGACTGCGTTCCGGATCATGCGGTGACTATGATGATCGAAGAGGCATATTACAGCAATTATCCGTACAATGCACCGACTTTTTACTTTTGTGACCATTATAATGAACAGCCGCAGAAGCTTTATGCAGATAAAACATATTTTATGTGTGTCTCTTCCGCACCGGCCCATACGGATCAGTCAGGACTTACCGCGGAATTCAGGCCCAGCGGTTCTCTGGGGAGTGTTATCTATACAAAGGACGGAGAAAGGAGACTGGCGAGAGAGGATAGTCTTGGATATGAAGAAATCACAGATGGTTTTTATGAAGAAGGCGGGCATTTTGAAATGTGGCAGGCTTTGATGGAGACCATGGAACGGATGTATTACATGGTTCCTGTAACTGCTACGAACAGTACGAATCTGCGGATGGCATTTTATAATGGAGATGCGTTTATTGATGAGGGAGAAGATATTACAGGGGAAGAGTATGAAAATGGAGAGAGAGTCTGCCTGGTCAGCAGGAAATTTGCAGACAGGAATGGGCTGAAGATCGGGGATCATATCAGTTTGCCCTTATTCTGTGCAGACTATAAAAATAGTGCGGGTTTAGGCGCCTGGAAAACAACGCTGAGTCTTGAGGGGACGCTGCTGCCGATATTTTCGGAGCATGCTTATAAAATAACGGGAATCTATGCCACTGTGCCTGGTTCGGCACTTGGGACGGAATATCAGATGGGGGATAATGAGATTGTTATTCCGGAAAATTCCATCAGAGAGAGCGATGAAAAGAATATTATAAACTATGGGCCAATGCTTGGAAGTACCACATCTTTTCAGATACCGAATGGGACGATTAATGATTTTATGAAAGCCTGGAATACTCAGGGAATCGATGAGCTGGAGATTACTTTCTATGATAAAGGATACAGCCAGCTAAAGGATGGACTGGATCAGATGAAGAAAATGGCAGTCATGCTGTTTGGGATAGGATTGGTTACCGCATTGTTTTTGCTGTTGTTTTTTTGCCATCTCTTTATCAGGAGGCAGAGCAGGAGAATGGCAATTGAACGGTCTTTGGGTATGAGCAGGGGGCAGTGCCGCTTTTCTATGTTGTCCGGGCTGATGATGATCGTGGTTGTCGGGTGTGTGACAGGAAGTTTTCTTGGAATGGGGCTGGTTGGAAAGATGGAGTCGAATGGAAGCGGAAATTCGTATGATGCGTATTATGATCGGACATTTACCAGTGGGAATATACAGTCGGCTGGAGAGGTTGATCCGGAAGTTGGAGCAGAAGCGGAGAAATGGGGGAGAGGTGTTGGGTTTTTCCTTGGATGTTCGCTGGTGGTTGTGGCGTATGGGATGGCCTCGGCTGAGATTAGGGAAAGATTGATGGAAGAGCCGTTGGGGTTGTTGGAGGAGAAGTGATGCGGATGGAGAGATGATGCGGACGCCGAAAGCAGGAAAGCAGCCCGGGGCAGGCAGGTCTGCCCCAAAAATAAAAAATGGAAAAAATTGTTGACAGATGGAGTCTGTTGTGGTAATCTAATTGAGCTGTCGGAAAGAGTTGCTTCTGAAAATGTGACAATTCAAAAACTTTTCAGAAAAATAAAAATGAGTGTTGACAAAAGACAGAAACTATGTTA
>JAUNGM010000032.1 GCA_030524545.1 Eubacteriales bacterium
TATTTATACGGTGTTCAGAGCTTTTTTTACTCAATCTCTAGCAAAAGTCAAGTTAAAATACCATATTTATGGCAGTGTGGCAAGAAAAAGCGTTCGACAAATATCGACTTAAGCAGGATGTAAATAGTATGGGCGTTAAAGCGCTTTCTGGTGAAAGGATGCAAATTCTTTGGAAAACAGTGATTGGCGGTAATGTGACAAACACGGGAATGAGACAAAGATTGAAATTGCTCCCGTATTCTGCTATGATTTATAAAGACAAAAAAATAGAATATGAAGACAGAATAACTTTCTGAAAATGCTTTCCAATGATATGCCCCGGATAGGGGGAAACAATATATTATACAAGGAGAAAATGAGTATGAAATTTTCAATTTTAGCACCGGGAGGAATTGCACGGAAAATGGCAGAGGCCGTATCCGGAGTAGATGGCGTGGAACGATATGCAGTAGCATCCAGAACATACGAAAAAGCGAAAAAATTTGCTGATCAGTGGGGCTTCGCAAAAGCTTACGGCTCTTATGAGGAAATGCTCAGGGATCCGGAGGTGGAACTGGTTTATGTGGCTTCCCCTCACTCCCATCATTATCAGTATGCTAAAATGTGTCTGGAGCATGGGAAACATGTTCTGGTAGAAAAAGCCTTTACCGTAAATGCCGCACAGGCGGAAGAGCTGATCCGGCTTTCAGAAGAAAAAGGGCTTTTTTTGACGGAAGCTATCTGGACGAGATATATGCCGAGCCGCAAGATGATTGATGATCTTGTAGAGAGCGGTGTGATCGGTGAGGTGACTTCTCTTACGGCAAATCTGGGATATGTTCTGGATCAGGTAGAGCGTATGCAGAATCCGGAGCTGGCAGGAGGAGCCCTTCTGGATCTTGGCGTTTATCCGATCAACTTTGCCATGATGGTTTTTCACAGTGAAGTGAAAAATGTATCCTCCTCAGCCGTTTTATCGCCGAAAGGGATAGACTGGATGAACAGCATTACCCTTACCTTTGAGGATGGAAAAATGGCGGTTCTGCACAGCAATATGCTTGCACAGACAGACCGTGAAGGCGTGATCAATGGAACAAAAGGCTATATGGAAATACAGAACATCAATAATTGTGAGGAAATCCGTATCTTTAATTTGGACAGGAAAATGACCGCATGCTACAAAGTTCCGGAGCAGATCAACGGCTACGAATACGAGGTGATTGCCAGCATGAAAGCCATCCAGTCAGGCAAAGTGGAGTGTGAGGAAATGCCCCATTCAGAGACACTGAAAGTGATGAGATTGATGGATGACATTCGGGGACAATGGGGGATGAAGTTCCCCTGCGAATAAAAAAAGATGTCATGATTCCGGGGGAATCCGGGGAGTAACTCCGGATCCTGATCATGTCACTTTAATAGAAAGAGAGTCAGGAACAAATGAAAAAAGAAGAGCTTGCTTTGGAAGTCATCCAAAGATTAAAGAGCGAATATCCTGATGCGGGATGTACGTTGGATTACGATCAGGCATGGAAGCTTTTGGTGAGTGTCCGTCTGGCTGCGCAGTGTACGGACGCCAGAGTAAATGTGGTCGTACAGGATCTGTATGCGAAATATCCCAGCATAGAAGCGCTGGCAGAAGCACGGGTAGATGATATTGAGGCAATCGTAAGACCCTGCGGCCTTGGTAAGAGCAAAGCCAGAGACATCAGTGCCTGCATGAAAATGCTGGTGGAAAAGTATGAAGGCAAGATTCCAAGAGATTTCCAGGCGCTTCTGAAGCTCCCGGGCGTAGGGCGAAAGAGCGCCAATCTGATCATGGGGGATGTCTTCGGTGAACCTGCCATTGTGACGGATACACATTGTATCCGCCTTACCAACCGCATCGGTCTGGTAGATAATCTAAAGGAACCAAAAAAAGTGGAAATGGCACTATGGAAGATTATACCGCCGGAAGAGGGCAGTGACTTCTGCCACAGACTGGTTTATCATGGCAGGGATGTGTGTACGGCCAGGACAAAACCGTATTGCAGCCGCTGCTGTCTCAGCGATATCTGCCATAAAAATGGCGTGGAAGAATAGATGGATGATTTGCGGGATATAAATGTGGAACCCTTTTCCGTAGAAGAACCCGAATGATGGTATTGAAAAGCAATCTGCTGTCAGTTATGGACGGAAGTTTGCCTATAAAAAAAATGAAAGGTATATTCTAATGTAAATAATGCACAAAAGAGAAAGCGGAAAATCTGCAATATTACACAGATTTTTCGCTTTTATTCATCTTTTCAGAAAAACGTATTGACAAATTCAGTTGAAAGCGATAATATAAAATCACGATATGAAACGGGTTCCACAACAAAGAGATTCTACAGGTTAAGGCCTGTAGAATAAAAAATACAAAACATGGAACTGGTTTCACAAAAACGCATCATTTCCTTACGGAGAGGAAATATGAACTTTAAAGGAGGAAAACCAAATGAAAAAAAGTATTAGTTTTGCCATGGCGTTGACAGTTGCTTTGTCTGCAACAGCAAGTGCAGTTCCGGTATGGGCTGACGATGTGACCAACCTTACAATCTGGAGTCCGACCGATACCGCAGCAATCGAAGAGTGGTGGGTTGAGAAGCTTGCTGAGTGGAACGAAGCACATCCGGAGATTCAGGTAAGCCGTGAAGCAATCGACCGTTCTGATTCTTATGCTTATGATAACAAAATTGCTACAGCAGTAACATCCAATGACCTCCCGGATATCTTCTATGTTGACGGACCGCAGGTTTCCTATTATGCAGCAAACGGAATCACTGTTCCGATCACAGAGTATTTTGACGAAGAAACAATGTCTGATTTTGTTAATTCTACAGTTACTCAGTGTACATACGACGGCGAGCTGTATGCAATTTCTGCTACAGAATCCTCCGTTGCCCTGTATTACAATAAAGACTATCTCAAAGAGTGCGGTGTTGATGTAGATGATCTGGATTCCAGAACCATTGATAACCCGGTTACATGGTCTGAACTGGCTGAAATCGCTGAGAAATGTACAACAGACAGCTATGTTGGTACCCATATCATTATGGACCACGGCGAAGGTCTTCCATATGCACTTGAGCCAATGTACCTTTCCGCAGGCAAAGATTATATCAGCGAAGACGGTGCTGAAGCAGACGGATATGTAAACAGCGAAGAAGCGGTAGCAACAACTGCTTATCTTGCAGATCTGATCGCAAAAGGCTATGCAAACGTTGATCCTATTACAGATGAGTTCTTAAACGGTGCATGCGCTACTATGCTCGGCGGTTCCTGGGATATGGCTACCCTGGAAGCAAGCGCTGATTTTGACTGGGGCGTAACCTACTATCCGGTAAATGATGATACTAAGACTGCTGTTTCTCCATGTGGTGACTGGTCTGCAGCTGTCAGCAAAGACTGCGAGAATGTTGAAGCAGCAGGTGAATTCCTTCAGTGGCTGATGAGCACAGATAATGTTGCAAGCTATGCAGCAGCTATTGCAAAACCGGCTACACGTACTTCTGCTTATGAAACAGAGTTCATGGCTGAATACAATGACGGACCGAGAGCACTCTTTGTAGAGCAGCTTCAGAGCAACGCAGTTCCGCGTCCTAGAACACCTTCCTACGCTGTTTTCTCTGCAGATTATGCTGAAGCAATGACTAATATCTTCTCCGATGCAGCTTCCAATGAAGAGGTTGATGAAGATTATATCCAGTCTGAACTTGACACTGTAGCAGAATCTTTCACAGAGGATTATACGACTTATTACGCTGAATAAGTCAGGATGGCAACCTGGCCGCATCGCCTTGCGGTGCGGCCATTTCTTTACATTTTTTTAGAAGAAAAGAGGGAAAGGTTATGGCAAAAACATCGAAACTTACTGGCCGGAAACGTAATGAGCGGGTAGCAGCCTATGGATTTGTAGCACCTGCGGTTATCCTTCTGATTGCATTCCTGGTAGTGCCCATGATCTACACGGTTTACTATTCTGGTTTTAAATATCAGATTATGAGACCAAACGATATGACCTTCATTGGTTTGGATAACTATACAAAGCTGTTCCAGGATAAAAACTTCTGGCTGGCATTCAAGAATACCGTATATTTCACAGTGATCGTTGTACCATGTCAGTGTGCACTGGCACTGGCCCTTGCTTTGCTGGTTTCCAAGAAATTCCGCGGAGTAGCTGTTTTCAGAACGATGTATTTCAGCCCGCAGCTGACATCTATGGTAGTTATCTCTGTTTTGTGGTCCGTACTTTATAATGCAAACCCGAATACCGGTCTGATCAACTCCATTCTGGTGACTCTGGGAATGGAACCGATCAACTTCCTGACAAACGCAGATACAGCAATGAATGCAATCATCTTCATGTCTGCATGGCAAGGAGCCGGCTACCAGATGATGATCTTCCTTGCAGGTCTTCAGGGAATTCCGAGAGATCAGTATGAGGCAGCTTCCGTAGATGGTGCCACCAAGTTTAAACAGTTCCTTTATATCACCTTACCGGGACTGAAAGGCACGATCAAATACGTCATTATGATTACCATGATTCAGGCAATGAAGCTGTTCACACAGCCATACGTTATGACTCAGGGCGGTCCTAAGAACTCCACAAAAACACTTGTATATTACATTTATACACAAGGTTTCCAGAAAGGTAACTTCGGTTATGCCTGCTCCATCGCAGCCGTCTTCTTCGTGATTGTTGTCTGCATGTCAATGGCAATGAAGAAAGTTACTGCTGCAACAGATTAAGGGGGAATGAAATCATGAAAAAATCAATGAAATTCTCTGCGAGTTTCTCGAAATTTATGTTTTATTTTGGAAATATTGTAATCGGTATTATCTTTGTATCACCGCTTATCTGGATGATTTCGGCATCTCTTAAGCCGGAGGCAAAGATCTTTGCCAATATGAATTCCATTACGACATTCCTTCCGGTTCAGGCATCTCTGGACAACTATATGGAGGTTTTCTCCAGACTGAATATGCCCCAGGTATTTAAGAATACACTTCTGTATATCGCATTGATTCTGGTGCTTGACCTCCTGGTAAACTCCATGTGTGGTTATGCCCTGGCAAAATTCGAATTCAAAGGAAAAGGTGCGATCCTGAATCTTGTTATTGCGCTGATGGTACTTCCGATGGAAGCAATCATGCTTCCGCTGTACATAGAAATGTCTCAGCTTGGATGGGTAAATACACTGATGGCGCTGGTAGTTCCGTTTGTTGCCAAGTGCTTCTCCATCTATATGTTCCGGCAGTTCTTCTGTGATATTCCGGACGATTTGATTGAAGCGGCAGCCATTGACGGATGCAGCCCGGCAGGGACATTCTTCAAGATTGTTGTTCCGATTTCCAAGACCGTATATGCAACCGTATTTATCCTTGATTTCGTGTCTCACTGGAACGACTTTATGTGGCCTTTCCTGGTTATGACCGGTGAAAATAACCGTACGATCCAGCTGGCTGTTCAGTCCTTCTTCGGTACGCAGCCTGTACATTACAGTGCGATCATGGCAGCTCTGGTTGTTTCTGCAATCCCGATGATTATTATGTTTATCTTCATGCAGAAGTATTATGTAGAAGGTATCGCATCCTCCGGTATCAAAGGCTGATTTGGTATTAAAGGAAAAAGGAAAGTTTTGTTGGCTGTTTGTATAACAGGTACTTGAGAGAAGTTTTAAGACAGGCGAGCGGTAATTATCCAGTATAATTACCGCTCGTTTTGCCGTTGAAATTATCGTCTTATTCTGCTATGATTTACAGGAGAGAAAAATTGCTGCCGCTTCACGGCTTACAGACTCTGAACAGCAGCTAAAAATTCGGTACAGAGGACGAATCATGAAAATACGGATGTATAATGTTGGATTTGGGGACTGCTTCTGTCTCAGAGACCGGAAGAAAAATCTTCTGGTGGATTTTGGCACAAGCAACAATCGGATCGGCGGGCAGCCGCGGCGGAATGTATTTGATGCGGTTATTTCCGATCTGACGACAATTTCCAATAAGAACCTGCTTCTGACGCACTTCCATTTGGATCACCTGTCAGGGCTGCTTTATATGATCAAAAAGAGAAGAGACTCCTATGAATTCGGTAAAATCTACATTCCCGATGTATTTTCTGCACCTGAAATGAGCAAGACGCTGTGCTTGCTGCTTCTTGCAGATCTGGTAAAGGAGTCCTGCCTGCCAAGTCATCAGATCAGCCTTTTGGCTTTGGTGGAGGCACTTTGCAAAAGACCCCAAACCGTGGAATTACTCTCCAGAGGAATGGATTTTGAGGATAAATATCAGGTGCTCTGGCCGGATCCGGCGGTCATAGCAGAAGAGACAGAGCAGGTTCTGGAACGGATTGAGGGCGAAAGTATACCGGCCTGGGAACAGATGGTGGAGTTTTCCGAAAAGATAAGAAAAATTATCCTGGATATGGCTGAAGAAACCAGCCCTGTGAAAAAAGCTTCGGAGTTTTCCATGGCAGAGCTGGACAGGGAATTTCATGCAATTTGCAGTACCCCGGAATTTGCCCGGCTCCTCAGTGCTATGGAATCGAGAGAGATGGAGCTCCGGCAGTTTAAGCATAAGATCAGTATTGTTTTTCAGAATGCCAGAGACGGGGAATGGAATCTGCTTTTTACAGGTGATGTACAGAAGAAACATATGCAGATGATCGCCGGTAATTATGACGGACGGATTCCTCTGTACGATCACTATTGGTGTATCAAGGTGCCGCATCACGGAACGGAATCCCACTATTTTGATTTTCGTCCGTATACACCGGAAAATATGCTGATTTCCAATGGGATTTATCATGCCAACAGTAAGAAACGTGCCAGAATGTACAGAACCTCCACGCAGTATACGGGCCTGTTTCACATCGGAGAGGGAGAGACGTATATGTGCTGTTCCAACTGCGACTGCTGTGACGGCTGCCGGGATGAATGCTCCTGCAGGGAGCAGCATATCATTGCACCGAAATATTATTTTGATATCTGACAGATGATGTAGATAAATATCTGGAGACAATCAGCGGATGAGCCTGCGGGCAGCTTCCGCTTTTTCTCTTAAATGAGGAGATGATATAAATGAATTTTGAGCGGGCCAGACAGGCTTTTGAGGAATATCTGGATGGTTATGACAGAGAGGAGCCAAAGATAAAACTAAAAATTGTACACACGTATTGTGTGGTGGAATGTGCAGGAGAAATTGCCAAACGGATGGGGCTTGGACAGGAGGACAGAGAGCTTGCTGCAATTATTGGTCTGCTGCATGATATCGGCAGATTTGAGCAGCTGAAGCGCTTTGACAGCTTTATGCCGGGGACTATGGATCATGCTGCTTATGGAGCAGAAATTCTTTTTGGAGAGGAGAAGATGATTCGCAGGTTTGTGGATGAGCCGCGTTTTGACAGCATTATTCAGACTGCCATCGCCAGACACAGCAGCTTTGAATTGGGAGAAATTTCAGACGAAAGAACGCTTCTTCATGCAAAACTGATCCGTGATGCTGATAAGCTGGATAACTGCCGGGTAAAGCTGGCGGAACCTCTGGAAATCCTTCTGGAAGTACCGGAGAGTGAGGCAGGAAGCCATCGGATCTCGCCAAAAGTCTGGAAAGCCTGTCAGGATAAAAAATCAGTTCTTTCGGCAGACAGGGTGACTCCTGTAGATTACTGGGTTTCTTATGTGGCGCAGTATTATGATGTGAATTTTCCGGAGACTTTTTCTATTATGAAAGAAGAGAATTATATCCCCAGAATTGTGGACAGGCTGCATTATACGGATCCGGATACAGCCGCAAAGATGCGGACTCTTACGGAAGAAATGGAACAGTTTATGTCCGGAAGAATAGAAGAAGGCAGATAGAGACTGGCAGAGAGGATGAATATGTTCAGAAAAAAGAAGCAGAAAGAGACATTGATATATGATAGGGAACGTACACGTCCGGCACTGAAATCGAGCATTTGTACAGGAGAAAAGGTTGCTGGGTTTGTGGATAAATCGAGTGGGAAATTTGAGGATATCATGCTGATCCGCGGGGACGGGGATCTGGAGGAGTTCTGCCGGAATTATGGAATTTCCCGTGATGAAATTGAAAAAATATGGTGATTATGGAGGCGTATTATGGCGAAAAAGATTGGAATCATATCAGATACCCATGGTCTGTTAAGACCGGAAGTTCTGGAGATTCTGAAGACCTGTGACTGCATCTTCCATGGAGGAGATATTAATAAACCGGAAATCCTGGATGAATTGAGACCTCTTGCGTCTATCTATGCAGTGAGAGGAAACAATGATAAGGAGTGGGCAGAGGGACTTGCGAAAAGCCTGCGTTTTACCATTGAAGGAGTCGAATTTTTTATGGTTCACAATAAGAAGGAGGTGGCATGGAATTTGGGGAGTGTTCAGGTGGTGGTGTTCGGACACACCCATAAATATTTTGAAAAGATGATTGATGACAGGCTGTGGCTGAATCCGGGAAGCTGCGGAAGACGCAGGTTTGATCAGGAAATTACCATGGCAGTCATGACGGTGGAGAATGGCAGTTATCAGGTGGAAAAAATTGTGATTCCTGGATAAGTACCGGAGAAATCCATCAGATGATCAGACGGCCGGAGGTTCAGTTGCTGACAGTCTGATTATTCAATGTAAAGAGGTTTAGGAGAGATTATTATGAAATACGTGAGACAATTCTGTATTATTTTGCTGCTGTCCTTTATGGGAGAGCTGTTATATGAGCTGCTTCCGTTTCCTGTACCGGCAAGCGTGTACGGACTGGTGCTGATGCTTGCAGCGCTTGTAAGCGGAATTCTGAAAGTGGATCAGGTGAAGGAAACAGCCGGATTTCTGGTAGAGATCATGCCGGTTATGTTTATACCGGCAGGGGTGGGGCTGATGTCCTCCTGGGGTGTGCTTAAGCCGGTTCTAATACCGGTTGCGGTGATTACGTTTTTGACAACTGTGATTGTAATGGCGGTTACCGGGCGTGTTACGCAGGCGATCATCAGGCAGGAGGAAAGGAGGCGGGTAAAATGAGCAGATTTTTGGAAATCTCCGTATTTTGGGGAGCATTGATCAGCCTGGCAGCATATGAACTTGGGCTGATCCTGAAGAAAAAATTCAGGCTTGCCATATTTAATCCGCTGCTGATCGCCATTCTCTGTGTGATCGGAGTTATGATGGTTTTGGATGTGGATTACGACAGCTATTATGAGGGAGGAAAATATATCAGTTATCTGCTGACACCGGCTACAGTCTGCCTGGCGGTACCTCTGTATGAACAGTTGACCTTGCTGAAGAATAATCTTAAAGCAGTGGCTGCGGGAATCATTTCAGGAGTACTTGCAAGTCTGATCAGTGTATTTCTTCTGGCAAAACTTTTCGGGCTTTCTCACGAGCAATATGTGACGCTTCTGCCGAAGTCCATTACAACAGCAATTGGGATGGGAGTTTCTGAAGAGCTTGGAGGAATTGTAACCATAACCGTAGCAGTCATCATTATAACGGGAGTGTTGGGAAATATGATCGGTGAGGTGGTTTTTAAGATTTTCGGTATTCAGGAGCCTATTGCAAAGGGGCTGGCGTTCGGTACCTCCGCACATGCGATTGGTACGGCAAAAGCAATGGAACTTGGCAGGGTAGAAGGTGCAATGAGCAGTCTGGCAATTGCTGTGGCCGGACTTTTGACTGTTATAGCAGCCTCTTTTTTTGCCGGGTTAATGTGAAATTAGAACAAAAGTTCTTAAAAAATAATTTCGTCCCGTTTTATTGGACTAAAAATATGAGATACTAGCCTTATAAAGAAAATATGTTCGGAAAATATGTTCTGAAAATTCGTTCGATATCTGAGGAGGAGTATTTTATGTGGTGTTCAAAGGAAGAAATCAGGGACAGAAAGATTGCTGCAGTTGCAGGTACAGGATATTATCAGCAGAGTGAAAAGAAGCAGGAGCGCCGTAAGCTTTCTTCTGCTATGGCTATGGTGCTTGGATTTCTTGTAACGCTTGAGATCATGGTGGCAGGAGCTATGGTGTTGAATTTTGATTTTCAGACGGCAGATACACTTGCCGTGGTATTTGCATTTGCAGTATTATATTTTGGAGTAGTAGCAGCATTGACAGATAAGTGATCACAGGAGAACAGGAAATGCCGAAATCCTTTCGACAGAAGCTGAAAATTATATACTTGATGGAAGCATTTCAGAAAAAGAGTGATGAGAAGCATCCTCTTACAGTGAATGATCTGATGAACTATCTGAAGGATTATGGGATTTCTGCAGAGCGTAAGACCATTTATGATGATATTGAAATGCTTCGTATTTATGGTATGGATATTGTGAATCGTAGGGAGAAGCCGGCTGGTTTCTTTCTTGCGGGCCGGACGTTTGAGATGGCGGAATTGAAGCTTCTGGTAGATGCTGTTCAGTCATCCAAGTTCATCACACAGAAGAAGTCACGCCAGCTGATCCATAAGCTTGAGAGTCTGACCAGCGAATATGAGGCCAGGAAGCTGCAGCGCCAGGTTTTCGTAGGATCCCGCATAAAGACTATGAATGAGAGTATTTACTATAATATCGATCAGATTCATGGAGCAATTTCTGAGAACAGGCAGATTAGTTTTCAATATTATGAATGGACTGTTTCCAAGGAAATGCACCTGAAAAAAGACGGTGAGCGCTACCGCATCAGTCCATGGGGACTTATCTGGAAAGACGAGAATTACTATCTGGTTGGACTGGATGAGCAGAGCGGCATTGTGAAGCACTACCGTGTAGATAAAATGCTTAAGATCGTTATGGAGAAAGATGCCCGTAACGGAGAGGAGCTTTTCCGTGACTTTGATGCGGCAAGATTTGCAGCCAAGACATTTGGAATGTTCGGCGGAAGAGAAGAAGCTGTGCGCCTGGTATTTGAGAATCGTTTTGTAGGAGTGGTACTTGATCGTTTTGGCCATGATGTGATGATTCATAAGCAGGATGAATCACATTTTGCTATTCTGGTCCGGGTAAATATAAGCAGTCAGTTCTTCGGCTGGCTGGCCGGGCTTGGGCCCGGAGCTATTGTTACTTCGCCGGAGAGTGTGCGTAAGGAATATAAGGATTTTCTGGAGAGTGCTTTGAAGAATTATAAAGAAGAATAGTTTTTGAACAAGAGGAACATGTATGACAGTGAAATCAAGACTTTTGGAGCTTTTGGAGCGGCATAAGGGAGAAACTTTGTCAGGAGAGGCCCTGGCGGGAGAACTTCAGTGTACAAGGGCAGCCATCTGGAAAGCGGTGAAATCTCTCCGGGAGGAGGGATACTCTATTGATGCAGGGCCGAATAAAGGATATATGCTGCGCATGGACAATAACCGTCTGTCTGTAGAAGGAATCCGATTGTATCTGAAGCAGCCGAAGGTTTATATGAAATTATATAAAGAAGCAGGATCGACGAATCAGCTCGCTAAACAGGCGGCAGTCAGCGGAGAAGCAGGACACGGTTCTTTTGTTATTGCGCAGCAGCAGACTGCAGGAAGAGGCAGAAGAGGAAGAAGTTTTTATTCTCCGGAAGGCGCTGGTTTGTATCTGAGTGTCATTCTGGAGCCAAAGGAAGAGACCCTGCAGGAGAGCCTGCTTCTGACAACGGCAGCAGCCACGGCAGTATATAAGGCAGTGGAGAAAGTTTGCGGGATTTCTTTAGATATTAAGTGGGTAAATGATTTGTTTTATCAGGGGAAAAAGGTCTGCGGAATTCTGACGGAAGCGATTACAGATTTTGAGAGCGGGAATATTGAATTTGCAGTTGTAGGAATTGGGTTGAATCTTTATCGCGCTGAAGAAGGATTTCCTCAGGAACTGCAGGGGATTGCAGGGGCGCTTTATCCTGATGAGGAGTCTGCTTCGGGTACGAACCGGAATTATCTGGCCGCAGAGATTGTTAATTGCCTTATGGAAGAAACGGAAGATCTGAAACTTTCCCGGGAATATGTGGAACATAATCTGGTTCCTGGAAAAGAGATTCAGATTATAGATGGTAACCGCAGCCGTCGGGTGAAGGCGCTTGAGATCAGTCAGGACGGAAGACTTCATGTACAGGAGGAAGATGGGAGTACTTCGATGCTTTCCTTTGGCGAAATTTCTATTGTTATGGAAGCATAAGTTTATCGAGAACAGAATATGAGCATTCTCATCAGCGGTACAGAGAAGTGCTTTGCCGGCAATAAAGTGAACAGCAGGCCCACTGTACAGTCAATGTCATGAAACAGAGTCATTGGCTGCACACGGGCCTGTTTTAAAATCTACGGAGATTATTACTGAACAGAGGTATCGGTGTTTGGCTCTGCCGGTGAAGCAGTGTCCTCTGGATGGAAGGGCATCTTTGGTGAGGCGTCGTTTTCTGAGGTGCCATATAAGCTCTGTGGATCAATAATCTGCTGGGACTGCGTGTTTTCTGCTGTCATTTCAGGAGAAGAATTATGGCGATTCTGCGGCTGTACCACAGTGCTTGCGGTTGGAGCCGTACGCTCTGCTTCTGCGGATCGGGTCTGCTGATATGGACGATACGGTTCCCAATAATGCTCTTCTTTTGGAGAAGTTTTGTACTCATTTTCCAGCCGGGCTTTCTTGTGAGAAAGAATATAACAGCCGGCAGCGATGATAGCAACAGCAATAATAAGCTGCGGGAGCCGATAGGAAATACTGTTGATCAGATTCGCAAAAGGAGCCGGTAAAAACCAGTAAACAAAATCTGTAAAATTATTCCACAGAATGGATACTCCGAAGAAAATCAGCAGGGCTGCCACGATGGTTCGGTGTTTACTGATCAGGATGTCCGCATCGCCGATTAGCTGATCCAGATGAAGAACATAATTGTCTTCCAGGGAATAGAACTCCTCCTCTGACAGAGATTTCAGGTTATGCACATTGAAAAAGCTGTAGAACCAGAGAATAGGAAGAAACATAATGATCCAGCCAAAACCGGTTCCTGCGGATACTGCGATAATTCCCCAGAAGAGAAGCATGATGCTGATTCCCTGTTTACGGAATCCCATATACATTTCCCCTGCACCTGGGATAAGAGAGAAAAGAAAAAGCCAGAATCCTCTTTTTTGTTTTGTCATGTTATTTGCCTCCATTGATTATTTTATTGGAAAACTCATTCAAATATTCGGTTAGTGTTTGAGAACCTTCTGTTAATCCGCGATTTACCTCCTGAGAAAAATGGTACAAATGGTTGGAACGGTTTTCGGATAAAGAAGGTCTTTCCGGGATTTCTGTCTGTATCGTATGATCAGGCGTGATACTGGCAAAATCCATTTCTGTAATTCCGAACAGAAGGATCAAAGCCATCAATACTCCGGCTGCTGTTTTCAGTCCGCAATAGAAAAGCTGCATTCGATAAGAAGCGGATGAAACTGTTTTGCCGGCCTGTACTGTGGGAGTGGCTGCTTTGGTTAGGATTTGATCTTTCATATAAGCAGGTGCCTGTATATCGGAAGATTTTTCAAAGTTTAGGATTTGTTCCAGACAATAGTCACAATAATCCATATGCTCCAGAAAAGCAATCATTTCCTCCGTGTTCATAGAATCATTCTGAAATTTATCTAATTCATCCTGAGTAATATGCATCTAACCACTCCTTTCTTTCTTGCTGCCAGAGATGGGGATGGGTTTTCCACGGACCGGAGGCCGATCCTTTTCCAAAAGCTGCTTGAGCATGGCTCTGGCGCGGTATAGCTGTGTTTGAATCGTTTTGGTGTTTTTCCCTTCTTTGCGGGCGATTTCTGCAACGGAAAGCTCATCGCAGAAATGGGCTGCTGCGACTTCACGGTAGGGACTGCGGAGCTGATTGCAGAGGGAGCGAATCCGCTGATCTGAGTCGCTTCTGAGATACGCATCCTCCGGAGAAGGGTTTTTGTCAGGTAACTGGGCAAAACAGGTATCTTCCACGGGAAGAGTCTTTCTGCCGGAGGCCTTCAGGAAGTCCAGGCATTTATGGACGGCAATTTTGCTCAACCATGCTTTTTCATAAGTGCCATCGAAACGGGATAGATTTTTATAGGCTGATAAAAATACTTCCTGGGTCAGATCTTCGGCATCAAAGGGGTTGCCGACAGATTTCAGACATATGGAATAAACCAGATTTTGATATTCTTCCAGCAGGTATTCCAGATATTGTTCCGGTGTAATATGATCAGCCCCTTTCTGTTCCCATTCACTTATTATAACGCAGCTGCTTCTCAATTTACTTCAAAATCACGAAAATTATTTTGTTTTTTATGGCAGGGTGTTAATTGTAAACAAAAAACACCTGTGCTATAATGTCCATATTCAGTATTTTTACAAAAATACGAATGTGGCTTTTCCTTGATTTTGGTACACCTGCTGTGCCGATCAGGGTATGCCTATACGGCGTGCTTTTTTCTGCTGAAATCACAAATGGATAGAGGATATAAGACAGTTTATCTGTAAACAATACGAAAGATTTATAAAGATAAAAGGATGATGTAAAAACATATGGCAAGTATCAGAGATGTCGCACAAAAAGCTGGAGTAGGAGTCGGCACAGTATCTCGTGTCCTTAATGGAAGCGGTTATGTGGCACCTGAAACCAGGAAAAAAATAGAGGGTGCGATTGAGGAGTTGGGGTATATTCCGAATGAATTGGCCAGGAACCTCTTTCGGAATAAGACCGGAATTATAGGAAT
This sequence comes from Eubacteriales bacterium, assembly GCA_030524545.1. Taxonomy (GTDB): domain Bacteria; phylum Bacillota; class Clostridia; order Lachnospirales; family Lachnospiraceae; genus Blautia_A. Next base: position 14,679 of record JAUNGM010000032.1, read on the forward strand.
CATTATTCCGGATCTGGATCATGCTTTTTTTTCCTGCTTAGTCAGAGAAACAGAGGTTGCACTCTATAAGCTTGGATATAAGGCTATGGTCTGTAATACGGTCGGGATCAGTAACCGTGAGAAAGAGTTTCTGGACATGCTCAACAGGAATATGGTAGACGGAATTATAACGGCTGCACATACACTGGACGGAGAAGAATATCTGAAACAGAGCAAACCTATTGTATCCGTGGACCGGGATTTTGGCCCGGGCATTCCGATGGTCGGTTCTGATCACGAAAGCGGCGGTAAGATGGCGGCGGAAATTTTTCTGAAAAACCATTGCAGAAAGATTCTTCATATAACCGGAGTAGCACCGGATATTGCTGCAAATGACCGCCATGCGATTTTTGAAAGTATCATGACTGCCCATGGGGTAGAACTGGTGGATGCTGTGATGGAATGGAATAAGTTTGACCATGAGTCATATTGGGAGATTGCGAAGAAAGCAATCCAGAAGTGCGATGGAATTGACGGGGTTTTTGCAGCAGATGAGCCGGCGCTTTCCTATATGCATCTGGCACTTGAAGCGGGGAAAAAAGTTCCGGAGGATTTAAAAGTGGTTACTTATGATGGTATGGACATCACGAGACTTTGTTATCCAAAGGTGACAAGTATCTGTCAGAATGTGCCGTTTTTATCGGAGACCTGTGCAAATACAATCGTAGATCTGATAGAAAACAGAAAGCGGGTTCCGCACAAGCAGATTTTGTCAGTTGAAGTGAGACAGGGGGATAGTACATATCCGGTAAAATTGGAATATAATTTATAAGAGCTTTGTTCCCGCGAGCAACAAGCCAAGCGGACACGCTCGCATGTCCATTTGGCGGCGCTGTGTGCCAGCGGCACACGCTTAGCGCCGACCGAAACGGAGTGCAGACCTGCAGCGGGATATTTGATTACGAGGAATACTTTGGAAACAGGAGACAATTATTGTACATAATGCACAATAACTGTCTCCTATTTTTCACATTTGCATGTGAATAATTTTTTATAAGTCATTGACAAAAGAGGAAAAGTAACTTATAATGTAGATGTGGAACGGGTACCATACGATGCGGATGCATAAAAAGGTACTTATATTTTTTTGAATTTGAAGGAACGGGTTCCACAAAAACTGATTATATCATTGTTGTATTGTGACAAAGCAGAGCAAAAAATCAATACCTTGTCAGATATATTGGAGTGATAAGGTATCACGGAAAAACACATCATGTGAAAAAACGAGGGAAGGTGAATCAGGATGTATACAGGAAGCTACAAATGCCTGGAACTGTTTGCAAGACCTGTGGGTGAACAGAAGGGATTTGTTTCTATTATTGCAGATGATGGCGGGGAAATGGAACGGAGAGAGCTGGAACATCTCTATGGGAACTGGCTCAGGATCCCGGTTGCAGAGGATACGGCGTATCAGGTGGAACTGAAGGATGCGGAAGTCACCCTTGCTTATTTAAGTGATACGGAGGATATTCTGGATACAGGTATCTGTATTTTGGATGCAGAAAATGGTTTTGAAGAGATGGATGAGGTTCAGTTTCGTGAGTTTATCCAGTCATCTTACCGCGAAAAGTATCATTTTTCCCCGGTTATTAACTGGATGAACGATCCTAACGGACTTTGCTGGTACCAGGGCTATTACCATATGTTTTACCAGTTTAATCCGTTTGGGCAGGAATGGAATAATATGTATTGGGGACATGCGGCAAGCACAGATCTTGTACATTGGAAGCATCTTCCGGTGGTACTGGAGCCGCAGAAGGAAATTCTGGATAACCTGCAGATAAAAGGCGGCGCTTTTTCAGGAAGTGCGCTTGCAGGGGAAAACGAGGCGCGTTTCTGGCTTACCAGACATATCGGGCCGCATGAGGATGGAGAAGAGACAGTTCAGTACCAGACAGAAATGAGAAGCAGTGATATGATTCATTTCAGTGAGGAGAGAACGATTATAAAGGAAAAGCCTGAGGGAACGAATTTTGATTTCCGTGATCCTAAAGCCGGCAAGTTTGGGGATGAATGGTATCTTGTGCTGGGAGCATGTGTGAACGGAAAAGGAACTTTCCTGCTGTATGAATCCCAGGATCAGGAAAACTGGACCTATAAATGTCCGCTTTTGACAGAAAATGAATCAATCAGAACGATTGAATGTCCGGATTTCTTTCCATTGGATGGAAAATATGTGGCAATGGGTGCATGGATGAATCACTATGATGAGGAAGGGCGCTTTCAGATGAGCCGCTACTACATAGGAAACTGGGAAGGCGCAGATCTTCAGATAGAAAGCGAGCAGTGGGTGGATTTCGGAAGCAACTGTTATGCAGTCCAGAGTTTTTGCCATGAAGGAAGACGGATTGCAATCGGATGGATTTCAGATTTCTATGGCGAACATATTGCTGTTAAAAACGGTGCGTACGGAAGTATGACACTTCCAAGGGAACTGCACGTCAGGGAGAATCGGGTTTATACGCAGCCTGTGAAGGAAGTCTATGACCTGAAGGATAAACTTCTTTATTCCGGGAAAGAAAATGCGCTGAAACTGGAGAATATTCCGGATAATTGTTACTATGCCAAAATTTCCGGAGAGATGCAGGGAGATTTTTCAATCCTATTAGGAAAGGACAAGGATAAGACAATTTGTCTGAAGGCAGAAGGGGGAACACTCTTCCTGAAGACATCAGGAGTCAAAAGTGAGGCTATCCGGTTCGTATCCAGTGTGCGAAATTTCAAGAATGCAGAGATTTTTGTGGATGGAAGAACCGTGGAGGTTTATCTCAACGATGGTGAGGATGTGGGAACCAAATTATTCTATAACAGCCAGACAGAAGGCTGTTTCGAACTGGCATCCCGGGAACTTCTCCAGGTGGAAATATACACCATGAAATCTATCTGGTAGGAAATAAATAGCTTTTGAAAGAGGAACATCGCCGGTCCGGCAGTGTTCCTTTTTTCGATTTCTGGTGGCTGTGCCTGCAGGCATCGGAAAGCTTTGGGGGGAGATTCCGTTTTATATGCTTGCGAAGGGATGCGGAATGTTCTATACTGTTACCAGAAAAGCAGATGCCTGTGGGCAGCCTAATGCTGCAGGAAAGCAGTCATCGGAAAAAGAGGAAAAATGATGGAAACAAGACGTTTATATTATGAAAATGTATATATGAAAGAATTCCACGCAAAAGTTCTGGAATGCCGCGAAGCGAAAAAAGGCTATCATATTCTTCTGGATCAGAGCGCATTTTACCCGGAGGGAGGCGGACAGCCCAGTGACATTGGGTATTTAAATGAAACAGAAGTTAAGGAAGTTCATGAAAAGGGGGAAGAGCTTCTTCATTATACGGACGAGCCGCTGGAACCAGGTACGGAAGTAACAGGGAGGATTGACTGGGAACGTCGTTTTGACCTTATGCAGCAGCATTCCGGAGAGCACATCGTAAGCGGACTGATTCATGAAGCTTTTGGATATGACAATGTTGGATTCCATATGGGAAGTGACATCATTACCATTGATTTCAACGGTATGCTGGATGAACGGCAGATGGCGGAAATCGAAGCAAAAGCAAATCAGAAAATCTGGGAGAACAGCCAGGTGGAGATTACCTATCCGTCACCGGAGGAATTAAAGGAGCTTCCTTACAGAAGCAAAAAGGAATTGACTGGCAAGGTTCGCATTGTACGTTTTCCGGGAGCTGATATTTGTGCCTGCTGCGGAACCCATGTGACCCATACGGGAGAAATCGGAATGGTAAAACTTCTTTCCGTAGTGAAATTCCGCGAGGGTGTGCGCATGGAAATGAGTGCCGGCAGACGGGTTCTGGATTATCTGAATATGGTAAATGAACAGAATCATCAGGTTTCTGTCCGCCTGTCTGCAAAAACAAACCAGACGGCAGCAGCCGTACAGCGTCTTTGGGAAGAGAATTTCCGGCTGAAGGGCTGTGTTCATCGTATGGAAGAGGAAATCTTTGCGAATGAAGCAGCCAAATGTGCGGGAGCCGGGGACGTGCTTCTGTTTCAGGAAGGTCTGGAAGCCGATAGTGTGCGGAAGCTGGCAGATGCAGTGACAAAAAGCTGCGGCGGCCGCTGTGCGGTTTTTTCCAGAAATGAGGATGGCAGCTACAAATATGCAATGGGCCAGGCAGACGGTGACCTTCGTCAGCTTACAAAAGAGATGAACAGGGAACTTCAGGGCAGAGGCGGCGGAAAACCGAATTTTGTCCAGGGTTCCGTACAGACAGAGGAAAAGGATATCAAAGCTTTCTTTCAGAAGATTACACAGTAACAGAGGTGAAAAAAATGTTCGGTGAATGCCATGCCCATGTCATTATGGATGGAATAAATTATAAAAAAGCAGTAGGGCTTCATGCGGAGGGTGTCCAGGACAAAGTCGTACGCAGGCATCTGGAAGCATACCGGGATGCAGATGTGCACTTTGTAAGAGACGGAGGAGATGCCTTCGGAGTTTCCAAAAGGGCGAAACGTCTGGCAGTGGAATACGGGATCGACTACAGGACGCCGATATTTGCCATTCATAAGGAAGGGCATTATGGGGCGATTGTTGGCCGCAGCTTTGGGAATCTGCAGGAGTTTCATGCAAGAGTGCTGGAAGCCAGGGAGGAAGGCGCAGATTTTATCAAGATCATGACAACGGGGCTGCTGGATTTTGCGAATCATGGTACGGTCACCGGAACACCTCTTGATGTGCAGGAAGTAAAAGAAATGGTACATATTGCGCATGAAGAGGGTTTTGCTGTTATGAGTCATACGAATGGGGTCTACGGAGTCCGGGCAGCGCTGGAGGCTGGTGTGGACAGCATAGAACATGGGAATTATATGGATGAAGCAACGGTGAGAATGCTTGCAGAGACCAATACGGTCTGGGTTCCGACTTTGGTGACAGTAAGAAACTTAAGAGGATGCGGGCGGTATGAGGACTCTGTGATCAGTCCGATCATGGAGCATGCGGCAGCGAACCTTCGGCTTGCCTGGAAAAGCGGGGCAAAAGTGGCATTGGGCAGTGATGCAGGGGCATATCGGGTGCTTCACGGAAAAGGAATTCAGGATGAACTGGCAGCCTTTCGGGAAGTCCTGGGGGAGAGCCGGGAGATACTTTCCTGGCTGGAAGAAGGAGAAAATAAAATAAAAGAAAGATTCCAAAGAAAATAAGTAGGGCAATTGTAACTATTCAGTAGGTAGTATCCCGCGAGGTACTGAACAGTTACCGGCAATTTAAAACAGCACGGAAAGGATAAAACAATTAAACAATCCTTTCTGTGCTGTTTTTGTTACGATGCATTCGATGAGAGCAGGTGATGGCAGATCATGAAGATCATGCATCTTCAATTTTGAGTCCGGAATAGATGTTGGAGTTATTGGATGCTGCAGGGTTGAAGGTGATACGGATACCGCATCCTTCAGCGAGCCCTCCGGTGGAGGAATTCAGGGCTTTATCCATGTCAAAGGTAAAGACTGCATTATCTCCTGTACGAATCGTTACCGTATTGGCTGTGGAGCCAATAATTGTTCCGGCAACCCGGAAAGAAATATGGGAGTCCTTTTGGGAAGCAGGATTTTCTCCCGTGATTCCGAGAAGCGTCAGCCCATCCGGCGTAGTACCATTAAATTCGCCGGTATAAGTGACAGTTACATGGGAGCCTTCTGAAATTCCGCCCGGAAAATAACAGGGAAGAGCAGCCAGATCCAGTTTCAGTGAGGTATTCGTTCCTTCTATTACAACCTGAAGGATATTCAGGCTTACATTGTTTACAACACAGTAAAGCTTATTTTCCTGAACGGCGTTCTCTTCAGGGGAAGGCGTCGGCGTTGGCTCAGGAACCTTCAGAGGCTCTACGTCGGAAATGCTTAAGACTTTCAAATGGCTGGCATTGAAACCACCGGAGTTTTCATCTGTGGGGGAAAGGATTTTACCTTTATAGTGGAGAAAAACATGAGCATCCTTTCTGATTCCGTTTTGATAGTATTGTTTTGCTCCGGCAATTGGGAAAGTGACTGTATTGCCTTCCTGGGATTTGATAGTCATTGTATTAGGTGTAAAATCTAAAACAGTCCCCTCTATGGTCGTATCCTTCAGCTGTGTTTTTTTATGGTATTCATCTACGACCTTGAGAGCTTTTACACCGCTGGTATCTGTATCATCAAGCTGTCCTTCATAAATGACACTGACCTCATCTCCGGTGATCATTCCGTCTTCGCATTCCAGAGAAGCCTGAGAGACATCGAATATATAAAGCTCCTTATCTGCAAGAACGGTAATCTGGCTCCCGGTAAAATCGTGCAGTATTCCTTTCAGTTCGTCCATATATACGCGCGGTTTGTCCGGTGTTGTTTCCGAAACGGAAGCATCACCTGCGGAAACAAAGCGGTCGATCAGTGTGCCAAGGCTGCAGCCGGCCATAGAAAATGTGAAACATAAGCAAATACATGCTGCAAACAGTTTTTTCATTTACATCCTCCGGTATGTGTAATTACCGGAAACCAACAAAACGGGGTTATTTGGTGTCCTTTTCCTCCTTGGGCGGGTTGGGGAGAAAATCAAAAATTTCTCTGTAAGCATCCCACTCACTGCGTCCGTCAGCCCCGTTCGGCATCAGCCCGGTACATTCCGTACATGCATTGGTATCCAGGTAATTTTCGTAAGAAATATGATAAAGATTTTCGTTTTTTGTGCTGTCTTTTTTTTTCATCATACCCTCCTTGAATTTATCGGCAATGGTTTTCAGAGATTAGTATGTGTAAAAAAATGACAGATATACTTTTAAAATGAATTCGGAAAAATTCAGCTTCATTATATCAAAAAGCTGTAGAAATTACTATGTGCTTTCCTGTAAAATATTCACAATTTTTAAGATTCTCAGGGAGAATAGGTAAAAATGAACAAAAATACGGTTTAAACCGTACTAATTTAGTATTTGACAACCCCTTAGGGGGGATGCTATAATACCCCCATATTCCGGACAGGAAACGGGAGACAATGACGTCTGAAAAGATGCCGTTGTCTCTTTTTTTTGTATAAAAATCCTTGCTTACCGGGAAATTTACAGCTTGTAAAGGAGGAAAAAAGATGCGCTTAAACCCCAAGGAACAGGAAAAACTCATGCTTCACATGGCCGGAAATCTGGCAAAAGAGAGAAAAGAACGAGGTGTGAAACTGAACTATGTAGAGGCTGTAGCTTATATCAGCTCTGAACTTCTGGAGCTTGCAAGAGACGGAAAAGACGTTGTAGAACTGATGCAGCTTGGAACCAAAATGCTGACAAAAGAAGACGTTATGGATGGTGTGGCTGATATGGTACATGAGGTACAGGTAGAAGCTACTTTTCCGGACGGAACCAAGCTGGTGACAGTACACAATCCCATTCAGTAAAGGAGGCGGCAGGGATGAAAATCGGTGAAATTATTCCATTGGAAAGAGAAATTACATTAAACGAAGGGAAGGCAACTGTCACAGTGAGCGTTGCAAATACAGGCGACCGTCCGATTCAGGTAGGCTCCCATTTTCATTTTTTTGAGGTAAACCGTTATCTGAAATTTGACAGAGAAAAAGCTTACGGCTACCATCTGGATATTCCCTCCGGAACCTCCGTACGCTTTGAACCGGGTGAGGAAAAAGAGGTGCAGCTTACGGCCATCGGCGGTACAAAGAGAATTTTCGGACTCAACGATCTGACTTGTGCCCGGATTTCCGAAACAAACAAAGAAGCAGCACTGGAAAATGCCAGGATCAAGGGATTTATGGAGAAGTAAAAAACAGAGTTTGACCGGTAAAAGGAGGAAACTATGAGTGTAAAAATTTCTGGAGAAAAATATGCTATGATGTATGGTCCTACCACGGGAGATAAGGTGCGTCTGGCAGATACGGATATCATTATTGAAGTTGAAAAAGACTACACAACTTATGGAGATGAAATCAAATTCGGCGGCGGAAAGACCATCCGTGACGGTATGGGACAGTCCGTAAAAACCACTAGTGCAGACGGAGATCTGGATCTGGTCATCACAAATGCATTGATCCTGGATTACACAGGCATTGTAAAAGCCGATATCGGCATTAAAGACGGCAAGATCAAGGGCATCGGAAAAGCCGGAAATCCAAGTGTTATGGACGGTGTAACACCGGGAATGACCGTAGGTGCCTCCACAGAAGCACTTGCAGGAGAGGGACTGATTGTAACGGCCGGCGGAATTGATACCCATATCCATTTCATCTGCCCGCAGCAGATTGACTGCGCACTGTATTCCGGTGTGACTACCATGATTGGCGGCGGTACAGGACCTGCAGACGGAACAAATGCCACCACCTGTACACCCGGCCCGTGGAACATGGAAATGATGCTCAAAGCAGCAGAAGAATATCCGATGAATCTGGGCTTCCTCGGAAAGGGCAACTGCTCTGATGAAAGGCCGCTGATCGAGCAGGTAAAAGCCGGCGCGATGGGATTGAAGATTCACGAAGACTGGGGTTCTACTCCGGCAGTGATTGACCATTGCCTGAACGTAGCCGATGAGTATGACGTGCAGGTTGCGATCCATACCGATACTCTAAACGAGGGCGGCTGTGTGGAAGATACCATTAATGCCATTGGCGGCAGAACGATCCATACATACCATACGGAAGGTGCGGGCGGCGGACATGCACCGGATATCATCAAAGCAGCAGCAACGGCGAACATCCTTCCTTCTTCCACCAACCCTACCATGCCATTTACGGTAAATACTCTGGATGAGCATCTGGATATGCTGATGGTGTGCCATCATCTGGATAAAAAGATTCCGGAGGATGTGGCCTTTGCAGACTCCCGCATCCGTCCGGAAACCATTGCTGCGGAGGACGTTCTGCATGACATGGGCGTATTCAGCATGATGAGCTCCGACTCTCAGGCTATGGGACGTATCGGTGAGGTCATCACCCGTACCTGGCAGACCGCAAGCAAAATGAAAGAAGAACGAGGCCCTCTTCCTGAGGATGAAGGCCATGGAAACGACAATTTCCGTGCAAAAAGATATATTTCCAAATACACCATTAACCCGGCAATTACACACGGAATCTCAAAATATGTAGGCTCTGTGGAAGCAGGAAAATTTGCGGATCTGGTACTTTGGAATCCGGCATTTTTCGGTGTAAAACCGGATATGGTCATCAAAGGCGGAATGATTATTGCGTCCAAAATGGGTGATGCAAATGCCTCCATTCCGACCACCCAGCCGGTTCTTTATCAGCCAATGTTTGCAGCCCATGGTAAGGCAAAATATGCATCCTGTTTGACCTTCGTATCCAAGGCTGCCATGGAAGAAGATGTAAAAGAAAAATACAGGCTGGAGAAAACGGTTGTTCCTGTAGAAAACTGCCGCAGCATCGGCAAAAAAGACATGGTTTTCAACGATAAAACACCGGAGATTACCGTTGATCCTGAGACTTATGAGGTAAAAGCTGACGGAATAAGTATCACCTCAAAGCCGGCGAAAAAGCTTCCGCTGACTCAGTTATACAGCTTATTCTAAAAGGATTTTAGAAAGAGGAGGAACGCCATGTTAGGAGTTTGTTTACTGTTTGTGGGAATTGTCCTGATCAACAATGGAATGTGTAATTTCTATAAGGTTGACGGCAAATCCGCAGCGATCATGAATATATTTACAGGCGGACTTTCCCTGTTTATCAATTTTGTAAATCTGGTACAGGGAAACTACTATGCCGCAGGAACCGGACTTTTGTTTTGCTTCACCTATCTCTTTGTGGCAGTGAATCAAATATTCGGACTGAGCGGAATTCCGTTCGCGTGGTTTTCTACGTTTGTGGCAATCAATGCAGCAATTTTCGGAACCCTGGAAGGCTTTATTGGCATTCCCGCTCTGGGTATCCAGCCGGATATCCGCTGGGCAGCAATCTGGTATCTTTGGGCAATCCTCTGGGGAACTGCTTTTGTAGAAGATATTTTAGGAAAAAAACTGGGAAAATTTGTGCCTGCGCTTCAGGTTTTTGAGGGTGTAGTGACTGCCTGGATTCCTGGAGTGCTGATGCTGACCGGCAAGTGGTAGACCGGAGAAACAAAAGGAGAGAAATATGATTTGTGAAAAGATTCTGGGAAAAGTAACGGATGAGGAGTTTTCCGGAAAAAAGGTGGACTATGTGGACATCCACTGGGATGAAGCCTTTAAGAAACTTCACAGAAAAACAAGCACCGGCGGCGTGGAAATCGGAATTCGCCTGGATGATTCCGTTTTGACGCGCGGTCTGCATCAGGACGATGTACTTGCAGCGGAGGGAGATACAGTTCTTGCCGTTAATATCCCTCCCTGTGAGGTGATTATTGTTCACATAGATGCTCATCATCCGCACATGGTTGCAAAAGCGTGTTATGAGGTCGGCAACCGCCATGCTCCTCTGTTCTGGGGAGATGAGGAGGGAACATTTATCACTCCGTATAATGAACCCATGCGCGTGATGCTGGACAAGCTTCACGGTGTGGAGACAGAAGTAAAGAACATGAAACTGGACTTTGATAAACGTATTTCTGCTTCTGTCCATTCCCATACCCATTAAGACCAATGGCTGGGAAGAGATACAGAAATAAGTGTGAAAATGTTCGGAACAGATGGAAAAGCAAAGGTATGGAGGAGACAGAATATGGCTGGAAATGCAAAATTTCTTCTGCTGCAGGTGAATGATGCGCTGTTTCCCATCGGCGGCTATTCGCATTCCTATGGCCTGGAAACCTATATCCAGAAAGGAATCGTAAAAGATGCGGATAGTGCTGCCGTGTTTATTCAGAAAAGACTTCGGTATAATTTTTGCTATAATGAGCTTTTGAATGTGCGCCTTGCCTGGGAGTTTGCCATGAAAGAAGATCTGGCGGGCCTTCAGGAGCTGGAGGATATGGTAGAAGCGGGCAAAACGCCGAGAGAGATCAGGGAGGCCGGCAGAAAGCTGGGCTCCCGGTTTGTAAAAACCTTGTCAGGTCTGGATATCCGGTATAAAAGTCCTGTTTTTCAGGAATACGTGCAGTCCCGGAAGGGGAAAAGCATTCACCATGCGACAATCTATGGGACGTTCTGCGGAGCTGTGGGGATTTCCCTTGAGGATTGTCTGGAGCATTTTATATATGCGCAGACGTCGGCTATGGTGACGAACTGTGTAAAAACCATCCCGCTGAGCCAGTCTGCCGGACAGAAGCTATTGACAGGAACCTATGATCTGTTCGGAGAATTGATTAACCGTGTGACGGGACTTGGAATGGAGATGCTGGGATTATCAACGCCGGGATTTGACCTGCGTTGTATGCAGCATGAGGGGCTTTATTCCCGTATTTATATGTCGTAATCTGCCGTAAAAGCTGCGGCAGGCATTTCTATATTTTAAGAGAAAAGAGGATGAGGATGATGTCTTACATTAAGATTGGTGTGGCAGGCCCGGTAGGTTCCGGAAAAACTGCTTTGATTGAATGCCTCACAAGGCAGATGGCTTCTGAATACAGCATTGGCGTTATCACCAATGATATTTATACAAAGGAGGACGCAGAATTCCTCTGCAAAAATTCCGTGCTTCCGAGAGAACGGATTATAGGTGTGGAGACCGGGGGATGTCCTCATACGGCTATCCGTGAGGATGCTTCTATGAACCTGGAGGCAGTGGAGGAGATGATGGAGAAATTTCCGGATATTCAGCTTTTATTTATTGAGAGCGGCGGGGATAATCTGTCTGCGACCTTCAGCCCTGAGCTGGTAGATGCTACCATCTTTGTCATTGATGTGGCAGAGGGAGACAAGATTCCGCGTAAAGGCGGTCCGGGAATCACAAAGTCCGACCTTCTGGTGATCAATAAAATCGACCTTGCTCCTTATGTCGGCGCAGACTTGTCAGTTATGGAGAGGGATTCCAAAAAGATGCGGGGTGACAGGTCGTTCTTATTTACCAATATCCGGGATTTGGACGGAACGGACAAGGTGATTCAGTGGATTAAAACAAATGTACTTCTGGAAGGATGTTAAGCAAAATTGAGCACAGAGAATAAATTCGGAAAAATCTCAGAAGTGAGGCTGGAAACAGAATACCGGGACGGAAGAGTGATTTTAGGTGATGTATATTTTACTGCGCCGTTTAAAATCATGCAGCCGTTTTATCCTGCACCGGATTATATGCAGGTGATGGTGCTTTCCGCATCGGCCGGAATTATGGAGGGGGATGTCCAGAAGTTTTCTCTTCACATCAAAGAAGGAACGAAAATGGAGTACCTTTCCCAGGCATACGAAAAAATCCATAAGATGAAAGAGGGAAAGGCTGAGAGACGGACAAAGATTCTGGTGGAAAAAAATGCTTTTCTGAAATATGCACCGCTGCCTACCATTCCATTTAAGGACTCGGCATTTGAAAATCATCTGGAAGTGGAGCTTGCAGATGACAGTTCCCAATTCCTTTTTCAGGAAATTCTTTCCTGCGGGCGGGCGGCCTGCGGGGAAGCGTTTGCGTATCGATTTTTCCGCAATCAGGTTTCAGTCCGCAAAAACGGAGAGCTGATTTACAGGGATAATACCAGGTATGATCCGGAATTTTTTGAGATGGACGGACTTGGGATGTATGAAGGGTATACGCATCTGGCGAATCTGGTATTTTTTAATATAGAGAAGACAGAAGAATGGATGGTGAGAGTACGGGAGCTTCTGGATGAGACTCCCGGGATGGAAGGAGGAGTCACCAGAATTACCAGCGGAGATGCCGCCGTGAGGATTTTGGGAAAAGGATCGGAGCCTCTTTTGAAAATCCTTGATAAAATACAGACAAACCTATTGTAATTTCTAAAAAATGTGCTATAATCGGCTTAAATAAATAATAGCGAAGTAGGAATTTATGCGTCAAGTGTTCATTGGCTGGGGAGTCGCCGTGAAACGAAAAGTCCGCAAATTTATGATGCGGCTTACGATATATTTTCCGCACCCGTTGCTACATGTGAGAACATCTCATAATGTGGAGGGATTATTATTTATCGGTAACTACTCTATTATTAAAAAACATTATGGAGGTGTTTTTCTTATGCAAAAAAATAGTTACAAAACTTATTGGAATGTAAAGACGCTGGTATTTATGGCGCTTCTGGTGGCTATGCAGCTGGTACTGGGCAGAGTTCTGGTGATCGATCTTGGACCATACCGAATTACTGTCGGCAGTGTCTGCACGATTCTTGCAGGTCTGTGGCTTGGTCCTGTGGCAGGCGGTGTCTGCGGATTATGCGCGGATGTGATCGGCTGCTTTATCAAGGGATATGCGGTGAATCCGCTGATCACGGTAGCAGCGATTATCTGGGGCGTAGTTCCGGCTCTCATAAAGCCGCTGTATGTCAACAAAGGGAAAACGGGTAAGACCGTTGGAATCTGCCTTTCGGTTGTGCTCACAGGTATTTTAAGCTCTCTGATCTGTACAACGGCAGGACTTGTTCTGATTTTAGGATATAATTTCTATGCGATCATGCCGGGAAGACTTGTTCAGTTTGTGATTATGATGCCGATTTATTGTGTACTTACCTGTCTGCTGTACTTCAGCCCGGTGACCAGTATGGTTGTAGGATCTGTGACTCCGGCAGTGCTGTCTAAAAAGACTGTTTAACGTTTGTTTTTGCTGTAAACTACATATCAAATCGATTCCCCAAAAGAAAAAGGCGCAGCGGATAGCTGCGCTTTTACTTTGTCCCGATAGCGGCGGCTGCCGGGATAGATGTACAGATCTATTCCTGCGGCTGTACGCGGAACCAGTAGGTATAGAACTGGCGGAAGCCTATGGATTCGTAAAGCCTCCGGGCGGGTGTATTGCCTTCGACAACCTGAAGATAGGCGCTTTCTGCTCCTTTTTTCATACCCTTTTTCAGAAGTCCGGTGCAGATCTGGCGTGCAAAGCCGTGCCCTCTGTAATCTTCCCTTACATGAATGGCATAGATACCGATATAATCCCTGTCAAGGATGCCAAGCCCGGTTGCAATGATCCGGCCGTCTCTCCTGATGGAGGCACAGATCGTTTCCTTGGGAATGGCCCGGTACATGGACGGAACGACCGCCCTGTGAATGGGATTGGCGGTGCCTTTCAGGGAAAACAGGCTCTCAATCCATTCATCCGGGATATTATCAGTGAAGGTGACATCCCTGCAGGAGACATCCAGCCGTGCGGCTGACAGACGCAGGGTCATGACGTTCGTTGTATGCTGGATTTCATAGCCGCGGTTTTCCAGTGTATAGTCAAAATCCTGGGATACCAGAGGGCTGATCTTAAAAATTGCGGGAGTTCCCAGGCGTTTATAAACATGTTCGCAGTAGGAGACTTTTTCTCTCCAGGGAAGGGTGGAAGTACCGAACTGTTCCACACTGTTGGTACGGTGTGTATAAAAATAAGAGAAACGCAGGATCCACCCGTCATACAGCTCCATCTTGTGGGATGGCCAGGCATTCAGGGACATATCTTCGATTTTTTTTATTTTGACTTCCATTACATATCATTTCCTATCGTTTAATATGCTTGCCATTATACATAATCATGCAAAATTATGCAACAGTAAGGTTTTCATATTTTTGTTTGTGTAAGGTTCACAAAGGGTTTCTGTAAAGTAAGAACAAAACCTTGCTCCCTTTTTGGTAAATATTTACAAAAAATAATTAGAACTTGACAAAATTGTATATGCTATTTATAATGAGGACACAACCTGTACTACAGGTGAACAGCAGTACAAAAATAAAAAGGAGGGTAGAATGAGAAGCGACATAACAAAAAAAGAAAAGATTATGGCAGATTTGAAAGCGACAGGAGTATTGCCGTGCATCAAACTTCATGAAAAGCCAAGGGATTGGATTACCTATGCCAAAGCGATGTATGAGGGCGGAGCCAGGGCCTTGGAGATTACCATGACCACCCCGGGCGCACTGGAGGGAATTGAAGCTATTTCTTCCTATTTCGGGGGGAAAATGCATGTGGCTGCAGGCACTGTATTGGATGCTGCAACGGCGCGGGAAGTTTTTCTTCATGGGGGAGAAATTCTGGTAAATCCCTGTGTGATTGAAGAAGTCATTGATTTGGGCAGCCGTTACCAGATGCCGGTATTTTCCGGGGCATTTACAGCTACGGAATGTTTTCAGGCAATGAGACTGGGAGCAGCGGCGGTAAAGATTTTCCCGGGAGCCTTGGGAGGCGCTGCTTACATGACAAATCTGAAGATGGTTTTTCCAGAAGCAAACCTGATTCCGTCAGGAGGAATCACACCGGAAAACTGCGGTGATTTTATTAAGGCCGGAGCGTTTGCTGTATCAGGAGCCAGAACATTTATGAATTTTGAGAAAATTCAGAAAGAGGGTATTTCGTGGATCACCGAACAGGTCAGGACATTCGTTGGCTTGGTGGGAGAAGCGAAAAAGGAGCTTCCGGATATTCCGTAAATGGGCGGCATTAACCCGGAAAGTTTGAGGACGCAAATATGACTATGCAAATGGATTACTTTGGAAAGGAGAATGCATCTATGTTAAAGTGGCTATCTTATCCTCTCAGCATGACGGCACCCAGACCGCCCGCAATTCCGGCTCCTGAACTGACAGAATTTATGTCGATTAAGGAAACCGGGTCAAATGTGCAGTATTTAAAGTGTTATAACCATACAGGTACGCACCTGGATACTGCAGCTCATGTGCTGGAGGAAGGAATCGGCATCACAGAATTCCGGCCGGAGGAGCTTGTTTACGAGAGGGTGCGTGTACTGGATCTTTCAGGAATCGAGGATGATACGGTGATTGATAAAGAATATCTGGTACCCTATCTGGAGAATGGAGATTCGGGTGAAGCATTGATTATCCGCTTCGGAGTTGAAAATATCAGAAAAGAAGAGCCGGAGCGCTTTTCACAGCACTGTCCGGGATTTTGCCCGGAGGCAGCCGGGTATATTCATGAGAAAATGCCGAATTTAAGAATGATCGGTACAGATGTGCCGTCAATTGCATGTATTGCTCATTTAAATACAACAATGGAAGCACACCATGAATTTTTTAATAGAGCAAATACAGAAAAATTTTTGATCATCGAGGAAATGAAGCTTTATACCGGATTAACGAATATCCGGAGGCTGGTTGTTTCCCCGTGGCTGGTAGAAGGGATGAATAGCGGCCCATGTGTGATCTGGGCAGATGTAGAGGAGGATTGCAAATGATAAAAAAACGATTATTAGCAGCAGGAAGTATGGCAATGGCAACCGTTCTTATCGGAGCGGGGATCAGTCCGATAGAAGTCAGGGCAGGAGATAAAGTGGTAGTGGGTATGGTGCAGATTGATCTGACAAATCCATTTCATCTGGGAGAAGTGGAGGGAGCTAAAGAATGTGCGGAGAGAAACGGGTTTGAAATTGTGATTACTTCCGGTGACGGAGATGTAACGAAGCAGGTAGAAGCATTTGATAATCTGCTGGAGCAGGTGGATGTGATCACAGTGAACTGCATCGATGTGACTGCTTTTGCAAATTCCTTCCAGAAGGCTAAGGATAAGGGAATTCCTGTGATTGTTATGCATTCCAAAGATGAAAACACGGAAGGTACCGTGGGATTTGACGAATATGCATTGTCCACGGAAGTGGGAGAATATGCAGTTGAGCTTCTGAAAGAGCAGGAAGGGGAGCTTACAGATAAGAAAGTGGCTATTTTAGCCGGAATGCTCGGACAGGGGCTGAATGAGGGCCGTGTCGGAGGCTTCGCGGATGTAATGGAAGCGAACGGTATTGAGATCCTGGCTGCAGAGCCGACGGACTGGGACGGAACAAAGGCTGTAACCATTATGGAAAACTATCTGACTGCTTATGATCAGATCGACCTGATCTATGGACTTTCCGACAGTGTTACTTATCCGGCGGCGCAGGTAATTGCGGACTCCGGGCGGGATATCCTGGTAACCAGCGTAGATGGAAACCAGGAGGCGATCCAGGCCGTGATTGATGGTGAAATGGACTGTACTTATCTGCTTGCTGCGGAATATACGGGATATTATAAAGCGCTCATTCCTTATCAGGTTCTGACAGAAGATTATGATCTGTCGGAAGATTATATCCTTCCGGGATTTATTGTTACCAGCGAGAATGCTGAGGCAATTCTTAGTCTTTGTGAAGATATGGTAAACAAGACAAACGAGTTTCCGTTTGAAAAGCCTTTGACAGAAATTGTTGACGAATATATGGCGGATTAAGCACGGTGCTCTGCTTCTTTGGCGGTGAAATGCCGCCTGAGAAGCGGAAAGGAAATCTTTGGAGGAATTGCTTATGGAACTTGTGTTGGAAATGCGCAATATTTCGAAGCGTTTTACCGGGGTACAGGCGCTTAAAGAGGTAAATTTAAAGCTATATGCCGGAGAAATACATTCCATTATCGGGCAGAATGGAGCAGGAAAATCCACATTAATGAAAATCCTCAGCGGAAATTACAGGCATGATGAGGGAGAGATACTGATCCGTGGGGAAGAGGTGCAGATACATTCACCTTCGGATGCAGCAAGGCTTGGAATCGGGATCGTCCACCAGGAACTTAGCCTTCTGAATAATCTGACAGTGGCAGAAAATATATTTCTGGGCAGGGAGGAAGTAAACGGCATCTGTCTGGACAATAAGAAGATGAACAGAAAAGCACAGCAATATCTTGAGGAAATGGGCATAAGAGGAATTGACGTGAACCAGAATGTGGAGGCATATCCCCTGGCAAAACAGCAGCTCATAGAAATTGCAAAAGTTCTTTCCGCAAAGCCGGATATTCTGATCCTGGATGAACCAACCGCAGCGTTGACAAATGAGGATACGGAAAGGCTGTTTCAGATATTATTCAGACTGAAGAAACAGGGGATTGCAGTGGTATTTATTTCACATCGCCTGGGGGAAATAAAACGGTACTGCGATTGCGGAACCATTCTGATGAATGGGCGTGTGACTGCATCCGTGCGTATGGATGAGGTTGATGAAGGGCAGATCATAGAATACATGCTTGGAGATGCTTTTGATAAATTTCACAGGGAACAGGCTGATATTTCGGTACAAAATAAAAAAGTGCTGGAGCTTCAGGGAATCGGCATAAAAAGAGCTGTGTCGGACGTGGACTGTACGATTTACGGTGGGACGATCACAGGATTTACAGGGCTACTGGGTGCGGGACAGGATGTTTTATGGAGAGCTGTTTATGGCGATATTCCGATGGAGAAAGGGAAGATTCTGCTTGGCGGCAGGGAAGTACAGATCCGCAATCCAAATGATGCGGTGCGGGCGGGAATTGGCCTGCTGACGGAGAACAGAAAAGAAGAAGGAATTTTTCCGCAGATGAGTGTTTTGGATAATATTGCATTGCCTTCCTTGTACCAGGGCAGGATGAGGCTTGGGAAGTTCTTTTTGAATTACCGGAAAATACAGAAAGAGGGAGATAAGCTTACAGAATCACTGGCGCTGAAAATGAGGAATTTTCATACAAAGATTAAATTTCTTTCAGGGGGAAACCAGCAGAAAGCATTGGTTTCCAGATGGCTTATGAGACAGATGGAAATCCTTGTTTTTTTAGAGCCGACAAGAGGCGTTGATGTAGGGGCAAAAGCAGAAATATACAGGATACTTGAGCGTCTGGCCAAAGAGGGGAAAGCAATTGTCGTAGTATCTACAGATACATCAGAGATTCTGCAGGTGTCAGACCGGATCGTTGTGATGTGTGACGGCAGGATTTCCAGTATCCTGGAAAAGCCTGCGGACGAAGAATCACTGGCACAGATGATTCAGGGAAGGGAGGTGCGGCATGGGTGAGTCGCCAAAAGAAGTAAAGAAAAAAGAATTCCTTCAGGATTTGCTGGAGCGTTTTGGAATTGCCCTGGTGGCGCTGCTGATGTTTGTGATATTTTCTGTTCTGTCCTCTAAATTCTGCAGCTCCGGGAATATCTTTAATGTATTTAAACAGATTTCCATTATTGCAATTTTATCGATTGGAATGACCTTTGTGTTTATGATCGGCGGAATGGATCTGTCCGCAGGCTCCAATGTTATGCTTGGAGCTGTGGTTACGGCTGCTTTGCTGCAGAGCGGAAAGGCATCCATTGTTCCGGCCATGTGTATCGCGCTGATCCTGTGCATGATCATGGGAATGCTGAACGGGATGCTGATCGAAGTACTGAAGATTAACTGTGTAATTGTTACCCTTGGCTCTCAGCTGGCTATACGGGGGCTTGCGCTGGTCATTATTAAACGGTATAACTCCTGGATCTGGATGAAAGATCCGCTGCTGAAATTTGTAAATACGGGAACTGTCCTGGGGATTCCGTTTCTGTTTTTGCTTGTGCTCATCCTTTATCTGGGAGCATGGGTGGCTTTTCACAGGACAGCTTATGGCAGGCAGGTCTATGCAGTGGGCGGAAATGAAAAGACCGCAAGACTCTGCGGCATAAATACTGTCAGGGTGAAGGTCATCTGCTACGTAATTTCCGGATTGACAGCCGGGCTGGCCGGAATCGTGGCAGCGGCAAGGCTTGGTATGGTCAGCACGACGGTTGGCATCGGAATGGAATTTGAAGCCGTAACGGCGGTTGTACTTGGAGGTGCTTCCCTGAAAGGGGGCGAGGGAAATGTGCTGAAAACGCTGATAGGAGCAGTCATTGTGGGAATGATCGCGAATTTCATGACGCTTTTCGGCGTAGATGCCAATTACCAGAGTGCCGTGACAGGGGCATTTATTCTATTTGCAGCTATTTTTAACCGGATGACACAGCGGGATGTGGCGTAGGAGGACAAGGGATGAAGCAGAGATGTGACTGGAAAAAAATATGGATACCAAAGCTGGATGTGCTTACGATCCTTGGAATGTCTGTTTTGCTGATGATTATATTTGCAGCAAGCAACCCGCGTTTTCTGACGATCGGCAATTTCTTTAATCTGATACAGCAGAATGCGGCTCTGGCAGTCGTAGCCGTTGGGATGACCTTTGTTGTTATTTCCGGCAATATGGATTTATCTTCCGGAAGCCTGATCGTGCTGAGCGCATGTACAGCAGGGCTGGTTTTTCAAAAAACAGGAAATATGTTTCTGGGAATTTTGGGAAGCCTTTGTCTTTCTGCAGTAATCGGAGCATTTAACGGAAGTCTAATCGCATATGGAAAAATAAATGCCGTGATTGTTACTTTGTCCTGTATGATGTGGGCCAGGGGACTGGCTCTGGGCATTACCGGGGCATCCTCTATTGCAATTTCTTCCGGAATACTGGATTTTTTGTACCGCCCGTTTCTGTTGGGATTTGTGAATGTATCATTGCTCATTGTGATATTGATCATGCTGACCGGTGCATTTTTGCTTGGAAGGACGAAATTCGGCAGATATACAAGGGCTATCGGCGAAAATGAGGCAGCCGCAGCGCTTGCCGGAATCAATACCAAAAGGATTAAATGGAAGATTTTTATGCTTGCGGCAGTGCTGGCCGGGATTGCAAGTGTTTTGGATCTGGCCCGTTTGGGAAGTGCGGTCACAACGATCGGCACAAACATGGAATTGAACGCAATTGTGGCAGTCGTGATCGGCGGGAACAAATTAAGCGGCGGAGAAGGTTCCTTTGCAAAAACCATCAGCGGACTGCTGTTCATGTTTATTCTTTATAATGGATTAAGTACGCTTGGAATGACAGATGATATTCTGTATCTGCTGAAAGGCGGGATTATTCTGTTTGTCCTTGCCGTTCAGGTACTGACCGGAAGGTTGAAGATGAAATGGATGAAACAGATGAATTCTTCGGAGAGGAAGGAGGAATAGAAACATGCTGGAAGATACTTATGCGCATAGTCCTTTGAAAAAGATGTTTGATAATAAAGATGTATACGGTATTGCATATGATGAGGAACGATCCCGGAAAAAAGAAATACGCCTGGCGATTATCGGATGCGGAGGTGTTGCCCAGAGTAAGCATATACCTGCCATTATGCGCCTGCGGACGATATGGGAACCGGTGACCCTCGCTGCCATATGCATGAGAAATTCGGTTCAGGGCAAAAAAGTTGCACAAACCTATGGAACAAAGTGGTATGATGATTACAGGAAAATGCTGGAAATGGAAAAGCCGGATGGCGTCCTGGTGCTTTCTCCCGATTCCCTCCATTATGAACATGCAATGGCATGTCTGGAGAGAGGAATTCATGTTTTGGCAGAGAAGCCTGTTACGGACTCTCTTGCTAAGGCCGCAGAGCTTGTGGCTTATGCAAAGCAGAAGAAGCTGGTTTTTATGACCGTGTCCAATAAACGTTATTCACCTCCATATTTCCGGGCAAAGAAGTATGGAATTCCCAATCCGGCTATGTTTGTGGGTAAGTTTAACCTGGGCTATGACTATGTGGATATCCTGGAAGGGGGAACCGTGCATATTTTTGATCTGGCCCGGTATTTTATGGGAGATGTCAAGGCACTGACGGCGATTGCAACGAGACATTATTCTTTTAATAAAACAGGCTACCTCTTTGACCATGCGTGCATTAACCTGGAATTTTTAAGCGGTGCTATCGGACAGATTTATACATCTTCGTCAGCCCTGAGCCTTAAACCATGGGAACGTGTAGAGATTTACGGGGAGAAACAGTGGCTGGCTATAGAGGATCAGCATACGTTAAAAATATATGACAGTGAAGAGGGGCCGACAAAAATTTATGAACCAGTATTTCCGAATACACTGATTTTTGATGAGGAATTCGGAGGATTTATGGGTCTGATCGAAAATTTCTGCGAATGTATCAGAGGAAATGCGGAACCGTTAGTAACAGGCTGGGACGGTATGAAGGCATACGAGCTGGTATTGGCGGTACATCGATCGATCCAGGAAAAAAGAAGAGTTGAACTTCCGCTCATCGAGTAAATTTACAAAATAAGCGAAAGAAAGGTGGACATAAAAATGACCATGTATAAACCAATTTCCAAAAGTAATCTTTCTTCACAGATTGCAGAATGTATTGAGAACCTGATTTTAGATCAAAAACTAAAAGTAGGGGATAAACTGCCGAGCGAGATGGAGCTGGCTGAACAGTTCCATACAAGCAGGAACATTGTCAGAGAAGCAATTTCCATGCTGAAAGAGAGAGGGCTTGTAGAAGTTCGTAATGGAAGTGGTGCCTATGTGGTACGTCCGGAACCAAGCACATTGGGAAGCGTTATGAAAAGGCTGGTGACCGTAGGGGCAACAGATGCTTATGAAATTTATGAGATCCGAATGGCATTGGAGGTTCGTGCCTGTGGAATGGCGGCAGTGAATGCAGAGGCCGGAGAAGTGGAAATTCTGAAGCAGCTCATTGCCAAAATGGAACAGAATTACAGTGATAATATTATGTGGTCAAAGTATGATTATCAATTTCATGAAAAGCTGGCAGAAATGACACATTCTACTTTATTCCCGGTTTTTTTGAGACCGCTTATCAGTATGGTATATGATCTTTCCGATCAACAGCCAAGAACGACAAAGGCAAGAAAAAATGGAATTGAACAGCATAAAAAAATCGTGGAAGCAGTTGAAAAAGGTGACAGACAGGAAGCAGAGGGGGCGATGGAACGGCACCTGCAGATTTTCCTGGACGATCTCCTAAAAGAGAAGGAGGAGGGATTAACTTGAAAATTACGGATATCAGGCCGTATATTGTAACAGCCCATAATGACAACTGGGTTTACATAAAAGTAGAAACAGATGAGGGGGTCACTGGTGTAGGGGAGTGCTCCCTGGAAACCAGGGAACAGACCGTAAGAGCAGCAGTTTTGGAACTGAAGCGCTATATGCTGGGGAAAGATCCCATGGAATCCGAAAAATTGTTTTATATGCTCTTTCGGGATGAATATTGGGGGGCAGGTCCGGTATTGGTCAGTGCGTTAAGTGCTGTTGATATGGCCCTGTGGGACATTAAAGGAAAATGCCTGAATGTGCCGGTATATCAGCTCTTGGGAGGGAAATTCCGGGATCGGATCCGAGTCTATGCAAACAGATGGTTCCTGGGCGGAGAGACGCCGGATCAACTGGCATTTTTGGCTGAGAAGACCGTAAAAAAGGGATACACTGCAATGAAATGGGATCCGTTTTACAAAGCGGAGCATACCATTACAGCCCGGGAGCTGAAAGGGGTAACAGAACAGATGAAAGCCATCCGGAAGGCAGTGGGTGACGAGGTTGACCTTTTGGTTGAAGGACATGGAAGGTTTGATCCGTACACGGCGAAGATCATCGCCCGGGAGCTGCTTCCTTACAAACCATATTTCTTTGAAGAGCCGGTATGGCAGGAGAATCTGGATGCCCTTGCGGAAGTCAGAAAATCCACATCTGTCCCAATCGCATCAGGCGAGCGATGGTGTACAAAATATGATTTCAGGGCAGCGATTTCGGCTGGGGCAATTGATATTGCGCAGCCTGATCTGAGGGTGTGCGGAGGTCTTACGGAGGGCAAGAAAATTGCGACTCTGTGTGAGGCAAACCATATTCCTGTTGCACCCCATAATATCCATGGACAAGTGGGGACAGCAGCTTCCATGCACCTGGCCTGCAGCATTCCAAATGCGCTGATTCTGGAATATAGTGTAGAAGAAATTGAGTGGAAAGAGGATTTGTTTGACTACCAGTATAAGCCGATTGACGGCTATATGTATATCAATGACAGGCCGGGCCTTGGGATTGACTTTTATGAGGACGTAGCTCTGAGATATCCGTTCAGAGATATTTCTATGGTTCAGACCTTGTATTCCTCCGCATTTTAAAGGTAGGTGGCACAGATGAAATTTATTACAATGGGCGAAATTATGCTGCGTTTGATGACACCTGGCTTTTTGAGAATTGAACAGACGGATTCTTTCCGGGCTGTTTATGACGGTGATGAAGCAATCGTGGCCGTTTCTCTGGCCCGGTTTGGAATGGACTCCTGTTATATCAGCAAGCTGCCGTACGGGCCTTTGGGGGAGGCATGTCTGAAGCGCCTGAGAGCAGAGAATGTGGACTGTCGGTATATAGTGCGGGAAGAGGGCAGGCTGGGAATTAATTTTTATGAAACGGGAGCATCTGTAAGACCGCCTAGAGTCTTATACGACCGGCAAAACTCTGTTTTTTCAAAAGCAAAACCGGAGGATTTTCCCTTTGAGGAGATTTTTGAAAAAGGCGACTGGTTCCATTTCACCGGGATTACGCCTGCAATCTCGAAGGAAACAGAAATACTGACGGAATATGCGTTGAAAATGGCAAAGAAAAAGGGGGTTACGGTAAGCTGTGACTTAAACTACAGGGCCAAGCTGTGGTCTGCCGAAAAAGCACAGGAAGTCATGAAGGAACTGATGCCTTATGTAGATGTTTGCATTGCCAATTCAGAAGATGCCAGGATTATGCTGGGAATGGAGCCTGAAAGCATTGATATGAAAAATAATCATTTGGATATGGACGGGTACCGTGAATTGTTTCCGTTAATGAGAGAAAAATATGGATTCCGGTATATCGGCTGTACTCTCAGGGAAGGATATTCCGCTTCTGATAACGGTTTGTCTGTCCTTGGATATGATGGCAGGAATTTCCACAGATCAAAGCATTACGACCTGCATCTTGTTGACCGGGGCGGCGGCGGGGCCTCCTTTGCCGCCGGGTTTATTTACGGGCTGGCCGCAGGTATGCCGTTGACGGAAACTGTGGAGTTTGCCGGGGCCGCCTCTGCGATCAAGCATACTGTTTACGGAGGCCTGAATCTGACAGACCCGGGAGAAGTCCGGGAACTGATGGAGGGAACCTCTGCCGGGAGGGTGCAGAGATAATGGAATATGAAAATGAGAGAAAAGAAATCATCTGTATTTGCAGAAAATTATCAAGCAGAGGCCTGATTCTGGGAACCTGGGGTAATGTCAGCATGAGAGTGGAAAAAGGGATTCTTATGACACCGAGCCGGATATCCTATGATATGATGATGCCTGAGGATATGGTACTGATGGCTTTGGACGGAGAGATTCTGCAGGGAAACCGGATTCCTACATCGGAGAGGGAAGTACATCGCCGGATCTACCTGAAAAGACCGGATATTGGCGCGATTATTCATTACCATGCAGCGAATTCCATGGCGGTTTCAGTACTGGAAATGGAGGAAATTCCATGCCTGACTGAGGAGATGTCCCAGCTTTTAGGAGGAGCCATTCCCATTACATCCCAATACATACCTGCACAACGCCATGAAGCTTTGGGAAAGGCGGCTGCGGATGGTATCGGCAGGGCCAATGCAGTCCTGCTGAGAAATCATGGCGGGGTTGCCTGCGGCAAAGACCTCCGAGAAGCTTTTCTGAGTGCGGAGGTTGTGGAGAAATCCTGCGGGATTTTTGAAAAAGCATCTGCAATGCCATATCGGTATGAGCCTATACCGGAAGAATATGTGGAATCAGAACATTATCGTTATAAATACACATATGGGAAGGAAAGGTAAAAATAAAATCCCTGTGCCGTTCTAATCGAGGCATAGGGATTTTGTGTTTGTTGATTAAAGCAGGAGCCTTGTTTGGAAGCCGCCTTTTTGCCCATATCAGCGGTGAAGGAGACTCGCCGTAAGATGCTGATATAGTAAATCAGCCAGGATTTCGTGGCCGGTATCGGTGAGGTGGATGCCGTCGGTGGTAAGGGTATGGATGCCCTGCATGGAGGCTTTTTTATTGAGTTCCTCATGGAGCAGAAGGTAGGGAATGCGGTACTTTTCTGCAAGTGTGCCAATACCCCGGGAAAGAGAACGGACATGCGGAATCCAGGTTTTGTATTCTTCCGGATAAGGGAAGAGAAATGGTTCCATCAGTACAAAACGGGTATCGGAACGGGCAAGGACATGGAGAAGTTCTTCATAATGCTTCAGTGCCAGTTCCAGCATTTCCTTCTGCTGGGCAGAGGTACGGCGGGTATTCATCATCAGCCCGATATCGTTGATTCCGATCAGGATGGTAATGATGTCTGCCTTCTGCGGAAGATAAAAAGGTTCTGCATTGGACAGGAGACGGGCGATGGTAAAACCATCCACACCGCAGTTGGTGATCTTCCAGTGCTGCCCGTTGGCTGTCAGTTTTCGAGAAAGTTTTTGGACGTAGCCATTTCCGAGAGGAGGGCTGTCAAAAAGCCGTCCGCAGTCTGTGATACTGTCACCAAGACAAAGTAGATGGGGCATATGATACCTCCGGATCGACGGGAAAAAACGATGTCATTTATGCTCATCATTATTGGGGAGGATACCCC
This sequence comes from Eubacteriales bacterium, assembly GCA_030524545.1. Classification (GTDB taxonomy): domain Bacteria; phylum Bacillota; class Clostridia; order Lachnospirales; family Lachnospiraceae; genus Blautia_A. The sequence continues at coordinate 40,929 of JAUNGM010000032.1, forward strand.
TTTTCCCTTTCTTAGGGCATACTCTATCACTGTAAAGACAGCAGGTCAAGAAAAAAATGTCGAAAATTGTCGGAAAGTTCTATGAAAATTTTGAAAAAAAGAATGGACAAATCAAAGCAGATGACCTATAATGAACCTCACCAGAGATCTTCTGGTATCCCATCCGTCGAATTCAGACGGGAAATCCCATTTTATACTTATGAGAAAAATTAGAAAAAGAAAACGGCATATGTGTTATGCGCATATTATTTTGAAGTACATAGGAATGTGAAGCCCACGGAAGAGAAAAACAGGAAATGTATTTGCTGCATGTTGTTTAGTGCTGTGCAGTGATTAGGGAAGGCGGTGAGGAGATGCTTCTGAATACCGGTCTGCCGCTGATAATTGCGGGGACTGCTGTAGTGATGGACTTGCGTACGGCACAGGTGGATAACGGCTGGATTTTGTTTTCTATGATACTGGCTTTTGTCTGTCGTATCTGTCAGGAAGGGGCAGGAGGGATTCCCGGTTATGTTATGGGAATGCTATTGCCCGCAGTTATGCTTGGCTGGCTGTTTTTCTTCCGAATGCTCGGACCTGGGGATATCAAGCTGTTTTGTGCCCTGGGCAGTGTTATGGGCCCGGCTGCAGTCGGGAAGTGCATAGTAAGTTCCTTTTTGCTGGGAGCAGTCATTTCTTTGGCAATTCTCATGTTTTATGGCAGTTTCTTAACAAGGATCCAATATCTGATTCGTTATTTCCATTATTTTTTCCTGACAGGAGAGGTCAGACCCTATTACAGAAGTGGAATGGCTTTAGAAAATTTTCACTTTACGGTACCTGTTTTTATGAGTGTGATGCTTTATGCAGGAGGTGTCTATTGAAGAAAAACATTTTTGCAGTCTGTGATCTGGAGGTGGATTACGCCTACAATTTCATGGATTATCTGAACCAGAAGAAGAATATCCCATTTGAAATTCAGGCATTTACAAGCGTACAGAACCTGATTGCCTACGGGAAAGAGAATTATATTGAGTTGCTGTTGATTTCCGGAAAGGCAATGTGCCGGGAAGTACGGGAAATGGACATCGGGAAAATTGTGATTCTTTCGGAAGGCGTACACTCGCCGGGGCTTGATCAGTTTCCAAGTGTCTACAAATATCAGTCTTCATCGGATGTAATACGTGAGGTCATGGCGTGTTATGGGGAAGAGAAGGCTGTTCTTCCGGTTCAGTTCCCTGTATTGAAGAAGACTACGGAGATACTGGGGGTGTATTCCCCGGTCGGGCGCTGTCTGAAGACCTCTTTTGCATTGGCATTGGGGCAGGTGCTGGCAAGAGACCGTGCGGTGCTTTATCTGAATCTGGAGGAATATGCCGGATTTGAGGAACTGATGGGAAAAGGATTTGATCATAATTTAAGTGACCTGCTGTATTATGTGCGTCAGGAGAATCAGAATCTGATTGTGAAGATGAACAGCATGATACAGACCATCAACAACCTGGATTATATTCCGCCTGTACAGGCTCCGGCGGATATCCTGGGAACATCATGGAAAGACTGGGAAAGGCTTCTGAATGAGCTTGTAATGCACAGCTCCTATGAGGTCATCGTAATAGATATGGGAAATGGGATTGACGAATTGTTCCAGTTATTAGACCGATGTAAACGGATTTATATGCCGGTGCTGAATGATGTAATGTCTGTATGTAAGATTGCGCAGTTTGAAAATCTGCTGCGTATCTGGGACTATCCACAGGTGCTTGCCAGAACGGTAAAGCTCCGGCTTCCGTTCCATGTGGGGCCGTCCTCTCCGGAGACGTATGCGGAACAGCTTCCATGGAGTGAACTTGGTGACTATGTAAGAGATTTGTTGAGAAAGGATACGGAATGAGCAGAGAAGGTTTTCGGAGAATACGGGGGCTTCTGATGGAGAAGCTGGATTTATCAAGGGATCTGGGAGATGAGGAAATCCTGGAAACGATTGATGAGCTGATTTTGAACAGTATGAAAGATTCCTGTATGTCCCTGAAGGAGAAGGTGGAGCTGCGGCAGGAACTGTTTTATTCCGTGCGGAAGCTGGACGTGCTGCAGGAATTGATTGAGGATAATTCTGTGACAGAGATTATGGTGAACGGTCCGGAGGCTATTTTTGTGGAGCGCGGCGGCAGGCTTGCCAGATGGAACAAGAGCTTTACCTCAGGAGAGAAGCTGGAGGACGTCATTCAGCAGATTGTAGGCAAGTGCAACAGGGTCGTAAATGAATCCATGCCGATCGTGGATGCCAGACTGGAGGGCGGTGCCAGGGTCAATGCCGTAATTGCCCCTGTGGCTCTGAACGGGCCTATCCTTACCATCCGAAGATTTCCGGATGATCCCATTACCATGGAAAAGCTGATTTCCCTCGGCAGTCTGCCCAGGGAATGTGCGGAATTTCTGGCAGCTCTTGTACAGGCCAGGTACAGCATGGTGATTGGCGGAGGAACCGGCAGCGGCAAGACGACGTTTCTGGGGGCATTGTCTGATTACATTCCCCGGGATGAACGTGTGATTACCATTGAGGACAATGCGGAGCTGAAGATACAGGGAATTGATAACCTGGTGCGTCTGGAGGCAAAAATGGCAAATATGGAAGGGGCATCTTCCGTGACGATCCGCGATCTGATCAAGACTGCCCTTCGCATGAGACCGGACAGAATTATCGTGGGAGAGGTACGGGGAGGAGAAGCTGTGGATATGCTGCAGGCATTAAATACAGGACATGACGGCTCTCTTTCCACTGCACATGCCAATTCAGCCAGAGATATGCTCGGGAGGCTGGAAACCATGACGCTGATGGGCGTGGATCTGCCTTTGGAAGCAATACGGCGTCAGATTGCATCCGGTGTGGATATCCTGATTCATCTGGGAAGAATGCGGGATAAATCCAGAAAGGTACTTGAGATTACGGAAGTTTGCGGATTTGAGAACAATGAGATCAGGATTCAGACGCTTTACCGATGGGAGGAAGGGAAAGGCCTTGTACAGACGGCTTCTCTTTATAATCGGGAAAAGCTGGAACGGGCAGGAGTGACCATATGAAACAGAATTACGGAGAATACCGTTTTACAAGAAAAGAGGCGGCAAAATATCTGGCTCAAAGTATTTGTTTGTGCGGAGCGGTAAACTATCTTTTTTATAAGAACTGGTGGGGAATGTTTGCTGTACTGCCGTCAGCTTTTTTCTATCTGAAATGGAAGAAGAAACAACTTATCCGGGAACGGAGAAAGAAGCTGAACTATCAGTTTAAGGATGCTTTGAATTCCCTGAGTGTAGCTGTGCAGGCAGGATATTCCGTAGAGAACGCGGTTTCTGCATGTGCCAGGGATCTGGAGCGGCTTTATGGAGAGGGCGAGGATATCCTGGAGGAATTCCATTATATCGAAAGTCAGCAGAGGATCAGCGTTCCTGTTGAGGAATTGTTTCTGGATTTTGGGGAACGCTCCCAGGTGGAGGATATTGAGAATTTTGCTTCCGTATTTTATACGGCCAAGAGGACAGGCGGAGATATGGATAAGGTCATTCAGAAAGTAGCCAGGATGCTGGGGGATAAGATTGATGTAAAAAAGGAGATTGAAACTACGCTGGCGGCCAAGAAGTCAGAGCAGGCAATCATGAGCCTGATGCCGGCAGGGATCATTCTTTATCTTCAGGTGACTTCTCCAGGATTTCTGAGTGTGCTGTATGGGAACCCGTTTGGAATCTGTGCCATGACTGTCTGCCTGGGGATTTATGCGGGAGCATACTGGCTGGGAAGAAGGATTGTGGACATTGAAGTATAGGGGAGTGACAGGATGGAAGTACATATGATTCTCCTGGTGTTGACACTGGGAGCTGCGGCTGCATGGAAGACCGGGCTGCTGCACATGGAAATTCTGGATAACAAAAAGGGAAGACGGCTTTTCCTTGGTGTGGCTCTGGCAGGAAATTTTCTGGGAGCTCTTGCAACTCTCGGAAGTGGAAGCGGAACTGTCTATTCAAATGGACACAGGCTTGTAAAATCTCAGGACGGGGACTATGAAGAGAAATTTTTGGTTTCCGTGGATGGGGAGAAGGCCGGAAGCATATATGTAGAGGTTCCGGAAAAAGAAGGCAGAGAAGAAAATGAGACGGAAGCATCAGAAGAACTTTCGGAAGAGGAGACAGAATCCCGGAAACTCAGGGAAGCACTTGCTCTCTACAATGAAGAAAAGGACGATCCGGATTACTATTATCTTCCAGCAGAATGGGAAGGAAAACATCTGGATTGGAAATCTCCGGGAGATTATTCAGGGACATTGCTTGCAAGCCTGAGCATGTTTGCGGCATTAGTTCTTTTGGTGAAACAGGTACAGGAAGAACAGGAGGCCAGAAAGAAGCGGGCGGAGCAACTGCTTATGGATTATCCCGGTCTGATAATGAAATTTACTTTGTTGGTACAGGCAGGTATGACTGTACGCAAAGCATTTCAAAAGATCGCTCTGGATTATCGGAGGAAATCCTATAAGCAGAACCGCTATGCGTATGAGGAAATCCTGGCAGCCTGCAGGGAAATGGATGGCGGTGTATCTGAGGCGGAAGCATACCGGCGTTTTGGAGAGCGCTGCGGGCAGATTAAGTATAAAACTTTTTCGGTTCTTCTGATTCAGAATCTTCAGAAGGGCAGCAGGCGCATGGCGGAGCTTCTGGAAAAAGAATCCATGGAGGCATGGGATGAGAGAAAGCGCAAGGCAAGAGTGCTGGGGGAAGCGGCAGCGACAAAGCTTCTGTTTCCCATGATGATGATGCTTGCAGTAGTTATGGCGATTATTATGGTACCGGCGTTTTTATCCATTTACGGATAAAAAGGCGATGGATGATCAGAATGAATGGGAGGTGAAAATATGTGCAGATTTTGGAGATTTGCGAAAGGCTTTGTAAGGGAAGAGGATGCTGTGGGAGTTGTGGAGATCATTTTGATTCTTGTGGGAATATTCACCCCTATTATGGGGTGGGTATAAGGTGTATGGGGTAAGAAGATGTTGATAATTAGTACGGTAAATACAGGGAAAGGTGGGAAGTGTGCATGGCGTATATAGAAAAAGAAGATAGTAGGGAAGTTGTCTTAATCGGGTACTACAATGTTCTGTTTTATTTATTATTTAGAATTGGATTAGATGAGTACAAGAAGGATATTCTTATTAGCCGAATAAATAGAGGGGAGAAAATGATGATGAAAGATATTTATGAATGGTGCCAAAAACAGGAAATAGAATTTAAAGTAAAATTTATTTATAGAAAAGATTTTTCATTAATGGCAAATATTTGGAATTTGTATTCATTTTGTAGACTCAAACTAACAGTAAGAGAATTAGAAATAATATGAATAAAACTTATAAAATAGTTACTAGGAGAATAATGTTTTATTTTGGAAAACAAAAATTCCTATATATTTGAATTTTGATATAGATTTTCTAAAAATTTATGTTATAATTTTCCTATGTATATTCGTGGAAAATGGGCTAGAATGGGCGTTATGTGAGAAAGTAGGATTCAAAAATTGATTATTTTGACAGAACAGCCCAATAAGGTCTAACAACTATGAAAAGATGGAGGTGATAGTATAAATACCCGATTAAAAAATGTCTTATCGCTAGTAGAAGAAACGTATAAGCAAGAACAAGAAAGATTAAAAGCTCTAAATCAAAAGGCTGATAATTTGACAAAATATGTATCCATCTTTTTAGTGCTTTTAAATATTATTGTTCCAATGGTAGTTAAATACACTAGTATTAATTTTAAATTTGCTTTTTGTGCTTATATATTTGTGTGTGTTCCTAGCATATTAAGTTTGATTTTTGCTGTGAAAGAGCAAAAATTGAGTAAAATATGCAGGTTTCCAACAGGTCACAAACTGTTGGAGATGACGAAAGACAAAGTAGATACTGATGATGAATGGCTAAAATTTAAAATTGCTCAATATGATAAGGCAATTGATGTATTAGAAAAAAATAACGATAGTAAGGTAAGTGATATTAGAAAGGGCTATAATTGTTATATTTTTGCAGTAATAATGCTTACAATTTTTACTTTAATTATAATTATATTAGGGTATTTAAAGTAACAGGAGAGAAGCTATGGGAAAACGAAGGAAGAATAAAGGCCAGAACAGAAAAAGAAAAAATAATCAATTTTGTGAAGGCAACTATACAAGAGAAAATGATGTCCAAACATCAGAAGATGATTCATTGGAAGAGATGGACGAGCTATTGGAACAAGTAGGTTTAGATATTAAATATACAGGAACAGGAAAATAAATTTAATGAAAACAATTACAGATGAAGAATTATGCGTACTTCTAGAAAATATTAATAGAAATATGAAAAAATATGATGATGATATTAATGTAAAGATGGAACAATCTGATAGAGCAGAACTAAGATATATGAGATTTAAGAAAGCCGATACTCAGGCGCATCAAAGAGTATATGCAAAATATGGTTCTGAAAATGAGGATTAAAGATGCCAGCAGATTTTGTAGCATTAAATCAAACCGCATTATATCAAATTATATCATCAAATTTTTCTGATCTAAATAAGGCAAAAACAATAGAACAGATAAAAAAATATATATTGCCTAAGTTAAAAATTTTTAGAGGTAAGAACGAAAAGAAAACAATTTATTTTTTAGAAGAAAGTGAATATGTAGAAACTGAGTGGAAAGACATGGTTAGCATGCATTATGTTAATACATCGTATGAATTAAAAAATACGGTTATCCGATGTCATGTTTTTTCGAAAAAGCAGTTTGATTCAAAACACTATTTAGGATTTTTTACTTTGCGGCCAATAGATGAAATTAAAGTGATGGTTTCGTTTGTATATCCTAATTGGAATAATATCTGTACTAGTATAATCCACGCAAATTAGAAGCCTGTTTCAAATTAGCATTTCCATGT
>JAUNGM010000010.1 GCA_030524545.1 Eubacteriales bacterium
GAATACTGCAGCAGTTTAAGAAGCGTGACGATACCAAGTAGTGTGACGAGTATAGGAGAGAGTGCATTTGAATACTGCAGCAGTTTAAGAAGCGTGACGATACCAAGTAGTGTGACGAGTATAGAATCTCGCGTATTTGAAAACTGCAGCAGTTTAAGCAGCGTGACGATACCAAGTAGTGTGACGAGTATAGGAGCTAATGCATTTAGTAACTGCAGCAGTTTAAATAGCGTGACGATACCAAGTAGTGTGACGAGTATAAGAGATGGTGCATTTTCTGGCTGTAGCAGTTTAAGCAGCGTGACGATACCAAGTAGTGTGACGTGGATAGGAGCCGCAGTATTTGCTAACTGCAGCAGTTTAAGCAGCGTGACGATACCAAGTAGTGTGACGAGTATAGAATTTTATGCATTTGTTAACTGCAGCAGTTTAAGCAGTGTGACGATTCCAAGTAGTGTGACGAGTATAGTATGGTCTGCATTTGAGGGCTGCAGCAGTTTGAGCAGTATCACGATTCCAAGTAGTGTGACGAGTATAGGATACGAGGCATTTGAGGGATGCAGCAGTTTGAGCAGTATCACGATTCTAAGTAGTGTGACGAGTATAGAAGATGATGTATTTTCTGACTGCAGCAGTAAATTGGTGATATATGGATATGCAGGCAGTACAGCTGAAAGTTATGCAAAATCACATAATATTAAATTCCAGATTTTAGGGCATACTCACACTTACGGCAAATATACCGTGACAAAGAAACCAACCTGTACGGAATTAGGGACTAAGAAGAAGGTATGTACCACCTGCAGTGCAGAAGTAACAGAGAGCATTCCGGCAACTGGACACACATGGAATTCCGGAAAGATCACAAAAGCAGCAACGGCCAGTGCAACTGGTATAAAGACTTATACCTGTACTGTGTGCAAAGCAACAAAGACGGAGATAATCCCTAAGAAAACGTTGGTAAATAATACCATTACTGCATCTAATATTACCAGGACGTATTCTGCCAAAGCGCAGACATTTTATCTTAATGTAAAACGGAAGGGCAGCGGCAAAATCACATACAGCAGCAATGATAAATCTATTACGGTAAATAGTGTCGGAAAAGTAACTGTGAAAGCAAAATACGTCGGAAAAGCAACTATTACGATTAAGGTTGCGGAAGACGGGACTTATAAGGCGGCGGCCAAAAAAATTACAATAACGGTTAATAAGCTTGCTAATGTTATTACGGCATCTAATATTACCAGGACATATTCTGCTAAAGCGCAGACATTTTCCATTGGAGCAAAACGCAAAGGTACAGGGAAATTAACCTACAGCAGTAATAATTCTAAAGTGGCAGTGAATTCTTCTGGCAAGATTACAGTAAAAGCGAAATTTATCGGAAAGGCAACCATCACAATTAAAGTTGCGGCAAGCAGTGTATACAAGGCTGCTGCTAAGAAGATTACAGTGACTGTTAATCCGACAAAAACTGCATTATCCAGCATTTCCAATGTGAAGGGGAAAAAGATTACGGTAAAATGGAAAAAGAATACGGCAGGCACCGGATATCAAATTCAGTACTCGACCAGCAAAACCTTTGCATCAGGGAATAAAACAGTGAATGTTGCAAAGAATTCTGCTGCGTCCAAGACGATTACCGGTTTGTCCAAAGGAAAAACGTATTATGTGCGCATTCGCACTTATAAGACAGTTTCCGGAAAAAAATATTATTCCGGATGGAGTGCGGCAAAGAGTGTTAAAATTAATAAGTAAAACTTAGAACTATGACTTTGTTAAAGGTTTATAAGAGTATGATTTTATAAAAAATTTATGTGACGATATCACAACTTTGTAGTATGATGAAACTATCCTTTTTGCAGGGAATCTCTGTCCCTGCGGAAGGGTAGTTTCTTTTTTCATTCGGCATTTCGCCGGGATTCCCAATTCCGATATCAATTGTAATTTTTCAAAAGGAGCGTGATGCCTATGTCCTGAATACCCGGGTAATTTACCTGATAACTCTTTTAAATAACAGTAAAATAAAGTATAATGGAGGGGATTCCATGGGAAGAAAAAAATCTGCCAAAAAGCGCAGCCATGTGAACCGGAAACAGCAGGTTTCCCTTACTCCAGATAAAGGCACTACTGTGCAGAGAACTTATAAAGACAGCTTATTCCGTTTCATTTTCAAGGATAAGCAGAAACTTTTAAAACTGTATAATGCCCTCAATGGTACGGATCACCGGGATATCGACAGCCTGTTCGTTACCACGATTGAAAATGTCCTGTACATAGGCTACAAAAATGATGTTTCATTCCTTCTGGATAATACACTGAATCTTTATGAACACCAGGGGAGCTGGAACCCTAATATGCCTCTCCGGGGAGTGCTGTATTTTGCAAGGCTTCTGCAGGATTATACAGAGGCCAGCCAATTTAACCTTTACGGAAGTAAGAGAATCCCACTGCCTTATCCGAAGTATATTATTTTTTATAACGGAACTGCTGTGCGGCCGGAGCGGGAGGTGCTTCGTCTTTCCGATTCTTATCCCGCATCGGCAGCAGATTCTGAAGGAGAACCGGCACTGGAATGTACGGCATTGGTCATCAATATCAATTACGGACAGAACAGGGAAATTATGGAGCAGTGCAGGCCGCTTTGGGATTATGCCGTATTTATCCATTATATCCGCAACAGCCTTTTGGATGGATATTCCGTGCAGGATGCGGTAGACCTTGCCGTAGAGCGCTGTCTGAAGGAAGATATTCTTACGGACGTATTGAGGGCGCATCGTAAGGAGGTAACTGCAATGTTTTTAGAAGAATACGATCAGGAACAGCATTATAAGACACTTAGGGACGAAGGGTATGAAGATGGATTTGAAGATGGCTTTGATAATGGATTAGAGAAGTTTAGGGCGTTATCCGATAAGCTGGTTGAGAATAACCGTAAGGATGATATCATCCGTGCAGCTACGGACAGAGATTTTCAAAAGAAGCTGTTTAAGGAATATGGTTTATAAACCTACAGAGGAAAAGGCGGGAATTTCCCGCCTTTTCTGCTGCGATAGGACAAAATCATAATAGCGTTTTATACTCTGATAGTTTATTAAAATTTTCAATGGCTTCATGTGGCTTACAATAAAATTTTATGGCAATTGTTGTAAAAGAATAGCGGGAATGGTAAAATTGATTTAATAATAAGATTCGTTCTATAAATTTTTGAATAGGAATAGTTCATTATAGTTTCAGTAGCATTGAGGAGGAAACGCTTATGAGAAAAAAAATATTATCTGCCGCATTATCAATTATGATGATTGCAGCATCATTCACATCGGCCTATGGTGCGGAGTTTTCCAGTGGGGAAGAGATTGCAGCAGATGCAGAGGGATGGGAGGAATCAGGTTCGGAGGATATATTCTCAGCGGGAAATGAATGTGAGGTGCCGGAGGAAACTGTATTTGAAGATGCTATGGCTGAAGATACGGGAGAACAGCCGGGGGATAGTTCTGAAGAAGCCGGAAGCAGTCCGGCAGACCGGGAAGCCGTTTTTCAGGAAGAGACGGATAAAGGGACTGTTGAAGATGAAGAACATCCTGATGAAGAAAATCCTAATGAAGCTCAAGGAATGCAGACTGCAAAACAGATCATAGCAGACCAGGTGTATCATGACACAGTGGTGGATACCAAAAATCTGGAAGAAGAGGTTGAAGAGGGAGATTATGACCGGTTTCAGCAGTGGTACCAGTTTGTGCCGGAAGAGGACGGTATTTGTACATTAGGCTGCAAGAGTGAGGATGAATTTGTTTATGCAGGTGTGAAGATCGGCACTCAGGAGGATTATGACAGTGAGAATTATAAATTCTCGTATACGGGAGGTTCTTCCATAGATGTGGAACTAAAAAAGGGAGAAACTTACTATATTGAGGTTTATTTACGTAATGAAACATCTGGTGTAGCTGAAAACTTTTCCCTGATGCTGAGAAGCCCTGAACCTCATATAAGGGCAGAAGCACTTGCAGAAGGAGAAGCATACAGCAATAAGGATAACATGTTTTCCGTCTGCTGGCATCAGTTTGTACCTGAAAAAACAGGATATTACCAGATTGAATCGAGTGAAAGCGAAGTTGTTGTTTATACAGACAGTAAACTGGAAGAGACAGTTTGCCGGGAAGAGAAGAGGGGCAATATTTTATTATTTCCGCTGACGGAAAAACAAACGTATTATATTAAAGTAGAACCGGATTTTGCGGAAGGTTACAGCGTGCTGGTGAAAAGAAAGCTGGTGAGCACCCAGGAGTTTATTGAAGACATTCTGGAGCGTGAAGGGAGTTTGCCGCAGTTAGAGGAGACAGAAAGCGGAAAAGCAGAAACCGATGCCGTAATTTATAACACAGGTGAAAACCAAAGAACTTTTATGCAGTTCGTTCCGAATAAGACCGGGAGATATAGCTTGTCACTTTACAAGAAAAATGATCCATCTTATAAAGTTCCAATGTATCTCTATGATTCAAATTTTGAAAGTGTATTAGAAGATGCATACAGCCCGGGTTATAGACTGGAAAAAGGAAATGTATATTATGCCGCAGATATCACTGATGTAGGCGGGGAGATAAACGACTGTGTTTTTTCTGTGGAACGCATTCCTTCAATTACCTCATTGAAAGTTTTGGAGGAGCCAGGCAGTAAGGTGCTGTATAAAGGCTGTATTCCGTTTTGGAAAGAACCTCAGCAGATATGGATTCCGGGAATAAAGGTTGAAGTGACCTATGAGAATGGAAAAAAAGAAGTTATTACTGCAGCTAATGGTGTTCTTCCCCAAACGTCTTATGGAGATGATTTAATCGGCGACTATGATGGGATTGATTATCTCAATATATATGATGCACCGTCAGGAAAGTATACATTTAATATCTATCCGCGGTATGATAAGAGCATAAGTGTAAAAATAGAAAATGTCGAACTGAAAGATGTGACAGATTTGCCGTTGCTTAAAAAAGACGGTTCCGTCAGGGTAAAAACAAATTTTGCGGGTCAGGGATGGGTTCGGTTTCAAGCTTCGGCAACAGGAAAATATGTATTTTCAGCTTCCAATGAAAAGTCCCATATGATTGTTTATGAAGACACCCTTGGTGAGGGGGGAATTCCTTGTATACAGAAAATTATAAGCGAAACGAACAGTGTTGAAGCTTCATTGGAAAGCGGCAGGTATTATTATCTTGCATCAGGACTGAAAGGCTCGCGTACAGAGGGCTGGACAGACGAGGTTACAATTTCTGCAAAGAGCGCACCCAGGATTTCTTTGTCAAAGGCAAAAGTTACGGCAGCTTCGACAGCGGCTTACACGGGCAAAGCAATAACGCCAACTGTTAAAGTTACATACGGAACCACTGTTCTGAAAAAAGGAACGGATTATACGGTATCCTACAGCAGTAATACCAATATCGGAAAAGCAGCCATAACCATTAAAGGAATAGGAAACTATACAGGAACAATAAAGAAATATTTCACCATCAAATTAGGATCGCCAAAAGTAAAATCTGCTGTATCCTCAGGTTATAATGCCGTAAAAGTTACCTGGAATAAGGTACCCGGAGCGAAGACATATTCCCTGTATTATAAGGGCGGCAGCATTAAAAAATGGAAGCTGGTTGAGACAGGCATTACCGGAACAAGCACCAGGCATGTTTCCGGCAAGAAATTTCCTTTGACAACCGGAACCACATATACCTATACGGTAAAAGCAGTAAAAGGCAGTGCCGTCAGTACATATGGCAGCAGCACCAAGTCGGTTAAGGTGATTCCGGCAACGGTCAAGCTTGGGAAAGTCACTTCCGTTTCCTATAACCAGCAGAAAATTTCCTGGACGCAAGTACCCGGTGCAACCGGATATATCGTATATCAGAAGATCAATAACAAATGGACAAGGATTGCTGCAACCAAGGCAACATTTTATATTAACAAAAACGGAAAAGGCCATCCTGTAGTAACCGGTGTTACGAACACATATACAGTCAGCGCATACCGGAAAGTGGGCGGTCAAAATATACACGGCAAGTATTCAACTACGGGCAGCAGCGGCAAAGCCCTTCTTGCGAAACCTGTAATCAGCAAGATCACGAAGACATCAAAAGGATTAAAGCTTCAGTGGAGTAAGATCAGCGGGGCTGCTGGCTATGTGGTTCAGCGTTATGAAAATGGCAAATGGGTAACAAAGAAAACCATTAAGAGCAGTAAGACACTTACTTATACGGATACGAAGACACAGAAGGGCAAAAAGTACAAATACCGTATAGCAGCATACTGTAACGTAAATGGAAAACCATTCTACAGTGTATATTCCGAAATAAAGTCTAAAACACGGTAAATGACCTGAAATTATTCTGAACATTACTAAAAAGGGAATTTAATCAAAGAGTGAGACTGAAAGCAGATGGGGATCATCTGTTTACAGTCTCACTTTACTATGAGGAAGTTTTTTAAAAAATAACCTTATTTCTTCCATGTTCTTTCCCATAATAGAGCTTTTCGTCGGCTCTGTTGATCAGTGTGGAAATGTCAGACTGATAATCATATTCTTCCACACCGAAGGTCATGGTAACGTAGAACTTTTGATGCTTATCATGCATAGGGTGTTTTGACACGGCTATATTCAGATCTGTCATAAATGCACTGGCAACATCCAGATTCATGCCGGGGAAAAAGAAAAAGAATTCTTCTCCGCCCCAGCGGCAGACGTGTCCTTTGTCTTCCGTACGCTTCCGAAAGAGTGCGGCGATTTCTTTAAGTACATCATCTCCGCAGTTATGGCCGCGGGTATCGTTTACCGTTTTGAAAAGGTCGATATCACCGAGTGCAACACTGAAGTTCTCGTTCGGATGCGTGGCTATATATTTTTCCATCAGATCCAGCATATAGCGCCGATTGGGCAGCTTGGTCAGAGGGTCTGTGGAAGCGAGGGTCTGAAGCTTTTGGTTATAAAGCCACAGCTTCTTTTCTGACTCCTGGACGGTGGAACTGAAGATCAGACAGACGATTCCCATACTCATAAATAAGAAGATCGTATTTAAGATCTGCAGTGTGAAGCCCGCATCTTGTGAAAGCTTTACAAGAGGGGTATGATCCTGACAGTAAAAAAACAGGTAGAGCCGCACAACAATCAAAATCCCCATGAAGCAAAATTTTTTAAATGTGGAATCATGGATGGAAAAAAAACACATAATCAGCAGCGGCATCATAAAATGCTGGCTTCCGCAGTTCCAGCCAAAAGTGAAAACAGATATTACTGCCCAGGTAAGAAGAACCAGCGTAAAGATCAGGAAATTCTTGGTACTGGAAATACGATATGTAAGAAATAACCCCATTCCAATCATGAAGAGCCAGGGAATGATATCCGCACTTTCCGTATACAGGTGAAAGACTATGCAGTAAACAAAATAGCACAAAAAATAAACAACCATTAAACAGTAAGACCAGCGAAGCATTACTGTGAAAGATTTGGATTCATTTTCATTAGCAATATCATGATTGATCAGACTTACAAATTTTTTAATGGTATTCATCAGGAAACCTCACTGGTGGGATATCATTATTGGGCTGCAAAATAAAATTACATATCTTCCTCATCAGGAAGTACGTTTTCAGTATTCATACGGACATGTATGCCATTCACTTCCACATTGTCCTCCATCGGAATGATGAGGCAGCGTCGTCCGTCTATCTCTCTGGTTTCAACAAGATCTGCCCGTTCCGGATTTACATGGATTACAACATCCGGTGTCTTGATTTCGACACGGCGGGTATTGGTGATGTTGGAAGCTACAAGAGAGGACTTTTCTCCTGCTGCGATCTCATACTGCTCATCAAAGCTTTCCAGCTTTTTTTCTTCTACACCGCAGTCTTCAAACAGACGTTTGACTTCAGATTTGGTCAGTACGACCGGATCCGGCAGTTCCTTCTGTGCTTCGACAAGTTCGTTCAGCTTCTCATGGATATTGATCACTGTATCATACGCGCAGTCATTTCCAAGAGTCTCTTCTACAAGTGCATTGAAAGAATCCCTTTGGCCTCCTGCAGAAAGGGGTGTTGTGCAGCCGAGAATCTCATCTACAAAAGTGCTGCGAAGCTGCTCTGCATTTTTTGTATAGTAAAGAACTCCGTGGATATCTGTACTCCTGTCATTAAATACAGGAAACAGAAATCCCAGATCCGGCATTTCCACGATCCAGTCGCGAATGCGGTCTTCAATATTGTTCGTTTCCGCATTATAGCAAAGGCCTGCTTTGGAAAGGTTTACCGGGCAGATGCTGCAGAGAAGATGATCATAAATCTCATCAGATGCATCGAACATCTCCTGTCCGTCTGTGGATTTGCCGGGAATATCATAAACTGCATGAATGAGAATAATGTAATAATTCTCTGCATAGTCATAATTTTCTATGATCTTGTCAAAAAAGGCTTCTGCCAGAGTATCGTCCTGGAGTTTGCTCTGGCGCAGCTTCAGGAGAAAATTCTGTGTACCTCCTTCGCTTTCCTGTTCCAGAGGAAATTCCATGTTCAGAAGATTTTTTCCGAGAGTCCCGGAAAGCGTCTTACGGAAAATTTCAAAATACTTAAACATTTCTTCTTCGGATAAAGAAAGAAAAGCTTCTTTTATTTCGGCTTTTTTATTTTTTTCGCCGTCTACGTAACAGCCTCTGATTCGGGTAATGGCGCAATTGGCTGGAGTAAACTGTTTCTTGATTTCGGATATTTCTTTTTTATTCATGTGCCACCTCAATGATTGTTTCGACTATTCCCATTATAAAACAGAATTCCGAAAGGGGCAAGTACATATAATTATCTAAGAATTTACATTTTCAAATTTTATTTTACCAAAACTTAGCAGAGTCATATGATTGAATTTTATAATGCGCTGATATTTTTATTTTTGTAAAACAACATTCCAAACAGATGCGAAAGCAAGAAGAGGAGAAAAAGTTTATGAAAGTAAAAAAAATCAGTGCATTATTATTAGCAGCAGCAATCATGGTTCCCGGAGCAGTTCCTCAGAGCGTAATGGCCGCAGAGACAGATGCAGCAGCTCCGAAATACATTTTCCTGTTTATTGGAGACGGAATGAGCTATCCGCAGATCCAAACGACCAATTATTTTAAGAGCGCCATGGAGGACGACGGAGATGAGATCCTCACAAGCCAGAACAACCTGAATATGATGAATTTCCCTGTAGCAGGTTCCGCCCAGACCTATGACAGCACATCCTTCTGTCCTGATTCTGCCTCCACGGCAACTTCGATCTCCACAGGGCATAAGACCTACAGCGGTACTATCAATATGGATGAAAAGATGGAGACCACATATGAGACGATCGCTGAAAAGCTGAAAAAGCAGCTTGGCTATAAGATCGGCATTCTTTCCTCCGTAAACTTAAACCATGCAACACCTGCAGCTTTTTATGCTCATCAGGCATCCAGAAACAGCTATTATGAAATTGGCGAGGAAATGATCGCCAGCAATTTTGATTATTTTGCAGGCGGCGGCCTGAAGAAGGTTACAGGTGCAGAAGGGGATCAGACAGATCTCTATGAACTGGCAGAAGAGGCCGGATATAAGGTAATCAAAACAAAAGCGGAAGCAGAGGCTCTTACTGCAGAGGACGGCAAGGCCATTGTAATTGATGAGACACTTGCAGATGATGATGCCATGAGCTATGCAATGGACCTGGAAGAGGGCGAGTGGGGCCTGGCTGACTATGTGGAAAAAGGAATCGAAGTTCTGGACAATGACACAGGCTTCTTCATGATGGTAGAAGGAGGTAAGATTGACTGGGCATGTCATGCCAACGACGCAGGCGCAACCATTACAGATACCGTAGCTCTGGATGATGCGGTAGGTAAAGCAGTAGAATTCTACAACGAGCACCCGGATGAAACTTTGATCCTTGTCACAGGCGACCATGAAACCGGCGGTCTGACGATCGGCTTTGCAGGAACAGATTATGATACCTTCCTTACCAATCTGAGCAACCAGAAGATTTCCTATGCGAAATTTGATTCAGACTATGTAGCTGCATATAAAGAAAACAAGACCGATTTTGATACCGTAATGGCTGATGTTACGGAACTGTTCGGACTTCAGGCACCTGCGGAAGATGCAGCAGAGACATCCAATCAGGCTGACAGCAAGGACGTTCATCCGGAATCCGAAGACACAGGCTCTCTTGTGATGACAGATTATGAATATAACAAATTAAAGGCTGCTTATGAGGAAACCATGTCCCGTACAGGAGAAGAGGAAGAGTTCGGTCAGGAAGAATATCTGCTGTATGGAAGCTATGAGCCGCTGACTGTGACGATTACCCATATTCTGAACAACAAATCCGGTATCAATTTTGCATCTTATGCACACACAGGACTTCCTGTAGAGGTATTTGCAATGGGTGCAGGCCAGAATGTTTTCGGCGGATACTATGATAATACGGACATCTATCACAAACTGGCAGCACTTACAGGAGTAGAATAAACAATGAAACATATGCTGAAAAAGAACTCGGTTTCTTTATTGGCAATCCTGTTGATCCTCATCCTCATGGCTCTTCCTACGGGCTATGAGGATGCCGCCATTTATAAGGGAACAGACAGAGTGAAAGCAAAAGTCCTCTCCACAGATGAGAGTACGGTAAAGAGTTCCGGCCTGATCCGGTCAGGAGAACAGTATTGTGAGCTGGAGATACTGGAAGGGAAATTCAAAGGACAGAAAACAAGGGGTGTAAACATGCTGAGCGGCTCCCTGGAGTCCGATAAGATCTTTAAAGAGGGGGACGTAGCGCAGGTTGTGATCAGCTATAAGGAGGATGAAATCCTCTCTGTGATGATGTCCGATCACTACAGGCTGGATAAAGAACTGATTCTTGCCGGAATGTTTGTGGTGCTGCTGGTTCTTTTTGCCGGGAGAACAGGGCTTCGGGCTGTGTACTCCTTTGTGATCACGGTGCTGACAATCTGGAAGATTCTTGTTCCTGCCTGCCTGAAGGGAATCAATCCTATCTGGTGCGGGATTTTAATAACTGCGTTTTTAACAGTTCTCATTATCTTTCTGGTGTATGGTTTTGACAGAAAGACCATTGCGGCAAGCAGCGGTGCGCTTCTGGGCGTGGCGGTAACGTGTATCATCGGGTGCATTTTTACAGATGCATTTAAGATCCACGGTGCGGTGATGGCTTATTCAGAAAGCCTGTTATATGCGGGCTATCAGGATCTGAACCTGACGAAGATTTTTATGAGCGGTATTTTTATCGGGGCTTCCGGTGCTATGATGGATCTGTCTGTGGACATTACCTCCGCAGTAAACGAGGTGATCCGGAAGAAGCCGGGGATTGGCTGGAAGGAAGCTGCACGTTCCGGGATGAACGTGGGGAGGGCAGCCATGGGCACCATGACCACAACCCTGCTTCTTGCCTATTCCGGCGGGTATATTGCTCTTTTGATGACGTTTATGGCACAGGGAACGCCGATCGACAATATTCTCAATTACAAATATGTATCTGCGGAAATTCTGGATACGGTAGTGGGAAGCTTCGGGCTTGTGACAGTGGCGCCCTTTACCGCACTGACCAGCGGAATTCTTCTCACAAGACCGGGAAAAGGGAAAAAACTGTCGGCAGAGGTACCGGACAGATACGGACAGTAAACGAAACAGGAGGCGGAATTATTCATCCGTCTCCTGTTTCGTTTGATATAAAAGGTTATAAAAGGAAAGTAATAGCAAAACAATGTTTTTATATCTTGGAATAGCCGAAGCCGTTGACAATGGCATTCAGCTTCTGTTTATTTTTACAAAGAGGGCAGTCGTGAACGCGGTAGGTGCCATAGTCCGGAATGTCCTTCTGCTGGAAGATGGAATGGACAGGAAGCTGCGCCACACTGCTGACAGCACTGAAAATGGCTGCGATTCCCCGAATCCTGCCGCCGTAGTACAGAACACTCTCAACTGCACGGGAAAGGGTTTCGCCTGTAGTTACGGAGCCGTTGAGAATCAGGATATTCTTGCCGTTTATCATCATCTGGACGTTGTCCCGGAAGATCATCTGTCCTACGTTATTGTATTCCGGTGAAGTAACATATATGGTCTGATGTGCGTTCATGGAAAGAACGCCGGCCTTGGTCAGTTCATCTGCCAGATAAGCGCCTACAACCTCCAGACCGTCCATGCAGATAATGGTATCAACGGGAACACTGGCTTCGTAATTGCGTGCAAGCTCCTGGGCAATCCTGCGGGCTTCCGAACAGCGGGATTTCATGGTGGTGATATCCAGATAGTGCGTGATATGTGACTGGGGTGTTGCATAATGTCCGGGATAGACCTTGAGCTGGATACGCTCGTCATTGCGCGCATAAATTTTGAACATCTTCGATTCCATATGACAACCTCCTTTTCCTTGTTTTTTATGATAGACCTATTATAGCATCTGATGGATGATTTTGAAAAGAAAAATATGAAAAATTAACAAAATATTTTTTGTTTTCAGATAAAAATTGGGCAGAATCATGTGGGGGAGTCGGGAAAAGGTAAAATTTTAGTATAGTCGTTTTCGCGTTTTCGTGATAGAATGAGGAAGATGCGAAAACATGGATATCCGCAGGGATACGGTATGTCAGAATCCTGATGCAGATGGAATCCGGGAATGCCGGATTTGGCGGGAAGAAGGAGGGGCGAGATGACACTGGCACAGTTGAAATACGCAATTATCGTAGCACAGTCCCATTCCATGAATGAGGCTGCGAGGACACTTTTTATTTCTCAGCCCAGCCTTTCGGCTGCATTGAAGGATTTGGAAGAGGAAATCGGAGTGGAGCTTTTCCGCAGGACGAACAGAGGAATTTCCGTTACTCCGGAGGGAGAAGAATTTCTTGGCTATGCCCGTCAGGTGGTAGAACAGTATCAGCTTATAGAGACAAAATATGTATCCAAGGAGCAGGCGAAGAAAAAATTCAGTGTATCTACCCAGCATTACACATTTGCGGTAAACGCATTTGTGGAATTGGTCAAGCAGTTCGGCATGGATGAGTATGAGTTTGCCATTCATGAAACTAAGACCTATACCGTCATAGAAGATGTAAAGAATTTTAAAAGTGAGATCGGAATTCTTTATATTAATGACTTTAACAGCAAAGTACTGATGAAGCTGTTCCACGAGTTCCAGCTGGAGTTCCATGAGATTTTGAAGTGCAGTATTTATGTATACATGTGGAAAGGGCATCCTCTGGCAGACAGAGATGAGATAGCGCTGGAAGAGCTGCTGGAGTATCCATGCCTGTCCTTTGATCAGGGCGTATATAATTCCTTTTATTTTGCGGAAGAGGTGCTGAGCACTTATGAATATAAGCGTCTGATCAAGGCAGATGACAGGGCAACAGTGCTGAACATGATGGTAGGGCTGAACGGATATACTCTCTGTTCCGGTATTATCTGCGAGGAACTGAACGGTACGGATTACTGTGCCGTGAAGCTGAGATCGGACGAGGTGATGTCCATCGGGTATCTGGTGAGGAAGGGCGTTACTATCAGCACTCTTGGGCAGAAGTATCTGGAGGAGATCGCCAGATACAAAGATAAGGCGTTAAGGTAGAATAGGGACACTATATTGCTATAGGGAAAAACTATAACTGGCAGTAATTTTTATGGATTTTACTTTTGCTGAAATTGGTGTTATAGTATCCATATCGATCGAAGAGAAAATTTAGAGGTGAAGACATGTCGGGAATTGTAGTTGAGAATGTGTGCAAGACCTTCCTTTCCAAAGACGGAACGGTGGACGCATTAAAGAATGTGAATTTAACCATAGAATCCGGCGACATTTACGGAATCATCGGAATGTCTGGTGCAGGTAAGAGTACGCTGGTGCGGTGTATGAACTTCCTGGAAGTGCCTACGGAAGGAAGGGTTTTGATTGACGGTCAATCCCTGGGGGATTTCTCCAAGCTGGGATTACGGAAACAGCGGGAAGATATCGGAATGATCTTCCAGCACTTTAACCTGCTGATGCAGAAATCTGTTTTGGAAAATGTATGTTTTCCATTATACATACAGGGGAAGAAAAAGCCGGAAGCCAGGACGCGGGCTGCCGAACTTCTGGAAATCGTCGGACTTTCCGATAAGCAGAATGCTTATCCGGCACAGCTTTCCGGCGGACAGAAGCAGAGGGTTGCCATTGCAAGGGCACTGGCCTCCGACCCGAAGATTCTTCTCTGTGATGAGGCGACAAGCGCTCTGGATCCTCAGACAACCTCATCCATATTGGAACTTTTGAAGGATATTAACAAACGCTTTGGAATTACTATTGTGATCATTACCCATCAGATGTCCGTGGTACGCGAAATCTGCAATCATGTGGCGATCATGAAGGAAGGGGAGGTTGTGGAGACCGGACTGGTTTCGGAAATCTTCAGCAATCCCAAATCCGCAGTTGCCAGGGAACTGATCCGCAAGGACAGTGGATCCGATACAGAAGGAGCGAAAGGCTCTTCCCGGAAGCTGATCAGAAGCGGTGAGATCATAAGAATCGTTTTTTCCGCAAATTCCGCTTTTGAGCCGGTCATTGCCAATCTGGTTCTTACATTCGGTGAGCCTGTCAACATTCTGAAAGCTGATACGAAGAATGTGGGAGGTGTAGCGAAAGGAGAGATGATCCTGCAATTTGCCAAAGACAGTAAAAATGTGGAGGCAATGAAGGCATTTCTCAGAGAAAGAGGACTTACGATAGGGGAGGCGATGGACTATGTGGACTGAAGAAGTGATTAATATGATCATTAAAGGAATCGGAGAGACCTTATATATGACGGTGGTTTCTACGGTGATCGGTTATGTTTTCGGAATTCCGATGGGCGTATTGATGGCCATATCTGATAAAGATGGGCTGAGACCTAATGGGGTATTGTATAAAGTACTGGATGTGATTGCAAATATTACAAGGAGTATCCCGTTTTTGATCCTGTTGATCCTGATTCAGCCGTTTACAAGGCTGGTGGTAGGAAAGAGCTACGGTTCCACGGCAACGATCGTTCCTCTGGTGGTAGCAGCAATTCCGTTTATTGCCAGAATGGTGGAGTCTTCTCTTAAAGAAGTGGATTATGGTGTTATTGAGGCAGCAAGATCCATGGGGGCCAGTGATTTTACAATTGTGATGAAGGTGCTTCTTGTAGAGGCCAGGACTTCACTGATCACAGGTGCGACCATTGCAATCGGTACGATCCTCGGATATTCCGCTATGTCGGGAACAGTCGGAGGAGGAGGTCTTGGAGACATTGCAGTCCGCTACGGTTATTACAGATATCAGGCGGATATCATGATCGTTACGGTAGTGCTTCTGGTTCTGCTTGTGCAGATTTTCCAGTCCGTGGGCATGCTCATTGCCAATCGCTTAGATAAACGTAGATAAGAAACACCAAAAGTAATGAAAACAAAGTAAATTAAAAGAAATATCTTTTAAGAAATAAAAATTAAAAAAAAGAAAATGGAGGATTTATTATGAAAAAATTAGTAGCAGCAGCATTAACAGGCGCATTGGTAGTAAGCTCTTTCAGCTTCAATGTTTTTGCAGATGACGACAAAACTATCACAGTAGCAGCATCCGCAACCCCTCATGCAGAAATCCTGGAGCAGGCAAAGCCTCTTCTGGAAGAGCAGGGCTATGAACTGGAAGTAACCGTATTTAATGACTATGTACAGCCGAATGAAGTTGTAGAGAGCGGTGACTTTGATGCAAACTATTTCCAGCACATTCCATATCTGGAAAGCTTCAATGAAGAAAAAGGAACACACCTTGTAAACGCAGGCGGCATTCATTATGAACCGTTCGGAATTTATCCGGGAACCAAGGATAATCTGGATGACATTGCTGAGGGTGATTCCATTGCAGTACCGAACGATACCACTAACGAAGCAAGAGCACTTCTGCTTCTGCAGGATAACGGAATCATTACCCTGAAAGAAGGGGCAGGCCTGACAGCAACTGTAAACGACATTGCAGAAAATCCATTTAATGTAGAAATTGTTGAACTGGAAGCTGCACAGGTTGCCCGTGTTGCAGGCGAAACAGCATTTGTAGTCCTCAATGGAAACTATGCACTGGAAGCAGGCTATTCCGTAGCCAAAGATTCTCTTGCTTATGAAACATCTGATTCCGAAGCTGCAAAAACCTATGTAAACGTGATTGCAGTGAAGGAAGGCAATGAAGAAGATCCTGCAATCCAGGCTCTGGTTGAAGTATTGAAATCTGACGATATCAAGAACTACATCAACGAAACCTATGACGGCGCTGTAATTCCGTTCGAAGAAAGCGCAGATGCTGAAGCAGCAGAAACTGAGGAAGCAGCGGAAGAGACAGAAGAAACCGAAGAAGCTGCTGAAGAGGACGCTGCAGCAGAAGAAGCTGAAACAGAGGAAGAAGCAGAATAAAGAATGAAGTTAAATGAACCCCGCAGGGGAATCTTTTCAATAGACCTTTGATAGATTCCCTTCTGCGGGGATTGTTTTTTATTATATGTATTTAATATATATTTAACGCGGAGCAAATGCTCCGCAGGTATTAGGGGGTGCCTAAATGGGTTACTGGTTATCTGTCTCCGGTCAGGCTACCAGGGAAGATAGCTGCCGCTGTCTGAATCATAATAGTACCAGCCTCTGCCCTGCCCAATAGGGGCGCCGTCACCCGCTGCCTGTTGGAAGGGGATATAGGAATTGGTTCCTGCATCCCAGGAATACAGATCGAAAGGATCGTTCACGCCGGAAGAACTGCCTGTGCCGTCGGAAGCTTCATCGCCATTCTGGCTGTTCTGTTCCTGATCATCATCATAATCGTTGTATTCATTGTTCTGATAGCCGTTTGAGGTGTCATTATCCGGAAGACCATTTTCTGCCAGGCTGTCCTGCTGTTCACTGAAAGCAGGGGTGTATGTATCTGTTTCAGATGCATCAAAGGACCAGGCATCCGTTCCATTGCTGTCAATATCTGCCTGGGAATTGCCGGCTTTTGCAGCAGCGTCCGCTTCCTCGATACTGTTTGTGAGATAGTCTGCATGGATGTAGCCGGAAATTCCGTCTGTTTTTACCGGAAGCCATCCGTCCCGGGAATTACCGGTTACCGTAACGGTGCTTCCAGGGGGAATTGTTTTGATGACAGAACCGTCCAATGCGGGCAGACTGCGGATATTTACATCAGAAAGCGTATACATTTCATATTCATTCGCTGTTGCGGTCATCTTTACAGTTTCAGATGAATTCTGCGTTTCCGATTTTTCAGAAGTCTCAGCCTGTTGAGGAACTCCTGTGGTCTGTCCTTCTGAACCGCCGTCCAATGATTGAACGATACTTTCCGTACTTTGGCTGTCTGCGGAGGAGTCCGGCTCCTTAACAGAGGCCGAAAGTACAAAAGAAGCATTCGTTATGATCAGCAGGCCGGTCAGCAGTATTGCGGGAAGCACACTGCCTTTCAGATTCTTCAGATGAATCATATAAAGGATCCTGTCCTTAAATACCATAGTGCTGTCATTGAGACTGGCCGTAATGTATGGAATATGGTTTTGAATGGCCACGGTTCTCAGAAGCAGCCTGCGGTAAAGCTTGTGGTCATTAGCGGTGCAGTGCCGGATAACATTGGTATCACACAGGTTTTCAATATCGTTTTCTGCTTCTTTGAGCATAATGAGCAAAAACGGATTAAACCAGTATACTGTAGCACAGATCCTCAAAAGCATTTTATACCACAAATCTTTGTGCTGGTGATGGGACAGTTCATGGTGAAAAATCAGTTTCAGCTCTTCGGCGGTGTACCCTACTGCGGGAAGATAAAGCTCTGTTTTGATCAGTCCTGTCAGAAGGGGTGTGGAAATCCCGGCATTCTGCATCAGTTTGGGCGGATGCCTGACATTCTTTAAGCGGCATACGGAGGAGTATGCTCTTATAGTGACAGGATTATAAACAGGAATGCTCATACGCCTCAGATTCTTCATGGAAATATAGTAAGCAAGTGCTTCGCAGAGCATCTTTATGACTGCACCTGTGATCCACAGAGTCAGAAAAACTACTGCGGCAAGATGCAGTGATACAGGAAAGCGATTCCTGCCAGGGGTGCTGCTTCTATTGCTGTCTGCCAAAGTCCTGTTCACCGGCTGGCTTTGGGAAGCTTCCTGGTCGGTTCCGGCTGCCGCCTGCAGACGGTTCTCCTGCGCATCCTCGACTTGGAAATGAAATGTTGAATATTGTTCCGGTATTCGGACAGGAATAAGGAGGCTCAAAGAGAGCATGAGCCAGGCAAGATACTTCCATTTGGCAGTAAATTTTCCCTTGAGAAAAACGGACATCACTTTGACAAGTAAAATGATAACAGCACAAATGATGTTCAGTTTAAGGATATGAAGCAAAAATCCTTCCACGGGGTTAGTCCTCCTTGTTTTCCAGCTCCTGCAGGAAATCACTGAGATCCTGAAGCTCGTCGGAGCTTATTTTTCGTCCCTGATAAAGAGAAGTCACAAATTTCTTCAGAGAATTGCCGTACAGCTTTTCCAGTACGCTGTGACTTTCATGGGCCTGATATTCCTCCTGTGAAACAAGCGGGGTATAAAGGTTCATCTTTCCGTGTTTTTCAACGCATACGTAATTTTTGGCTTCAAGGCGTGTCAGCAGGGAAAGAATCGTTGTAGGTGCCAACTGCTTTTTCATGTTGACGATTTTCTCGATTTCAGACCGGCTCATGGGGGGCGTGCCGTTCCATAATACCAGCATGATATCCAGCTCGGATTCAGGAAGTCTTTGATATGATTTTTTCATGATAGTTACCTCACGGTTTTCTACGTTTGTAGGAACAATTCTATTTTAACATACCTGCGGGGAAAAACAAGTAATCCCTGCAAAGAAATTTTATGCCGGATAAGGATTCTTTGCAGGGATTTATATAGGCTGTTATTTACCAGGGAAGGTAGCTGCCGCTGTTGGAATCATAGTAATACCATCCATTGCCCTGGCCGATGGGGGAACCATCGCTTGCGGCCTGCTGATAGGGAATAAAGGAATTGGTTCCTGCGTCCCAGGAATACAGGTCATATGGATCATTGACATCAGCAGAGTCGTCCGTTTCTTCCGCATAATCGGCGTTCACTTCGGAAGAACTGTCTGTGTTTTCGGAGGAGCCGTCCGTGCTGTCATAGGAGCTGTCAGTCTCTTCTGAGGTGCTGTCCGTTTCGTTTGCTGTACCGTTCGTTTCTTCGGAAGAGCTGTCAGTATTTTTAGAAGAGGAACTGTCTGTGCTGCCGGAAGCGGTTTGGGATCCGGCTGAGGCGTTGCTGTTATTCATGGAAACGGTACTGCTGTTTTTCGCAGAGGCCGTTTCGGGATAGGTGATACTGTCAATGATTTCCTTTACTTCGGAAATATCCGCTGCTTTGACTGCAGAGCCGGTTACTACATAGATTTCATTTCCTGCACAATAGAAGGTCTGATAAACCGCTTCATATTTCTCATCCACTCTGGCAGGAGCGGGAAGGTCATCATAATCCTCATATTTCAGAACGGTGACTTTATCTGAGCCATTGGTAAACGTGTGGAGAGTATTTGCATCAGAGATTTCCTTCCAGTCTTTGTTTATGGATTCAAGGGAAATGGAAGTGTCGCTGATATTGATGGATGCAGCGTTTCCTGTAACAGAAAAGGTACAGATAAGGGCTGCGGATAATGCAAAGGCGGTAAAAATTTTACTGTTTTTTCTCATTGGGAATCTCCTCTCATTGATTTGTTTATTTGGTTTATATTTTCTCTTGATTTCTACTTTTGTAGTAGATACATATATACTACATCTGTAGAAGGAAAAAGTCAATAGTTATTTACTACTTTTGTAGAAAATAATCATTGGCTTTTTCCGCAAACAAAAATGGAACGTTTTTTGAAACATAATCAAAAAAACGTTCCTGAAAAAGAGCAGGGAACCTTTATTAAGGCTCCCTGGCTATAAGACATTTTGCTGTTTTTATAATACCGGTTAATATGACAGAATTTCATATCCGTCTTCTGTGACAAGAACCTGGATCTCCCATTGGGCGGAGGGTTTTCCGTCTGCTGTGTAAACGGTCCATCCGTCGTCTTCATCCGTAAAGATTTCGTCGGTTCCCATATTGATCATTGGCTCAATGGTAAAGACCATTCCGGGAGCCATGACCATTTCGGTACCCTTTTTGGATACGTAGCTTACCCAGGGGTCTTCGTGGAATTCCAGCCCTACGCCGTGGCCGCCGATCTGTCGTACAACGCTGTAGCCGTTTTGGAGGGCAAAGTCGTGGATGGCCTGTCCCATATCACCAAGAAATCCCCAGGGCTTTACCTGTTCCAGTCCCACGCTAAGACTCTCTTTTGTGACATCAACCAGTCTCTGCTTTTCCGGAGAGACGTTCCCAATGCAGAACATACGGGAGGAATCGGAAAAGTAGCCGTTATAGATGGTGGATACGTCCACGTTGACGATATCGCCGTCCCGGAGTACCACATCCGGAGAGGGAATGCCGTGGCATACCTGGTCATTTACGGAGGTGCATACGCTTTTGGGGAAGCCCTCGTAATTCAGCGGCGCAGGAATGGCGTGGCAGCGGGTGGTCTGTTCATAAACCCACTGGTCGATCATCTCTGTGGTAATGCCTTCGTGGATGTGTTCGCTGACGTAATCCAAAACGGCAATGTTGATTTTGGCACTTTCCCGGATTCCCTGGATCTGTTCCGGTGTTTTGATGAGTTTTCTGGAGGGGACAACAGCGCCCTTGTTTCTGTAGATTTCAAGCCTGCTGTCAAAGGAAGCGTGGCATTTTTTATACTTGATGCTGCTTCCGCACCAGCAGGGATCATTTCTTCCTATTTTCATTAATTTGTCCATGACAAAATATGCTCCTTCTCAGATTGGCCTGCGGTTCAGCCTTTCAAACCTCTGGACTGCCTGTCCATGTCTTCAATTACAATATCGTAGATCTCACCAAGACCGGCGCAGTACTCAAGAACCTTCCAGGGTTCATTGGTATGAAAATGGATTTTGATCAGATCCTCGTCGCCGACGGCCAGTAAGCAGTCCCCCTTAAAATTTTCCGTAAAATAATCGCTGATGACATCTTCATCAAGATCTTCGCCCTCTATTAAAAGCTGGGTATCGTATTTAAATTCAAGCATGTAAGTGCTCCTTTCATATGGCTGTTCGCCTGTAAACTGTATTTATTATAAGGTTGCCGCCCGATTCTGTAAAGAAAAAAGAAGCGTTTTACAAGAAAGGTATATTGAGATATAATCTCAATAGTGATGAATGGACATGGTGAGGGAACTTATGGAAAAGGATTTGACCAGGGGAAATATTACGGTTTCCATGCTGCGTTTTGCCCTGCCGCTGATTGCGGGAAACCTGATGCAGCAGTTTTATAATGTGGCAGATACGCTGATCGTGGGAAAGTTTCTGGGAGCCGATGCACTGGCAGCAGTCGGCTCTTCTTATACGTTAATGACATTTCTTACTTCCATTCTTCTGGGACTTGCCATGGGATGCGGAACATTTTTTTCGATCCTTTATGGGGCGGGAGACCAGGAGAAGCTGAATAAGAGTATTTTTACTTCTTTTATCCTGCTTGGCATTGTGGATATCGTAATGAATTTGATTCTGTTTGCGGGAATTGACCGGATTATGGGACTGTTGAATGTGCCCGGAGAAATCCATGAAATGATGCGGGAGTATCTGATCGTGATCTTTGTGGGGATTACGGCTACGTTTCTGTATAATTTCTTTGCATCTGTGCTGCGGGCAGTGGGGAATTCCTTCTGGCCGATGGTATTCCTGGGAGCGGCTGCTCTTTTGAATGTGGGGCTGGATCTTTTGTTTGTGATCGTATTTGATATGGGTGTGGAGGGAGCGGCTGCAGCTACTGTGATCGCCCAGTATGTATCCGGTGTGGGACTGGCTGTTTATACGTGGTTCCTGTGTCCGGAACTTCGGCCAAAGCGCAGGCACCGGAGAATTACCGCAGACGTGGTAAAAGAGCTGGCGCAGTTTTCCGTGCTGACCTGCCTGCAGCAGTCCGTGATGAATCTGGGAATTTTGATGGTGCAGGGACTGGTCAACAGCTTTGGTACCGTGATCATGGCCGCCTTTGCGGCTGCAGTGAAGATCGATTCCTTTGCCTATATGCCGGTGCAGGACTTTGGAAATGCATTTTCCACGTTTATTGCCCAGAATTATGGGGCAGGAAAGAGGGATAGGATCCGGGGCGGAATCAAAAGTGCGGTGCTTACCTCCGTACTGTTCTGCCTGGTGATTTCTTCTCTGGTGGTGGTGTTTGCCAGGCAGTTGATGTTGATCTTTGTGCAGCCGCAGGAGACGCAGATCCTGGCGGAGGGTGTGCGGTATCTGCGGATTGAGGGAAGCTTTTACTGCCTGATCGGATGCCTGTTTCTTTTATATGGATTTTACCGTGCCATGGGAAGACCGGGGATGTCTCTTGTTCTGACGGTCATTTCCCTGGGAACCCGTGTAGTACTGGCCTATGTGCTTTCGGCAATACCAGCCATAGGTGTTGTGGGAATCTGGTGTGCCGTTCCGATCGGATGGTTCCTGGCTGATACGGTGGGATTTACATATCTGATCATGCTTCAGAGGAAGCCGTGACTACAGCAATTCCAATAAAAAGACCACTGCGCAGGCGGAAACAGAAACCTGCAGCAGGCTTTTTCCCATCCATGCCAGAATGCCGGCTGTAAGCAGTGCTGCCCATGCAGACCAGATACTGCCGGTCTCGGAAAGGATGGAAGGAAAGGTCATGACTGCCAGAGTGACATAGGGCACATAATATAGAAAAGAACGAATAGTTCTGTTTTTGATCTGTTTTCGAAGTAATGTCAAAGGCAGCGCACGGATGAGATAAGTGACGGATGCCATGATCAAAATGTAGATATAAATATTATGCATATCAGAAGTCATAAGGGTTCCTCCTCATTTTGTGGAAACAGGACTGCGGCGCATCCGGCGATCAGAACCGTAAGCAGAATCGTGCGCGTGCCGGATGACAGTGCGGACAGGAACGGGAGTCTGGTAAAGGCAAAGCTGGCTCCCATGGAAATCAGAATGATGATTGCAAGAATCCGGTTTTTTCTGGCTGGCGGAATAATGACGGCCAGAAACATACCGTACAGCCCAACACTGAGAGCGCGTACAATATTAACAGGAAGAAGATTCCCCATCAGTGTGCCAAGGTAAGTTCCGGCAGCCCAGCCCGGGGCTGCAATGGCAATGATGCCATACGTATAAAAGGGATTCAGCATGCCCGGAACACTGACGGATAATCCAAAAATCTCGTCAGCGATATCGTAGCTGATGAGAAGCCGGTGTTTCAGAGGCGTGTCCGGTGAAAGCTTCTGGCTTAGAGCGCAGGACATCAGCAGATACCGTGCATTGGCGATCAGTATCATGACTGCTGTTTCCAGATATCCGGCATTGGCTGCAACCAGGGTAAAACCGGCAAATTCTCCGGCGGATGCATTATTGGTCAGGCTGGTAAGCATAGCCTGAAAAGGTGTAAATCCGGCATTTTTTGCGGCGATTCCCAGTGTGAAGGAGACGGCCAGATAACCAAGCGAGATAGGAATGCCGTCCCGAAGACCTTTGGAAAACCATATCTTATTTTCACTTCTCATTTTAAACCTCCCATTCATAGGCTGCTTTACACTACCCAAGACGTTGTCATTCCTTTTGCAGTCGGCGGCAAGTGCATGAAACATAATGTATATTTACCAATATTTTATCTCCTGTATTGAAATTAGTCTAACAGATAATTATAATGGAAGTATTAGTTGAACTGATGAAAAAGAAAAGGATATGGAAATGAAAGAAGAAACGAATAGAAATAAATAGGAAAAAGAAGGAACAAATATGAATCGGTATGAGGTCCTTGTGAAGGTTATCGAAAAAGGAAGCTTTACAAAGGCGGCAGAAGAATTGAATTATACGCAGTCGGCAGTCAGCCAGATGGTGCATACCCTGGAAGAGGAGCTTTCTACTGTTTTGGTGGTGCGCGCCAAGAACGGAGTAACTCTGACACCGGATGGAGCGGCATATTTTCCTTACATCTGTGCCATCAGCAAGGCACATCAGGAGCTGGAGGAAAAGCATAGGGAAATGTGCGGACTTGGCAGCGGCAAAATAAAAATAGGTTCGTTTACCAGTGTAAGCAGAAACTGGCTGCCTGCATTAATGAAAGAGTTTAAGGAGAAGTATCCGGCTGTTCAGTTTGAACTGCAGCAGGGGGAATACACCAATATTGCCCAGTGGATCAAAGAAGGGAAAGTCGATTTTGGATTTGTAAACCCGGATGCGGTGAACGGCCTGGAGATGGTTCCTTTATATAGTGATGAGATGGTGGCTGTGCTGCCGCCAAACCATCCGCTGACTGAGAAAGATACCGTAGAATTGAAAGACCTTGCCGGCTGCCCGAATATTTTGCTGGATGAAGGAGAGTTAAGTGTTCCGTTGAATGCATATGAAGAAAACAATCTGAAGGCAGATATCCAATATCGGGTTTATGATGATTATTCGATCATGACTATGGTGGAACAGAATCTGGGCGTGTCCATGCTGTATGAAAGGGTAGTGGAGGATCAGAAACGCTGCTGCGTGACACGCCCCATTATGCCGCCGGTAAATCGTACGGTAGCAATTGCCTGCAAAAATCGTAAAACACTGCCCATAGCCAGCAGGTATTTTTTTGATTTTATCCTGAAATTTTTTCGGCATACAAAATGACTGCCGTACCGAAGGGATACCTTGTGCAGCGGCAGCCATTTTGTATAAAGGATTTAACGAATGTCTACAATATAAAAATCATCTTCTGTCAAAGTATATTCGCCGTCACCTGCGTCTTCCGGGATGCTCTTTATGAATACGAGACTTTGTACCTCATCCACATCCAGGATCCGGTCTATCGCAAACATGGATACATACTGGGTGGATTCTGCATCTACATAGCCCATTTGTCCCGGCCCCATATAAAGGTTGCTCAGGAGAGTTCCGTCTTTCAGTTTGACACCCCTGAGTACAGGCGGTTCTGTGTAATGGGTGTATTCAAACGGCTCTGATACCTGGCGGGTTTCTCCGTCAACGACTTCCTCATATTCATTATATCCGGTTTCTGTTACCTCTTCCCTTGGGAAATCGTAGATTGCTTTTATGGAGATCGGAGAAATCTCCGCGCCAATGATCGTTGCGCCTGTGTCACCAAGGGGTTCGCTGCATTCTGCCGTATAGATGCTGTCATCTCCCTGCAAAGTCCAGTCAAAGGTCCAGGTGCCCTCCACCTCTGTCTGGATATCTTCTGCTTTTCCTGTGTAATATCCAAGATCCTTAAATTCCACATGGATTGGTTTGCCAAAGAAAGCACCTTTTTCTCCGTTGGCGGACAGATTGATCCGGTATTCCAGACTGCCATCCTCCTGGGTGTAGTCGAGCAGAAGGCTGCCGTCTTCATTCAGAGGGATGGGGGATCCGTCTGCGAGAACCGCTTTGCCATTATCTCCGAAGATCAGCCCATCGTAAAAGCTGGCGCCCAGGGTGACAGACTGGCCGTCTACAAGAACATTCATGCTGCCGAAATCAGGCTGGATCCCCGGTTCAACGGAATATCCTTCTACCTTAAAAGAAAGGTAAGCATAGTAATTGTCTACAATGCTCTGCTGTGCAGTAACCGTCACGCCGGCGTTTGTTACGGACATCTTCGGAAAATCTGCAAGCCCGGAGGTTTCTGCCGCCTGTTTTTGTTCTTCCGTGACCCGAAGTTCCTTCTCCAGCCCGGAACTCCAGTTCATATAAACAGCAGCGCCCGCAGTAACGGTGCATACGGCCAGGGCGGCGGCAAAAGCAGTCGCAATGATTTTTTTGCGGTGCTTTCTGCGGCCTGATATTGCGGTAACTTTTGCTCCGGATGCGCCGGAAGAAGTTCTCCGGCTTTGGAAATTCCCGGTTTTGGAATTTTGTTTAGATTCCGTATTTCCGGATGCTTCCAGATGAATCCGGGCAAAAGCATCATTTGCTTTTTCCTGTACAATTTCCGGTATGATAATATCTTCCTGTAAAATATCCAGTGTATTTTTTGTATTCATGACGTTGCTCTCCCTTCTCTGTCTATTTGGTAGATGACCGACATTTTTTCCCTGCCTCTGGCAAGGCGGGTGCGGACAGTGGATTCCGGGATATCCAGAATCTGACTGATTTCGCCTGTCTTAAAGCCTTCCACATAATACAGTATAATGACCAGTCGGTATTTCTCATCCAGTGTGTTAAGGGTTTCTTTCCATTCAATATTGTCAAATTCCCTGGAGGAGACGGCAACCTCATAAAACCTGTCGTCTAACAGATATTCGTTTTTGCTCTTCAGCAGATCCTTGCATTTATTGATGAGAATCCGGGTCATCCAGGTTTTGAAATATTTGTTTTCCCTGAGCTGGACTATCTTTTCCCAGCAGCAGAGGATGGTATCCTGTATGGCGTCCGCTGCATCTTCGTCTGACCGGAGAATGGATCTGGCTGTTTTGTACATGGTCTGCATATGGCTCTGCATCAGCTCTGTAAAAGCATCCGGATCTCCATTCTTGGCCCTTTGTATCAAATACTCCATTATCTTTCATTCCGCCTTTCTTTATAAAATCGTACGTACGGATGGAACTGATGTGCCGATCCTCTTATTGTCATCCTGGATTTCGTGATGAAAGGGAATCAGGTACATCAGAATTATCATGATCTGCTTATTAGACTGGGAAAAGGGAGATTATGTCCCAGAGTTTTGAAAATTATTTTAGTCCAGTATATCATAAGAAGCATAAAAAACACTGTTTCTTAACAGAAATTTTATCCGTTGTCTGTTATA
This sequence comes from Eubacteriales bacterium, assembly GCA_030524545.1. Lineage (GTDB taxonomy): Bacteria > Bacillota > Clostridia > Lachnospirales > Lachnospiraceae > Blautia_A. The sequence goes on from JAUNGM010000010.1 coordinate 26,913, forward strand.
ATTGTGTTATCAAAATAAAAAGGAGATTATTTATGAAGATGAAATTTGCCGGAAGCAGGAAATATGATGCAGGAAAATATAGAATAAAAGCAGCACTTATCGTAGGTGTACTTTGTATGTCCGTAATGACGGGAAACCTATCCGTAACGCCTGTTTACGCAGAGGAATTTTCGGAAGAGGAGCTTGCGGAGATGATGGAAGGAACCTTCCGTCCGTCTGATGTTACTTTTCCGAGACAGGAGAAATATGAATATCCGTTTCTGGGTCTGAATGCAGTCCTGCCGGAAAGCCTGATGGAGAAAATGGACAGCAAGGAAGTTGCCATGCTCTGTAACGAAGATTGGACGGATGATTATAAGGCTGTGAAATATGCATATTTAAGCTGGAGTGTGATGACAGAGGAGCAAAGGGATGCCGAAGTAGACAAACTGGGAGATGGTTATCTTGACTGGGTCGGCAGCCTTGAACGGATCGGAACTTTGGGCATGTATCAGGAAGATCAGGCGGAGAAGCTTGATGAGCTGACCGGATGTACGGAGCACAAGGAACTTGGGGAGAGCGCCGACGGTAATTATAAGTATTATCTCAGCATCAATCCGGAGGCTGACAAAGAGCTGACTGATGAGGTCAAAGAAATCCGGACGGAGTTTACGGAAATGACACCGTTCCAGGATACCTCTGTTTTTGACCAGCCATATGAAGAAAACGGAGATGTTGACCATGTAGGAAAATTTGAAACTCAGGATGTCCGGGGTGAGACTTATACGGAAGAGCTGTTTCAGGATCATGACCTGACAATGGTGAATATCTTTACCACCTGGTGCAGTCCGTGCATTAATGAAATCCCGGATCTGGAGAAACTGCATCAGGAAATGTCTGACAAGGGTGTCGGTGTTGTCGGCGTCGTTCTGGACTCCGTAGATGGAAACGGAGAAGCCTATGCGGAAGCCCTGGAAAAGGCAAAGCTTATTGCCGAAAAGACAGGTGCATCTTATCCGTTCCTGATTCCGGATTCTACAAATATGAACGGCAGGCTGAACGGTATCAATGCTGTTCCGGAGACATTCTTTGTGGATAAGGATGGAAATATTGTGGGTGAAACATATTCCGGCAGCCGAAGCCTGGAGGAATGGAAAACCATTGTTGAAAAGGAACTTGCCGATCTGAAAGGAGAAGAGTAATGAAAAAACGTCTGCAGTCTTCTTGGATTGGAATCGGCATTGCAGCCCTGGGAATCGGAATGATGGCGTTCGGTATCTCCCGGGGCGAGATGGGAGTAGTCATGACGAAAGCGATTAATATATGTCTGGAGTGTATTGGAATTGGATAAAACAGATAAGAAAAAAAGAACAAGCGAATGGCCGCGCCACAGGATTCAGGCTCTCTGGGCGCTGCTGACAAACAGCTATCTGGCTGGTTTTTTCCGGGGAAAGATATACCAGGGAAAATTAAAGAACCTCTGTGTTCCGGGCCTGAACTGCTATTCATGCCCGGGCGCGGTGGGCGCCTGCCCTATCGGAGCCATGCAGGCTGTGATCGGAAGCTGGAACTTTAAATTTGCGTTTTATGTGGCCGGATTTCTTATGTTTGTGGGAGCTCTGATGGGGCGGTTTGTATGCGGCTGGCTGTGTCCGTTCGGGCTGGTTCAGGATCTGCTGCATAAGATCCTTTTTCCAAAGAAAATTAAGACATTTCGGGGAGATAAGCTTTTACGAAAGCTGAAATATGTGATCCTCGTGGTTTTTGTAATTCTGCTTCCTCTGTTTTTAGTGGATATTCTGGGACAGGGCGCACCGTATTTCTGCAAGCTGATCTGTCCGGCAGGAACACTGGAAGGGGGCATTCCCCTTGTTCTGCTGAACAGATCCCTGCACAGCGCCCTTGGCTGGCTGTATGCCTGGAAAATGGTTTTGCTGGCTGTGACGGTTTTTTTGTCAATTATGATTTATCGGCCTTTTTGTAAATACATATGCCCTCTTGGGGCTGTTTACTCAGTATTTAACCCAATCTCCGTGTTCCGATATCGGGTAGATAAAGAAAAATGCATAAGCTGCGGTGCCTGCAGAAGAGCCTGTAAAATGCAGGTGGATCCTGTTGAAAATGCAAACTATCCGGAATGTATCCGCTGTGGCCGGTGTAAAAAGTCCTGCCCGGCCGGAGCAATCAGTGCTTGTCCGGGAAGAAAAAAAGAGAAATTGCCTGCACGAGGAAGCAGCCAAAAACGATTGCAAAGCAAAAAGCAATCAAAAACAGTTGCAAAATAGAAAAGTAACTAAAAACGGTTGCAAAATTACTAAAATTCAGAGCAGGCAGAGAATCTATGATCAGATTCCCTGCCTGCGGCTGTTTTTATGAGATTACTGGCGGATATCCACATAACCCTGTGCCAGTGCCTGTTCTGTGAACTGGCTGTCAGCACTGGAGGGGCTTAAATCCAGGTACATATATTTCAGCTCGTCCTCATTTATGATCTGGGCCATATGGACGGTTATGGTTTCTCCCGGTTTGATGACGGAAATGTAGTTGTTTTTTCGTTCCCCGGCGTGAGTATCATAGAACTGCATTTCTCCAAAACCGCCGGCACTGGTGCAGGAAACACAGTCCCATTCTTTCGTGCCGTCATGACTTGCTCTGTCATAGATGGAGAAAGTATCTCCGTTTTCTTCAATTCCTGTAAAGAATCCCATGAAGAGTACATTTCGAAGCTCCGTATTACCGGTATTTGTGTATTCCACTGTAACATCTACCAGTTTTTGAGCAACCTCTTCTGTTTGGATGATCTCGTCCAGGGTATCAATGCCGTTTCCGCTCTTAATATACTGAATGGTATTTGGCAGAAGCCTTCCGTCTGCGCCGGCCGCATCTGTTAAGAGTGTGTCAATATATTCGGAATCGCCCAGGAGGCTGAGGTCATCGGCAACCTGTACATTTGTAACAGTCGCAGTAATATCTTTGGTTTCTACCAATTCTTTTTCCGCCGTATCTGCAACAGTATTTATGTGGAAAGATTCGCCGATTCGGTGGGTGTTCTGCATATCATCTTTGGATGCAGTGAGCTGTAATGGAATACTTTCGCCTTCTCCTTTAGATGCCGCAAAATCGCTCCAGGTATAGGCATCAGCCAGCTTGTATACTTCTCCTGTTGGAACCAGCTCCGTATTTTCAATGACCCTGACAGCTTCTTCCTTTGTGGTGTCCTGTCCTGCATAAACCTGAAGCACACACCATACCTCCGGATAAACAACATAGAATACTTTGTCAAAAGCGGCCTCGCGTTTCAGATAGACGGCATCATGGCCGGCAATGGTAAGCTCTTCGCTGTAGGTGACGTTTGTATCCAGCAGTTTCAGGGAGTTTTGGGTAGTGGTATCATCCATGGTAACGTATGCCATGCTGATGCCGCCCTTGTAGGGATTGGATTCATAAAACATCGTGCCTGGCTTCTCGTTATCAGCAAAGACCATTCCTTCGGGAAGGTAATTATTTGTGATCTTTACCACAGGCAGCTCATCGGGAGCTTTTCCGTAGGCACTGCCGGAGGTGCTGTCCGTACCGAAGCTTGTTTCTACGCCGTAGTTTCCGACTTTTTCTTTGTAGATCCGATAGAGTTCCGTTCCGGCAAAGACTGTGGAGCCAAGCACCATAACAGACGCAATGGCAGCCGCGGTAATCTTTCGGGCGGAAAGCCTGCGGGCAGAGCGGTGTCTGTTGATACTGCGGCGGTGATCAGCGTTTGTGGGGCAATCTGTGGTTGTGCGGCTGTTGGCGGTTGTACTGTTATCGGAAGCTATGCTGTCATTCAGTCTCTTTGACGTAAAATCCGGCCGTTCTATTTTTATCTGGCGTGCTACTTCATTTTCAATCATTTCCCGGATATCATCCGGCATTTTTGGGAATTCTTCTTTCATATTTTCTAATCTCATATTCCTGCTGCCTCCATATTTTCCAAATCCTGTTTTAATCGTATCCTTGCCCGCATCAGACGGTTTTTTACTGCACTTTCCGTGGTATCCAGAAGGGATGCGATTTCCTTCACACTATATCCTTCCATATAATAAAGAGTCACTGTGAGACGCATAGGCTCTGTAAGACGGCTGAGTGCCTCGTATAAGTCGGAATAGTCTTCGGTATTTGCTTCCTGTGCTGTTTCAGGAAGGGTATCCATAGGAATCAGATTTTTTTGTTTCCGCATAAGCGTGTAGCATTCGTTGATCAGAATCCGGATCAGCCAGGTTCGCGCGTATGCATCCGCTTTCAACGTATGTATTTTGGAAAATGCCTTTACGATCGTTTCCTGTATCGCGTCCGCACAGTCCGCATCATTGTAAAGCAGAGTCTTTGCCACATGATACAGTGTGTCCTCAGATGCAAGGACGAGATTTCCAAGTTGTTCTTTTGTCATAGCAATCTGTGATTTCCTTTCTGTCAGCCGGCTGAATTTGTTTGACATAGATTAGATGCATGATCCCGCTGTTTGGTCTCTTAAAAAATATTTTTTTTGCAGGTTTGCGCTTCAGTTGAAAAGAATGATAATGCGATGAAATTTGATTGTCAATAAATGCCGGAACTTTATCGGCAATCCGGTAAAGAGAAACGTCGGTAAAGGAAGACGGATAGAAAGATAGATGCAGATAGATACGGCGCATGATCTGGCAGTGGACGGAGCTGCTGGAGAAAGCGAAAAGCACCAGACAATAGGGTCTGGTGCCAAACGGCAGCTTATTCAAGCCTGCCGTCCGGAAAGGCATTTAAAATATTCTGCGGGGCATCATAGTAAAAGCTGCTGTTGAAGTCTTCAATTTTATCGCTGACAAAGGAATTGTAGGCGGCAAACAAGATGTCTGCCTTGAGATAACATAAACAAAAGACTCGAAACACTCCAATAAAATACCGCAGACAGTAATTCTGTAGACAGGAAGTTCTTTAAAGTAGTTTTTAGGTTCCCCGGTTATACTGGGGAAAAATTAAGGAAAACAAAAACCTGAGAACAAGAAAGGATTAAAATATTATGAAGAGAAAATATGCAGCGATTATATTGGGAATGGTTTTAAGCCTGTCATCTATGAGTGTTTACGGAGCAGAGGAAGTTTCCGATATTACAGTGGGCAGTGCTGCTGAAGAAGCAGATACAGAGGATGGGGCCAGTGAAGCAGAAAGTGAAGAAGAGAAAATTTATGGTGAGGTAAGCCGGGTGGAAGACGGGGTGATTACCCTGAAAACAGGCAAGATGAAAGAAATGGATTCTGGCGAGATGCCGGAAGGCGGGATGAAGGTAAATGGTTCGGATGAAGCTGCCGGAGAAAATGTCGGAGAAACTGCCGAAGCTGGCGAGGCTGCTGAAACGCCTGCCGGGGATGGTAGCCAGCCCGTAGGGGAACTGCCGTCTATGCTTGAACTGACAGGAGAGGAGATACAGATTACCGTTACGGATGAGACTGTCATTAGGCGTCAGAACATGGGGATGGGTGGCCAGCCGGGAGGAGCAGGCGAAGCACCAGAGAAACCGGACGGAGAAAACGGAGAGCCACAGGGCGAAACACCTGAGAAGCCGGACGGAGAAAACGGAGAGAACCAGGGAGAAGCACCTGAGAAGCCGGACGGAGAAAGCGAAAACGCTCCGGGTGAAGGGGCCCAAATGCTGGAAGGCGGAAACGGCGGCCCTGATCAGGCAGAGGAAATCACTTTGGATGATATTTCCGAAGGAGACATTCTTGCAGTTACCTTAAATGAGGACGGCAGTGCGGCAGAGATTACAGTTATGAGCATGGGAATGGGAGGCGGTCAGCCGGGCGGTGGTCCCGGAGGCCAGATATCCGGTGCAGACAGTTATACGGCAGTGAATGACTATCAGGAAGATACGGAGATAGACGGCGAGTCATTTGCTTCCACAGGGATCGACGAAAACGCCATCCATGTTTCCGGGGGTGCCAGTGCCGCTTTGAAGAATATTATCGTATCCAGAGAATCAGAAGAAAGCCAGGGCGGAGACAATTCCAGCTTTTACGGTGTAGGCGCGGCCATACTTACCACAGATGGAATCTCTTATATAGACGGCAGCACTATTGATACGGATGCGTCGGGAGCAGCAGGTATCTTTGCTTATGGGGACGGCACGGTTTACACAGCCGATACAACGATCACAACAGAAAAAGATACGTCCGGCGGTATTCATGCAGCAGGCGGCGGAACGCTTTATGCATGGGATATGAACATTGAAACGCAGGGAGAATCTTCAGCCGCCATCCGAAGTGACAGAGGCGGCGGAACCATGGTGGTAGACGGAGGCACATATATTTCCAATGGAAACGGCTCCCCTGCCATTTACAGCACAGCAGATATTGCGGTAAACAATGCGCAGCTTACTGCCAACGGTTCGGAAGCTATTTGCATTGAGGGATTGAATTCCATCCATCTGTATGATTCAGACCTGATAGGAAACATGAGCGACCTGGATCAGAATGACTGCACCTGGAACGTGATCCTTTATCAAAGCATGTCGGGCGATTCCGAAGTAGGAAACAGCACCTTCGAAATGAACGGAGGAACCCTTACTGCAAAAAACGGAGGCATGTTCTATACAACCAATACGGAATCCACATTTACCCTATCAAACGTGGATATTACCTGTGCAGAGGACAGTGAATTTTTCCTGAAATGTACCGGAAACAGCAATGCAAGAGGATGGGGACAGTCCGGTGCAAACGGTGCGGACTGCCTGTTTACCGCCATCAATCAGGATATGGAAGGCAGTGTGATCTGGGACAGCATCAGCCTGCTTGACCTTTATATGGTGGATGGAAGTACCTTAACAGGTGCAGTGATAAACGATGAGTCCAATGCCGGAAACGGAGGCGAAGGGTACTGCAATTTTTATATTGGCGAAGATTGTATCTGGACAGTAACAGGAGACAGCGTTTTGAGCAGCCTTTCCTGTGCAGGAACGATCGCAGATGAAAACGGCAGTACCGTTACGGTGAAAGGAACAGACGGAACTATTTACGTGGAGGGCCAAAGCAGTTATACTATTACTGTAGAAACCTATCGGGATACAGCAGACCTGTCCGGTGCTTCCGGCGTAACGTACTGGACGGATTATGAGACAGAAAAACCGGCAGAGCTGCAGGAATGACAGATCAGTTTCAGGAGGGATTTTATGCGTCTTTTACTGGCGGAAGATGAAAAAGAGCTTTCTAATGCACTGGTGGCGATTTTAAAACATAATAACTATTCCGTAGATGCTGTTTATAACGGAGAGGATGCCTTTGCCTATCTTCAGGCAGAAAATTATGATGGTGCAATCCTGGACATCATGATGCCAAAAATGGACGGTATCACTGTATTGAAAAAGATCCGTGCACAGGGAAACACGGTGCCTGTTTTGATCCTCACTGCAAAATCAGATGTGGATGACCGTGTCCTTGGACTTGACAGCGGTGCGGATGATTATCTTGGCAAACCTTTTGCCGCAAAAGAGCTTCTGGCGCGTATCCGTTCTGTCACAAGGCGGCGGACGGAAGCTGTAAGCTCTGTCCTTACACTGGGGAACATTTCTCTGGATTGTACAAGCTTTGAGCTGTCCACTCCTTCCGGTACCTGCCGCCTGCCGAATAAAGAATATCAGATGCTGGAAATGCTTATTTCCAATCCCTCACAGATTATTGCGACAGAGCGTTTCATGGAGAAAATATGGGGTTACGACAGCAATGCGGAGATCAGTGTTGTCTGGGTATATATTTCCTATTTAAGAAAAAGGCTTGCAGGTCTGGACGCCAACGTCCAGATCAAAGCCGCCCGCGGGCAGGGATACTATCTGGAGAAGATTGATTAGAAGAATTAGAGCTAATATTTTATCCCAAACTTGATAAATTGATCAAAAAGGGATAAAATATTAGCTATGAATAGTATATTTAATTTTATGACAAAAACCCCGGGCGAAATAGATATGCTGATTGCCCAGCGAATCCGTGCGATACGAAAAAGACGCAAAATATCACAGAAAAGATTAAGTGAGAAATCGGGAGTAAGCTTAGGGTCTGTGAAGCGTTTTGAACAAAGCGGAGAAATATCGCTGATTTCCCTGACAAAAATAGCAATCGCCCTGGAAATTGAGAGTGAACTGGAAAACTTATTTAAAGAAGTACCATTTTTATCAATTGAGGAGATTATAAATGGACAGGATTAAAAACTTATCCGTTTTTTACCATGAGAGAAAAGTCGGTACGTTGGCTTTGTATAAGAATAATCTGGCGGTGTTTAAGTATGAAAAGGAATGGATTGCGGAGGGATTTTCCATCAGTCCTTTTTCGCTGCCGCTTCAGCCCAAAGTATTTATTCCAAGAATAGACCCTTTTGATGGCATTTTTGGAGTATTTGCAGATAGTCTTCCGGATGGGTGGGGACGCTTACTGGTTGATCGGCTCATGATAAAAAATCATATAAATCCACACGAGATAGGAAATCTTAATAGGTTAGCAATTGTAGGAAACTCAGGTATGGGTGCGCTCTCTTATAGACCGGATTTCTGCTTTGATACGGAGAATTTATCCATGGATTTTGATGAGATAGCAATGGAATGCAGCAAAATCCTGAGAACAGATTATTCCGGAAACCTGGATGAACTATTTCGGCTTGGAGGTTCCTCCGGCGGCGCAAGGCCAAAGATTTTGACAGAAATAGATGGGGAAGAATGGATTGTAAAATTTCCATCTTCCGATGATGGAAAAGAAATAGGCAGACAAGAGTATGAGTATTCTTTATGCGCGAAGGAATGCGGTATTGAAATGGAACCTACTAAAATTTTTCCGTCAAATTTGTGTGAGGGCTATTTCGGAACAAGGCGTTTTGACAGGCGAAAAAGCAGTAGTGGAGAAATAGAACGGATTCATATGATTTCAGCAGGAGCTGTTCTGGAAACCTCACATAGGATTCCAAATCTGGATTATGATATTTTAATGAAGCTGACATTGGAATTGACAAAGGATTATAAAGAGATTGAAAAATTATATCGCCTTATGTGTTTTAATGTTTTTGCACATAATCGGGATGATCATTCTAAAAATTTTACTTATCTTTATAATGAAAAAGAAGAAAGATGGATTCTTTCTCCGGCGTATGATTTAACTTATAGTTATTCACTTGGGGGAGAACATGCAACGACGATAAATGGAAATGGAAGCAACCCGGGCATAATGGATATACTTGCGGTAGGAAAAAGCATTGGGATGGACGAAAGAAGGGCAAAAATAATTGCAAAAGATATTCAGGAAACGGTTCATGACAGATTGGAAAGAAATCATTTTTTTAAGACTTGATTTCAGCAGTTATGGACAGGGATACTATTTGGAGGAAGTGGTATGATCAGGGCGCTTCGGAGGAAGTTTATTCTTGTGGCTATGCTTTCGACATTTGTGGTTTTGGCGGCTATTATGGGTACGGTGAACGTGGTAAATTATTGGCGGCTGTGCAGCAGGGCAGATGGAATGACGTCCCTTCTGGCACAAAACGATGGGAAATTTCCCGGAGATCTCCAGAATATGGAGCCATCGAACAATACAGAAAATATTCCGGACAGCATTCCGGAAAATCCGGTTTTTTCTAAAAAAAGACCCAAGGGCGTTCCAGGCACGCTGAAGCAGGACGATTTTTCTCCGGAAACGCCATATGAGACACGGTTTTTTACCGTTACTCTGGACAATGAGCAAAATATGATTTCCCTGAATACCGATAGTATTGCCGCTGTTGACGAAGAAGCGGCTCAGGAATACGCGGTTAAAGCCGCATCTGATGAAAACACCACCGGATTTCAGGGGATTTACCGGTATCGTATTGTAGAAGAAGAGGACTGCATCCGCTGCATTTTCCTGGACTGCCGGACAGAACTTACCGGTTTTCGGAATCTTACATTTATTTGCGTATCTGTATCAGCGCTTGGGCTGGCGGCAGTCTTTATTCTGGTATTTCTGTTTTCCAGGCTGGTGTTCCGGCCTGTGGAGGAAAGTCTGGAAAAGCAGAAACGGTTTATTACGGATGCCAGCCATGAATTAAAAACACCTCTGACAATCATTGATGCCAATACGGAAGTTATGGAAATGGAAAACGGTGAAAGCCAGTGGACAAAGAGTACCCGGAAGCAGATTCAGCGCCTTGCAGCCCTTACCCAGCAGCTTGTAACGTTAGCCCGGTTGGATGAAGAACAGGGAGCCGGAGATAAAATGGAATTTTCACTGTCTGATGCCCTGGAAGAAAGCATCCGGCCCTTTGAGGCCCCTGCCCAAACCCAGGAAAAGAAGCTCACGTATCATATTGAAGAGGGGATTTCCTATTTTGGAAACGAAAAATCCATCCGCCAGATGATCGGAATTCTTTTAGATAATGCAGTAAAGTATTCCTCCCAGGGCGGTATCATCCGGATAACCCTCACTAAAAAGGGCAAGAAGATTTATCTGGAGGTTTTCAACGAGGCAGATGAGCTGCCAAAGGGAAAGCTGGATATCCTTTTTGAGCGGTTTTACAGGCTGGATACCTCCCGCAATTCAGATACCGGCGGTTCAGGAATCGGCCTGTCCGTGGCAAAAGCCATAGTCCAGGCGCATAAGGGCAAAATCAATGCTTATAGTGAAGATGGGAAAAGCCTGACGATCACGGCAGTTCTCTAATAAAAAATTTAAATAAAAAACGATTTGACTGTACAATGATTGTGGTAACAGCAGCGGTTTCCCTCTTCTTTGCGCACAGAATCATTGGAATTGGGCTTGGAACCGTTCTTTCAGCTTTGTTTATCGGCAGGATGATTCAGGTTTTCAGCCGTTTATTAAATCCATATCTGGATAGAGTATTAGAGGAGAGTAGGACGCCGAAAAAAAGGGTACAAAATGAGGCTGTGTGAAGATAAGAAAATGGCAGTAAGCCGCGGGGATTTTTAGTTAAATAATATAGGTAATGTATCTGCACAGACATTTAACGAACAAAAGTTAAAAATCCTATAGCACCCTGCTTCCGGACATGTTATGATATCCGTAGAAAATCAAATGAAAAAACAGGAGGAAATCCTTATCATGAAATATGATTTTACATCAATTATTGACCGTCATGGGATGGATGCAATCGCGGTGGACGGACTCGGTACGGGAGGAATGGCTCCGGATGCACCGAAAGAAGGATTTGATGCAATTCCCATGTGGGTTGCAGATATGAATTTTGCCACAGTTCCCACGATTCAGGAGGCAATCATTGCGCGTGCGAAGCATCCGACTTTTGGATACTTTGATCCGCGGGAGGAATATTATGAATCAATTATCCGGTGGCAGGAGAAACGAAATGGAGTCATTGGCCTGACAAAGGAATGTATCGGCTATGAAAACGGTGTGCTCGGCGGTGTTGTATCTGCTTTGACAGCTTTTGCGTCGCCGGGAGATGCGGTGCTTCTGCATAGCCCTACCTATATCGGCTTTACCGGAAGTATCGAAAATAATGGCTTCAGAATCGTTCACAGCCCTCTGAAGCAGGATGAAAACGGCATCTGGCGCATGGATTATGAAGATATGGATGCGAAGATCAAAGCCAATAAGATCCATGTGGCTGTCTTCTGCAGTCCCCACAATCCCTGCGGACGTGTCTGGGAGCGCTGGGAAATCGAGAAAGCCATGGAGGTATATAAAGCTAATGACTGTGTCGTGATCTCAGATGAAATCTGGTCGGACATTATCCTGGAGGGATACCACCATATTCCAACCCAGTCCGTCAGTGAAGATGCCCGGAACCGTACGATTGCCCTGTATGCACCAAGCAAGACCTTTAACCTTGCAGGATTGATCGGAAGCTATCATATTATTTACAGCAAATATCTCCGGGACCGTGTGCGTGCCAAAGCAAGCAAATCTCATTATAATTCCATGAATGTTTTGTCCATGCATGCACTGATCGGTGCTTATAAGCCGGAAGGATATGAATGGGTGGATGAGCTTTGCCAGGTGATCACCGGAAACATTGCTTATGCATGTGATTATATTGCAGAGCATTTCAAGGGAATCAAGGTCAGCAGGCCACAGGGAACCTATATGCTGTTTCTGGACTGCAGCGAATGGTGTGAGAAGCACGGCAAAACTATTGAGGAACTGGAAAAAGCAGGATGGGATGTTGGAGTGGCCTGGCAGGACGGCCGTGCGTTCCATGGGCCATGTGCCATTCGTATGAACCTGGCGCTGCCGCTGGAAAGAGTGAAAGAAGCATTTGCCCGTCTGGATAAATATGTATTTAGTGAAACAGATAATTGATCAGGAGCGGAGGAGGAAGATGAAAAGAAGCTGGAAAGAATTACTGGTACGAGTAGTGATCCTTCTGGTGGGACTGACGATCGCCCATCTGGGAGTTACTCTGTTTTTGCTGGCAAACCTGGGCTCAGATCCGTTTAATGTTCTGGTGCAGGGGATTTTCCGAACGATATCCCGGTTAACGGGGTGGTCGGTACTGACTCATGGATATACTCATGTTGCGATGTGCTTTTTAATTATTATTGTACTGCTGATCGTGGACAAAAGCTACATAAAAATTGGAACCCTGCTTTGCATGGTCTGCGGCGGTCCGATCATCGATTTTTTTACTGGAATTTTGTCACCGCTGTTTACGGAGGACATGTATCTTGGGACGAAGCTGCTGATTCTTTGCCTGGGGTGTGCGATTCTGGCATTCGGTATGACCATTGTCATCAAATCCGATGCAGGAACAGGCCCCAATGATCTTGTGGCTGTTGTCATCAGTGACAAGACCGGGCGTAAATTCAGTGTTGTCCGGATTGTGGTAGATGTGACATTTTTGGTTGTGGGATTTGTCCTCGGGGGAGCAATCGGTATCGGAACTATCATCTGTGCCGGCTTTGTAGGCCCCGTAGCGGGATTCTTTATGCCATACAGTGAAAAGATTGTAAAGCTGGTACTCGGATTGCAGAAATTCTAAAAGATGAAAAAAGGCATCAGGGAGAGAATAAAAGGTTACTATTTGCAGATGAGATTCTGTAAATAGTAACCTGAAATTTTATAGACTCAGCAGTCCCATAGGGCCAGTGTCCGGCTCAGCTCCAGATACTCTCCGCTGTCACCGAAAATCGGTATGGCCATCAGGTTTTTGGATATCCACAGGAAGCCGAGAACGATCTGGACAGCCATGAGAAACCCAGCGGCTATAAGCAGAATATGGATAATGGATTTGCAGCTTTTGATCTTCACTATTTTATATTCCTTTCTGAAAAATAAACCTGCGCTGTATCTGGTAACTGACAAAAAACAGAGCGGTATATACGATCAGTTTTACGATCACTTTTATGATCACTTCATCAAGCTTTGTCAAAGCGAAGATCCCATTAACCAGTAAGGCGGAAGCCAGCGCCTGCACAATACAAAGCATAAAATAACGAACTGCAGCGGAACTATATTTCCGACTGCTTTGAAATACCACATTCCGGTTCAGGCAGAAATTAAATATGGCAGAAAATACCCTCGCAAGTCCTGTGGCAATAAAAATTCTGTTAGCAAAGCCCGAGAGGAATATTTTGGAAAACAGTGTAAACAGAAGAAAATCCACCAGGCAGGAACTTAAGGAGGAAAAGATATACCGGAAAAAAGTTCCGAAGATGGTTCCATATATTTTGATCGAGTCCACAACCGGATTAAAATGGGTGCCGGAGTTTGTTTCATAATAAACCGTTTCTATCGGAATTTCCAGAATACCGGCTATTTTGCAAATATTGAAAAATGAAATAAGCCCGAAAAAATAAAGTACACCACTTGTCTTAGAAAGAAAATGGTCTTAAAATAATCTTTGTAAATATTTGTATGAAAACAGAGTAAAGATATCGTTCAGAGGAAACGTAAAAAATGATAGATCATACAAAACACTGGATCATACAAAACCATATGGAATGAAGGGAGAAAGACAGATGAACGAAGCAATCCAAAATCTGATGGAACGCAGAAGTGTCCGCGGTTATAAAAAAGATCTGGTACCACAGGAGGTGCTGGATGAAATCCTGGAGGCAGGGAAATACGCGCCAAGCGGAATGGGAATGCAGGGAACGATGATGGTTGTCACCCAGAACCCGGAACTGATCGCAAAGCTTTCCAAAATGAATGCGGAGGTAATGGGGTCCAAAGCGGATCCATTTTATGGGGCGCCGACGGTTGTGATCGTATTTGCTGATAGTGATCAGGGAACTTTTGTAGAAAATGGCAGCCTTGTTATGGGGAATCTGATGCTGGCAGCTCATGCACTTGGGGTAGACTCCTGCTGGATCCACCGTGCAAGAGAGGTCTTTACAAGTGAAGAGGGTAAAAAGCTGAAGGAAGAATGGGGTGTGCCGGAGAGCTATGAGGGAATCGGCCACTGCATTCTTGGGTACCGAAGCGGAGATTATCCTGCTGCGAAACCGAGAAAGGACGGCTTTGTGGTGAGGGTATAATGCAGAAGGAAAATTATGTGAAAGGAATGCTGATGATTATTTTGTCAGCATTCTGTTTTGCCTGCATGAATGTGTGCGTACGTCTGGCCGGAGATATTCCGTCTGTGCAGAAGAGCTTTTTCCGGAATCTGGTTGCTGCAGTTTTTGCCGGAGTAATTTTATATAAAAATCATTTACAGCCAAAAGTAAAAAAGGATTACTGGGGCCCGCTGGCTCTTCGCTGTATTTTTGGAACAATGGGGATTCTCTGCAATTTTTATGCGGTGGATTATCTGCTGGTGGCAGACGCGTCGATTTTGAACAAGCTGTCACCGTTTTTTGCCATCGTTTTTTCTTTTCTGCTTTTAAAGGAAAAGATTAAGCCTGCGCAGGCTGCATGCGTGATACTGGCGTTTGCGGGATGCCTGTTTATCGTAAAGCCGGGATTCCAGAATGCTGCGCTGGTTCCCGCGCTGATCGGTGTCTGCGGAGGACTGGGCGCAGGAATGGCTTATACCATGGTGAGAGTGCTTGGCACACACGGTGTAAAAGGCCCGGTGATTGTTTTTTACTTTTCCGCCTTTTCCTGTGTGGCTGTGCTGCCATGGATTCTTTTGGATTATGCACCTATGACAATCGGACAGGTAGGTACTTTGCTGCTGGCAGGATTATTCGCTGCGGGCGGACAGTTTTCCATTACAGCGGCGTATACGTATGCGCCTGCAAGGAAGATATCCATTTTCGATTATTCCCAGATTATTTTTGCAACGCTGCTGGGATTTGTTCTTTTCAGGGAAATTCCGGATTTCTACAGCTTTGTGGGCTACGGGCTGATCATTTTGGCATCTCTGTGCATGTTCCTGTATAACCGCAGAGAGCAGCAGGCATAAAAAAATAATAATATTAGAAAGAATCCCGCAAAGCAGGATTCTTTCTTTGGAATTGGACTTAACTGCGTAATGCAAAGTCCTTCAGGAATTCTTTAATAAAGGGAAGTGCAGCTCCTATAGAGACTGCATCGCTGCGGCACCTTCCCTGAATAATGTAGGAAACATCGTCCTGGAACGTGGAACGTTTCAGGACATTTTGTTTTATAACAGTGATATCCTGTTCGGTGAAATACGGAGTAATATTTCCGCCCAGGATCACGATATTTTCTATGACCATATGAAGGTTGTTGATCAGTATGGAAAGATTTTGAAGATAATCATCCCATTTTTTCTGGCAGGAAGGATCGCCCTGTTCTTTTTTGGCGAAAAACTCATCCAGTTCCATATCTGATTCCATAAGGAAGTGTCCGGAACAGTAACATTCTGCACATCCTTTTTTCCCACAGTAGCATTCAAGCCCGTTCGGAATAAGAGTCATATGTTCAAAAGTACCGGATTTTCCTGTAAGCCCATTTTGAAATTCTCCATTAATGATAATAGCGCCGCCAAGATGCTGTCCAAGGGAGAGATAAATGGCATCGTTGATTTCGGGATTTTCCCAGAGCTCACTGGTTGATGCACATTCCGCATCGTGGATGAATTTGCAGGGAACAGAAAAATAATCAGCAAACATTTGGATGGAAAGGCCTGTACAATCCAGAATTTTGCCGTAGGTGATTTGTGAGCCGTCCGGAGAAGCAAGTCCCTGCATTCCCAAACCAATCCCAAGAATCTGTTCTTCTTTGTATGAGTATTTCTGAAGAAATCCCTTTACCGTCTTTTGCAGCTCTTCAAAATATATCCGGTTAGGCTGGAAATTCAGCCGGAACTTTTCTTTTGCTTCTTTTTTTCCATATAGATTTAAAGCGGTAATATAAACATTTTTTGCAAGGATTTCAATGCCTACAGCAATTCTTGCAGTGGGGATGATCTGATAAGCCATTGCGCGTCTGCCTACAGAAGAGGATAATTGCCCGGATTTTTCAATCAGGTTTTCATTCATCAAAGTGGTGAGATGCTGTGAAACGGTTGGCAGGCTGATAGCAAGTGCATTTGCGATAGCCTGTTTGGAACAGCCGGGATTTTTATAAATGTAATGATAAACATCGGACAAATTTTTTTTCTTAATATCTGTAAGAGAAAAGGTATCCATTCTGCGCTCCTTTGTAGTAAATATGATAAAGTCGTTTGATAAAACTATTATACAATTTAATCGAAAAAAAAGAAAGAGGGATATCATTGGCGGTTTTGTACAAAAAACAGTCCTAATATTTGTTAGAAATAAAATATTGAACAATTTTGTAAAATGGGTTATTATAATAACACAATAAATAAAATCATTTTGCAAAATGAAAAACTAAAATAATTTAACAATTTTAATAAAAAGAAAAGGAGAACGGTAATGGGTATTATTGAAAAAATGAAGCTGGATGGAAAAAAAGGATTTGTCACCGGAGCAGCAAGAGGAATCGGTAAATGTACGGCAACCGCATTTGCAGAGGCTGGAGCAGATGTAGCAATCGTAGATCTTGACTTTGAAGAGGCAAAGAAAACTGCCGCAGAGATTGCTGAAAAAACAGGCAGAAAAGTTATCGCCATCAAGACAGATTGTACAGATAAAGAGCAGGTAGATGCAATGGTAGCACAGGTTGTAGAAGAGCTTGGCGGCCTTGATTTCTGCCACAACAATGCAGGTATCTGTATCAATGCACCGGCAGAAGAGATGACATACGAGCAGTGGTCCAAGGTAATCAACATTAACCTGAACGGCATCTTCCTTACCGATATTGCAGCAGGAAAATACATGCTGGAAAACGGCGGCGGTTCCATTATCAATACAGCTTCCATGTCAGCGCATATCGTCAATGTTCCGCAGCCGCAGTGTGCATACAATGCCTCCAAAGCAGCGGTGATCCAGTTGACTAAATCACTGGCCATCGAGTGGGCAAAACGCGGAGTACGTGTAAACAGCATCAGCCCGGGATACATTGGAACGGAATTGACCCTGAATTCCCCAACTCTGATTCCGCTTATCGAAAAATGGAATGAGATGGCGCCTCTTGGAAGAATGGGTAAACCGGAAGAACTGGAATCCATCTGCGTATACCTTGCCGGAGATACCAGTACCTTTACTACAGGATCTGATTTTATCATTGACGGAGCATTCACCTGCTTCTAAAAAGAATGGATGCGGCACAGTATTTGAGAATAGCGGTAAGGCGGAATTCTCAATTACTGTGCCGGGGAGAAGGCAGATACAAAGCATTTAGAAAAATGACTTCCGGCAACATGCCGCCGAACCGAAGGTGAGGAGGCACTAATAATACGAGATGGGGAAAAAATATGGATAAGAAAGAATTGATCATAAACGGGAAGACTGCTCTTGGTATTGAGCTGGGTTCCACCAGAATAAAAGGAGTACTGATTGATCTTCAGGGAAATGTTCTGGCAGTCGGCATACATGATTGGGAAAATTCCTTTATTGATAATATCTGGACCTATAGTCTGGAAGAAATCCACACAGGAATCCGTCATTGCTACAGTTCATTAAGAGAGGACGTAGAGAAGAAATACGGGGTTGTCCTGCAAAACATCGGAGCGATCGGAGTAAGTGCCATGATGCATGGATATATGGCATTAGATAAAAACGGCAGCCAAATCGCGCCGTTCCAGACATGGAGAAATACCAATACGCAGAAGGCAGCAGATGAGCTGACGGAGCTTTTTGATTTTAATATTCCGCTGCGCTGGTCTGTTGCACATTTATACCAGCGGATCCTGGACAGGGAAGAACACGTGGAGCGGCTTGATTATGTTTCTACCTTAAGCGGATACATTCACTGGAAGCTTACAGGACAAAGAGTGATCGGAGTCGGCGATGCAGCGGGAATGTTCCCGATTGATTCCGATAAAAATGATTACGATGAGGTCATGATAAGTAAATTTGATGCTTTGGTAGAGCCGTATGGATATTCCTGGAAGATCAGAGACATTTTCCCCAAGGTTCTTGTAGCAGGTGAAAATGCAGGAACACTGACTGAAGCCGGCGCTGAATTTCTTGATGAAACCGGAAATCTGAAAGCCGGAATTCCCATGTGCCCTCCGGAGGGTGATGCCGGAACCGGAATGACTGCAACTAATTCTGTTGCTCCCAGAACCGGAAACGTATCTGCCGGAACCAGTACCTTTGCAATGATCGTGCTGGAAAAGAAACTGAGCAAGGTTTACCGTGAGATTGATATGGTATCAACGCCAACAGGCTTTCCGGTTGCCATGTCACATGCAAATAACGGAACTTCGGATTTGAATGCATGGGTAGGGCTGTTTGGAGAATTCTGTGAATTGATGGGAGTTCAGGCGGATACCGGAACTTTATTTGAAAAGCTTTATACACAGTCCTTAAAGGGAGATAACGACTGCGGAGGACTTCTTGCATATGGATATTATTCCGGTGAAAACATTACGATGATCAACGAAGGCCGCCTTGCATTTCTGCGTACTGCGGAAAGCAGATTTAACCTTGCAAACTTCATGAAGGTTCATCTGTATACGTCATTAGGAGCAGTGAAAATGGGACTGGATATTCTGATCGAGGATGAAAAGGTAAAGGTTGACCGTCTTATGGGTCACGGCGGCTTCTTTAAAACAAAAGGGGTAGGACAGAGATATCTGGCTGCCACGGTCAATGCACCGGTTACTGTTATGGATACGGCCAGCGAAGGCGGTGCATGGGGAATTGCCCTGCTTGCGGCGTTCCTGATTGACCGGAATCCGGATGAAAAGCTGGAGGATTATCTGGAAACAAGGATTTTTACAGGATTGTCCGGAGAAACGCTGATGCCGCATAAAGAAGATGTAGAGGGCTTCAACGTATTTATGGAGAGATACAAAGCTGGACTTACAATTGAGAAATGTGCAATTGACGTGATGAACTGGTAAGGAGAATGATATGGGAAAATGGGGAAAACGAATAGGGTATGGTATTGGGGATCTCGGATGTAATCTTGTTTTTAGTACAATGGCATCCTATCTCATGGTTTTTTACACAGATGTATTTGGTATTACCGCAGCGGCTGCAGGAACGATGATGCTGGTTACAAAGTTTATCGATGCACTGACAGATACAGGAATGGGCCTGATTGTTGACAGAACCCACTCAAAATGGGGCCAGGGACGGCCGTATTTCCTTCTGGGGGCTGTACCGTTTGCAGTATTTACGTTTTTGACATTTTATATTCCGAATCTGGGAGGCACCGGAAAGCTGGTATGGGCTTATGTAACCTACTGTCTGCTCTGCACGGCATATACGGTAGTAAATATCCCGCTGAATACAATCGTTCCGAGACTGACCTCAGATGTCCATGAGCGGGATATTCTGGTATCTACACGAATGGTATGTGCTATGGCTGGAACAGCGATCGTTATGTCTATTACAGCACCATTGGTAGAGTTTTTTGGAAAAGGCAATGAGGCAAGAGGATATCTTGTTACAATGACTATTTACGGAATTGCAGCAATGCTTATTTTCTTTGTTACCTTTGCAAGCACTGAGGAGGTTGTTCCTCCTTCTGTTACTCAGAAGCACAGCTCTATTATCGAAGATTTCAAGGGGCTTACCGGACAGGCATGGATTCTGTTTTTGCTGAACCTGTTTTACTTTTCCCTTTATGTAGTCAGAAGCACCACTGTTATTTATTACTTTAAATATAATCTGGACAGATCGGACTGGCTGTCTTTGGTTGGTATCCTTGGAATTTTGTCCGGCCTTCCAATGCTGCTTCTTCTTCCTGCACTTGAAAAGAAATTCAGTAAGAGAAGCCTGATGTTCTTTAGTATCGCATTATATATTGCAGGCGACCTGCTCATTTTTGTAGGAAGAAATTCTGCATTCTGCCTGCTGGCCGGCCTGGTGATCACAGGACTTGGAATCTATGGTATCTTTGGAATTACCTTTGCTATGCAGCCTGACGTTATTGATTATTCAGAGTATAAAAAGAATGCAAGCGTATCCGGTCTGATTGCTGCATTCCAGGGCTTTTTTGTAAAAGGCGGAATGGGACTGACAAGCTTTATTATCGGTGTATTCCTGAAAAACGGCGGTTATGTTGCGAATGCAGTTCAGACGGAAAAGGCTCTTTCCTATATTGAAATATGTTTTATCTGGATTCCGATCGTTTTATGTGTGCTGATCGCAGTGCTTACCTATTTCTATAAGCTGGACGGCATCCGTGGGGAGATGACCATGGAATTAGAAAGCCGGAGAGGAAAAATGGCAAATGAGATTTAAAGGAGCAATTTTTGATATGGATGGAGTGCTTTTTGATACGGAAAGGCTCTATCAGGAAACCTGGAAAGAAATTGCTATGGAGCGCTCCATTAGACTGGAAGATGATTTTTTGATGGCAATTTCCGGAACAAACGGAATACATATGAAACAGGTGATTGAAAAATATTACCATGTTTCGGATGGAACCGGAATTATGGAAGAGTGTATGGAGCGGATGAAACGGAAACTTGAGATACAGGTTCCTGTGAAAAAAGGGGTATATGAGATATTAGAGTATTTTCACGGGACCGGTATGCGTCTTGCTGTGGCAAGCAGCAGCTCTGCAAGGCAGATAGAAGCAAATCTTTCAAAGAGCGGCATACGGGACTATTTTTCAAAAATCGTCAGCGGAGCAGAAGTAGCATACGGCAAACCGTCACCGGATATTTTCCGGCTTGCTGCCCAAAAGCTCGGCTGCAGGCCGGATGAATGCCTGGTTTTCGAAGACAGTGAAAATGGAGTAAGAGCCGGACATGCGGCAGGCTGCTTCACAGTTATGATCCCGGATCTGATCGAACCGAATGAGGAGATCAAGGCACTGTGTTCTAAAGTTTCTCCTGATTTTCTGCAGGTTCGTGAAGAAATGGAAAAGGTATAGTGATTGACATTGCCGGCGCATGGCTTTATCATAGAAAGCGTATTCAATGAAAAAAGCAGAAAGTTTCACAGGCTTAGGAGGATGTATCAAATGTTATTTTTAGAATACCCGGCATGCAGTACATGTAAAAAGGCAAAGAAATGGCTGGAAGGAAACGAAGTTGCCTTTGAAGACCGTCATATCAAAGAGCAGAATCCAACAGTGGAGGAGCTGAAAGAATGGCACAGGAAAAGCGGCCAGCCTTTGAAAAAGTTTTTTAATACCAGCGGTCAGCTTTATAGAGGTATGGGTCTGAAGGACAAGCTTTCTTCTATGAGTGAGGAAGAGCAGTACAGGCTTCTGGCTGCGGACGGAATGCTGGTTAAGCGTCCCCTTATAATTGGTGAGGATTATGTGCTGATCGGATTTAAGGAAACGGAGTGGAGCGAGAAGCTTCTTTAAAAAGTAAAATCTATAAAAAATAGATTTGTATTTAAGCAGACGGCAGGAATTCATTGGGGATTCCTGCCGTTTTATCATATTTATAAAAAAAATAAAAAAATTTATAAAAAAGCGAAACCTTTTGCCTGAAAATACGGTCTATATAATATAGGGGTTTTTAATACCGTATCCTGTAGACCGTCGCTGGTAAAGCAAATGCGCAGGGGAAATGTTAAGATACGATCATACGATCGGGTATGAAACAGGCTTCCGGGTGCAGCAAATGAAATGAGGAAAATATGGAAGATGGAAAGATCATAGAACTGTTTTTTCGAAGAGAAGAGAGGGCAATCCGGGAACTGAGTGCGAAATACCAGCCCTATTGTTTTAAGATTGCCTGGAATATCCTGAATAATAAAGAAGATTCGGAAGAATGTGTGAATGACACATGGCTTTCCGTGTGGTCGGCAATTCCCCCTGACAGGCCGTCCATACTGGCAGCCTTTGTGGGGAAGATAACAAGAGGACATGCGATTGACTGTTTAAGAAAAAAATATGCTGCAAAGAGAATGGATATGCATATCACATACATAGAGCAGGAAACAGAGATCATTGATAAAATGATTTCGCATTCCCTGGATGATGCAATAGCAGAGAAAGAACTGATTCGGATCATCAATGAATTTCTTCGGAGTCTGTCAGAAGCGGACAGGGATATTTTTTTGAGAAGATACTGGTATCTTGACAAAGAAGCAGACATTGCCAGGAGACATGGAAAAACAGTGAATGGAATCAAAATGAATCTGCACCGAAGCAGAAAAAAACTGTATAAAATTTTAAAGGCAGAAGGGAGCTTATTATGAGCGGAAGACATTATGAGTTACTGGAACTTTTGCAGAATGCGGATGAACAGATGGTGTATCAGGCAGGACAGCCGTGGGCAGAAAAAAAGAAAAGATTTCCGGTTTCCGCCTGGGCATGTGCGGCCTGTATCGCACTTGTTATCTTTGCCGGAACCGTCGGTATTTTTCATGAGCAGGTTGTGGCTGCCATCCGGGAGTTTACCACAAGAATTTCAGAAATTATTGTAAACAGGAAGGACTTACAGCCGTATACGGAAGTGATCAATCAGACACAGACCAAGGACGGCGTCAGTATGACCCTGGATGAGGTTGTGCTGGATTCCCACAGAATTTTGGCAACTGTTGAAGTCTCTTCGGACGTGCCGGTCGTTATAGATGACAGAGGGCTTTCAAACCAGTGGCCATTGCTGGCGTCTGTGAAAATGGACGGGGAATATCTGGATAGTCTTATGATGAGCCAGTATATGACTGATCTCCCCGGCCAGTATGTGCTGGAATACTCCGTGGAGGAAGGGGAAATTCCGCAGAATTTCTCAGAGGTAGAGCTTTTTATTAATTATGGTATGACAAATGCAGAAAGCCAATGGGAAAATAAGGTTGATTTTACCTATTCCTTTGCCGCAACGAAGCAGGAACTGCTGCGTAAGTCAGCAACGATTCCGATTGATGCGGATATTACGGCAGGAGACGGACTTGTCTTCCATTTGGAGGAAATAACATATACGGATGCTTCGGCACGTATGAAAATGACCTGTAACAAAGAGCCGGGAACCCGGACAGAAGAAGATGGGGACAGCTATTACAGTCTCCCATACTATTATTCACTGGATGTGGAGGATGACAGGGGCAATTGCATGTCTTTTGATGTATTGGAAAATTCCTATAACGATGAAACCAGAGGGCTGACCTGCGAAAGCTTCCTCGGAACACCGCCGGAAGAAAGTACGGCATATCTGGACATTTCCCTGGTAAGGTTTAAGCCGGTGTTTGTCATGGAGGAAGAGAACGGCAAAGAACCGGAGGAAGAGAAGGTAGGCGAAATCCGGGTCGGGCTGGAACATTGACAGAAAGAAATTGAGGAAAGCGATAATAAAAAGAATCTGTTGGAAGGATATACGGAAAAGAATGGATCATGGAGGGATAAAGATTGTATAGGACAGAAGAAATGGAATGGAAAAGAAGGATTCGGGAAGAAAAAGCAGGAATTGTCCGTATATCTATTCTGGCAGCAGTGCTGGTTTTCATTGTGATGGTATTGGATTCAATTAAATACGGAGCGGATTTCTCTGTTTTTCTATTTGCACTGGTATATGTTTCGCTGTTTGGCCTGATCGCAGGGCTGTCCTTTGCGGTGTGCAGTGTTGTCAGGAGCCGCAGAAGTCTGCCGTTTATAAGAACGGCAGTCATATCACTGCTTTATATGGCATTTCCGATCGTCCTGTTTACGTTTGGAATCATATGCGTTATACTGGGAATAGGACCGGTTCCAAATTAACGGAACCGATGTATGATGTTGGAAGAAAGAATATAAAACATAATTATCAAACAGGATCGGTAATGATAGAAACGATCATATAGGACTGAGGAGGCCGGGATGAAAAGAAAGATTTGTTGCTTAGTAATAATCATCAGTATGCTAGCTGCAGCGCAGGTGCAGGCGAATGAGAAAAAAGATTCAGCATCGATTTCCGTTATTGGCGGAGCAGACGGCCCAACCTCCATATTTCTGGCCGGGAAACTGGAGGAGGAACCGTCCGAAGAGGGCGAACATGCGGCTGAGGATCTCTATGCATTAAAAACAGAATATGTGGGTGATGCTTCTGCGATTGGATTCCTGATTGCGGAACTGACAGAGACCGGTTATCTGCCGCAGTCAAAAGGTACGACCTTTGAAATCCTGTCAGAAAAAGAACCCTATGGTCTGCGTATCCTTTTTGAGGAAGAGCCTGAGGACAGAGATGCAGCGGATCAGAGGCTGATGGATGGCGGAACGATAATGCTGGCGCTGGTTGATAATCTGTCGGAAATAGAGTTTATTTATCCGCTTGGCAGCCAGGAAGATTCGGGTGGTCGTCCGGCGGCAGATTCTGAGGGTGAGACGGGTGAGGGTGGCGATGTGTCGTATACCCTCTGCTGGGATCTGGAATCTGCAGAAGCGTATCTGGGCAGGAATGTGAAAGATTACGGAGAAAACCTGGAAACGTTTCAGGAGTTGATCACTGAAATACAGGCAGAAGTAGTACCTGGGGAAAGTGAAGCGGACTGACCGGCCATAAATAGGAAATAGAGAGAAGAGTTAAAAAATCAGTATTGAAGCTGCAGGGAAAGGTGAATAATATAAACAGAAGAGATGGAGGATCAGATGTAACGGAGGTAGCTGAGAATGTGTACGGCAGTGACATACAGGACAAAGGATCATTACTTTGGGCGGACACTGGATTATGAGATTTCCTATCATGAAAATGTGGCGGTGACGCCGCGGAATTATCCGTTTCATTTCAGGAGGATGGGAAGTCTGGAGAAGCATTATGCCATGATCGGAGTAGCGGCTATGGCGGGGGATTATCCGCTCTATTATGATGCAAGCAATGAAAAAGGACTGAGCATGGCCGGGCTGAATTTTCCGGGGAATGCGGATTATAAGGAGGAAGTGCAGGGGAAAGATAATGTAGCACCGTTTGAGTTTATTCCGTGGATTTTGGGACAGTGCAAAACGGTGAGGGAGGCCAGAGGGCTTTTGGAGCATATTAATCTTCTGAATCTGAATTTCAGCGGGGATATGCCGCTGGCAATGCTGCACTGGATCATTTCTGACAGAGAAGAATCCATCACCGTAGAGTCCATGAAGGACGGATTAAAGGTTTATGAAAATCCGGTGGGAGTCCTGACAAACAATCCGCCGTTTGATTATCAGATGTTTAATCTGAACAATTATATAAGTCTGACCAGGGAGGAACCGGTGAATCGCTTTTCCGGCGAAATTTCCCTTGAAACCTATTGCCGTGGGATGGGCGCTATTGGCTTGCCGGGGGATCTCTCTTCTTCCTCACGGTTTGTAAGGGCAGTATTTACAAAGATGAATTCCGTGTCGGGAGATTCGGAGTCAGAAAGTGTCAGCCAGTTTTTTCATATTCTTGGTTCCGTGGAGCAGCAGAGGGGCTGTGTGCATTTAGGAGAAGGGAAATATGAGATGACAATTTATACTTCCTGCTGTAATACGGATAAAGGAATTTATTACTATAAAACTTATGAAAACAGCCAGATTACGGGAGTGGATATGTACAAAGAGAATCTGGAAGGAACAGAGGTAGTCAGCTATCCTCTGATAGAAGGTCAGCAGATTCGAATACAGAATGAAAAATAGACTGTGCAAAAGGAATACATCCGGAAGAGACAATGTCTTATTTCCGGGTGTATTTTTGTTTTTCGGGAGAATGAATTTAACAGAAAGAAACCGGAGATGTGCGATAATACAGATAACAGAAAAGAACGTGAAACAATAAAAAATTGAAAAAGGAGGGCAGCGTATGAAAAGAAAAGCAGTTGTTTTTTTAGCAATGATCCTTACCGGAGCCGGACTGTTCGGGATGAAGGAAGCGGGCATGGAAAGATTGGTATGCGCAGCAGAAAAGGAAACGGAAGAGACAGAGATTTCAGCACAGAGCGGGGAAGTACAGAACAGCGTTCCAAAGCCGCAGATGTCCTACGAGGAATATCCGCGGATCGATGGTTCCCTGGCCTGTGTACCGTTGTGTGAAGCACTGGCGGTGGAGATGACCGGCTGTACTCAGGCACAGGCAGAAGAAACGATGGCGGATTTTACCAATACGAATCCCTGTTATCTGCTTCTTGCGGAAGGAGGGACAGATATTCTTCTTGCCTACGAACCTGCAGAAAGTACGAAGAATGAGCTGGATAGTTATGAACCTCTTGACGTACGGCCGGTGGGAAAGGATGCGCTGGTTTTTATCGTTAATGAGGACAATCCGGTGGAAAGCCTGACGCAGCAGCAGGCGTATGATATCTATACCGGAAAAATTACCAGCTGGAGCGAGGTTGGAGGCAGTGACATGGAAATCAAAGCGTTCCAGCGTCCGGAGACCAGCGGCAGCCAGACCATGATGCGCAAGCTGCTCATTGGTGATGCAGAGATGGCAGAGGCAGAAACAGAGATGATCGCAGCAGGCATGGATGATATTATCAATGCATTGAAGGAATACGACAATTCCGCGAATGCATTGGGCTACTCTGTTTACTATTACGCCTCGGAAATGTTCAAACAGCCGGGACTGAAGTTTCTGCAGATAGACGGTGTGGAGCCATCCAATGAGACGATCAAAAGCGGAGAATATCCGCTGATCAATGAGTTCTATTGTGTAACGAATGAGCAGTCCTCTGACAGGGCAAAGGAAATCAGGGAATGGCTGCTGTCTGAGGACGGACAGGAGTTTGTGGAGGGATGCGGCTATGTTCCGGTTATGTAAAATGGCAAAGATTTTTCGGCTGCTGTCGTTGGGAATCTGTCTGGCAGGAATTTTGATTACGGGAACAGGGCAGCAGTGTATGGCATCTGAGATGGTTTCTGAAGAGTGCAAAGCAGAGAATCCCGGTACTCCGGCACTTTGTAATGAAGATGAGTATATCCTTTTGTCAACAGGAAATAATTATGCGGAGATTTATGACAGTCATGGTATCTGCGTGGGAAGCTGCAGGGCTTATCTGGATGACACCTACGGCGCAGCGACAATAAAGAATAATACTCTTTTGGATTATATGGATGGTGACACGATTGCAGTATACAGTATGGCAGACCTGAAAACGGTTCTGGAATTTCCGGGAGGTGAGTATTATATTCAGATAAATGGAGATGTTTGTCTGGCGACGAACAGAAATACAGGCCGGGTTTGCTTATATGACTGTCATGGAGAATTGTTGTACGGCTCCGGGGAAAGTACATGGACGGAAGACGAATATCAGGGGCGGCTGATGGTACTGGATCATGGATATTTGATCGGGTCATGCAGAGTTACAGATGCGGGTACGCTTCCGGCTATTGGACCGGTATGGCTGAGCATTGATGGACAGGAAAAACGGGAAGTCACAGATTTTTATCTGACAGAGGCGTTTGCAAATTGGGAGACACAGGAATTCGGGGACTATATTCTGGTTTATAACTGGGAGACTGAGACAGGAGCAGTATATGATCTGGATGGGAAGGCTGTTTTGGATCAGATAGAAACGTACCTGAGTCCATACACAGATGATAGCTGGTTTTACAGCTATAATTATAATATGAAGACTGCGCTGGTATTTCAGAATGTGGATGATATGTATACGGTTTACAATACGCAGCTTCAGGATTGTGCAATGTTTCCCGCTTTAGAGACGGAACGCTGGGCTCTGGGTTATGCTGCCGGATTTATAAAAGGAGCATCTTATCAGCAGCTGGAGGGAAATACCTGCGATGGTTTTGTACGGTACAATGACAAAGCGTGGTATCCCTATGCGGAAACAGGAGAAGGGTATCTGGTATATGCAGACGGACAGCAGATCCTTGTGCCGATGCAGGAGGGCCAGGATCTGAATTCTTTTAATGAAAGATATGCCATGGCCGGTTTCTATGAGAACGGGGTGTATCTTACACGCCTGCTTGACCGGAAGACAGGTGATATTCTGATGGATTCCTGTTGGGAAGAGAACGGCGGCATTTCATTTGAAATCGGAAAGGATTATTGTATTATTACGGAAACGAATTGGGATGGGGACGACTGTCAGACATCCATTACCATACATGACAGCGAAAACCAGATATGTTACAGCTCAGACAAAGCCAGCGCAAGAACGTGGAAGAATGGTTATATCGTAATGAAGAGAGGAATTTATCACGGAATTGCAGATATTGAAGGAAACTGGATCGTGAAGACCATCTGTAGAGCGGAGGAGTAAGGGCAGAGTATGTTGCTGTTTATGCCGAAGGCGTGGACAGTAACCGGAATATGGTTTGCATGACAGGAATTTCATATATAGCAATTGACTTACAGGAAGCCAGGTGATAGACTTAAAACATCGAAGTTTTGAATATTTTAAAAATTCGGAATAAATTTATGAAAGGAGCAGCAGTATGAACGGATTGGGTTATACACCGATTTGCAGCAGCAGTGCATTGTCAAAAACAAACACTTTTGTTCATTTACGGGATTACTGCGCTCTTTTTAGGATAAATCTACCTTATCGCATGCTTCTGATCTGAAGGAGCAGGCATAAGAGTTGTCCGTATGGAGGCAGTAATTTCTGATACAGTTTGGTCACTATAGAGGTGAACAGGCTGTTTTTTATTTATATTTATGAGATTTATGAGTTTCATAATCATGAAAAAATGAAAAGAGGAATTACAGATGAATCCAAATTTAAGACGAAATATAAAATTAGACTATTTGAACACCTTTATTACAAATCTAAATATGCAAAGCTTTGTATGGGTGCTTTATCTTACATATTGTCATATGAGTCTGATGCAGATTGGTATATTAGAGGGAATTTATCACGCAACAGGCATCCTTTTTGAAATTCCTTCCGGTGCTTTGGCGGATCTTGTGGGCAGAAAGCGAAGTATGATACTCAGCCGTATTTGTGTAACTGTTTCCTGCATTATTATGATGTTTTCCAGAAGCTTCTGGCTTTTTGCGGTGAGTTTTGTGTTACAGGCATTGGGTAATAATCTGAACTCCGGTTCAGAGGAGGCTCTTGTTTATGACAGTATGAAATGCCTTTCGGAAGAAAACATGTATAGGAAAGTAAATGGACGAATCAATATGCTTATAGAAATTTCCCAGGCAATCGCAACAGTTGCCGGGGGAATTTTGGCAGAGTATTCTTATTTCTGGTGTTATGCTGCATGTGTAGTCATTTCCCTTTTAGCTGTTCTTCCGGTTCTTTTTATGATTGAGCCGCCTGTTGCGGCAAATTCCGGTAAGAAAGAACCGTTGGACGGATTTCGGACGGTAATCCGGCATTTTGAAGTCAGTTTTGAGATTTTGGCGGGAGATTTACGGATTTTAAAAATCATCACTTATTTTTCTATTGTATTTGCGTCATACACACTGCTGTTTTTTTACAGCCAGCAGTACTATTCTGATTTCGGTTACAGTAAAATTGAGATTAGTGTTATTTTTCTTCTGGCCGGGATTTTTTCCTGCTTTGGAGCATTATTGAGTAACAGGCTATATTGCAGGCTGGGAGAGAAAATTTCTGTTATTTCGTCACTCAGCATAGCAATGACGCTCATTTGCTTCGGTTTCAGAAAACCGGCGATATCGATAGTGGCATTTGTAATAGCCGGTTTTTTTAATTCGGCATTGTATCCGGTGGAGTCGGAAGCTTTAAATGCTCTGATTCCTTCTGAACAGCGGGCAACATTGATATCCGTAAACAGTATGCTTTTTTCTGTGATGATGATCGTTATGTTTCCCATCGCCGGGGCATTGGCGGATCAATGGGGACTGCCATGCATTCTCAGGATGCTTGGAATATTATTATTGCTTTTTGTGTCCGGGTGGAACAAAATAGGGCATAGGCCTGTCTTAAGCGTGTTTTAAGCAATCCGAAAGGAGCTGGGCAGTAAAGAAAGATATGCTATAAATGACCGAAAGAGGGATGAGGATCATGAATGAAGCAGAAAACAAACAATATGAAAAGATGACGCAGACGCCTGTCTGGAGGCTGGTTCTGATGCTTGGACTGCCTACGACGGTGAGTATGCTCATAACCAATATTTATAACACGGCAGATACGTTTTATGTAAGTAAGATCAGTGTTTCGGCAAGCGGGGCTACAGGAATCGTGTTTGCACTGATGGCAATCCTGCAGGCATTTGGATTTATGTTCGGGCATGGGGCAGGGAGCAATATCAGCAGGCTTTTGGGTGCGAGGAAAGTGGAACATGCAAATATTTTTGCCTCCACGAGTGTCTTTCTGGCCCTTGCGGCCGGTGCGGCGATCGGAATTCTGGGACTGCTCTTTCCTGAACCTCTTATGCGGCTTCTGGGCAGTACGGACACCATTTTGCAGGAGGCCAAAATATACGGAACCTTTATTCTGATCGCAGGCCCGGCTATGACCGTAGGCTGTGTGCTGAATAATATTCTGCGCTATGAAGGCAGGGCTGCTTTTGCAATGGTGGGGCTGACGACAGGCGGTGTTTTGAATATGATGCTGGACCCGGTTTTTATCTTTTACTGCCATATGGGAATTGCAGGAGCCGGGTTGGCTACAGCTCTTTCCCAGTATATCAGTACCGTAATTCTGCTGATGCCGTTTCTGAAAGGGAAAACCGTTACAAGGATTCGTATACGCTATATTACACGGGATATCTCCGATGTAAAAAATATTATGCTCACAGGACTTCCGAGTCTGGCGCGTCAGGGGCTGAACAGTATTTCCACCACTTTGGTGAATGTTCAGGCGGCGGCCTACGGCGATGCAGCGATCGCAGCTATGAGTATTGTGGGAAGATGCGGCAATCTTCTGTTCAGCTTCGCCCTTGGGATTGCCCAGGGCTTCCAGCCGGTTTGCGCGTTTAACTACGGTGCAGAGAAATACGGCAGAGTAAAAAAAGCTACATGGTTTACAATCTTCATGGGAATGGGAATCCTGGGTGTACTGTGCACTGGCTGCTATATCAATGCACCGGCAATCGTGCATCTGTTCCGTGATGAGGAGGAGATCCTGCAGACCGGAACCGGAGCGCTTCGGTGGCTGTGCGGATTTTTATTTGTCCTGCCTGTGTCCGCAGTGGGAAGTATGCTGTTCCAAAGTATTGGAAAGAAGGGCAGGGCGCTGTTCATTGCTTCCATGCAGAGCGGGCTGATCGTGATTCCGCTGCTTCTTGTACTCCCTCATTTTCTGGGACTTACCGGAATCCAGGTGGCACAGCCTATGGCTTACCTGGTGTCCGGAATCGTGACTGTGCCGGTGGTGCTGGGCTTTTTCAGAGAGCTGGGGAGTACGGCGAGGAATTAGATATGTTTTTAGATATTCCTTTTGTTGACGTTTATACATTATTTTGGTATATTTATACAATACCGTATGAGACTGTACAATATGGCTAATGAAAAAGAAAAAAGGAAGGGGAGATATGCTGTGGATTATGGTATTTTAAGTCTGCTGCCTCCAATTGTGGCTGTTGTTCTGGCAATCAAGAGTAAAAATGTAATCTTTTCACTTTTTTGCGGAGGATTTACCGGTGCGCTGATCCTGTGTATGTGGAATCCGTTTGCGGCAGTGAAGTCTATGATCGGGGATTACTTTTTTATCCAGCTTACGGACAGCTATAATGCAGGCGTGATTGTACTTGTTATTTTTATCGGCGGATTTATCAAGCTGATGGAGAAGTCAGGGGGTGCCCAGGCATTTGCAAAAGGCGTACATAAGGTGATCAATACAAAACTGAAAGCACAGTTGTGTGCATGGCTGGGAGGTATTTTGATCTTCTTTTCGGATTTGGGAACACCGCTTCTGGTTGGCCCGGTTTTCCGGCCGTTGTTTGACAAATTAAAGGTGTCGAGGGAAAAGCTTGCGTGGATTCTGGACTCAACTTCCTCTCCGGTTGCGATCCTGGTTCCGTTTATCGGATGGGGCGTTTATATTATGGGACTGATTCAGAGTGAGTTTGCTAATCTGGGAGTGGCAGAATCGGATTATACGACATTTGTACAGGCGATTCCGTTCCAGATTTATTCGATTCTTGCAATCATCATGATTCCGCTGGTTGCTGTGACGAAGAAAGACTTTTCCCAGATGAGAAAGGCAGAGCTTCAGGCACAGAAAAATCCCGTACCGGAAGAAATGGAAGATCATTATGTACCGGAGGTGGATGAGAAAGGGTACTCCCTTGGAAATGCGAAGCCGATCATGGTGCTGCTTCCGATCATCACGGTGTTCGTAGTACTGTTTGTGAATCTGGTTCCGCTTGGATTCCCATTTAAAAAGGTGGACGGAAATACCTTTCGTGTAGCTCTTACCATGGGATATTTCCTGGCATCCCTGGTATTGATGGCGATGATTCTGCTGTTTAAGGTAAAAAATGCCCATGATACTTTTAAGATTTATGTAGACGGTATGAAAGGCATGACCGATGTAGCGATTACATTGGTTCTGGCGTGGTCCCTTGGAACGATGATCAGCAATCTTGGGACAGCGGAATTTATTATCAATTTCCTGAAGAAAGCAAATTTCGCAACGGGTCTGATACCTGCGTTTATCTTCCTGTTTGGTACGTTTGTATCTTTCTCTACAGGAAGCTCCTGGGGAACCTTTGCAATCATGATGCCGCTGGCGATTCCTATGGCAAATGCATTCGGCATTCCCTATGCAATCTGTGTGGGAGCGGTACTGTCAGGCGGTCTGTTCGGAGATCACTGCTCACCGATTTCGGATACCACGATTTTGTCATCTACAGGTGCAGGATGTGACCTGGTTGACCATGTGAAGACGCAGCTTCCATATGCATGTGTGAATGGAGTGATTGCGTTTGTTTCCTTTATTCTTGCGGGATTTACCAGGAGCCCTCTGTGTGTGGTGTTTGCGGTAGTCGTTCTGCTTCTCTGTATGTTTGCGTGGAATAAGGCGGAGAATGGAAAAGCAGCAAATGAATGAGATACTGCTGATAGAGCGCTCAGTGGAAAAACTAAAGGATTAGGGAAAGGATACACCTTGCATCTTTGTCCGCGGGGTATGCAGCGAAGCGGACGATGATGATTTACGGAAATTAAGAAAAGCCATTTTATGATTTAAAAGTCATAGAATGGCTTTTTCTATCTGTCAGATGAAAGGAAGCTCCGGTAAAGGTTCTTCTGCGTCGATTTTTGTCGAACGAAATAGGATTTACAAGAGCAGTATGTTCTTATATAATAAATATGTCTAAGACAATTCTTGTGTATAATCTTTGGTCATCATGCCGGCAATTCACATGAAATCAAACAAAATTCACACTATTTATTTTGAAGGAAATGTATTATACTGAAAGGAGAGATGAATGGAAGAGGGAAAAATTCAGTGGCATCCTGCCTTTGGAGCTGCCCTGCGGATTGAATTGGCAGAAGAGCTTGAGAAAGTGCAGATTGAAGAGGAACATCTATTGGGAAAGAGTCCTTTGCAGATAGATATTGTTTTATTGAAAAAGAATCCAGGGGAAAAAATCGTCAAAAATATAGGAAGGATTTTCAGAAGCTATAATATTATAGAATACAAATCCCCGGACGATAACCTGAGTATCCGGGATTTTTATAAGGTGTATGCCTATGTCTGCCTCTATCAGGCAGAAGAAAAAAAGAAGATTGCACCGGAAGAATTGACGATTACTTTTGTCTGCAATCATTATCCCCGTAAGATGCTGAAGCATATTACCAGAAAAAGGGGAATGAAGGTTGAGAAGGTAGAAGCAGGAATCTACTATCTGCAGGGAGATTTTTTTCCAATGCAGCTCATTATTACAAAGAAATTAACAAAGGATAAGAACTATTGGCTGCAAAGTCTGCGGAAAGACTTGACGCCAGGTGGAGAAATACAGGATCTGATAGAACAATATGAACCGAACAAACATGAATCCTTGTATCAGGCAGTGATGAATGTAGTCATGCGTGCAAACTGGGAGGCAGCAGAGGAGGAGAGGAAAATGTGTGAAGCTTTGAAAGAATTATTTGCAGAAGAGATAGCTGAAGGAGAAGCTAAAGGTATGGCCAAGGGGGAGGAAAGGTTTGGAAAACTGAATCTGCTTCTTTTGGAGAAGGGACAGTATGAAAGCCTGAAGAGGGCATCCGAAGATAAGGACTATCGGGAAGCTCTTTTTAAAGAATTCGGCATATGATTTCTGTTTTGTGTGAAAAGCCATTTTATACTCCAGAGGGGGGTGTAAAATGGCTTTTTTTCAGATAGTTTCAAATATCTGCTAAAATACCTGCTTCCGAAACTGGCTCGGTGTCATCTCAAATCTTTTCTTAAACAGCCGGTTGAAATTTGACAGGTTGTCAAATCCTGTCTGTTCGGCAATTTCCAATATGGAATCATCGGTATTGCGAAGCGCCTGGGCGGCCCTGCCGAGGCGGTATTCGATCAAATAACCAGAAAAACCCGTTCCGGTAACTTCCTTAAACCACCGCATAAAGTGACTGGCACTGTAACCGCATTCTTCTGCTATGTCTCTGACCGTTAGTTTCTTATCATAATCGGATTCAATTCGGGAAAGTACGGCTTTCAGCTTCTGTACATTTTTTTGATCCATCGCATTTACCGGATTTGCCGCATGATCCACGCCTGCCTGCATCAGAATAGAA
Organism: Eubacteriales bacterium; assembly: GCA_030524545.1. Classification (GTDB taxonomy): domain Bacteria; phylum Bacillota; class Clostridia; order Lachnospirales; family Lachnospiraceae; genus Blautia_A. The sequence goes on from JAUNGM010000010.1 coordinate 61,806, forward strand.
AACAGGATCATCAGATATCCCTTTACGCCCAGCTCATAGCCATTGGGGCGCAGGGAACATAAATGGTCAGAAGCATCCAGACACAAAGAGACAGGATTGTACATGTCGTGTTCCCTTCCAATATAAGCCGGAAGCTGTATTTTACCGTTCATGACCGGTTGGAGATACTTCTGGCTGCACAGGTCTACATTGTCACTTCCGAGAAAATTCATATCAAAGATAATATTTTCATATTCCATACGTTTTTGCAGGATGCCCCGAAGTCCGTGAAGGTGCCCAGGTAAAACAAGAAAGATATCCCCTTCCTTTGCCGTGTAGGTTGTAAAATCCACCTGTACAGTCCCGCTCCCACGTTTTATATAAATGATTTCCACGCTGTCCTGCCAGTGCAGAGGGACAAAGGTAAAATCCGCAGGAATCGTACAAGGATAGACATTAAATGCAAACATTGTATCAGAGTGACGCTTGGTTTCCTGGTATGCAGGATTTTTTATAAGCGTCGTATTTTCAATATTTTTCAAATTTTTCATAATATTCCCTCAATTTTATTTATATTAATGATGATAGGATTGTATTATATTTTGGTGGCATTATACAAGCATTTTTTAAAATAATGTATTAAAAATAATATATAGCAGTTGGGAATGCCGCAATTCATTCTGGAACGACGGCATGTAAGTTTGGGGTCTGTTGGGGACAGAGGGTTCATTTCACATTGCGTAAAATGAAAGGAGATTTTATCATGATGAAAATGAAGAACGTCAAAGAAATCGAAGCAGCTTTAACAAAAGCCTGCAAAAAAGAAATGGAACAGTGTTCCTATGAAGAATTATACACAGCACTGCTTCATATCGTGGAAGAGGAAAGTGAAAAGAAGGCAGAGCCTGTAAAAGGGCGTAAGCTTTACTATATATCTGCAGAATTTCTGATCGGTAAATTATTGAGCAACAATCTTATTAACCTTGGGATGTATGATGATGTAAAAGCATGTCTGGAAGCACACGGTAAATCCATGTCCGATCTGGAAGAGGTGGAGCCGGAACCGAGCCTTGGCAACGGAGGCCTGGGAAGACTGGCAGCCTGCTTCCTGGATTCTCTGGCAACCCTGAACCTGCCGGGCGACGGCATTGGCCTGCGTTATCACTGCGGCCTGTTCCATCAGAATTTTAACAACCAGCTTCAGAACGAAACACCGGATTTCTGGCTGGGCGGAGACGACTGGGCAAGAAAAACGGAAAAGACCTATACCGTATCCCTTGCAGGCAAGGACTATACAGCACGGCTTTACCAGCTTGCAGTTACCGGATATGAGGGCCGAACCAATTTCCTGAACCTTTTTGACCTGGATACCATTGACCCGTCTGTGATCGGCGAGGGAATCTCCTTTGACAAGACTGATATTGAGAAAAACCTGACCTTATTCCTTTATCCGGATGACAGCGATGATGCGGGACGGCTTCTGCGGATCTACCAGCAGTATCTGATGGTCAGCGCAGGTGCGCAGATGATTCTGGAGGAATGCATGGAGCGCGGAAGTAATCTTCATGATCTCGACCAGTACGCAGCCATCCAGATCAATGATACCCATCCGTCCATGGTGATTCCGGAGCTGATCCGCCTTCTGTGCGAAAAGGGAATTGATTTTGACGAAGCCACAGAAATCGTGACAAAGGTATGCGCATATACGAACCATACCATTCTTGCGGAGGCACTGGAAAAGTGGCCGAAGCATTATCTGGATACGGTCGTTCCGCAGCTCATGCCGATCATTGAAAAACTGGACGCGATCGTGCGCACCAGAACGGAAGATACCTCCACAGCCATTATTGACGGCTATCAGACCGTACACATGGCGCATATGGACATTCATTTTACGCACAGCACAAACGGTGTTGCAGCACTTCACACGGAAATTCTGAAGAACAGTGAGCTGAACAACTTTTACAGGTTATATCCGGAGAAATTCAATAATAAAACAAACGGCATTACCTTCCGCCGCTGGCTTCTGAAATGTAATCCTGAGCTGACAGACCTGATCGAAAGCCTCATCGGCCCGGGCTTCAAGAAAGATGCATCCGAGCTGGAAAAGCTGATGGATTTTGTAAATGACGAAAAGGTTCTGGCAAAGCTTGAGGATATTAAATACGATAACAAAGCGGCCCTTGCAGGGTGGCTTGCGCATACCCGGAATGTAACCGTGAACCCGGAGAGTATGTTCATGATCCAGTCCAAGCGTCTGCATGAATACAAGCGCCAGCAGTTAAATCTGCTGTACCTGATCCATCAGTATTTTGAGATCAAGGCGGGACATATGCCGGAGAAACCGATTACCGCGATCTTCGGCGCCAAAGCTGCACCTGCCTATACGATTGCGAAGGACATCATCCATGCACTCTTAACTCTGTCAAGGGTATTTGCGGACGATAAGGAAGTGTCCCGGTGGATGCAGATCGTATTTATCGAAAACTATAATGTGACCGCAGCAGAAAAGATGATTCCTGCATGTGACCTTTCCGAGCAGATCAGCCTGGCCTCCAAAGAAGCTTCCGGTACAGGCAACATGAAATTCATGCTGAACGGCGCCCTGACACTGGGCGCTATGGATGGAGCAAACGTGGAAATCGCAGAAGCCGTAGGAAACAATAACATCTATATTTTCGGACAGAGCAGTGACCAGGTGATCCGCCGCTACCGTAACGGCGACTACTGTGCAAGAGAATGGTATGAAATTGACCCGAATATCCGAAGAGCCATTGATTTCCTTACCAGTGAAGAAATGCTTGCCCATGGGAAGCAGGAAAACCTGGAGCGTCTCAAAAACGAGCTGATCTGGAAAGACTGGTTCCAGACATTGCCTGACTTCAATGCATACATTGTCCGCAAAAACCAGGCAGTTGCCGACTACGCCCGGAACCCGAAAGACTGGACACGCAGAACCCTGATCAATATCAGCAAAGCCGGTTTCTTCTCCTCCGACCGTACCATTGCAGAGTACAATGACGATATCTGGCATTTAGGTAAATAAAGTAATATGAAAAAGCAGCGCCTGCCGTTTTGTTACAGCGGGAGCTGCTTTTTTTCTAAATCGTTTTGGAGTCCGCTGGGAAAATATGAAAATACCTACATTTGTCCTGGCTTCTATGTTATACTTCTAAAGAGAGGGCAAATGATGCAGGCAGGCCGCAGAACAGATTGAAATTACCCGGAATACCTTTCTTCGGCTATATTGGCCAGCTCTTCAATGGCATAAAGCGGCAGGTTCAGAAGCCATCCCTCATCGCGATAGTCGGCCATAGAAGTACGTACAGAGAGCCTGGGATGAAATTTTTCTTTATAAGTTTTCAGGCTTTTGGCTCGGAGATTGACCTCTGCCTTTACTTCTACGGGCATGACCGATTCGCCGTTGTCTACCAGAAAATCAATTTCACAGGAGCCGCGGTCATTTGTGTAATAGTATGTGTGAAAGGCGGGGATAGCGGCAAGCTGCTGCATAACATATTGTTCCGTAAGTGCGCCTTTAAATTCGATAAACAGATCATTGCCGTTAAGTAATACCTGCTGGCGCAGGCCGGTCATGCATCCGAGAAGCCCTACATCCACAATAAAAAGCTTAAAAGCTTTTAAATCCTCATAAGCTTTCAGCGGCAGATTTGGACTGCTGACACGGCTTACTTTATGGACAAGGCCGCAGTCAGACAGCCACATGATCGCCGCTTCATAGTCCTTAGCCCTGCCGCCTTCCCTGACAAGGCCGTAAAGGAATTTTTTATTTTCTCTGGCAAGCTGGGATGGAATACTGTTCCAAAGCATACGAATCCTCGGTACGATTTCATTGGGTGCATGTTTCGAAAAATCCTGTTCATAGGCTGCCAGAATTCTTTTCTGCACCTCACGGGCTTCGTTGAAATCGCTGTTCTCTGAAAAACGCAGAACGGCCTCCGGCATACCGCCTACAAAATAATAATACTTTAAAGAATCAACAAAGGTTTGCCGGAAATTGGTGATCATGGAGAAATCCTGCTGAGATAATAATTCAGCGAAGCGTTCCTTTCCTGTGGCAATCAAAAATTCTTTGAAAGACAGAGGATACAGTTTCAGGAAATCCACTTTGCCAACAGGGAAGGAAGTTCCGCTGTGCAGGGCAATTCCCAGCAGAGAGCCGGCGCAGATAATATGATATTGCGGGGCGTTTTCGCAGAAATATTTCAGGCTTGTAAGCGCCTTCGGAACTTCCTGTACTTCATCAAAAATAATCAGGGTATTTTTAGAATCAATTTTTTTTCCGGCATACAGCTCCAGGCCCAGAATGAGTCGGTCTGTATCCAGATCTGCTGAAAATAATTCTGCCATTCTGGAATTGGAGTCAAAATTAATGTAAACGGTATTCTGGTATGCCTCCCGGCCAAATTCTTTCATTAGCCAGGTTTTTCCCACCTGACGGGCACCTTCAATGATTAAGGGTTTACGATATTTATCCTTTTTCCATTTATAAAGACTTTCCATTGCAAAACGATACATAGACAAATACACCTCCTGATTGCTTCCTAAATTTAGTATATCACTTATTGCGTAAAATACAATGAAAAAAAGCTGATAGAAAACAAAAATAACAATGAAAAAAACATAATAGTAACAAAAATAACAACGAGAAAATGTGTAATGACAACAAAAAATGCAACGAAAAATTTCCTATAGCAAATTACTGTAAAAAGGATTATACTGAAAACCAGTATTTATCTGAGCGGTTGATGCAGAAGATATAGAAAGAGAAAGGAAATCAACATGGAGATTTTGGATGTTGTGGATAAGTGGGGAAGACCGACAGGGGAGTGTGTGGACAGAGAAACGGCACACGCTCTTGGAATCCGCCACAGGACTTCCCATGTGTGGATATTCAGGAATAAGGACGGAAAGCTCCAGATCCTTCTTCAGAAAAGAAGCGAAGAAAAGGATTCGTATCCCGGATGTTATGATATTTCCAGCGCAGGACATATCCCTGCAGGAGTGGACTTTATTCCGTCCGCACTTCGGGAATTGAAGGAGGAGCTGGGCTATGAGGCAAAGGCGGAGGAGCTGATCTACTGCGGGCAGAGACGTTTTACATTCCAGGGAGAGTTTCATGGGAAGCTCTTTCATGATAATCAGGTAAGCAATGTTTATGCACTCTGGCTAGACCGTGAGCCGGAAGAGTTTAAATTACAGAAATCAGAAGTGGCAGAGGTGGCCTGGTTTGATTTCCGGGAGTGCATGGAAAAAGTGGAAAAAAACGAGATTCCATATTGTATTTTCATGGAGGAATTAAAGATACTGGAAGAGAAGCTTTTCAGTTTCTGATATTGGGAGGGAACGGAAAGGTTTTGGGATACGCCCATTGATTTCCATGCTCTTTTTTGCTACTATTTACTGGAACTGAAATAAAGAAAACTACAAGGAGCTTCTTATGTTTCATATCATACCGGACAACTTTTTTGTTCCGTTGTCATCTCCGAATAAAATCGTATATTGGGAATGTATCTGCAGGCTGTTCTCCACCATGGAGCATCAGCTTTCTTTTGGTGTGGAGCGAGATGTGTTGGTGGATGAGCTGGAATACTATTTTGACCAGGCACAGGCGGCAGAAGCGGTAGAGGAAGAATTTCAGGCCCTGGACAGCAGAGGAAAAGCCAACAGTATGCTGCGCAAGCTGGAATTTTACGGATGGATAGAGATTGAGACAGACAAAAGCTACGTACAGAGAGTAAATTTCAAGGAATATGCAGTCCGGCTGGTGAAGACCCTGCTGGAAATCGCAGAGGGCAGGCAGATCGAGTATCAGGGCTATATCTATACCATTTACAGCCTGGTCCGCAGCAATACCGACCATCCGGGAATTGTGCTGCTTCAGATCCTGGAAAACACCGACCTCCTGATCACGGGGCTGAAAAACCTGAATTCCAATATCAAGCATTATATTGATGAACTGACGAAGCACAGCACAGTTGCGGAGATCATGGATGCGCTTTTTAATGACTATATCACAAATATCGTGGACAAAGCCTACCATCGTCTGCTGACTTCGGACAATGTTTCTAAATTTCGCCCGGAGATCATTGAGCGCCTGGAAGGCAAAAGCCGCAGCAAATCGTACCTTACGAAAGCTGCGGAAGAAATTGCCGGAATCAGGGAGATTTCCGCAGAGGAAGGAAAGGAACTGGTCTATCGCTATCTGCATGAAATCATCGAAGCTTTTCGGAATATGGATGATATTCTGATGGAGATCAACCAGAAAAATACCCAGTACCAGAGGGCTGCCATCAACCGTGCCAAGTTTCTGCTGTCCGGAAATGAGGATGTCCGTGGACAGCTAAAGGAGATTCTTCTCGGAATCAACGAAGCCATTAATGAAGAACATCTGGAACTGGGAGGAATCTACAGGATTGAATTTCTGGAGGGACTGATCCGGATTTACCACAGCAGTGTGATGGATGAGAATTCCCTCTATTCTCCTACGGAAGGACGCAAAGAATTTGTGCCCCAGCAGCTTGCAGAGGAAGAACCGGATAGGAAGCTGCGCCAGGAAAAAATGCGCAGGCTTGCAGAGAAGATGCAGAGGATTTTAAGCCCGGAAAAAATCGGAAAATACGTGGAGGAGAACCTGGGAAACCGAAACGAAATGCATGCCGCCGAACTGCCTCTTGAAAATGTGGAAGATTTTATCAAGATCATCTATATCCGTCTGTACGGGCAGCGGAAGAATATGCGGTATCAGGTGGAGAGCCTCAAAGAAACGGAGGCAGGCGGATACCGTTTTAAAGACTTTATGATTCGGAGGAAGAAGTAATGGAATTACTGGACGGGATGATTCAGAAAGAAAAAGACGAATTCAGACGAATCTGCAACCGATTGATCAGTACCTGCTTTTTGTGCAAGGGAAATGTCACGAATCGGTCGGATTATTATTTTGTACTGAAGCACAGGGAAATATTCCGCAAATATCTCGATGTATTGGGGTACCGGCTGGAGATCAATGAAGAATACGGTGTGATTCAGCTTACCAGCCCATATCATTATAATCATTTGAACCTGAAGCTCTTTGAATCTGTGATCCTGCTGATTCTGCGGATCCTGTATGACGAAAAAAAGAGAGAGCTTTCCGTTAGTGACGAGGTGATCGTAAATCTGGGAGATATCCAGGACAAATTTTTAAGCCTGCAGATCAGGGATAAGATGATTGATAAAACTACCATGCGCAATGCATTGAGTCTGTTCCGGCGTTTTCAGATCATCGAAACCCTGGACCGGGATCTGGGAAACGAGGAATCCAGAATTTTGATCTATGATGCAATTTTGCTGGCTGTCCGGGTAGAGGATATCAAGCAGGCCCACGAAAAGCTGGAAGTGTATAGAAAGGGAAAAGTCAATAATGAAGAAACTGACGAGAATGAAGCTGATTAACTGGCATCGTTTTACCAACTGCATGATTGATTTCGGAAGTTCCACCCTGATTTCCGGAGAAAACGGTGCGGGAAAGTCCACACTTCTGGATGCGATTCAATTTGTGGTAAGCTGCTCTGCCAATTCCTTTAATAAGGCAGCCCACGAAAACGGAAAGAGAAAGCTGACCGGATACATCCGGTGCAAGACCGGAAAAGAAAACCGTCCCTATGAGCGGACGGGGGAGCTGAGCGCCCACATCGCACTGGAATTTTATGAGGAAAGCAAAGACCGCTATTTTATCATCGGCGCAGCGGTAGATTCCGCATCGGAAGGGCAGGAAACCACAGTCCGTTATCTGATTGACAATAAGCAGCTTACGGATGATATGTTTTTAAACGGACGCCATGTACGCTCTATTTCGGAATTCCGCACAGCCAATAAAGGGATCAAACAATGGTGCAAGACACAGGCAGAAGCCAGAAAGATGGTTTTAGCCAGACTTGGCAGGATCGAGGACAAATTTTTCAGCCTGATTCCCAAGGCACTGGCGTTTAAGCCCATTGACGATATCAAAGACTTTGTATATTCCTATGTTCTGGATGCAAAAGAGGTGAATATTGATGTTCTGCAGGAGAATGTGCGCACCTATCAGGATCTTGAGAGGACGCTGGAATCTGTAAAACGGCGGATGAGCAAGCTTGAACTGATCGAGAAGCGCCATGAAGAAGTAATGGACTGCCAGCGGAAGGACCGCATGTATGAATACTTTCTGCAGCAGGCCGAACTGGACATTACAAAAGAAAACATCCGGAAGACAGAAGCACAGATGCACGGAGAGGAATACCGTCTGAAGGAAGTAGAGCGTGACCTTGACGGGCTTTGCCGGGAACGCGACCAGAAGCAGGAGATGGAGACCAGCCTGCGGGTAGAATTGAAGCAGAATAAAGACTTTCTGGCTCTGGAGGAACAGAAAAAGGAACGGGAACGGCTGCGTGCGGAAGAAGAAAAATGCCTGGATGAAAAGAAGGAACTGATGAAAAGTGTCCGGAAGGCAGCAGATGCGGCAGTGAAGCTTCTGGAAGTATCGGATGTGGACGACTGTATACAGGAATACCGTACCCGGTTAAAAGATATCGAAGCCATTACGGATGTTGCTGAAATGAAGCAGCTCACGGAGAACGTCATCAGGTATAAAAATTCCATGTATGGAAAAATCCAGCGGAAGATGGCGGAAGTCCAGGTGGACCTTAACATCCGTAAGCAGGAGCGGGAAGAACTGACCAGGAAAATCAGTCGGCTGGAAAAGAAAAAACTGACATATCCGGAAGGCGTAGAGCGGGTCATGACAGCAGTAAAAGAAGAATTTGCCCGTATCGGCCGTAAGTCAGAACCCTATGTATTGTGTGAGCTGCTGGAAATTAAGGACGAGCAGTGGCGCAATGCCGTAGAGGGCTATCTGAATACGCAGCGTTTCTATATCCTGGTGGAGCCGGAGAGCTTTGACATTGCCCTTGGAATTTACGATAAGCTGCGGAAGGAGAAAAAAGCGTACGGTGTCGGCCTGATCAATACCCAGAATATGGAGAAATATGACAAGGCAGAACCGGGGACGCTGGCTTCTGTTGTTACCTCTAAAAATAAAAACGCACAGCGGTATATTCACATGGTTCTCGGAAAAGTGCAGATGTGTGACCGGTATGAGGATCTGAAAAAATATGCTACGTCCATCACAAAAGAATGTATGCGCTACCAGAACCGGGTAGCCAGTGCCATCAAGCCGGAAATCTTCAGTGTGCCTTTCATCGGCAGCCATGCATTTAAGGTTCAGTTAGAGCAGGCCAGGAAGCAGAAGGCAGCCTTGGATGTACAGGTAAAAGAGCTTGAACAGCGGCTGACTGCCATGGATTCTGTGTTTGCACCGTTATCTACAGATGCGGATGTGGACATTAAATACCGCCTGGATATCCTTTCCAATCTGCGGATGATCCGTCTGGAAATTAAAAAATGTGAGGACAATATCCGGACCCTGAAGAAGAATTCTTCCCTGATTCAGAAGCAGATACAACTGGAAGCTTTGGAAAAACTGGTGAAGGAGCTTCAGGGAGAAATCAGCCGGAAAAACCAGCAGATTGGCACCATCGGGCAGAGAATCCAGGAAAAGAAGGCAAGAATCGAAGCTCTTTTGCTGGAACAGGCGGACAGACAGACTGCCGTGGCGGAGCTGGCATCTGCGGCAGGGGATGCCCTGCCGCTCTGGATGAAAGAATATGAAAGCCAGACAGGCCAGAAGACCTATGAACAATTCCGGGACAATTATGACCGCAGGCGCAAGGCAAACGAAACCATACGCAAAAATGCGGAAGAGCGGATGGTTGACTGCATGATCACCTATAAAACAGAGCATGATTTCGGTGCTGCCGCCAGTATGGCAGGCTATCCGGAATTTGCCCTGGAAATCCATAAAGGAATACCTGGAGTTGGAAGATACGGAAGAAACGGAGCGGCTTATCCGGGCAATCATGGCGATAGAGGAGAACCGGGAGGAAGGATATATCCGCGAGTTTTCCGTCAGATGTTTCGGAGATACAAAGATGCTGGAAAAGCGGCTGGGACTGATCGGTAAGATCATGCGGCGGTTTTCGGATGCGTATGAGGATATGGACATCTATGCAATCCTTGCGGAGCACAGCATATACCACACTCCGAATTACGTGTATATGAAGGGTGCGGGGAGGCTGCGGGCAGGTGCAGGAGAAGCCTGTGATATTGATCTGAGGAGTCTCAGGCAGGGAATCGGCCTTTCCGGAGAAGACCTGGATAAGCTTTGCTGGACGGATTTATCGGAAGTAACAAGGGTAATTACCATAGAAAATCTGACAACGTTTTTCCGATGGGAGGAAGAAAACAGCATTCTGATCTACCTCGGCGGCTACCACAATAATGTCCGGAAAAAACTCCTTCAGAATATCCATGCAATGCTTCCTCATGCAGAATACCTGCATTTCGGGGATATTGATGTGGGCGGTTTTGAGATTTACAGGGATCTCTGTAAAAGGACGGGGATTGCGTTTCAGCCATATCTTATGGGAATCGAACAATTAAAGGAGTACAATGACTGCACCAGAAAACTGACGGACAATGACCATAAACGGCTTGCCCTGCTGATGGAAAAAGAGGAAGACAGCGGGATTGCTGCTGTTCTGGAATACATGAGCAGACACGGAGTCAAGCTGGAACAGGAGTCCATCCGGCTGAAAAAGTGAAAATAGAATAGGATTGCAAAATGCCTGCCATACAGAAGGTGTACCTTGTGTATGGCAGGCATTTGTATAATTATGGCAGCAGATACTCACTGTTTCAAAGTCTACTGGATTTGTCCTTCCCCTGCCTGGTTCCTGTATTCGCTTGGCTGGATTCCCGTAAAGGACTTAAATGCCCTGCTGAAGTAAAAAGAATCCTTATACCCCACCAGTTCCCCGATCTTTTGGATTTCCATGCCCGGATGGCTGACCAGCAGGCGTTTGGCCTCATTCATGCGCAGGCGGGTAAGGTATTTGGAAAGGGTGACGCCGGAGTGCTTTTTAAAGATTTTGCCGAGGTATTCTACGGAAAAGCCGAATTTTGCGGCAAGCTCCTGAAAAGAAACATCCTGTTTGTAGTTTTCGTGAAGATATTTTACCAGAAGCTCAGCGATGTCCTTCTGATCCAGGGTGTTGCTGTTGACCTGGTAGGCCAGAAGATCCCGGGATTCTGACTGCATGGTGATCAGAAACTTCTGAAGGGAGGCGGACAGGGCTTCCGGAGTGATGGGCTTCAGGAGATAATCATTCACGGAAAACTTGATCGCTGTCTGGGCATAGCTGAAATCATTGTATCCGCTCAGGATCACGATTTTTACTCCCGGGTGGTTCCTGTATACATACTCTGTCAGCTCCAGGCCGTCGCACTGGGGCATGATGATATCGGTGATCACAATATCCGGACAGTTCTTCTCGATGATCTGTATGGCCTCAGCGCCGTTGGCGGCCTCTCCGATCAGTTCCAGGGGAAGTCCCAGTTTATTGATTTTTTTGATGAGGTTCTGCCGGATCAGACGTTCGTCCTCGGCAACCAGATATTTATAGCTGCGGGTGTTCTGCATAATATTCCTCCCTTGAGAGATAGATGGGGCCGCCGAGAACAAAGGTGGTATTTCCCGGTTCGCTGTTTTCAATCCTGAAAATGGCATTCTCTCCGTAAAGAAGCTTCAGACGGAGATATACATTTTTCAGACCCATTCCTCCGATTTGCATAGATTTTAATTCTTCATTCATATCCAGATTCTCGTAAAGCGTCATCAGTTCATTTTTCTTTTCATCGGTCATTTTTCCGCCGTTGTCCTTGATGAGGAGATTCCAGGCATTGCTGGAAAGCCGGACAGAAATGACAAGCTCCCACGGCGGACTCATCTGGAACGCATATTTAAACGCATTTTCTACGATCGGCTGTGTGATGAGCTTAGGTATGTAAATGCTCCGGGCTTCTTCAGGGATATCGAGGATGAAATTCAGCTCTTCATCAAAGCGGAGCTTCATGCATTCCAGATATTGCTTTGTATAAAAAATTTCTTCGCTCAGTGCAACGATCATCTCTTTCGAAGAGGAAATATACCGGAAATAGTCACAGAGCGCATAACACATTTTAATAATGTCATCATTCATTCCCTCTTCTGCCATAATGCCCATGTGAGTCAGGCAGTTGTACAGAAAGTGCGGATTGATCAGGGACTGCGTTGCCTGAAGCTTGGCCCTGGTTTCTTCGCTTCTGGAGAGAAGCACTTCCTGAGAGGTGGAACGGAGCTTTTCGTACATGTTCCGCACAGATTCACACAGCATGGAAAGCTCTTTGATGTTGCTGTCAGCGGAGGTCAGGTTTACTTTATTTTCGTCCAGCACGCGGTTGATGGTGATCTTTCCCGTAGCTTTGGTGAGCTTCAGAAGCGGTACTGCCATTCTCTGGGAAATATACATGCAGACAGCAAGTGTGAGCAGGATCGAGAGTACGGCAATCATGCTGAAAGTTGACCGGTAGCTTTTCAGGGATTCATACACGGCGGCTTTCGGCCTTGCAGCGACTACGCGCCAGTCATAGTTGTCAAGAGAAAGCTGTGTTACCAGGAGATCCTTTCCAAGATCTGTGGTCAGCATATGGGTTTCGCCGTCTTCCAGATTCTGATTCTGAATGAGCTGACTGTAGTTTTCATCAATTGCATTTTTATCCGTATCATCATAAGGATATACCTGCTCATGCCTGGAATTGTAAACGTAGATCCGGCTGTCCGGATTTTGCTGCTCCAATTGCAGGGGCAGTGAAAAAATCGTTTCACAATCCTGGATGACCTCTACGATTCCCTCAGGATTGCTGATGGCTTCTCCAAAGGTTCTCGTAAGAGAAATAAATTTCTGTGAATTTTTTCTGCCGTCCTTGGAAGGAAGCTCCGGGTTGACGACCGGATTACTGATGTATTTGTATCCGTGAAGATCCATGGTTGGCTCATACCAGGGAAGGGACTCCAGATCGACGGAGGAAATTCTCTGCCAGTAACCGACTTCTGCGCAGTATCCGTCCATAGTGTAGAGCTTGATCTCCGATGCGGACTGATAGGCACCGATCATGGCACTGACGATTTCCGCAATGGCAGTCATCTTCTGATGGGAAGCGGCAATCCTGGTCAGATCCTTATCATCGTCACCATTAATATTAGAAAAATCTTTAAAATTCGATTTGATTGCATTGGAATAGACGATATTTATGGAAATTGTGGAAATGTTATCCAACTGAAGCTCTACCGAATTTTTTACGGAGGCACACATGGTTTCCAGGTTATTTCCGGCATCTTCCATTGCATTTTGGGAGTAATGGGTGTATGTATAAACAAAAAAGATAAACAGAAGAACCAGGATAAATGTACCATAAATTACAAAAAGATAAAGCTTTTGCGGGTAACGTTTGTTCATTTTTTTAATAAAAATCTCCCCCTTTGAGAATTTTATTATACAAGGTTGTTCAAAAAAATGCAATTATCTGTTCAAAATTATCTATTTTGTAAGATAACCGGATATGCTATTATGAATTTACAACAAAACAGGCAAATTTTATCGATAAAATATTGGCAGAGTAACCAAAAAAATGCAAAATTGAAGAAATGAGGAAATGGAATATGAAAAGGAGCATGAAAAAGATAATCAGTACTTCTCTCACAGCAGCTATGATCATGTCTTTGTCCGTTGGAATGGCAACTACCGCAAAGGCAGATGACAAGGTAACTCTTACTTTCGGCAGCCACCAGAGCGGTCTTCCGAATTCCGGTATCGTTCAGGATCTGGCAAAAGAATTCGAAGAAGAGACCGGAATCAAGATTGATTTCCAGATTTCTCCTGATGCACAGTGGCGTGATCTGATCAAAGTAAAAATGGACTCCGGAGAGGCACCTGACATTATCTGTGTAGATACTCCCATTGGCCTGGCTTCCAGTATCCATATGGATCAGTACTGCGTAGACCTGTCTGATCAGGAATGGCTTAGCCGTATGGAAGAAAGTGCCGTATCCGCAGTTTCCGCTGGCGGCAAATCCTACGGTATCACCTTCCCGGGTGCTAAGATGTATTTCTATCTGTATAACAAACAGATCTTTGAAGACCTCAGCCTGGAAGTGCCTACCAATTATGAAGAGTTCAAGACTGTCTGCCAGACAATCCTGGATTCCGGTGTGACTCCGATCTACGAAGCAACTACCAATGGCTGGCATCAGGTACTGCCGCTGTTCGAGACCGGCGGTCTGTGGCTTGCACAGGATGCGGAAATGTATGATAAACTGAATGCAAATGAAATCGGCCTGGATGAGATTCCAAGCTTAAAGACCATTATTGAACAGCTCAATGAATGTGCTGAACTGGGATACTACGGTGATGATTATCTGAGTAATGCGGTAGAAAATGCAAAAGAAGCAGTAGCCACAGGCAAATGTGCAATGTTCATCGCAGAGCTTGGCTGGAGAGGTGAAGTAGATGCAGACTATCCGGATTTCAATGCAGCAGAAAATTTAGGTGCATTCGTTATGCCGTGGGGCGACAACCAGGTAATCGGTGTAAACCCGGCCAGCAACGCATATTTCATTAATAAAGACAGCAAATATGTAGACGAAGCAAAACAGTTCTTTGATTTCCTGGCAAGACCGGAAAACCTTCAGAAACGTCTGGACGGACAGCCGGAGCTGAGCGCTCTCTGCTGGCCGGAAATCACCAGCAAATATTCTGAAGAAGACCAGGCATTCATTGATTCTCTGGAAAAAGCAAACGTTGTTCAGACTTCCGTAAACTACATTGACAGCCAGTGGATGGATGTAGGAAAAGATCTGGAAGCTATGTACACAGGAGCTTATACACCTGATGATGTTCTTCAGACGATCATTGACCGCAGAAACGAGCAGGCAGAATTACAGAGAGATCCAAGCTGGACAGAATAATCACTTATCATCCATGGGAGGGGCGCCCAAAAGACATTTGGAGGCTCCCCTCCCTTAAGTTTACCTTCATATACGAAAAACTGCCGGAAACAGGCTTTTTCATATATGAAAACATGGAGGTCAAATATGAATAAGAAGAAATTGTATCCCTGGTATTTTGCCAGCGGAGCTGCCATCCTTTTCTTCCTGCTGTGCTTCCTTCCGGGTATTCTTGGTATTGCCTACTCCTTCACAGACTGGAATAATTTCACGGATGAAATTAATTTTGTAGGCCTGAAGAATTACAAGGAAGTGTTCCAGGGAAATTCCGAATATGTATCGTACATATTGAATACGGTCATGTTTACCATTGTTACTACTGTTATGAAGACGATTGTCGGCCTGGCGCTTGCTTTGCTTCTGACCCAGAAGTTTATCAAGATGAAAAACTTCCAGCGTATGGTCATCTTTTCTCCACAGGTTATGTCTTATCTGGTTGTAGGTCTGGTATTTAAGAGTATGCTTCATCCGACCACCGGCTTCCTGAATAACTTCTTCCGGGATATCGGTCTTGATGCACTTGCCAAAAACTGGCTGACAGACCTCGGACTGGTTTGGCCGACGGTTATGACCGTAGATACCTGGAAAGGTATGGGCTACATCATGGTGGTTGTAATCGCAGGATTGATGTCCATTTCACCGGAGTATTATGAAGCAGCCAGCATTGACGGCGCAAACTTTTTCCAGAAGCTGCGTTCCATTACACTGCCGCTTCTGAAGCCGGTACTGGTAAATGTTACGGTATTGAATGTAACTTATGGACTTCGTGTATTTGATATGATATATTCTTTAACAAACGGCGGCCCGGGAAATGCCACAGGCGTAATCAATACGGCTGTATATAAGGAATTCTCCAAAGGTGACCTGGCTATGGGTACTACTTTGTCAAGTGTGCTGTTCTTCGTACTTCTTGCATTGCTGTACTTTATCATCCGTTCCATGGAAAATAAGGAGGTGGGAGCATAATGGGCAGAGCAGGAAAATCAATCGGCCATATTATTGGAAATCTGATCGCACTTTTTATCAGCTTAATTGTAATGATTCCCCTTATCGTTCTCTTCCTGAATTCCTTTAAGACTTCCGCAGAAGCGAACAAAATGACCCTTTCTCTTCCGACAGAATGGGTGCTGGAGAACTATTCCGTAGTTATTGAACAGGGAAAACTGATTTCCTCCTTCTTTAACGGTCTTCTTTATGCGACATGCAGTGTAATTGTAATCGTTATTCTGGTTTCTCTTGCAGCATTTGTTATTTCAAGAAACCAGAAGGGAATCAACCGCTTCCTGTATTACTTCATTATTTCCGGTATTGCGATTCCGATCAACAACGTAGCGCTGATGAAAGTTATGAAGCTGTTTGGACTGGTAAATACCCGCGTAGGTATCATTCTTCTGTATGCGGCAATTAACATTCCGCTGAGTTTGTTCCTGGCTTATGGCTTTATTGAGACCATTCCGGTGGAAATCGATGAGGCTGCGGTTATTGACGGATGCAAACCGATGCAGCTTTTTACAAAGGTGATCGCACCGCTTTTGAAACCGATCGTATCTACACTTTTTGTATTGGATTTCATGGCTGTGTGGAACGACTTTACCATGCCGCTGTATTACCTGAACAACTCCCAGAAATGGCCCATGACCCTTGCGGTTTATAACTTCTTCGGTGCTTTTGAGAATTCGTGGAACCTGGTTGCGGCAGACATTATTTTAACCCTGATTCCGGTACTTGTTGTGTTTGTGCTGGGACAGAAATATATTGTCGGCGGTGTATCCGCCGGATCCGTAAAAGGATGATTTTCCGTTTTAACGCTGCTGTTTATGGCTTATGCTGTGGACAGCAGCAATCAGTTTCAATTATTTTAGGACAGGAGTGCAGAGCAGATGAAATTTACAAAAGGCTTTTGGCTGACAGCGGACAACATTACACCATTATATGCGGCAGAATATGCAGACTGCAGGATCAATGGAAATGAGTTGACCGTTTATGCGGCCGGAAAACACATTGCATCAAGAGGGGATTGTCTGAATCTTGGGCTTATTACGGTAAGGCTGACCAGTCCTATGGAGGACGTGATCAAGGTATCTGTCACCCACTTTGAGGGGAAAGCCTATCCGGGACCTTTTGCACAGACAGCAGACACCAATCCGGATGTGACTATTGAGGAATCCGAAGATTCCATCATCTATACAACAGGCAATACCCGTGCGGTGATCGACAAACGCCCCAATTCCTGGGGAATCCGCTTCTATGACGGGGACAGGGAGCTGACAGACACAAGTTACCGCAATATGGCGCATATGACCAACTCCGCCAGCGGCAAATGTTATATGGTAGAACAGCTTGCCCTGGATATTGACGAGTATGTTTATGGCCTTGGCGAGAGATTTACACCTTTTGTAAAGAACGGGCAGACTGTGGAGATGTGGAACGAGGACGGCGGAACCGCCAGCGAGATCGCATACAAAAACATCCCGTTCTATATTACCAATAAAGGTTACGGCGTACTTCTTGATAATGAGGGAGATGCAGCCTATGAAATCGCCAGCGAGAAGGTAGAACGGGTACAATTCTCTGTGGAAGGCGAGCGCCTGGATTACTATCTGATCAACGGACACACCCCTAAAGGTACCATTCAGAAGTATACGGAGCTTACCGGCAAACCGGCGCTGCCTCCGGCATGGTCCTTCGGGCTGTGGCTGACCACTTCCTTTACCACCAATTATGATGAAGCTACCACATCCAGTTTTATTCAGGGGATGGCGGACAGGGATATTCCCCTTCATGTATTCCATTTTGACTGCTACTGGATGGAAGCATATGAGTGGTGCAATTTTACCTGGGATCCCAGAACATTCCCGGATCCGAAGGGAATGCTTCAGAGATATCACGACAGAGGTTTAAAGATCTGCGTGTGGATCAACCCTTATATCGGCCAGAAATCCCCGCTGTTCCGGGAAGGAATGGAACACGGTTATCTACTGAAAAAGACAAACGGAGATGTATGGCAGACAGACCTTTGGCAGGCAGGTATGGGACTGGTGGACTTTACCAACCCGGCTGCTGTGGAATGGTATACAGGAAAGCTGAAAACACTTCTGGATATGGGTGTGGACTGCTTTAAGACCGACTTCGGCGAGCGGATCCCTGTAAAGGATATTGCCTACTATGACGGCTCTGATCCTGTGAAGATGCATAACTATTACACCTATTTATATAATGAAACCGTATTTAAGCTCCTTGAAAAAGAAAGAGGAGCAGGAGAAGCCGTTCTCTTTGCACGGTCAGCAACGGTGGGCGGCCAGATGTTCCCTGCTCACTGGGGCGGCGACTGCTCCGCAAATTATCCGTCTATGGCGGAAACGATCCGAAGCGGCCTGTCTCTGGCATGCGCAGGCTTTGGCTTCTGGAGCCATGACATCGGAGGCTTTGAAAATACCGCACCTGCAGATGTATATAAGAGATGGGCACAGTTCGGTCTGTTAAGCTCACACAGCCGTCTGCACGGCTCTTCCTCTTATCGTGTACCGTGGCTGTTTGACGAAGAGGCCTGCGATGTAGTCCGGAAATTTGTAAAACTGAAATGCTCCCTGATGCCGTATATGTACCGTCAGGCAGTATGCGCCCATGAGGAAGGCATTCCGATGATGCGCCCAATGTTTGTGGAATTTCCGGAAGACAGGGCCTGCGAGCCGCTTGACAAGCAGTATATGATGGGAGATTCTCTTCTGGTGGCTCCGGTCTTTAAGAAGAGCGGGGAAGTGGAGTATTACCTTCCGGAAGGCAAATGGTTCAATATCCTTACGAGCCAGGTGATCGAAGGCGGTAAATGGCAGAAAGAGATACATGACTTTTTCACCATGCCGCTTCTTGTGCGCCCGAATTCCATTCTGGCTGTGGGAAGCTGCGATGCAAAACCGGATTACGACTACAGTGACGGTGTAACCCTGTGCCTGTCTGTATTTGAGGACGGTGCAGAGGCTTATACGGAAGTGACGGATGTAACAGGAAAGACCGTGATGACTGCAAAGGCAGTGAGAAACGGAGATACCATTACCCTTCATGTGGAAGGCGGAAACGGCAGCTGGAAGTATCAGGTTCTGGGTGAGCAGAATGTGACTGTGGCTGTGGAGTAATATCTGAAAAAAGAAAGATAAAAGAATTATAAAAGGATAATAGAAGGATAATAAAAGGAACCCGGAGGGGCTGCTGCGAAGGTAGAGGAAGAGTCTGCCGGAGGGGCAGCCCCTTTTGTGCTGTCAGGTGTACGAATTTAATTGACAAGTAAAAGCGCATATAAACTATATGAGAACTTCCGTTCAGACAGACGCCAATGAGTAAGAAGAGAAAGATATTCCGGAAAATTTTATAAGTATTTTTTCGGCTGATTTTACATATAATATCAAAATAGCCGAAAAAAGCTTGCGGGCACCTTTCATTTCGGCTAAAATATAATTATAGATAAAAAATAGCCGGAGGAGATGGTGATATGGGCTATATTTCAAGAAATCTTGAGTCAGTAGTAAAGCAGGTTACAGAGGAATATCCGGTTGTTCTTGTGACCGGGCCGCGTCAGGTCGGCAAGACAACCATGCTACGAAAGCTGATGGAGGGGACAGACCGTGGTTATGTTTCACTGGATGATCTAAATGAACGCAGCCTTGCAAAGAACGATCCGGAGTTGTTCCTGCAGCTGCATAAGCCTCCAGTCCTTATTGACGAGGTGCAATATGCACCGGAACTGTTTACTTATATAAAAATCCATGCCGAT
Source organism: Eubacteriales bacterium (assembly GCA_030524545.1). Lineage (GTDB taxonomy): Bacteria > Bacillota > Clostridia > Lachnospirales > Lachnospiraceae > Blautia_A. The sequence continues at coordinate 81,533 of JAUNGM010000010.1, forward strand.
TCTCATCACGAACCAGGCGCATTTTGGCTTACTGGCTCTCAGGTATTTAAGCTAATGCGAGGCGTACAGGAATCGTTGGCAGGCCGTGTTGCCGTATTGTCCATGACATCATTGGCCCAAGCTGAAATGTGCGGCTTTGCAATGACTTCTTTTGATGTTGACCTGGAAGCACTGATGATAAGAGAAAAGGAGCGCATCCCTGCAGACACAAGTGAGATTTTCAGGCGGATATATAAGGGCTCCATGCCTGCAATCGCCAGTGGTCAGAATTCAAACAGCCAGATATTTTATAACAGCTATCTTTCTACCTATATTGAACGTGATGTAAAAGAGTTATCGGATGCGATTGATTCTTTGAAGTTTTTTCGTTTTATGACTGCGGCAGCAGCACGGTGTTCTCAGATGCTGAACATTTCTGATATTGCACAGGATGCAGACATCAATCAGAAACAGGCAAAGGACTGGCTGCAGATTCTGGAGACATTAGGTATTATTTTTTACCTGCATCCATATTCCAATAATTTACTGAAAAGGCTGGTAAAAACACCAAAGCTGTATTTCTATGATACGGGTCTTGTGTGCCATCTTACCAGATGGAGCAGTGCAGAGGTGCTGGAAAGCGGCGCTATGAATGGTGCGATACTGGAGAACTATGTGGTATCCGAAATTTCCAAGACCTATATAAATTCAGGCAAAGAACCGTATATGTATTATTATCGGGATAAGGATGCTAAAGAAATCGATATTGTACTGGAGCATGATGGGATACTGAATCCTATTGAGATAAAAAAGACTTCCAATCCGGGTACAGAATTGACGAAGGTATTTTCTCTTCTGGATAAAGCATCTGTACCAAGAGGTAAGGGTGCAATCGTGTGTATGAAACCAAAGGTGGGGGTGATTGACAGAGAGAACTATATTGTGCCAGTCTGGACTATATAAATAAAGCAGTTTTACAATCTACGTGACCAATGTTTGTTCCGGCAGTCTGACGCTTTCCAACCGCTGGGCTTTCCCCTGGTATAGCCAGGATGTAGCAGGTTCCTTTGATAAAATAAAGTAAGAAAAAAGGGGGTAGGTTTTATGAAAAGATATGTAGTGGTTGTATAGCAATGGCTATTACATACCCGGGTTAAGTTGTAATAGCTGTTGCGAATTCAAAAGAGTAACGGATATGTCGTCATGGATATTCTCTTTTTTTTCATGAAAAAGATAAAATAAATGTATTTCCAGTTGAATAACTCGGTAGAACAGGTGTAGGTAAAATGTATAGTCTATTCAGATAAAATTCCAGCCAAAGTAAAACCATCCTTCACCGTGTTATCTGGTCTGGTCTGCCTTCCGGTATGCATCTTGATTTTCAACTCAAATTTCTATGGTGTTTCTTTGAAAAAAAGATTACAATAGAGGGAAGAATACTTTCTACATGAGGATATGCAATCTGTGCATGAATAGCAAAAGAGGGAGAAGAGAAAATGAGGAATTATCGAAAAAGGTTTTTAAGTATTCTGATGGTTGCTGTGCTGACGGTGCCGCAGGCAGGGCTGTCCGTGTCTGCCGCGGACATGGTGTTTGAAGAAAGGGAAGATGCTGCGGAACAGGAGATTTTTGTGTCTGAGGAAACAGAGGATGCAGCTCCTGCGGTATTTGAAGAGACGGAGACGGGGCAGGAGCAGTCGGACAGTTCTGTTGATATTATGGACGGCGACCTGTCGGAAGAATTTACAGAGGGCAGTACAGGCGAAATGCCGGAAGGAGATACGGAAGGATTCGACTCGGATCGTTCGGAAAGTGACTTTACGGAACCGGATGGAGAAGAGCCGCTGTTTGGAGATGGTTCTGAATCTCCGGAAGAGCTGTTTAGCTCAGGGCAGGAAGTGATTTATGATGCAGCCCAACTGGAAACCTTCAAAAACAGGACCTTTCAGGATGTGGTAAACCACTATTCGAATGCAAGACTGGCCGGAGAGTCTTATTTGAACAGAAACAGGGATTCCTGGTATCAGGTTCCCAGTTCCACTTCCGCACCGTATGCAGCAGGAGTTCTGACAGAGGATACACATAAAGCCATGACTGCGATGGCGGATTTTTACCGCTGGCTTGTTGGTGTTCAGCCATTAAAAAATGCGTCCCATCATTCCGATTCCCTGCAGGCACAGGCCCTGGTGCGGAACTTTGAATTTAATCATTATATCAGCAGCACCAGCAAACCCTCAGATATGAGTGATGACCTGTGGAATTATGGAGCACCGTGCCGCCATAATATTCTTGCGCGCGGATATACTCCGCAGGGTGCGATTACCGGCTGGATGAATGAGGGGTATTCCCTGTCCGGAAAAACATGGGATACGGTAGGACACCGTTTTGCGCTGATCGGCAGTTCCGTATCGGATCTTCAGTTTGGCTATTCCGGTTACATTGCCATCGGAGATGAGGCGTCATTTGAAAATAAAATGACAGAACCGTTTGCGGCATTTCCGGCGCCCGGATATATGCCGAATACGCTGGTTTATCCCGGAAGCAGCTCATGGACAGTAGAGCTGAATACTTCTGTGATATCCGTACCGGACAGAGCCCAGGTAACGGTAAAAGTCACGAACCTTTCGACCGGAAAATCCTATTCCTGTACGAGTGCCAATAATCTGGCACAGGTATCCGGATCATATATTAATTTTGTGCAGCCTTCCGATTATTCATCGGGCTGCTATACAGGCAGCTACCGTGTAGAAATCACAGGACTGCAGGATGCTTCATCCAAAGCTCCGGCAAAGATTCAGTATACCACGGAATTTACGGATGTTACCAACTATCTTGCCTCGTATGTGGAATCTGCTGCAAGTGAAATTGAAGAATATGTAATTTATAAAACCATGTCGGACAAAGAAAGCCTGCAGAAAATTGCAGCTATTCTTCCTCAGAAGGTTCAAGTGACTGCGGAGTCCGGAATGAAGGTTTCTCTTCCTGTAACGGGAGCATGGAAGCTTGATGAAGCGAACCGCTGCTTTGTCAATTCAGCGGATGCGAAAAACCTTCCCGGCAATCTGACAGACAAAAATCATATTCTGGACAGGATCACGATAGCATACAGTATTTCAGATGACTATTATGATTCCTTTAATTCTTTGAATCTGAGCTCCAACAGCATTCAGGAAGGAGAATTTTTAAGATTTTTTGTTTACCGTACCCTGGTTTCTACAGACACCAGCCAGATATTTAAATTGACTTCCAACGGAAACGGCACATATTCTGCTGTGAAAAAATACGACTCCGCAGTTTCCCCGGAGTTTGACGCGAAAGCATCAGAGGAATCCACGTATTCTGCCTATCATATTTATAACAAATCTTCTGTGAAGCAGGAGGATGCAGGCGAATATATTTCCGTGTATTTTGATTCGGATGACAGCTGGGGAGGAACGGAGGTTTATGTTTCCACCTCTACGCAAACACTAAAGGTGTCCCATGCATATGACAGCGGAAAAACGACAAAACCCGCAACCTGTACACAGACCGGTATCAAGACCTATACCTGCACGCAATGCGGTGCATCCAGGGAAGAAAAGATTGCGGCAACAGGCCATAGCTGGGGAAGCTGGACAACCGTGACTGCAGCAACTTATACGAAGGAAGGCAGCCAGAAAAGAGTCTGCAGGAACTGCCCGGAAAGTGAAACAAAAGCGATTCCAAAGAAAAAGCTGACCTCCCTGAATATGCCAAAACTAGGCTCAGCCAAGGCAGTGGCCTATAATAAGATTAAGGTTACCTGGGGGAAGGTCCCATATGCTACCGGCTATACTATTTTGAGAAAAACCTCCGGGAAGAAATGGACAGCTCTTAAATCCGTATCGTCCGGAACAACCTCTTATACGGATGCCAAAGCAGTGACAGGTACGAAATACACGTATACGGTCAGGGCTTACTTTAAATCCGGAACGACCTCGATCCAGAGTAAATACAATACAAAAGGAGTTTCTGCCACAGCAAAATTAAGCAAAGTGCCGGCAGGAACACTGATCACCTCTTCCAGACACAGGAATAAGCTCACATGGAAGAAGGTTGCAGGAGCAACCGGCTATCAGGTTTACTGCAAAGCCGGCAAAAACGGTAAATATGTAAAAGTAAAAACAACCGGCGGCACCTCCTTCACGCATACAAATCGGAAAAAGGGAACGGTCTACTATTATAAAGTAAGAGCCTATCGAAAAGTATCATCAAAGCCTAATAAATATGTGTATGGAAGCTTCAGCAGCGTAAAATCCATAAAGAGTAAATAATTTATGGACCGAATGGCGGTGGAAAAACGAATCTGCATCCCACCGGCTTAGCCGGTGGGCTTGGCTTGTTGCATAGCATACCTGAAAAAGATTCAGTGAATCTCCTTGCGTTATACGTTCAGAGTGTGGCCGCCTTTGGCAAAGGGACCCGGGAGAGGCGTTATTTCCCGTCTGTTTCCAAAATAGTCGCGGTCAAACAGAATCGGTGAACCATCCGGGGCTTCAAATTTCTGCTCCGGTTCAAAGGCTTCGCCAAGAGTGGAGGTGCTGACAAACGGGATTTCAAATTTGGGAAGATACTCATATAAATTTGTTTCAAGGGTATAGTTTCCGGCTGATTCTTTTAAGGCAAGCTCTACTTTGTGGACATCGTCAATTTTATAATTTTCCTCATAATTACAAGGCACAGCGCCATTGAAGTACACATTTCCTCCTGTGTAAATCGGTAGGTGATCGTAGTAAATATCTTTGCCCAGATGGTCAAGGGCGCTGTCTGCTGTGAACTGTGCAAAGTAGGTGTCTGCCTTGGGATAATCGTCATAGGGCTTTGTTCCGCAGGTAAAATGAAGCAGACTGATTCCCTCCAGGTCGTTTTCCCTGGCATTGGATACCAGATCTTCCCGGATTTCCTGCTGAACAAAGATATTATTGTAAAAGCGGGCATCACCATGAAGAATGGTCATAAACCCGGCCACTTCAGTACGGTGAGGCATATGATACGGTGTGTAGCGGGTAGTCGGGAATTTGCGCCCGCCGTTATCAGTTCCGGAACCAACATAGGTAAAGGAACCGGCGATCAGATTGTGTACAAAGGCAATCCCCTGTGTGCTGATACGTGCTGCACAGTTGGAAAGCATCAGATTGTTATCCACCAGAGTGGGGCCATGGGAAACCTCAATGAAGATATCCTCTCCTACATCTACGACATTTGAGCCTTTTGGGGGAACGTTGTCATGGAACAGATTCTGGCTGACGCGTGTACCCTGAGCCTGCCAGTCAAGCCAAAGGCCTCTGGTGCAGTGATGGAAATGGTTGCGGCGTATGATAACATCAATAGCGGCATGCATTTTAATCCCGCCGATCTCTGCTCCGCGAAGCTCCTGTTTGTGGTTAATATGATGAATATGATTATCTTCAATAATGGAAAAAACACCTCCTAAATGGCCGACAATGCCAGTCTGTCCGCAATCGTGGATATTGCAGCGGCGTACAATGTGAGAACCAATATTTTCTTTGTTCCATCCCTCTGTCTGAGCCTGGCAGACCGCATCGCGTTCCGTCTGTGTCCCGTCTTTAAAAAATCTGGTTGTCCACTTGTTTTCATTGTTTGGCTGCAGGTATTTGCCGAGAGAAATGCCGGAGCATTTGGAGTGAGAAATCTCACAATCCTCAATGATCCATCCCCTGGACCAGTGAGGGCCTACCATTCCTTCCTGATAGGCAGTCGGAGGTGCCCAGGTAGTAGCTGCCTGCCTGACCGCAAAACCGGAAAGCGTAATATATCCGACACCGGTTTTGTCCGGATAAAAACAGTTTCGGCGGACATTGATCTCAACATTTTCCTTTCGGGGATCAGCACCCTGGAAATTGGCATAGATGACAGTAACGTCTCCGTCCTGCTTTGTATACCATTTGTAAACGCTGAAGTCAGGATCCCAGGAAGGAGAAAACACAGACGGATGTAAAACCTCTTCCAATGATGGTACTTCATATAAAGATTTTCCATTTAGATAGACCTCTCCGGTATGAGAGAGAATGGCAGGCTGATACCAGTCGCCCTTTATGATGGTCGTATAAGGATTGTAATCCCCGAAAATCCCGTTGGAAATGCGTGTCATCCATACATTTCCTTCATAGTTTGTCCATTCTTTGACCTCTTCCGCACCGGTAATGACAGCACCAAGCGGTATCTCGCTGATATAGGTGATGCGATGATCGTCATCCGTTCCACCACGGCGGGGATTGACATATTCACGGTAAATACCGGGAGCAACGATGACGGTATCTCCGCTTTGGGCAATTTCTGCCGCCTGGCTGATCGTCTGAAAGGGCTGCTCTTTCGTACCGCATCCCCTTGGGGAAGCATCATTTGCTACATAATAAATCATAAACAGATCCTCCTTTATCTTGACTTACACGAAATATTGTTGATATAATAATACTGTAAAAAAAGGCTGAAATAAATAAAAATACTGCCAGTAAATATAAATATTCTGCAACAGGAGGACAATCTATGGTCGAATTTCAAAAAATGAACATCGATGCAGGAAAAAAAGAAACGATCATATACCGGCGTCAGATGATGCACTACGGCTTATATTTATCACAACCGGATGATGCCAAAGTAGATATCCCCTGGCACTGGCATGATGAGTTTGAGATCGGATATGTTGCTGAAGGAAAAATGCTTTATAAGACAAATCATCATGAGTTTATATTAAACAGCGGGGACGGCATTTTTATTAATTCGGGAGTTCCGCATTATCTGCATCCGCTGGAAGAGCAGGGTAAACTAAGGCTCCACACTCATTTTTTTGATAAGATCTTTTTGGCCGGTTCTCCGGGAAGTCTTTTTGATATGGAATACATTACGCCTGTACAGGAGCAGAAGCTATTGGATGCGGTACCGCTGTATCATGGTTCTGAAGAAGGGCGGAGATTTTTAGAAAAAGTGCAGGAGGCAGAGGAACTCTGTCTGAAGGAGGAACTCTTTTTCGAATTGCGGTTAAGGAGCCTGTTCTCTGAATTGTGGGAGACGGTCTATGCCTGGGCAATGGAGAAGAAGGACGGAGAAAAACCATATAATTTCCTGGAGGATGAGCGGATCAAGAAAATGCTGTCTTATATCCAGATACATTATGAAGAAAAAATTACGGCAGAAATGCTTTCGAGAGAAGCTCACATCAGTGAGAGGGAGTGCTACCGTCTGTTCAGAAGCAGATTGGGAACCAGTCCGGCAGAATTTATGATGTCTCTGAGGTTGCAGAAGGCTCAGGAACTTTTGCGTTATACGGAGAAAAGTATTATTGAAATTGCGCAGGAGACCGGATTTGGCACCAGCAGTTATTTCTGTAAAATGTTTAAGCAGAAGCACCGCCTCACACCAAATCAATATCGGAAATATCAGGAACATAGGAAGAGTTCGCGCAGTAGTTTAGAGGAAGGTCAAACTGTAATAACTTTATGAGAATCGATGGGGGAGGAGTTCCATGTCTTCTATTTTGAGGAAAAGTACCTATTTAAAAAGAGTGGTTATGGTGCTTGTGTTTTTTACTATGGTAATTTGTATTCCTTATGCGATAACGGTTTATAATACAGCGCAGGGCAAGGTGCTGAGTACCATCCAGAATGCCAATGACCAGAGCCTGCAGCAGATAAAATATAATTATACGGTGAATCAGGATACAATGGCGAACCTCTGTATGTCAATTTATTACGATCATGAGAATCAGGGATTGCTGTATAATAGTAATATTTCCTATGCAGAATCAGGGCAGAAGATGCGGGATATGAAAGCTACCATATTAGCGATCTATCCATCAATCTATGAGGTATCTATTTATAATGGAAGCCGTAATGAATTATATTCCACAAGGGATAACCAGCTTGTCTACTTTCAGAACACTGCAGAGTTTATTCAAAATGTCCGGGAGCTTCCCAAACTCCAGCCTATTCTCCGGCGGGTGCCATATGCCGGGACGGAGAATTATATTTATGTATTTTCGTATTTCTTTTATGAATATACGGATGCGGAAAATAAACCGTCGAGTTATGTGCTGCTGGAACAGAATGCGAACTGGCTGATCAATAATTTTACAACGGCAGGTTACATGAACAGTGATCTGCCGGGACGGATCTATCTCGTTGATAAGGACAATAAGATCTGTTCAGATACGGAGGTGTCCGATGCGGACCTGGAATTGCTGAGTAAAAATCCGCCCTCAGAATCTCTGATGGAGGGAGAGAAGGACGCAGTATATTATACGGACAGTGTTTATGGCAGGGAGTATCTGGTTACTCGGTTGTCCCTGAACGACTGGGGCGACTCGCTGATCATGATCCAGGATTATGATCAGGTTTTGTCAGAACTGAAATCTCTGCAAAAGACCTATTGGCTGATCATCGGAATATGGGCCTTTGTGTATTTGATCGCAATTATCCTGATCGGAAAGCATTTGTATCGTCCGATTGATAATCTTGTGAAATTCATTAATGATCTGGATGGTAAGAAAAAGGTGGTATCCGATGCAAATGAATTCAGCCAGATCATGGAATTGTACAAAGAAGCCCACGAAAAGCTGCTGGATAAAAATGAGGCAAAGCAGGCTTTCATGCGAAGATATCAGTTCGAAAAATTACTGACGGATGAGAAGGCCACTGTCTGGAATGAAATCTGCTCCTATCTTCCGGGGCACTGGCTGGTAATAGCGGAGAAGTATACGCTGCGTGTTTTAAAGGTGAAGATCCAGATGGATAGGGAGCAGGAATCCTCCGCTTCTGAGGAGGACAAACGCCTGTATCAGTTTGTTGTACAAAATGTCCTTTCTGAATTGATGGAAAAAGAATATCCGGCAGAGATCTTTCAACTGGGGGATGATTCCATCTGCGGCATCATACAGGCAGGTGAAGGAACGACGGACGTAAAACTTGAGGGAATTCTTCAGGAGACCCAGCAATATGCAAAGCGCTATATGAATATTTCTTTCTGTGCGGCATACAGCGGCATTGCAGATAGTCCGATGAAGCTGAATACTCTTTATAAGCAGACAGATGAGCTTTTGCAGTACCGGTTTGTCTATGGAAAGGGCGCTATTATGAATGCCCGGTTGTGTAAGGAAAATATGGAAAATGAAAATACGGTTTATCCGGAAAGCTTAGAGCGGAAACTGCTTGCGGAGGTGAAATGCGGAAATCTGGAAAGTGCACAGCGCATGACAGAGGAAATCTTTGATTATATCGGGACGATGCGGTATGAGAATATCCGAACCTGTATTATGACGCTGGCAAATAACCTGCACTTCACGTTAAAAGAGCTGTACACACATAAGGGAACACTGGCCAGATTCCAGTTTGACCAGATATACCCTTTGATTTCAAAAGCCAGCGACCTGGATGATCTGGAAACGCATATGAAAGAATATATAGAGTCTGCACTATGTGCACTTACCCAGAAAAATGAGACAGATAAAGGGCAGATATTTGTGCAGAATGTGCAGGCATATGTGGAGGAGAATTATAGTGATCCGAATCTGTCTTCCCATAGTGTCGGGGATCATCTTGGCCTTACCGGAAAGTATGTCATGAAAAAATTCCAGGACTATACAGGAGGTTCCCTAAACGATTACATCTACAAGGTACGTATGGGTAAGGCAGCACAGTTGTTGATCAGCAGTCATACTTCCATCAGCAAAGTGGCGGAGCAAGTGGGAATCCTGAATGAGAATTATTTTTACAGATTGTTTAAAAAAGCATACGGATGTACACCGAGAGAGTATTCCAATCAAAACAGGCAATACTGATGAGTTGAAATACTAATGAACAGGTATCGGCGGGGATGCTGCAGAATTTTCTGCGGTATCCCCGCTTTTTCGCATTGCGGAAATTTCAAAAGACAAGCACACAGGCTCTGTATTTCGTGCCGAAACAGGCTCTTATAAACTGTAATATTGTCTCTTTTTCTCTACAAAAAGATGCAGATAGGCCGAGTTTGCCCTTTTTTAACATAAATCAGGAAGATTTTATACTATTTTTTTAAAAAACGTCCCTCTATACTGGGAACCAGGAAAAACAAATCCCGGGACAAGAACCTGCAAAACTGAAACTAAAAAGAAATTAAGAAAGAATAAAGAAGAAGGAGGTATTCATTTGAAAAGGAAAAAAAGCAGGAAAAAGATGAACTGGAATCTTATGATCCTTGCGCTTCCGGGCCTGATCTTTTTGCTTGCATTTAACTATGTACCATTGTTTGGTTTGATCATTCCTTTTAAAAATGTAGATTATGCAAAAGGTATTTTTAAAAGTGACTGGGTTGGGTTCGACAACTTTAAGTTCTTTTTCCAGTCACAGGATGCATTTCGGGTTACAAGAAATACATTGCTGCTGAATTTTACATTTATAGCTGTGACAATGGTGCTGTCAATTATCCTGGCCCTGATGCTGTTTGAATTATCAAAAGGACAGGTAAAAATCTACCAGACGGCATTATTTGTACCATATTTTATTTCCTGGATCGTAGCCAGCTATGTGCTTTATGCATTGCTGAACCCGCAGTTGGGAATGCTCCCGAATCTTTTGAAGGATATGGGGAAAGCGGCGCCGAATTTTTATAATGAACCGAAATACTGGCCGTTTATTTTAACTGTCTGCTATTTGTGGAAGAACATCGGATATATGACCATTCTGTTCTATACCACATTGATGGGAATTGATTCCTCATATTTTGAAGCAGCAGCTATTGACGGGGCGGGAAAGCTGAAAAGGGCGTTCTATATTTCCCTTCCCTGCCTGAAGCCGGTCATCATCATTATGTCGCTGCTGCAGATCGGAAAGATTTTCTATGCGGACTTCGGAATGTTCTATTTCCTTACAAGGAATTCAGGAACGTTGTATTCCGTTACGGATGTAATTGATACCTATGTTTTCCGTGCTCTGCGTGTTACGGGCAATATCGGAATGTCCTCTGCGGTAGGTCTGTATCAGTCTCTGGTCGGATTTGCACTTGTGCTGATCAGCAACCTGGTTGTGCGGAAGATTGACAAGGACAGCGCGATCTTCTAGGAGGTGATGAAAAAATGATAGAAAAAAGATCAAACAGGTATGTACAGAAAATAGTTTTTAATGGAGTATTTATTCTTCTGGCAGTGATCTGTGTATTCCCGCTGCTTCTGATCGTGTCTGCGGCATTTACGGAGGAGACAAGCCTTGCAGTTGAAGGATATAAGCTCTGGCCCAGTAAGTTTTCTCTGGATGCTTTTTCCTACATACTAAAAAGCCCGAAGCAGATCCTGATGTCTTACGGAGTAACGATATTTGTGACGGTTGTGGGTACGATCGGCGGGTTGTTGACCACATCCATGCTGGCTTATGTAATTGCGAGAAAGGATTTTAAATTTTCAAGAATACTGTCGTTCCTGGTATTTTTTACACTGCTGTTTAATGGCGGTATGGTGCCTTCATATATTATGATCTCGAAGTATTACCATTTAAAAGATACCATTTGGGCATTGATTCTGCCGTATATTGTCATACCGTGGCATGTGTTTCTGATGAAAGGATTTTTTGCAGATATTCCCATGTCCCTGGTGGATGCGGCAAAAATGGACGGAGCCAGCGAGATGCGCGTCTTTTTCAGCATCATCGTTCCGGTGTCAAAGCCGGCATTTGCAACCATCGGACTGCTGACCGCCTTTACTTACTGGAATGACTGGTGGCTGTCCATGTTATACATTGATGATGCAAAGCTGACATCGCTTCAGTATTATTTGTACCGTATCATGAATAACATACAGTTTTTGACAACCTCTATGCAGGCCGGGAACATCAGCATAGATATCAGTAATATGCCGAATGAAACGGCACGTATGGCACTCTGTCTGCTGGCAGCAGGCCCTATGCTGGTAATCTTCCCATTCTTCCAGAAGTATTTTGTAAAGGGACTGACAGTAGGAGCCGTGAAAGAATAAAAAAATAGAAGCCTCAAAGAAACAGGGTTTCCAGTACAAAACAGGATTTTCGGCATTTGACAAATGCCTGTAAAAATATTTAAAATCATATTAGGAGGAAAAGAAAATATGAAACGAAAAACAGCGATCTTCTTAACAGCAGCTTTGGCACTTGGTGTAATGGGTACAGGAGTTACCTGTTATGCGGATGAACCGGTGGAACTGACCTGGTATGTGGGCGGAAATGGCCCGCAGGCAGATCTGAACACCGTATTGGAGGAAGTCAATGCCTATCTGACGGATAAACTGAACTGTACTCTGAAAATCGTGGAAACCGATTTCGGAAGCTACGATCAGAAGATGCAGATGGTCATTGGATCAGGAGAAGAATTTGACCTTTGCTACACTGCAAACTGGAGCAACAATTTCTATAATAACGTCAATAAAAATGCATTCCTGGAACTGAATGACCTGCTTGACGAATATGCACCGGAGCTGGTAGATGCCGTACCGCAGGCAGGCTGGGATGCTGCAACAGTAAGCGGAAATATTTATGCGGTTCCCAATATGCAGATCTGGACCATGACAAACTGCCTTAGTATTGATAAAGAGTATGTAGACAAATATAATTTTGATGTGGATTCCGTAAAAGAACTGAAGGATCTGGAACCGCTCCTTGCAGCAATCAAGGAAGACAATCCGGATATGTATCCATTTGCAGCAGATGCAGGCGGTATTCTCGGTATGATGACACAGGCTATGGGCTATGACGAGCTTGCAGGAAGACATATTCCAGGTGTCGTAATGCTGGATGATGAAGAACTGAAGGTAGTAAACCAGTTTGAGCTTCCGCAGGTAATGGATCATTATAAACTGATGTATGATTGGAGCCAGAAGGGATATATCCGTCCGGACGCTTCCACAATTACCAGCTATACGGCAGACCTTGCAGCAGGAAAACATGCGGCCAGAGTAGTAGGCAACTTAAAACCGGGCATTGAAGTGGGCGAGTCCGAAATGTACGGCGGCAAAGAGATAGTTATGGTACAGCTTTCCGATTCCTGGCTTCCGACTTCCGGAATTACCGCAACTATGACAGCCGTAAGCCGTACCTCCAAAAATCCGGAAAAGGCCGTAGAATTTTTGAATCTGTTTAATACGGACAAATATCTGTACAACCTGATCACCCAGGGTGTTGAAGGTGTTCATTATGAGAAACTGGACGGCGACTACATTGCCCCGATCGAAAACTCTGGATATGCACCGAATGCAGACTGGATGTACGGAAATCAGTTCCTGGCATACTTAAAAGAAGGTCAGGTAGAAGATGACTGGGAGCAGACTATTGCCATGAATGAAGCAGGAAAGACTTCCGTAGCCTTTGGATTTGTATTCGATTCAACAACTGTTCAGAACGAGATTGCAAGTGTCAGCGCAGTAGTACAGGAATACCAGCTGAGTCTGGATACAGGCGCCGTAGATCCGGAAACAGTTATGCCGGAGTTCCTGAATAAGCTGGAACAGGCAGGCAGCCAGGTCATCATTGATGAAATCCAGAGACAGTTAGATGAGTGGAGCGCAAACAAATAAGTTAGCAAATAAATAAGTCGGTAAATAAGTCGACAAAGATATGAAACAGGCGGCGGTCCGGAAGAGCTTTTTACCGGGCCGCTATTTTTAAATAAGTAACGAATCGAAATGCTGTTCGGGGAGGGATATCATGGGATATCAGGTAATGATAAAACAGTATAAAGGCAGTATTCCGGTAAAAACGGAATGCTGGGAGCTTGACGGAACAAGAACAGAGCAGAGTATAAATATGGAGACCATACCCTGTTTCCTTCGGTGCACCAGAAAGAAGGAAGCGGGATCAGAACATTTTATGGTAAGAGCAATGCTGACGAAGACATTGAAAGAACCTGTTTCCGTAGCATTGGAGTATACGCAGGAGAAGTGGTCGGGGAAAGAATATGTATTTTTACCGGCCGCCGTATATGATGGCAACCGCATGACCAGTATCCGGATTCCGTATCCGCCGTACCATGCAGAGAAAACGGAAGCAGGCTGGGAGCCGTTTATCACGGATATTCCTCACTTGGATAAGGATGGAAAAGAGTCCCGTATCCAGTTTTGTTCCGGGGATATGAGTACGCCTGCTATGGGCTATTATTCCGGAGAGAAAAAGGAAGGGCTCTTGATTCTGGCAAAGCATATGGTGCACGGAAGATATACAGGCTTTACCGTGAGCCAAAAGCAGGGACAGATGGGCTTTTCTGTGTCATGTCCTGCGGTAAGGGAGAAAACAAAATATTTCTTTGGAAAGCTTCCTGATGGGTCAGGCTTTTTTCCTGTCTGTGATGCTGTTTCTGATGATGAGGGCATCCGGCTGCAGGTCGGTGAGGAGATTGAGCTTGAGGTATCCTTTTACCGGATTCCGGCGCAGGATTTAACCGGGTATTTTGCCGCATTTCATGACCTGCGGGAGAGCCTGGAAACAGGAGACGCATATGCAAGCATTCCATTTTCCAAAGCGTACACAGCAATAAAAGAAAAATATATAGAGAGGAACTTCTCTGAAGAAGGCTATTTCTGCGTAGGAACAGAAAGTGATGCTCCGCCGGCCTGCTGGCAGGCAGGATGGGTAGGCGGGGGGATAAATTCCTATCCGTTTCTGATGGAGGATGATGGAAGAGCATATGAGCAGGCACTGAGCACTATCCGCTTTATTATAGAAAAACTTCAGTATGAAAATGGATGGTATGTTCCCATGTATGCGAAAGGAATAAAATATGGAGATGATTCCATGGAACCGGACAGCCGGATTCTTCTTGTGCGCAAAGACGCAGATCTTCTCTATTTTCTTCTAAAGCAGGCAATGTATCTACGGGAACACGGGCGTCACTGGAAAAAGCTGGAAGAAGGTATTGCTCTTGCAGCGGATGCAATGGTACGCTTTTATAAGAAAAACGGACAGTTGGGCCAGTTTATCCATATGAAAGAGGAGAGGATTGTCCAGGGAGATACTGCCAGTGCCGCGATCGCACCGGCTGCTCTGGCCCTGGCATATGAATATCTTGGCAGACAGGAGTATCTGGATGCTGCGGAAGCATTGGGAGAATTGTATTGGGATCAATACCTAAAACGGGGAATCATGAATGGAGGACCGGGGGAAATCTGCCAGGCACCGGACAGCGAATCAGCCTTTGCATTCCTGGAAACCTGTGTGCAGTTATATGAGACAACAGGAAAGGCGCAATGGCTTAAGGCCGCAAAAGAAGCATTTGAATTGGCTGTGACCTGGGTGATCAGCTATGATTTTTCATTTCCTGAAGGAAGCACTGCAAAAAAACTTGGTATCCATACGATGGGGACAGTGTTTGCCAATGCACAAAATAAACATTCTGCACCGGGAATCTGTACCCTGTCCGGAAATTCCATGCTGAAGCTTTACCGCTTTACCGGAGATAAAAAATATCTGCGGTGGCTTGGACGCATCAGCCATGCGGTTTCCCAATTTGTCTCTTTAACGGAACGGCCAATAAAATCTCTGGAAGGCCCGGATCTTCCTTCCGGGTACATCAATGAACGTGTACAGACCAGTGACTGGGAGGGCAAAGAAACCGTCGGAGAATTTTTATATGCATCCAACTGGCCGGAGGTAACGATGCTGCTTACCTATGTAGAAGTGCCGGGAATCTATGTGGATCTGGACCGGAGGGAAGTGTTCTGTTTTGACCATGTGACTGCAGAGCTGGTTCAGAAGGATTCCGGAGAAATGATGCTGAAAGTAACAAATGATACAATCTATGATGCGGTTGTGACACTGATGGCCGACCATAGCAGAAGCGGAAATGCCATCGGACATGGCTATTATGAAACGATGCAGAAAATTCAGATTTCATCAGGAAAGGAAATAACCATTGGATTTTAAGAAGAGAGCAAGAGAACTTGTAGAAAAAATGACTTTGGCAGAAAAAACAGCACAAATGAAGTATGATGCACCTGCAATAGAAAGGCTCCAAGTCCCGGCATATAACTGGTGGAATGAAGGGCTGCATGGAGTGGCACGCGCCGGAAGAGCGACTGTTTTTCCGCAGGCGATCGGCATGGCGGCAAGTTTCAATACGGATCTGATGTTTGAAACGGCTGAAGCAATCTCGGATGAGGCGAGAGCAAACTACAATGAGTACAAAAAATTCGGGGAAACGGATATTTACCAGGGGCTTACTTACTGGGCTCCGAATATTAACATCTTTCGTGATCCAAGATGGGGACGCGGCCACGAAACTTATGGAGAAGACCCGTATCTGACAGGAAGGATGGGCACTGCATTTATCAAAGGCCTGCAGGGAAATGGAAAATACCGCAAAGTGGATGCCACGCTGAAGCATTATGCAGTACACAGCGGCCCGGAAAGCGAACGCCATTCGTTTGACGCAGTTGTTGACAAAAAGGATTTATATGAAACCTATTTATGGGCATTTCAATATTGTATAGAAAATGCGGATCCATCGGCTGTCATGGGGGCTTACAACAGAGTAAACGGAGAGCCCTGCTGTGCGAGCAACTATCTGCTTCATGATGTTCTGCGCGGTGAATTTGGATTTAAAGGCTACGTAGTATCTGACTGCGGTGCGATCTGCGATATCAACCAGCATCATCAGGTAACGGAAAATGAAGCAGAAAGTGCAGCCTTAGCTGTAAATAACGGCTGTGAGTTAAACTGTGGAACTGCTTACAAGTGGCTGAAAACTGCGGTTGCCATGGGCCTCATCAGTGAACAGACAATTACGGAAGCAGTTGTGAAGCTGTTTACCGCCCGTTTTAGACTGGGGATGTTTGATGATGATTGTGAGTATGATGAAATTCCGTATGATGTGATCGAATGCGAAAGGCATATGGAAATAAATCGGAAAATGGCCGGAGAGAGTATCGTTCTGTTGAAAAATAACGGGATACTTCCCCTTAGCAGAGATAAAAAAATAGCGGTCATTGGCCCTAACGCGGATTCAAAGACGATCCTTTTGGGCAATTATAACGGAACTCCGTCCAAGTATTATACGATACTGCGGGGGCTGCAGGAATACACAGAACCTATTTATGCAAAAGGCTGCCATCTCTTTGACGACAAGGCCAACATAAACAGTTTGGGTACAAGTGAAAAAGAAGCCATTATTGCAGCAAATCATGCAGATGTTGTGATTATGTGCATGGGGCTTGATCCTTCTCTGGAAGGGGAGGAAGGAGACGGATATAACAGTGATGCGAGCGGTGACAAACTGGACCTGGAACTTCCCCTTTCTCAAAAGAAACTGTACAATGCGGTCATGAAACTGGGAAAGCCTGTTATCTTTATCAATGTAAGCGGAAGCTGTGTGAATCTTTCCGCTCAGAAAAAAGAATGCGATGCAATTTTACAGTGCTTCTATCCGGGAGCAATGGGAGGGCTGGCAGCAGCAGATATTATCTTTGGCGAGGTATCGCCCAGCGGACGGCTTCCCATTACATTCTATGAAAGTACAAAAGATCTGCCTGATTTTGATGATTATTCTATGGAAAACAGAACGTATCAGTTCTATCAGGGGAAACCGGTGTTTGAATTTGGACATGGGCTTACGTATGCTGATCTATCAGAAAAGTGGCTTGATGAAAACACGGTTGAAGTGACAAATCATGGGCCTGTGGATACGGAATATTCCATACTGAAGTTTCAATATATTCCCCATAAGAAGTTATGTGGATTTCAAAAAGTGTTTATCCGTCATGGGGAAACGATGAAGATAACGTTTGACGGAGAGTAGCAGTTGAAGAGGAGATAGAAGATGATATTTATAAAAGAGAGAGTGGGAAAACTCCTGGCAGATGTCAAAGGGTTAATTTATACGGACATGACACCGATTCCGGAGTATCGCTACATACAGTCGCGGGAAAAATTTCAGGATGTCGGAAAGATTCAAACAGACACCTGGAAAACGTTAAGCTCACAGCAGCTCTGGGGAGGTCACAGAGAATATTTCTGGTTTGAGACAGTCGTTACCATTCCGGAAGCATTTGAAGGAAAATGTGCGGTTTATGAATTAAGAACAGGAAGAGAAGGAGAATGGGACGGAACGAATCCCCAGTTCTCGATCTATGTAAACAATATCAGAAAACAGGGACTGGATGTCAACCACAGGGAAGTGATCCTGACGGAACATGCAAAAGCAGGGGAAAACTACAGGATCGTGCTGTCTGCCTTTACCGGAGACAACAATTTCCGGCTGGTGATGGATTCCTGCATCAAGGTTCTGGACAGAAAGACAGAGACGTATTTTTATGACCTGTCTGTTCCCTATGAGATCGCAAGACTTCTTCCGGAGTCTGACAAAAACTACAGGAATATCATCCTGACCCTGAATGAGTCCCTGAACCTTCTAGATCTGAGGAAGGAACATTCCAAAGAGTATGATGCTTCCCTTGAGAAAGCACAGGACTATATCACCCGGGAATTTTATGAGAAATATACAGGGGAAGATAAGGAAAAGGTTTACTGCGTCGGCCATACCCATATTGATGTGGCATGGCTGTGGTCCCTTGCCGTGACGGAGGATAAAGCAGTACGCAGCTTCTCTACGGTACTGGAACTGATGAAACAGTATCCGGAATACATCTTTATGTCCAGTCAGCCGCAGCTTTACCAATATGTAAAAAAGAATGCACCTGAAGTATATGAACAGATCAAAGAGCGTGTCAAAGAAGGAAGATGGGAGACCGAAGGAGGAATGTTTGTAGAAGCGGACTGTAATCTTTCCTCCGGTGAATCTCTGGTGCGCCAGTTCATGCATGGCAAGAGGTTCTTTAAAGAAGAGTTCGGAAAAGACAACGAGATCCTGTGGCTGCCGGATGTTTTCGGCTATTCCGCAGCACTGCCGCAGATTATGAAAAAATGCGGGATCCGCTACTTTATGACAACAAAGATCAGTTGGAATGAGTTTAATAAAATGCCGTATGATACCTTTGAGTGGGAAGGGATCGACGGAACCAGGATCCTCACCCATTTTAGCCCAAGCAGGGATTATAACAAAGGCGCCGTAGAGGGCGGAACAGAGACAGAGCACTTTACGACTTACAATGCCTATATCAACCCCTCCCAGGTAAAGGGCGGATGGGAAAGATACAGCCAGAAATACCTGAATGATGAAGTACTGATGTCTTTTGGCTATGGAGACGGCGGCGGCGGCCCGGTAAGGGATATGCTGGAGAACCAGAGAAGACTTGCCAAAGGCATCCCGGGATGCCCCCGTACAGTCATGAGTACTGCTTACGATTTTTTCCATACACTGGAGAAAAATGTGAAAGGACAGAAATATCTCCCGGTTTGGGTAGGAGAGCTTTATCTGGAGTATCACAGAGGAACCTATACTTCCATGGCAAGAAACAAAAAGTATAACCGCAAGACAGAATTTCTTCTGGAAAACACCGAGCTGTTTGCTGAAATAAGCAGGGAACTGCTTGCTTCTGCTTATCCGGGAAAGGAAATCTATAATCTGTGGGAGATTGCTTTGAGAAACCAGTTCCACGATATCCTGCCCGGATCTTCGATCAAAGAAGTATATGAAGACTCCAAAAAGGAATACGAATATATCCTGAAAGAGGGCGGACTTCTGGAAGCAAAGGCTCTGCGGGAAATCGCAGAGGGAGTGGATGCCCCGAAGCATTCCCTGGTGGTGTTCAACCCCAACAGTATGACCGGAGAGGATACGGTAGCATTCCTGTGTCCAAAAGAGATTGCAAATCCTGTAGTTCTGGACGATGGATGCGAATATCCTGTTCAGAAGCTTGCTGACGGAACCTGTCTGTTCCATGCCTCTGGTGTACCGTCCAAAGGATACAAAACCTTTGAAGTGTCAGAAGGGAAAGCGGCAGAAAACAAGGAGGCATCTGTTTTTGGTTCCGCACGGAAGCTGGAAAATGCTTTTGTAAAAATAGAGCTTGCAGAAAACGGTCAGATTGCGTCCATTTATGATAAAACAGAAGAGAGAGAACTTCTGAAAGAAGGACAGAACGGAAATGTACTGATGACCTATGAAGACCGTCCCCACAATTATGACGCCTGGGATGTGAATAACTATTATACGGAAAAATCCTGGGAGATCACAGATGTACAGGAGATTTTACTTGTAGAAGAAGGACCGGTACAGTGCACTATCAAGGTTGCAAGAAAATACCTGGATTCCGTGATCGTGCAGTATATCTCTCTGGGAGCAGAAAGCCCTGAGATTCGTATCCGTAATGAGATCGACTGGAATGAGAAGAAAATCTTCATGAAAGCGCTGTTTCCTGTGGACATCCATACGGATGAGGCTTCCTTTGAAATCCAGTACGGAAATGTTACCAGAAAAACACACTACAATACTTCCTGGGATTTTGCAAGATTTGAGGTATGCATGCACAAATGGCTGGATGTGTCCGAGGACGGATACGGAGTCAGTGTCTTGAATGACTGCAAGTACGGGGCTAATGTCCATGACGGTGTCATCGGCATCTCTCTTTTGAAGTCTGCAGTATATCCGAATCCGGATGCGGATAAAGAACACCATAGCTTTACATTCTCCATTTATCCTCATAAAGGTGGCTTCCGCGAAGCAGGAACTATCGGAAAAGCATATGCGCTGAACAATCCAATGAAAGCCATAGTAAAAGAAAATGCGCCCGGAACCCTTCCGGCAGTATATTCCAGCGTAAGCGTGGATGTGCCAAATGTTATGATCGAAGTTGTGAAAAAGGCGGAGGATGAAGATGCATCTATCGTGCGTCTGTACGAGACCTTTAACCGCCGTACAAAAGTTTCCATGGAATTTGGACGCAGCGTAAAAGCAGTTTATGATTGTACTATGCTGGAGGAAACGGAGCAGGAGATTGAATGCGGGGAGTATAATGCCGTATTTACCATTAAGCCGTATGAGATCAAGACTTTCAAGGTAATCTGGAGCTGACCTGCACATGGTATTAACAAAATAGAACGGTTCTTCTGGAGAATAAAATAAAAATAAGGCCTCTGGTGACATGGATCATCGGAGGCTTTATTACATTGCTTTTTAAGAGAGGATACTGTAAAATGAATACAAATATTTCAGAAAGGTCAGCAGGTGAAATAGAGTGATTCTGTATAAAGGGTTTTATTTGACAGAGTGCAAAGACCTGGAACAGGTAAGACTGCAGCTTTTTCCTTTATAAAAGAATGTATGGCAATGAATCCGAGAATTCTCTGTCTGGATTATTTTGATTATCAGAAAAACATAAAAGAGATTTTATGTCAGACAAATGGGAAATTGATAGTGGTTGATAATGCAGACATTTTATTGGATGATGATACAAGAAAATATGTTTCTCAGGATGATGAAAACCAGTATCTGCTTATCGGGAGAAATCCGAAGAATCTGTTTGCAACGAAAGAGAATCTTTTTGAATTGGTAAGTAAAAAGGTGGGGGAGCAGACGGAGTTTATGATAAGAATAGAGAAATGCCAAAGACAGGAAGAAACAATATCCGGAGAGGAATAAATGTTTCGGAAGGGAGTAATTAAAATATGATGGAATGGAGAAATGTAACACATACGTTTACAGAGGAACAACGGCATTATAAAGAAACGTATCTGGAAATTTGTGAAGTATATAACGAAGAAGTAGAAGTGAGCCTTTTTTCGGCATCAGATGCACCATATGAGATTTACGTTTCGTATGGCAGCATGTATGGGATTGTCTATGCGGATAAAGAAGAAGCATATACCAAGCGAGAAGAAATCAAAAAAGAATTGGAACGGGAATATCAAAAATATAAGGAGCCTACCGATGAATTTATCAATGCTTTTGCAGAAAAGTACGGATTAAATCTGCCGAATGATGTATTATTTGATGCCGATACGCTGTTTGGAATATTCTGAGCGCTGAAGACAATAACTGTTTTATTCATGCGTTTTAGTTTCTCCGCATACACTGTAAAAACAGCGTCTTCGGAGGCTTATCCTTGAAAGATTATATCGAAGAGCGGGCAGTGGAGATTGCCAATTATATTATTGAAACAAAGGCAACGGTACGGCAGACAGCAAAGAAATTCGGAATCAGTAAATCGACGGTACATAAAGACGTAACCGAACGTCTCACCCAGTTAAACCCGTCCCTTGCCAGCCAGGCCAGGGCGGTACTGGACGTGAACAAGCAGGAACGCCACATCCGCGGCGGACTTGCTACGAAAAAAAAGTACCTGCGTTTGGAGCATAGATAAAATAGAATGGTTATGTAGCGAGACCTGGCGTTTAATGAAACGGAACGCTTTTGCAGCGGAGAGGAAAAAGGTTTTGTCTTGAAATACCGGATATTTCCTGAAAATAAAAGTGCATCTTCGAATAGAGGATGCATTTTTTTTAAGTAATTTTGAAACCTTTTCCCGTGCAGCTCAATCTAATAGGTGTAATAACCAAAATCATTCGGATGATAAATAAAGCGGTGCAACTGCTTGGAAAGGAGGGCTATACGATGATTCAGCTTGTAAAGAAAGCGATTCAGGGAGATGTGGATGCATTTCTTGAGCTAATGGAGCAGAATTCGCTTGCCATGTACAAGATAGCCCGGGGAATACTGAAAAATGACCATGATGTGGCAGATGCCATACAGGATACAATATTAAAATGTTTTGAAAAGATCCATACGCTGCGGCAGCCGGAATATTTCAAAACCTGGATGATACGGGTCCTGATCAATGAATGCAATCAGATCCTGGGTCATTATCAGAGAATAAATATGCCCGGGGAACTTCCTGAAACGGCCAGGCAGGATGCTTCTCTGGCAGAGTTTGAGTTTAAGGAAATGCTGGAGCTGGTGGATGAAAAATACCGGGTCATTCTCATTTTGCATTATGTGGAGGGATTTAAAATTTCCGAGATCGCAGAACTGCTGGACCTAAAGGAAAACACGGTCAAAACGCGGCTGTTAAGGGCCAGGGAACAGGTTCGCGCAGCTTATCTTGGCGGTGATTCCAAACCAACCAGTATGAGCGCAGGAGATAATCGAATCAGCAGACAGGGAGGGATTTCAAATGAAAAAACAGATCGAATTTCCGGAATTGGAAAATACACGGCTGGATGATAAAATCCGGAGGATCATGCAGAGGGAGTTCCCTTTGCCGGAGAAAGCGGAGGCCGCAAAAAACGAGGCTTTTGCACAAATAAAGGACAGATGCAAAGCCAGCATAGATACGGAAGCAGGGCAGATACAGGGGCGGGACAGATGCAGAAACAAGGCAAATACGAACACAAGACATACGAAGAGAAAGCAAAAGGCATTTTTCCGGGCTTTCGCCGGAACAGCAGCGGCCGCAGCAGTATTTTCGGCGGTATGCATCACGAATCCCGCCTTTGCTGCACAGATTCCGCTGGTAGGCCATGTGTTTGAGGAAATCGGGCAGTCCCTTGGATTTTCCGGGGATTTCAGCAAATATGCAAAACCATTGAAGGAAACCGCATCAGGAGGCGAGAATCAGGCAGAGGGTACAGAGCAGGCAGGCGGTAACGAGACGGTGAAGGCAGTTGAGACTGCTGCGGATACGGATGGAGCGCAGGATACAAATACAGAAGACACAGGCAGCGGCCTTTACAGTATGAGTCACAATGGCATGACGGTCACTCTGTCAGAAGTATATTGCAATGATGTGGCGCTTTATGTCAGTATGGTGATTACGAGTGAAGAGGAATTTCCGGACACAATGCTCTGGGATGATGAAACAGGAACGGTAATTCTGGATTTATTCAATAGCACACTGAAATTCAGCTATAATGATAACGAGATTTTAGCAAACGAAGATGTTGACGGCAAAATGGTAGATGAGCATACTTATGCGGGTGTATTGCGGTGTGATCTTACGAGTACCACAGACAGCAGCGATTATGAATCCTACTATAAGAAAAGGGATGAATTCTTACTTGAGAAGGGAATTACGCAGGATGAATTGGATAATATGACAAAAGAAGTCAGCGCAAAAATCTGTGAACTTCTTGGAATAGAAGACTTAACGGATGAAGCCATTGCGCTGGCAGGCGGCCCGGACATCAAGGACTACATGGCCGAGGTGGAAATACCGGACAGTTTTTCCGTAGAGCTTAATATTCCTCAGATTGTGGGTACCAAAGCGAATCCGGAAACAATGCCGGAAATGCCGGAGGATCTCCTGGCAGAATATGAGAAAGAAATGGAAGAACATGGACTTGGGCTGACGGATGAGGATTACGCCGGGTTTACAGAAGAAGAA
This sequence comes from Eubacteriales bacterium, assembly GCA_030524545.1. Lineage (GTDB taxonomy): Bacteria > Bacillota > Clostridia > Lachnospirales > Lachnospiraceae > Blautia_A. Next base: position 105,747 of record JAUNGM010000010.1, read on the forward strand.
GCGGAAATAGAACATCAGCTTTATATAAAAATGTGGAATGCATATACGGAACGGTATCCTGGTGCTTATGGATATCCAAACGACTATCAGAATTGGAGCGTGGACGGACCGTGGAGTTTTCGTTTTGATGTTTCGAAAAATACCAGTGAAACAATCGTCAAACAAATCAATGATGTAGATGAAAACGGGCTGGGGCTTGTATCTGTGACAAAGACACCTTTTGAGATTACCATTGACGACGGCGGAGGCTATGACTATTTTACAGTTGCGCTGGATGCGAACGGAGATATTTTACCATACGGAGGCGTCAGCGGATCGGCAAACGTACTTGCTGTTCAGGACCGGGATGTATCGAAGATTGATATTTACATTTGTGATTACATTGAGTATATGGACGAACTGAAAGGCTACTACTGGTCTGACGATTATGAAGAGAATAAGAAGACCAAGACCTTCAAGCAGCTTCTGGATGAAAGGGCGCTTTATCATAAAGAAGTGACATTTGAAGACTGAATTTTTTAAGGAAATATACTTCGGTTCTAAAAGGTGCCGGACATAGGAGAAACAGGGGGCTGCGTCAGCGGCCTCCTGTTTCCTTCCGGTGTATGAAAAACAGCCGGAGTCAACAATCTTAACCGTTTCTTATCCCTTCTTATGCTCTGCGCCAGGTGATTTTCAGGTACAGAAACGCTGCTGCGATCATGAGTACAGAAGCAGCGAGCAAATAGTATTTTTCTTCAAAGCTTCCCACCGACATGGAGAACAAAAAGAGCTTTCCAAGCTTCTCCTTCAAAGAAAAATTTGCGATATAGAAAATAAACGATACCATATACCCGACAGCAGCATTTCTGCTGATTCCTGCAGCCAGAAATCCAAGGGAACCGAGAAACAGCGCGGTGGCCAGGCTTCCGATCAGATGCTGCGGCGTAACCTGGCATTCACGGAGCTTCATAAAGCCCACAAACCCACTGATGATAATGCCGAGATAAACTATGGAATATGCCACCCGGACTGCACATACGGCAAGGTAATCTGTCCGTTTGGAGCGCATCAGAGCGAGGATATTTTCATCCTGTTCCGGAAGAAAAACCGGCGTAAGAACAACCGTACCTGTAAGCGGCAGCAGCATTTCCAAAGGCTGTGCGCTGAGTATCGGATCCAGAGCGGATATGCCGAAAACAACAGGCGTCAGCAGGGCGATCACCAGTGAAACAGCCAGGTGCGGAAGAAAATTATGCTTCAGATTTATGCCAAGAATCCGGAATGCGGATCTGAAAAACATGGCAGCGTCCCCTCCTTTTCTTTGCGTAAATAAGTGCTGTCAAAGCAACTGCAAGAATGGAAATTCCGGCAAAAAATGCACGGTTAAAAATGAAGGTTTCATAATGGAACAGGCCTCGTTCGGAAAGTGAATTATGCCGGAGAACAAGCGTCAGTTTTCCGAAGCTTCCGGTCAGACCTGCGGCGGACGCAAAGGTGCTTGCAAACCACCAGGCTCCCTGGATAAAAATTGCGAGAAGCCCGGAGCACCCTTCTGTGACCAGCATTCCCACAGCGGATGCGGTCATAAGAGAGGGAAGCAGCCATATCGCTGCATATTGAAAGATCGCAAACTGATCCAGATCCGCACCGGAATACAGTCCGATAACCTTACTCTGCGCAATTCCTGCGGTGATCATTATGGGCAGGGACATTGTCATGATAAGCGCTGCATAGCGGGTAAAAACCAGTCTGGCAGAAGAGACTTTGCGTGCATAAAAAAGCTGCTCCATTCTTGATTTTTTGTCAAGCCCGGAAATCGATACGGCAGCGAATACCGGCAGAATGGCAATGACGATCCCCAGATAATCGCAGTAAAGACGGGCATAGGCGATCGTAAACTTATCATCATTTACAAATTCTTCATACTCTTCTAAAGCGTCCTCATAGGTCTTGGGAACAAGAGAAAAATTATTGACAATACTTTCATCTGCATATTTGGAACCACCGCCGATCAGTTCGTCCGCCTCTCTCATCAGTTCCCGGAAATGTTCATAAGTCAGGCTGTCCGGTATATGGATTTCCGGCAAAGTCGGTTCCATATAAGAAAAAGAACCATCTTCTGTCATGAAATATCCGCCCTCCTGAAAATCCGTAAAGCTGTCAAGCTGCTCTTTTGAAATACCGGAAATTTCAGTGATGATTTCTGCCATTTTTTCCTTCTTTTTTGCATTCAGACGCACCTCTTTATAAAACCCTAATGGATACGCTTTAAAGCTTCCTGACAGATATTCGCTGACAAGGCTTTCGGCCGCTGCAGGCATGAGGGTTTCGGGAATTTCTTTTGCTGTCATTCCGTAGTTTTCCTGCCCGGGAACCGGAGCCGTAACTGCGTACCTGCAGTCAGGATAAAATTGTGTGAAAAACATTGCGAGCACGGCAATGAAATAAAGCCAGAAGGTCAGAGAAAACAGTACCTTCTTACATTCCCTGATAAACAGCATTATACTTCACCTCCATTTACCTCACAGCCGTTGCGGAGAAGACAGTACATATAAGCATCCTCGGCATTTGGCGGGACGGGAGCCGCATTCTTAAGATCCGGGATTTTTTCGGAAAGAAACCGGACGGTAACATATTCATCCTGCGCAAGCATCCCTGTGACAATGTGATCCTTTTTGAATTGGAAGAGAAACTTCCTGCTGATATTTGCCGTAAAAACCTTGCCCCGGGCGTTTCGGATCAGCTCTGAAACGGTACCTTGCCACAAAATCCTGCCGTCATTCAGAATCGCAATATCCTCACAGGTGGCTTCAATATCTCCGACAATATGTGTGGATAAAATGACGATCCGATCCCTGGCGACCTCACACAGCAGATTTCGGAAGCGGATCCTCTCCTCCGGGTCAAGACCGGCGGTGGGTTCGTCTACGATCAGCACCTGCGGATCATGGAGCAGAGCCTGTGCGATTCCCAGCCTGCGCTTCATTCCGCCGGAAAGGGACTTTACCTTTTTGTGCCGTTGTTCCGTTAAATTTACACTTTTTAAAAGCAGCCGGCTTCGTTCCCGGCGCAGCTCTTTGTCCATTCCGGAAAGAATGCCGAGATAATCCAGACTTTCCTCTACGGTCATCATCGGATACATGGAAAAATCCTGTGGAAGATACCCTGTGATCGTCCGGATCTCCCTGGCATTTTCAATAGGGATCCCGCATACGGTAATACTTCCGCTCTTTTTGGAAAGAAGTGTGGCGAGAACCTTCATTAAGGTGGTTTTGCCTGCTCCATTCCGTCCAAGCAGTCCGAACATTCCATGATGAATCGTTAGATTGATATCAAAAAGTGCCTGCGTCCGGCCGTAGAATTTATCTACGTGTTCCAGTACTATTTTTTTCTCTGTCTTATCCATTGCATTACCTCCGTAAAAAATGTGCCTCACGCATTCCTGCTATATCAAAAAAATAGCACAGCCCTTCGGCCATGCCATTATGATAAAAAATGAATTTCAACTTTTTATCTACTTTCGGAGATTTTCCCGCAGAAAAATTCTGCTTCAGCAGATCCGCCGTTATTATAGTTGGAAATCGTAAGATTTCCGCCGCATTTCGCGCAAAGTATCCGACAGATATAAAGCCCCAGTCCGAAGTGGGTTTTGTCCGGCTCTTTTTCGTCACGGAAAAACGGTTCCAAGGCATTCTGAAGCGCCGTTTCCGTAAAACCGTTTCCGTCATCCTGTACGGTGATCTTCAGCATATTTTTTGAAATATTACACTGCATACTTACCATATTTTTTGCATACCTGCAGGCATTTGCCATGAGGTTTTCATATACCTGCATGACAAGCTCCGGATCAGCAAAAACAGTGCTGCAGTCTGCTGAAAAATCCATATGAAACTGCTTCTTTGAACAAATCAGTTTACCCGTTTCACGGAGCTGTTCCATAAGCTTATCAACAGGGATTTCTTCAGCCCGCGGCACGATATCCTCTAATTTCTGAACCGTATTCATTTTCCTGGTGTAATGCTCCAGGCGGATGATCTGACCATTCATCATGGATAAAACATCCAGCAGTTTTCCCCGGGAAACCTTGTCCTCCGGAACATATTTCAATAAAAAATCCGTATATCCCCGAAGCACAGTAAGGGGTGTACGAAGGTCGTGGGAAAAGGCGGAATTCAGTCTTTTGCGTTCCTCAAGAGAGCGCCACATTTCACGGTTATTTTCATAGAGAGCGGATCGCATTTCTTCAAATGCATTGCAAAGCATACCAAGCTCATTATTTTTGGGAGATTGGATTTCAAAATCCAGTTGGTTTTCGGATATTTTTTCGGATGCATCAAGCAGAAGAGCGATTGGCTTTTTCAACTCACGATTGTAATAAATAATACCCGTGATCCCCACGCAAAAAAGAACCCAAAGAGGTATCAGGATCACCTGGGCAAAGCTGATGACCCCGTAAGGAAGGGCAGATATGATATTCTCTGACGGGACAAGCATACGTCCGATTATAACAGAGTATGTGATGTCCTCATCATCTACGCTTTGGTAATGCTGCTCTGTATGGGAAAAAAGTTCCGGATGCCGGTCCTCATACCAGTCTTGTACGTAATTGGTTCCATTTCCAATCGCAAAAGTGCCTGCATAAGACAGAAGCAGGCAGAGCGGCAGATACAGAATAAAACTCCATTTCAATGAATGCTTTCTTTGCTTTATTTTACCCATTTATACCCCATTCCCCAAACTGTTTCAATATGATATTCTTCTCCATATGGAGTAAGCTTTGCGCGGATACGCCGGATATGTTCGGCAACGACCGAACTGCCGCCTGCCGCATCATAGCCCCAGATACTCTCGTAGATTCTCTCCTTGTCAAATACCTGGCCGCAGTTTATGGAGAGCAGTTCAATGATCTGATATTCCTTTTTGGCAAGCTCGAGCCGGGTATCCTCAAAAGAGACGGATTTGGCAGAATAGTCAATGGTCAGGGCGCCGAAGCAGCGCGTATTCGTCTTAGATGTGATTCTGTGGTCGCGGCGGATATGCGCAGAGACTCTTGCCCCAAGCTCATCAATGGAGAAGGGTTTTATAATATAGTCGTCTCCTCCTGCCGAAAAGCCGCTGATCTTGTCGCTGTCTTCAATCCGGGCAGTCAGAAACAGGATCGGGCAGGAAACGCGGCCGCGGATCCTGCGGCATACGGTCAGGCCGTCGCCGTCCGGCATATTCACATCAAGAAGGATAATGTCAGGGTTCTGTGCTGATTTTTCAACTGCTTCCCGGCCGCTGTATGCCGTAATTACACAGTAGCCGTTTATTTCAAAGTAATCCTTAAGCAGGCAGACAACGTCATGTTCATCGTCTGCAATTAGAATTTTATACATCCGTATCACCTCACCAAATACCATAATAGTATATCAATATCAACTTTTTATCAACTATCTGATTTCCTGTCAGTTTTTTGCCGCCTGGTTTTTCTGTAAAAAGCCGATTTTCTGCTTGACGCAAAAAGCATATTTTGCTAAAATTATTCCGATATCAGGGAGTAGTTCGCATCCGGAGAGGATGTTATATATCACGTCATCACGCCATAACGGCCGGGATATGTACTGAAATAAGGACGAGACTTTTATCGCATTTTTTGTGTGCGGTAATGGGCTCGTTTTTTATTGTATAGAAATTATTCCGTCATGTTTCTATGCAATAAAACGCCCCGCTGTGCCAAATTGTGTAAGAACTGCCTGAAATACGTGAAAGGGAAAACAGGAGGAACGAGAGGATGGAGATTTTATTGCAGGTGCTGCTGCTGGCGGCGGGATTTTGTATGCTGGTAAAGGGAGCAGATTGGTTTGTGGACGGAGCTGCCGGCATTGCGGAAAAATTTGGGATTCCTCATTTGGTCATCGGGCTTACGATCGTGGCTATGGGAACAAGCGCACCGGAGGCAGCAGTCAGTATTACGGCAGCGCTGAAGGGAAATGCGGGAATTACTATTGGGAATATTGTGGGGAGTAATATCCTGAATATTTTGATCATTCTGGGCATTGCGTCCGTGATTGTTCCGATTGCAGTTGCAAAGTCCACAGTACAGGTTGAAATCCCGTATATGCTGGCGATTACAATTTTGCTGCTTGTGCTTGGTTATACAGGAAATAAAATTGTTTTCTGGGAAGGTGCCGTTCTTTGGGCTGCATTTATTCTTTATCTTGCGTATCTGTTTTGGATGGCTAAGAAAAATAAGGAGGAAGCACCGGAGAATGCAGAAGAAAAGCCGGTATGGAAGCTCCTCCTGCTGGTTGTTGTCGGACTTGGGCTCATTATGCTGGGAAGCGATGTGGCAGTAGATGCGGCAACCGCCATTGCGAAGATCCTGGGTATGAGCGAACGCCTCATTGGCCTTACTATTGTTGCGCTTGGAACCTCTCTGCCGGAGTTGGTTACATCCGTTTCAGCAGCAAGAAAGGGCAAAGCGGATATCGCGATTGGAAATATTGTAGGAAGCAACATTTTTAATATCCTGTTTGTGGTAGGTACTACGGCGCTCATCACGCCTGTGGTATTTGAAGCAAAATTTGTGATTGATATGTTGATCTCAGGAGCAGCGGGAGTTCTCCTTTGGGTCTGTGTCTTCAAAGATCATAAGCTGTCCAGGACGGGCGGACTTGTCATGCTTGCGGGATATGCTGCATACTTCCTCTACCTGATCAGTTAACAATTGACATCTTACATGGAAAATAACCGGCGAATCTGCTACAATGGTTTTGAGAAAGATAAAAATGATGAGCAAATTTTCGGGAGACGACTATGAAGAAAAGAATCTTGATCATAAATACGGGCGGTACTCTTTCCTCGGTAAATAGCAGGAAGGGGCTTGTGCCCGGAATGAGAAGCGGAGAGATGCTGGAAGAACTGCAGTTGGTTTCCAAAAACCTGGAGCTGGAAACGGAAGATTTTCGTTCTGTGGACAGTGCGAATATTTTTCCGGAGGACTGGGCTGCCCTTGCAGAAAGAATCGGGCAGGTTTGCGGTGAATATCAGGGAATTGTGGTGATTCACGGAACAGATACTCTGGCTTATACGTCATCTATGCTGTCCTTTATGCTGCAGAATATTTCCGTTCCGGTTGTTGTGACGGGAAGTCAGCTTTCCATTGCCCATCCCGTTGCAGATGCCCTGGAAAACTGCAGATGTGCGATCCATATGGCAGCCAGCGGCTGTCCGGGAGTATTTGTGGCATTTAACAGAAAGGTCATTTTGGGTTGTCGGGCATCAAAGGTTCGTACCATGAGCTTCGATGCGTTCGAAAGTATCAATTATCCTTATGTTGGGGAGATCAGTTCGCTTGGGCTTCATATCCGCAGGGAAAATCTTTTGAAAAAAAGAGGGATTTTCCGGCCGCAGACAGCCTGCTCTGAAAAAGTATTTCTGCTGAAATTATATCCGGGGATTTCTCCCGATATTCTTGCTTATTTGAGAGAAAAGGGATGCAGAGGTGTTTATATAGAAGGATTTGGCCTGGGCGGGATGCCGTTTCTGAAGCATGATTTTATTTCGGCGGTAAAAGATGCCGCAGATCACGGAATGGTTGTTCTTGCAGGCAGCCAGTGCAGATATGAAGGCAGCAATCTTTCTGTTTATGAAACAGGTCTTCGGGCGCTTGAGGCAGGCGTCCTGCAGGCATATGACATGACTGCTGAGGCTGCAATGACAAAGCTGATGTGGGTGCTTGGACAGACAGAGGATAAAAGGGAAATTACTGAATATTTCTCCGTGGATATTGCCGGCGAAGTAACCCTGCCATAGCCTGGATCGAGCCGCAAAAACGGCTGCGGAACAGGAACGGAGGGAAACTGGATTTTTTGAAATCTGAAAAACAATCTGGTATACTGTTACCATAAAATGGAACGATGAAATCTGTGGAATGAGCCGGGCACGGTTAAGTGCTCATTTTGTCAGATACGGAAAGGAAAGAGAAGCAGGCAGTCTGCCGGATGGGAGGTATCATATGCGGTTAGAGCGTATACAGGAAGCGCTGAAGGAGAAAAATATCACGTATCAATATACAGAGGAGGATGGCTGCGGAAGTCTGGACTTTCTGTTTCGGGGACTGACATTTCATATATGGGAATATCAGGATAATGTTTGGGGAGTGGAAACAAATGTATTTGCAGCCGGCCGGAGCCAGGAAGTTGAGGGCGATTATGAAGAGCGCATCTCACGGGAAATTTTGTCCTGGCCGGACATGATCGGATGAGGGTTATATGGAATTTTTAGATATTCTTACACACGGCAGCCGGTATCGGGAACAGGTGTATGCCCTTTATGAGGAGGCATTTCCGGAAGAAGAAAAGAAACCGACTGCTCTTTTGGAGACACTTCAGAAGCAGGGAAAAATGGAACTTTTAGCTATTGAGGAGAATGGAGAATTTATCGGTCTTGCTATGAATATGCTGGCAGGAAAGACTGCACTTCTGGATTATTTTGCCATAGCTTCTGACAAACGGGACGGAGGGAATGGGAGCCGCGCTGTGCGTGCCTTACAGGAAAGATTTAAGAATCAAAAATATATTTTTGAGATTGAGATGCAGGACGAGAATGCGTCAAACGCAGAAGACCGGAGACGGCGGAAAGCTTTTTATCTGCGGAATGGCTTGAAAGAAACCGGCGTTTTTGCCAATGTATATCAAACGGATTTTGAACTTTTGACACCCGATGGAAGCCTGACGTATGAGGAATATGTGGAAATGCTTTTGTGTATTCTGGGGCAGGAGGGTGTGGATATTTTAAATCCCCATATCATTGAGCCGGAAAAGAAATGAATCGTAACTGAATGAACGGCAGCGGCTGAGAAAAAGCCGAAAAGAAACGGTCCCGGAACATGCAGAGAAGAAGCAGGTTTCGGGACCGTATTTTGCTGTTGCCCGGATGGCTTATTGTGTTTGTGCGGCTGTTTTGACAAGTGTGATTTTTTGCTCAAAATTCTCAGTATAATGAAGCTCATAGTCATCCGTAATAAAGATTGCTTCCACATCAGGAAAGGATTCGATAAATTCCATTCCTTTTTCATATCCAAGAGCAAAACAGGTGGTACTTAAAGCATCGCCATCCACAGACTTGTCGGAAATAATGGTAACAGAAATAAGTTCATTGTCATACGGGTAACCGGTCTTCGGGTTTAGGATGTGATGATAAAGTGTGCCGTTTTCTTCGAAAAAACGTTCATAAATTCCGGAAGAAACCACGGATTTATCTGTGATCTTCATGGCAGCAGCCGTTTCATTGCGGTCAGCAAAGGGCTTTTGTACACCGATTGTAAAAGGGGTTCCGTCGGGCTTGGAGCCTACGCAGACCACATTTCCGCCAAGATTGATAGTGGCGCTGGTTACTCCCTGGGACAGGAGATATTCTTTCATGCGGTCGGCAATGTAACCTTTGGCAATGCCGCCCAGATCAAAGGCTGTGTCAGGAGATTCAAGGGTGATACTTTGTCCGTCAATGGAGACACCCTGCAGGCCGCATTTGGATACGGCATCACGGATATCTGTATCTTCCGGTACACTGGGATCTTCAGACGAAAAGCTCCAGAGTTCGGTCAGAGGAGCAATGGCAATATCGAAGGCACCGTCCGACTGCCGGGAATAGGTAAGCCCGATTGACAGCAGGTCTGCCAGCTCTTTGGATACACGCCGGGTATTTTCGCTCGTTCCGGAAGAGGAGAGCTGACGGTGATTCAGCTTATAAAGCTCACTGTTCGGATTGGTACGGCTGAATATGTTTTCATATTTATCACATAGATTCATACATTCTGTGAGCAGAGATTCATCCTCAGAGTCATAAATGGTAACAGTGACGACCGTGTTCAGTTTAAAATCCGTAGAACGGATAAAATCTTCGCTGCCGGTGGAGGCATGGTTCGGTTGTTCGGCAGAACAGCCGGCAGTAGCCAGAGTCAGAAGAAGGGCGGCAAAAAGAGCTAAAGTCCGAAGTAAACATTGCTTTTTATGGGCAGTTTTTTTCATAAAAATCTCCTGCAATTATTTATATTATATAATAGAAGTTTTATTTGATATCTGTTACTTTTGAATTATAAACGAAAAGAATTGCTTTGAAAAGGTGAAAGGTACATCTTCTGTTGTTACTGTTCACGCCTTCGGCATAAACAGTAACGAATTCGGCACATTTAAAGTTCGCCTACGGCGAAGTGCCGAATTCATGGCAATTCTACGTTACTGGCCCATAGCCTTGCAGCCGGTGCAAGGCTTGGGAGTGAACAGTAACCTTCTGTTCCATACTGCTGATTTTCTGTGATATTTCAGCTATATTTCCGGCGCAGAAAATGTTATAATCAATAGAAGAATAATTATATAGAGGGAAATTTCATGGGAAAGATCAGCAACTGCGAATATTGTGCCAACTATACATATGACGAAGATTACGAGTGCTATATCTGTGAAGTAAATCTGGACGAGGATGAGATGGCACATTTCATCTCCGGTAATTTCCGGCAGTGTCCGTACTTCCAGATGGGGGACGAATACAAAATCGTTCGCAAGCAGATGTAAAAATATAAAAAAAGCAGATGTAAAAATATAAAAAAACTATTGACACACCCGGCAGGATGTGCTATTTTAATACGGAACGCTGCCGAAGACAGTAGGTGCCGCAAGGCATAAGGATGAAAACGCCTACCGAGGACTAAGTATTCTATCAGGATTACACGAGGTCTAACTGTCATGCAGTCAGACCTTTTTTTATGTCTAAACATGCAGGAAAAGGTCTTGCAGAGGTTTTTCTGCATTTTGACTGCGGGAATTTCCCGCTTCAGAATATTCTCATTGCGACGGCGGTATATCAAAATCTATAAGGAGGTGTACCATTTCATGGCAAAAGTAGAACTGAAACAACCAATCGTAGAAGAAATCGCAAACAGCATTAAAGACGCACAGGCCGTAGTTCTGGTTAACTACAGTGGTCTTACTGTTGAGCAGGATACTATTCTTCGTAAGGAGTTAAGAGAATCCGGTATTCATTATAAAGTTTACAAAAACACTATGATGAACCGTGCATTTGCTGGAACAGACTGCGAAAGCCTTTGCAAGCATCTGGAAGGAACCAATGCTCTGGCAATTTCCACCACAGATGCAACTGCACCGGCAAGAATCCTTGCAAAATATGCAAAACAGTATCCGGCATTAGAGCTCATCGCTGGTGTTGTTGAAGGCAATTACAACGATCAGGCAGGCATCCAGGCTCTTTCTCAGATTCCATCCAGAGAAGAACTTCTTGGCAAATTGCTTGGAAGCATCCAGTCTCCGATTACCAACCTGGCACGTGTTCTTAATCAGGTTGCAGAAGCTGGCGGAGCAGAAGCAGCAATCGCTGCAAAAGGCGCTGAGGCTTAAGTTACAGGCACAGGCCCATTCATGAATTTATCCCGCATACAGAACGGGAAGAAGAAAATAAAATCTATTATATGGAGGGAAATTAAAATGGCAAAATTAACAACAGAAGAATTTATTGCGGCAATCAAAGAATTATCCGTATTAGAGTTAAATGAATTAGTAAAAGCTTGCGAAGAAGAATTCGGCGTATCTGCAGCAGCAGGCGTTGTAGTTGCAGCAGCAGGCCCTGCAGAAGCAGCAGAAGAAAAAGATGAGTTCGACGTAGAACTTACAGAAGTAGGCCCGAACAAGGTTAAAGTTATTAAAGTTGTTCGTGAAGTTACCGGATTAGGTCTGAAAGAAGCTAAAGCAGTTGTTGACGGTGCTCCGAAGGTTGTTAAGGAAGGCGCTTCCAAAGCAGAAGCTGAAGACATCAAAACAAAACTGGAAGCTGAAGGCGCTAAGGTTACCCTTAAATAATTCCGGTAGATTATATCCCTGTGATGGCCTGATTATCAGGTCATCATGGGGATTTTTTTGTTGCCGGGCACACAGCAAAGAAAGAGGATGTTTTTAAGTGCTGTCAAATACTGTTGATGATTCTGATTATCAAAGGGTGGAATATATGCAGAGAAAGTGGATTGCAAAAGGAGTAAGTCTGATACTTGCCATATCGCTTGGCTTTGGCGGAAATAATATGGTATCTGAAGTATATGCTGCTTCAGATTCTGTTGCGGATCCAATGACAGAAATTGTCCGTGAGGACCAGGAGATAGCGGCACAGTTTCGGGAAGAGGATGAGGAAGTATGTGCGGAAGAGCCGGAAGACTATTCCTGGATGGAAAAGCTTGTGGAAGAACAGCAGGATGAGGTTGTTTTGCAGAGCGGGGAGAAAGCAGGCTCCGGCCGAAGTACGGAAGCTGCGGGAGCGGACGGGATTTTTCTGGAGGATACGGATCCAATGGAGGAAAGCCGGCCATCAGAAGATGTTGACGTCTTTCAGGCACCTGAAGAGGAAGCGGTTGCCGGAGAAAAGGAACCGGCAGTGAGTTCCCCGGAGGTGTTTTCTGACGGTGTTTTTTCTGACGGCAGTGATCCTGTTTTTGACAGTCCGGAGAAAGCAGTGCCTTCGGAACAGAGTCCGGAAGAGAGCGTGTTCACGTCAGGAGACCCGGAGGAACTCTTTTCCGAGGGAGAAGAGGAAGAACCGGGCAGCGAGCTTGGTGAAACGGAAGCTGTCCTTCAAATGGAGGAGGGCGAGGACTTTATTACGGAACTGAATATTCTCCTATATAAAGCAAAAGATCTGGCAACAGACGACCATCCATACAAAGTCATTATTCCACCCGGCAATTATGAAATAAAAGGAACGATTTCCATGTACAGCAACATCCATCTGTACGCGGTAGGTGCTGTAATGAAGAAGGTATCTTCGAAGAAGCAGATTCTTCTTCGGCTTGGAAATTCGGAAGTTTCGAAAGGCGGATATAATGGTTACCGCAACATTACGATTGAAGGGGGAACCTGGGACTGCAATTATGCGTCCTGTGCCAATAAAGAAGAGCCGGGAGGTTTTGTCGGCTTCAGAATCGGACACGCTACCAACGTGACGATTAAGAATGCTACATTCAAGAATAATCTGAAGTCCCACTTTCTGGAGTTCGGAGGAGTGAAGAAAGCTCTTGTAACGGGCTGTACTTTCGAGGGCTATTGGAAGCCATATGAAAAAACGAATCAGGAATGTATTCAGATTGACGCGTGCCTGGATGAAATCTTCCCCAGGTATCAGCCATTTGACGGTACGGTCTGTACGGATATTATCATTGAGAAAAACCGTTTTCAGAATGTATTCTCAGGTGCCGGCAGCCACAGTATGATGTTTAACAAACCATATACCAAAATTATCATACGCAATAACGTCTTTACAAATGTAAAAAAGAGAGTGGTATGGCTGCTGAACTGTAAGGATTCCTCCGTTTCCGATAATACCATGAAAAATGTAGGCGGAGGTGTCTATGTGACTTCCATGAGGGGGACACATGCACACCTTCTGAAAGGACAGAAAGCCACATCGAAGCAGAACCAGCAGGCACAGAATGTGGTGGTGTCAAACAATAAGATAACCCTTGCCAGATCCTGCAATATTGCGGGAACACTCTGGAGAAGCTATGGAGTTCAGATCGCAGGGGAAAAAGTGACCGGGTCAACGTACGGTGTTCCGGCAGGAGACTATGTGATCCGCGGGGTCACAATAAAAGGAAATGTGATTAAGGGACCGGGAAATGGAATCCGCTTAAACCGCTGTGCAGGCTGTAAGATCACCGGAAACACGATTGCGCTTACAAAGCCGACGGGCTTTACCAGCTTCGGAATCTATATGGGCGGAGGAAGGAATAATCAGATTACCGGTAATGCGGTGTCAAATGCAACGAATACAGGAATCTATCTTTATACAAGTTCGTCTTATGCATATGGAAGCACCGGCAATAAGGTCGTAAGTAATCAGGTGAAGAAATGTGTATCAGATGGGATACGCATAGGACCGAAAAGCCATAATATCGTATTGGAAAAAAATGTTTTGACCGGCAACGGTGTGAGGGGAATCGCAGTATTGAGTTCTACAGTAAACTCCATAGCATCCAACAAAGCTGTTTCCAATGGAAAAGAAGGAATTTACTGTTACAATTCAACAGTGAAAGCACAGAAGAAAAACACATTGCAGGGAAACAAAGCAAGCTATGCCATTCGTTTTTACAAGTGCAAAGGAAAAATACAGTCAGTGGAGAATATCTCCGTAAATCCTGTAAAACAGGGTGCTAAAAAAGTAACCGGAGTGACCAGCGGAGGAAAAACCGCGAGTATTTATCTGCAAAAGAACAGCAAAAAGCTGGGAAGCGCAAAACTGACCAAGACCTGGAAATACACCGTTCCGATAAAGGCCCAGAAAAAAGGAACGGTTCTTTCCATAAAAGTGGCTGACAAATATGGAAATGAGGTTGTCAGACAGACAAAAGTGGTTTGATGAAAACGAAAAAATGTAAAAAGTTCATAAAAATTGGTTGACACATTTTGGGTCTTATGCTATAGTGAAGAATGCTATATTATGGCAAGATATGCCTGTTGTCAAGGTGAGACGCAGGATCATGCGGTAATAAATAAAAAAACAGGGGTGAAACGTCAATGGAAAAAAACAGAATTCGTTCTGTAAAAACTGGAAAAAGCATGCGTATGAGTTACCAGAGACAAAAAGAAGTCCTGGAAATGCCGAATTTGATTGAAGTCCAGAAAGATTCCTACCAGTGGTTTCTCGACGAAGGATTGAATGAAGTATTTGATGATATTTCTCCGATCGAAGATTTCAGCGGTAAACTCAGCCTGAAATTTATTGATTTTACATTTGACGAGAAGGATGCGAAATATTCTATTGAGCAGTGTAAAGAACGTGACGTAACTTATTCCGCGCCTTTGAAGGTTCGTGTACAGCTTATTAACAAAGAAACAGGAGAAATTAAGGAAACCGAGATTTTCATGGGAGATCTGCCGTTAATGACTGCAACGGGTACGTTTGTCATTAATGGTGCAGAGCGTGTAATCGTAAGCCAGTTAGTGCGTTCCCCTGGAATCTATTATGCTATTGCACATGATAAAGTTGGTAAAAGGTTATTTTCCAGTACCGTAATTCCGAACAGAGGTGCATGGCTGGAATATGAGACTGACTCCAACGACGTATTTTATGTAAGAGTAGACAGAACCAGAAAGGTTCCGATCACAGTGCTGATTCGTGCCCTGGGTATTGGCACAAATGCGGAAATCATCGATTTGTTTGGCGAAGAACCCAAGATTCTGGCCAGCTTCACTAAGGATACATCCACCAATTACCAGGAAGGTCTTCTGGAACTGTATAAGAAGATCCGTCCGGGCGAGCCGCTGGCTGTAGAGAGCGCAGAGAGCCTGATCATGGCGATGTTCTTCGATCCGAGAAGATATGATCTTGCCAAAGTAGGACGTTATAAATTCAATAAAAAGCTTCATTTTAATAAGCGTATCGTAGGCCATAAGCTGGCAGAGGATGTTGTAGACGCCTCTACCGGCGAAATCATTGCGGAAAAAGATTCCGTAGTGACAAGAGAACTGGCTGATGCGATCCAGAATGCAGCCGTTCCTTACGTCTGGATGCAGGGTGAGGAGCGTAATGTCAAGGTTCTTTCCAGTTTGATGGTTGATATCCGCAGCCATGTGGAGCTGGACTGCGACCCGAAGACGTTGGGTGTTACAGAGTTAGTATATTACCCTGTCCTCGAAAAAATTCTGGAAGAAAATGACAACCTTGATGATATTAAAGCAGCAATCCGCAGAGATATCCATGACCTGATTCCGAAGCACATTACAAAGGAAGATATCCTTGCTTCCATTAACTATAACATGCATCTGGAATATGGTATGGGAAATGACGACGATATCGACCATCTGGGCAACCGCCGTATCCGTTCCGTAGGTGAACTGCTTCAGAACCAGTACCGTATCGGTCTTTCCAGACTGGAACGTGTGGTTCGCGAGAGAATGACTACACAGGATACGGAGAGTGTTTCACCGCAGTCTCTGATCAATATCAAACCTGTAACTGCAGCAGTGAAAGAGTTCTTCGGATCTTCCCAGCTGTCACAGTTCATGGATCAGAACAACCCGTTGGGTGAGCTGACCCATAAGAGACGTCTTTCCGCCCTGGGACCCGGCGGTCTGTCCCGAGACAGAGCCGGATTCGAGGTTCGAGACGTTCACTATTCCCATTACGGACGTATGTGCCCGATCGAGACCCCTGAAGGTCCGAACATCGGTCTGATCAACTCCCTTGCATCCTATGCGAGAATCAATCAGTACGGATTTATCGAGGCACCATACCGTAAAATTGACAAAACAGATCCTATGAATCCGCGTGTAACGGATGAAGTAGTTTACATGACTGCTGATGAAGAGGATAACTATCATGTAGCACAGGCGAATGAGGCTCTGGATGCCGAAGGTCATTTTATCCGTAAGAATGTATCCGGCCGTTTCCGCGAAGAGACACAGGAATACGAGAGAAGAATGTTCGATTACATGGACGTATCTCCGAAGATGGTATTCTCTGTGGCTACCGCATTGATTCCGTTCCTGCAGAACGACGATGCGAACCGTGCGCTGATGGGATCCAACATGCAGCGTCAGGCCGTACCGCTTCTTACTACCGAGGCTCCGGTTGTAGGTACAGGTATGGAAACCAAGACCGCCGTAGACTCCGGTGTGTGTGTGGTTGCTAAGAAATCCGGTACTGTTCTGCGTTCCACATCTACGGATATTACCATCCAGAATGATGACGGAACAAAAGAGAATTACCATCTGACCAAGTTCCTGAGAAGTAACCAGAGCAACTGCTACAATCAGAAGCCGATCGTGTTCCAGGGAGAACATGTGGAGGCCGGTGATGTAATCGCAGACGGCCCGTCCACTGCCAACGGCGAGCTGGCACTGGGCAAGAACCCGCTGATCGGTTTCATGACCTGGGAAGGTTACAACTACGAGGATGCGGTTCTTTTAAGTGAAAAACTTGTACAGGATGATGTTTATACATCTGTCCACATTGAAGAATATGAAGCAGAAGCCCGCGATACCAAGCTGGGGCCGGAAGAGATCACAAGAGATGTTCCGGGCGTGGGTGATGATGCTCTCAAAGACCTGGATGAGCGCGGAATTATCCGTATCGGTGCTGAGGTACGTGCCGGTGACATCCTGGTAGGTAAGGTAACTCCTAAGGGAGAGACTGAACTGACTGCAGAAGAAAGACTTCTGCGTGCAATCTTTGGTGAGAAGGCGCGTGAAGTACGTGACACCTCCCTGAAGGTACCTCACGGTGAGTATGGTATCATCGTAGATGCCAAGGTATTTACAAGAGAGAACGGCGATGAGCTGTCCCCTGGTGTGAATCAGGCAGTCCGTATCTATATTGCTCAGAAACGTAAGATTTCCGTAGGTGACAAGATGGCCGGACGTCATGGTAACAAGGGTGTTGTTTCCCGTGTTCTCCCTGTAGAAGATATGCCGTTCCTTCCTAACGGCCGTCCGCTGGATATCGTGCTGAATCCTCTGGGTGTGCCGTCCCGTATGAACATCGGACAGGTCCTGGAAATCCACCTGAGCCTTGCTGCAAAAGCACTTGGATTCAACGTGGCAACCCCGGTATTTGACGGTGCAAACGAAAATGATATCCAGGATACCCTGGAACTTGCTAACGATTATGTAAATACGGAAGACTTTGAAGAATTCCGTGCGAAATATCAGGATGTTCTCAGCCCGGATGTTATGCAGTATCTGGATGAGAACAAAGCCCACAGAGCGCTCTGGAAGGGAGTTCCGATCTCCAGAGACGGTAAAGTACGGCTGCGTGACGGACGTACAGGCGAATACTTTGACAGCCCGGTAACCATCGGCCACATGCATTACCTGAAACTGCACCATCTGGTTGATGATAAGATCCATGCCCGTTCTACAGGTCCATATGCACTGGTTACCCAGCAGCCTCTGGGCGGTAAAGCTCAGTTCGGTGGCCAGCGATTCGGTGAGATGGAAGTTTGGGCTCTGGAGGCTTATGGTGCTTCCTATACACTGCAGGAAATCCTGACAGTAAAATCCGATGATGTGGTAGGCCGTGTGAAGACCTACGAAGCAATCATCAAAGGTGACAATATTCCTGAACCGGGCATTCCGGAGTCCTTCAAGGTACTTTTGAAGGAACTGCAGTCCCTGGGTCTGGATGTAAAGGTTCTCAGAGAGGACCAGACGGAAGTGGAAATCATGGAAACCGTAGATTACGGCGATACCGATCTTCGCTCTGTCATCGAGGGCGACTCCAGAGGTCATCGTGACGAGGAATCCTTAAGCAAACACGGCTATATCCAGCAGGAATTCAGCGACGGAGAGCTTGTGGATGTGGAAGAGGAAGAAGACGAGGACGAAGATGACGATTATTTAGAGTTCGAAGAAACTCTTGATGACGAAGAATAGAAAGGGGAAAGAATACATGGCAGAAACAACCAATACAACAGAATCATATCAGCCAATGACTTTCGATGCCATCAAACTTGGACTGGCGTCCCCTGAGAAAATCAGAGAGTGGTCCAGAGGCGAGGTTTTAAAACCCGAGACCATTAACTACCGTACCCTGAAACCCGAAAAAGACGGTCTTTACTGCGAAAGAATCTTCGGGCCAAGCAAGGACTGGGAATGTCATTGCGGTAAATATAAGAAAATCCGTTACAAAGGCGTTGTCTGCGACCGATGCGGTGTTGAAGTCACCAAAGCATCCGTCCGCAGAGAGCGTATGGGACATATCGAGCTGGCTGCTCCGGTGTCCCACATCTGGTATTTCAAAGGAATTCCGTCCCGTATGGGTCTGATCCTTGACCTGTCTCCAAGAGTATTGGAGAAGGTTCTGTATTTTGCAAACTATATCGTCCTGGATCCCGCTGATTCCGGCCTGATGTATAAACAGGTACTGACAGAGAAGGAATACCAGGATGCCAGAGAATCCTACGGAAATAACTTCCGTGTAGGAATGGGTGCTGAGTCCATCATGGAACTTCTTCAGGCAATCGACCTGGAAAAGGACGCAGCAGAACTGAAGAAGGAACTGAAGGATGCAACAGGCCAGAAACGTGCGAGAATCATCAAACGTCTGGAAGTTGTGGAATCCTTCCGTGAATCCGGCAACCGTCCGGAATGGATGATCATGACTGTAATTCCGGTTATCCCGCCGGATCTTCGTCCTATGGTACAGCTTGACGGCGGACGTTTCGCAACATCCGACCTGAACGATCTGTACAGAAGGATCATCAACCGAAATAATCGTCTGAAAAGACTGCTGGAGCTTGGTGCTCCGGATATCATTGTCCGCAACGAGAAACGTATGCTGCAGGAAGCAGTAGATGCCCTCATTGACAACGGACGCCGCGGCCGTCCTGTTACAGGCCCGGGCAACAGACCGCTGAAATCTCTGTCAGAGCTGCTGAAAGGTAAGTCCGGACGTTTCCGTCAGAACCTGCTTGGTAAGCGAGTTGACTATTCCGGACGTTCCGTTATCGTCGTAGGTCCGGAACTGAAGATTTACCAGTGCGGTCTTCCGAAAGAAATGGCAATCGAGCTGTTTAAACCATTCGTTATGAAAGAGCTTGTTGCCAACGGAACCTCACACAACATTAAAAATGCCAAGAAGATGGTAGAGAAGCTTGAACCGGCCGTATGGGATGTTCTGGAAGAGGTTATCAAGGAACATCCGGTTATGCTGAACCGTGCACCTACCCTGCATCGTCTGGGTATCCAGGCGTTTGAGCCGATCCTTGTAGAAGGTAAGGCAATCAAGCTTCATCCGCTTGTTTGTACAGCGTTCAACGCGGACTTTGACGGTGACCAGATGGCTGTTCATCTTCCTCTGTCCGTAGAAGCACAGGCAGAATGCCGTTTCCTTCTGCTTTCTCCGAACAACCTGCTGAAGCCTTCCGATGGCGGTCCTGTGGCCGTTCCTTCTCAGGATATGGTCCTTGGTATCTACTATCTGACCCAGGAAAGACCGGGCAACAAGGGCGAAGGCAAGTTCTTCAAGAGCGTGAACGAAGCCATTCTTGCATACGAAAATAAAGCAATTACCCTCCAGACAAGGATTCTGGTACGCTGCACCAAGAAGATGCCGGACGGTACCGTCATTACGAGAAATGTAGAATCTACGCTGGGACGTTTCCTGTTCAATGAGATCCTTCCTCAGGATCTTGGTTTTGTAGACAGAAGCGTTCCGGGAAATGAACTCCTTCTGGAAGTTGATTTCCTGGTAGGTAAGAAGCAGTTAAAACAGATCCTGGAAAAGGTCATCAATACCCACGGCGCAACCAAGACTGCCGAGGTGCTGGATGCTATCAAATCCACAGGTTATAAATATTCCACACGCGCAGCCATGACCGTATCCATTTCCGATATGACCGTGCCGCCGCAGAAGCCTGAGATGATCAAAAATGCCCAGGATACCGTAGATTTAATTACCAAGAACTATAAGCGAGGCCTTATTACTGAGGAGGAGCGTTATAAAGAAGTTGTAGATACCTGGAAGAAGACGGACGATGAGCTGACCAAGGCCCTGCTGTCCGGACTGGATAAGTACAACAACATCTTCATGATGGCTGACTCCGGTGCCCGTGGTTCCAACCAGCAGATCAAACAGCTTGCCGGCATGCGTGGTCTGATGGCTGATACGACCGGACGTACCATCGAGCTGCCGATCAAATCCAACTTCCGTGAAGGTCTGGACGTACTGGAATACTTCATGTCTGCGCACGGCGCACGAAAAGGTATGTCCGATACCGCTCTGCGTACTGCGGACTCCGGTTATCTGACCCGCCGAATGGTAGACGTTTCCCAAGATCTGATCATCCGCGAGATGGACTGTGCGGAAGGCAGGGATAAGATCCCCGGACTTTCCGTAAAGGCGTTCATGGACGGTAAGGAAACGATCGAAGGATTGAAGGACAGAATCACAGGAAGATATTCCTGCGAGGATATTTATGATAGAGACGGTAAGCTGATCGTCGGCGCGAACCATATGATCACCCCCAGCCGTGCAAAGCGGATCATGGATACAGGCGTGAATAAGAAAGGCGAGCCGATCGAGGAAGTGAAGATCCGTACTATTCTGACCTGCCGTTCCAAAGTGGGTATCTGTGCGAAGTGCTACGGCGCGAACATGGCTACCGGCGAAGCGGTGCAGGTAGGTGAAGCGGTAGGTATTATCGCGGCGCAGTCCATCGGTGAGCCCGGTACACAGCTGACGATGCGTACCTTCCACTCCGGCGGTGTTGCCGGCGACGACATCACACAGGGTCTTCCCCGTGTCGAAGAGCTTTTTGAGGCAAGAAAGCCCAAAGGTCTTGCCATCATCGCAGAGTTCGGCGGCACAGCTGTGATCAAGGATACCAAGAAAAAGCGTGAGATCATCGTGACAAACGGTGAGACAGGCGAAAGCAAGAACTATCTGATCCCTTACGGTTCCAGAATCAAGGTTGTGGACGGACAGGAGCTTGAGGCCGGCGACGAGCTGACAGAAGGTTCCGTAAACCCTCACGATCTGTTAAAGATCAAGGGGATCCGTGCAGTGCAGGATTACATGCTGCGTGAAGTACAGCGTGTATACCGTCTGCAGGGTGTAGATATTTCCGATAAGCATATCGAAGTGATCGTCCGTCAGATGTTAAAGAAGGTGCGCATCGAGAACAGCGGCGATACGGAATATCTGCCCGGTACCATGGTGGATGTCCTGGAATACGAGGATCTCAACGAAGAGCTGATCGCACAGGGCAAGCAGCCGGCGGACGGCAAGCAGGTAATGCTGGGTATCACCAAGGCAGCGCTTGCTACCAATTCCTTCCTGTCAGCGGCTTCCTTCCAGGAAACCACGAAGGTCCTGACAGAAGCGGCGATCAAGGGCAAG
>JAUNGM010000033.1 GCA_030524545.1 Eubacteriales bacterium
GATTTTCCTCCTGTTTCTGTTAAAATGAGGATAGGTTTAATTACCTATCGTTTTTTGTAAAAAGTCCTGTGCTTTGGTCGGTGTCAGGGCTTTTTTTATTTGTGTTGCAATCCACCACTTCCCGGGTGACTTTATCAATCATTATTGACTCTCCAGTGATCTTGTTCCAGAAATGCCAGTAACTTTTGCCCTCAAAGCGGAACATCCAATTTGCAGGACGTAAGCCACACCCGGAAAGTAGCTTCTTTTGGTCGCGTGTCAATCTGCTTGGCTGCTTCAATTTCCTCTTTCCTCCTTTCCTCCTGGGCTTCCTCGTAAGCTTCCCTCTGCTCTACTTTCACCCATAATCTATACGCAGCTACTGCCGCCAAAAAACTGATAGCGGTAAGAATTGCGCTTGCGGTAGATGTCGGCCCATCAAGGCCAGCTCCGCCGATCAGAAATCCGGTTAGGCCGATGCCGAATAATATTAAACCAATCCGTTTCATGCTTCCTCGATTCTGACAGGCCTATTTTCCCATCCAATGATTTTGGTGATTTCAGCAGGGTTAAACGCTGGAACGTATTTTCTGGTATTTTTCCCACGCAGCTTCTGTCTGTATGTCAGATAATCAATAAAGACCAAGACATTCACCAGGACGATATTCCCATCATTGATAATTGCATAGTCGCTGTAACGTCCGCCCTGAATTTCTGTCTCGATTTCTTTCAGTCTGGCGAAGACAGTTGACTTACTGACGTGAAATTCCTCTGCTAGTTGCTGTTTTGGCATATAGGGATATCCCCTGATAGACTCTATGTAAGTCATGTTTTGCTGCCTCCTATCATTTTCCTTATGCATTTCATTTTATTTGAATTATCTTCGCACGCAAATAAAATCCATAGGAATACCAGATAGTTCACTAATTATTCTCAATTGGCTCAGCGAAGGCTCAGTATCGCCATTCTCCCAATTATTCACTGTAGTGCTGGAAACCCCCAGTTTACTAGCCAATTCTTTCTGCGTCAATCCAGAATTTACTCGTGCTGCTTTTAAAGTAATCTCAGGCATTTGTTTTCCTCCTTTCTGTTTCTGATAACAGGATAGTTCATTTTAAATGAAATGTCAATAGTTTTTTCAAATAAAATGAAATTGTAGTTGAATTATTTTCATTTTTGGTTTACAATGCAATTAAGGAGGTGATATCAGTGAAACAGATTACAGACGATGAACAGAAAAGGATATTTTCAAAAAACTTATCTTATTTTTTATCGTTAAATGGGATGCAGCAAAAAGATTTGGCAAATGCTTTAAAAGTGCAACCTTCTACTGTCACGAATTGGATAAAACAGACGAGTATGCCGCAGGTTAGTACTATTCAAAAGATTGCCGATTATTTCAAAATTGGAAAATCTGATTTGGTAGATGAAAAATTTGATTCTGCCGATACCGTACTTGACGCAAGAATACTCTCCGATACGGAAACTATTGAAATGATACGAAAGTTTTATGCGTTATCGGTTAATGACAGGGCTGCGATAAAACTAATAATCGAAAGTTTATATGATAAAGGAAAAGCGGAGCCTAATCAGCTCCGCAATTCCAAAAATGCTTTAATCAAGTTGAGCAAATAATCCACGAGTTTAGGATTCGTCATATCATCAATGATTTGGTGGAGTTCCTGCTTTTTATTTGCCAGCTCTGCGTTTTGTACTTGGTAATCCTCTTTTGTCATATGTACTGCCCTCCGTTCCTACGTTCGAACGTTTGTTTGTATATAATATACTACACAAACATATGTTTTGACAATAGTATATTTTCTTCAATCAACGTTCGTCCCGATTTATTGGTATATATATTAAACACGCGAGAGTAGTAAAATATACCGAAGTAATTTCAAAAATTTTACTATTTTTTTAGCAAGGTTTACGCCACACAATTACCATTTATTACCAGGAGTATTTCGGTAATCCCCATGTTACAATTTTATGGGGGTGACTGAAATGAATGATATAAACCTGGTTTTCCAGAAATACTATTTTGAAAACTGGCGGCTGGTCTTCTATGCGGCCCGAAATATTCTGAGAGTCAAGGAAGCCGCAGAGGACGTGACAAACGACGTGTTTGTGAATTTATATAAACAAATGCTGACCAGAGAGATTCCGGAAGAAAAAGTAAAGGCGTGGCTGGTTGTGTCTGCAAAGAGAATGGCCTATAACTACCTGCGAAACAACAAAAGACTTGTGCCGTTGGATATTGACATTCCTGGGAGTGATTCTTTTCAGCGAATAGACAACAGTCTTTTTGTTAATGATATGCTCAATCGTTTACACAAGCGCAGTAAAAGATGGTTTGACATCACCGCAAAATATTATCTGTTGGGAATGAGTACAGCAGAACTTGCTGAAGAATATCATTGTTCAGAGCAGGCAATCCGGAATACACTGCAAAGAGCGCGGGATTATTTGAGGAGCGAATATAAAACCACTGATGTATCAATTTTGTTTTTTATGCTACTTACGATCAGGATAAATTACATATTGACATTCTTGGATATCAATAAATTACTGGATTAAAAAACCGTCCCTGCGCTAACAGAAACGGTTCCAGACAAAACTCAAGGGCAGTACGCCAATACCGCCCTTTACAAAGCAATCCTCGTTCCTTGTATGGAACAACTAATGGATTCTTTAAAAGCAATCCGAAGATATACTTTCCAACCAAAATTATTGTATCATCTTCGGGAGCACCCGGTCAACCGAAACATACGGTTGGATGCTATTTTTATATGTTTCTTTAACTATGTCCAAAATAGTTAAAGAAATCTAAATATAAAGTCAAAGGAGGATGATAACATGTGGATTGAGGAAAGAAACGGGAAGTTTAAATTCTCGGAACGCTATGAAGACTATCTAACAGGCCAAATAAAGAAGGTTTCGGTCACGCTTGAGAAAAATACCGCACAAAGCAGAAAAATGGCTCAAAGGTTGCTCAATGAGCGCATAGCGGCATCTCAGGAAGTTACTCCTATACGAGAAATAACCTTCGGTGAACTTGTAGAAGAGTACAGAAATCACCAGAAACTTTCAGTGAAAGAAGCTACATACACCCGCAATTATCACACCTGCAATACCATGATGGAGTTATTTGGCAAGGATACGATCGTCAATAGAATGACCGTCAATTATATCAATAAAAAACTTCTCGGATCCGGAAAGAATGCCGGCACGCTCAATGAGTATTTGACGCGCTTCCGGGCACTAATCCGTTGGGGATACAAGAATGATCTGATTGAGGACATTCGATTTCTGGACAAGCTGGACAATTTTAAAGACCGACCTCACAAAGAAAAAATCCAAGATAAGTATTTGGAGCAGAGTGAGCTTAACCTATTGCTATCCCAGATGAAGCAGCCTTTATGGAAGTTTCTCACGCAATTTATGACTCTTTCCGGCCTGCGCTTCGGCGAAGCTGCCGCTTTGCAAAAAGCAGATGTTGATTTCAAAACAGGCGTTATCCATGTAACAAAAACTTTGGATTCGGTCAATCAGGTGATTACAACCCCTAAATCCCTCTGCTCTATCAGGGATGTGTATATGCAACCGGAGCTTCGCAGTGTTTGTTCGCAGATCAGCCTTCACATGAAGAAGTTGGAGGTCATGAACGGAGTAAGAACGGATCTGTTCTTCCATTCCAGTAAAGGTGGGTATATCTCGTTCTTTAGTTTTAACAAGTACATCCGGAATTTATCCTCAAACATCCTTGGCAAATCGATCACAACTCATGCGCTCCGCCATACCCATGCGTCCCTGCTTTTAGAAAACGGAGTCAGTATTGACACAATCTCAAGAAGGCTTGGGCACGAAAACAGTAAGGTCACCCGGGAGATTTACCTGCACATTACAAAGGCTCTGGAAAAGAAAGACAACATCCAGCTTGAGAACGTAAAGATATTATAAATTTCTGGGGGCAGCTTGGGGGCAAATTGGGGGCAAAAAACCTAAAAACCCTCGAATCGAAAAAGAATGCGAAAGTGCCGAAACCCTTGTAAAATCAAGGTTTTTGAACACCCTCGCATTCTCCTGATTGCATTAAAAAATGCGGAAGATGGGACTTGAACCCACACGAGCGCAATGCTCACAAGATCCTTAGTCTTGCTCGTCTGCCAGTTCCGACACTTCCGCATATCGCATTTCCCTGGAGGTTTTTGTTTTCCCCCTCGCGACAAGTGATAGTATAGCAAACCCCCTCCGGAATGTCAACACTTTTTTTAAAAAAAATTGCAAAACTTTTTTATCAAAAATTACAAAAAAATTCCGTTGTATAAAAGCCTCTGAATATTTCCCGGGAGTTCCTGCAATCTCCTGCAGGAACTCCCGGGAAATAGGTTTCCTTTCATACCAGTTCTGCGATTCTGCTCACAGCGACATAAATCTCCTGAATCTTATACCAGGTGGAATAGTCCGTGATTCCTGTCTGGGGCAGGCCAAAAACACTCTGGAACTTCCGTACCGCCTCTTTTGTCCGGGAACCGTAAATTCCGTCCACTCCGATCGTGGGAAGAGCCGGATAGTTCTCTGCGATCCGGTTTAGCTGCTCCTGCATCTGGCGAACCTTATCTCCGGATGCACCAATATCCAGATCATAGCCCGGCCAGGATGCCGGTATGCCGGAAATTTCTTCCGCTACATTGATGTACATATTATCCCCGTAAAAATATCGGAGAATCTCAATGGCGGAATATCCCTGATCTCCCAGTTCCTTGCTTCCCCACTGGGTCATCCACCCGCGGCTTCGGCACTCCACCTGACGCCCGTCACAATACTGTGTCAGAATCGGCTGGCGCACATTTGGTCTGGAAAGATAATTTTCAAAAAGCTCATCCACGATTCTGGAAATACTGTCAAAAATATTCCTTCCGCGCATCCACTTATGGTCATAAGCGGTAGACGAGGTGATCGTAAAGTCATACCCCTTATTCCGGTACCACTCCGTATAGACACGATTCAGAGTAAATGACATGATCGCCAGCACATTGGCCCTGATGGTATCGTCCGGCCAGGTAGCATAGATTTCGCTGCTGGCCACGTTTTTGATATAATCCCGGTAACGGACATAATAATTCTGTGCGGAATTATCCCGTACAGGTCCGTCATGAACTACCACAAATTCCGGAATCACTACCCTGCTCAGCACGATCTCTCCGGTTTCATTGACCGGCTTAATCTCCGCTTCCTCGATTTTCGGCGGATAAACGCCAAACAGCGTATGGGGCGGAATTACAATTCTTCCGAACTGGCTCGCCGGCCCTGCGATCGGTGTCATCTGAACGCCCTGCTCCGCAAGCACGGTAGGAAGCACCTCCGTACCTGCGACCTCTTCCTCTTCAAATCCCTCTGCCAGTACCTGTACCGTATATTCCGAATACGGCTGAGCTTCTTCCGTCACATCCAGACTATATTCCAACGGAGGTGCTTTCAAATCCAGCACAGGCGTCTGCCCGGAGGAATCCGTCCGCACCTCCTCGATCACACTGTCCGGAACTCCCGTATAAGAAATCCTCACCAATGCATTTTCCACCGGCCGGTTCCCCTCCGCAGACCGTACCGTCACCTGCAGTTTTCCCTCATCTACATTCTCCTGCTGGGCATGTATATTTCCATATGAGTACATCGCATTCTCCCGAAAATACTTTCATAAGGAGTGTATTCCGAATATATAAAAAATATGCCGGTACTGCCCTCATCGATTTTGACTAATTGAAAAGCAATGCGAAGGCCATACAGTGACGATTTTTCCCTGTTCAGATTTTGTCGACCCAGAAGCGGATTGCCTTTTCCAGCAGTTCTGCGCAGCCCGGGACTTCTTTGTCATAGTAAAGCTTAAACCGCTCATCCGCAATATACAGATTGGCAGTCGCTTTGTGGGCCTGCGCGGTATACTCCTTCCAGGTATTTCCAAGCCACTCCTTGTGAAGAACCACGATTCTGCGTGCTTCTTCGCTTTCCGGCAAAATACCGGCAGCCACGCCTTCCTGCAGACGGGTGCGAATCTCACTGCCCAGATTCCGGAACCTCTCCCAGTCTGCTTCTGTCATATTCAGAATCTTACGGTGGGAAGCATCAATCTCCTCGTCTCCGTATTTCTCCCGGACTTCTGATCCGTATTGCTCTTCATGCTCTCTGACAACACGTTCCTTAAACGCTTCAAATTTCTCTTTATCGCTCATTTCACATTCTCCCTTCATACACAATAAAGTCTGTTTCACTGTTCGGATCAGAGCATCCATACGGCTTCTCTGCCTTTCCAGTTCCAGAAGATGTTCTTCAAGAGCATGCGCAATATCAAAGTCTTTCTGATAAAGAATCTTCCTGATTCTTTTCAGGTCAAAGCCTCGCTCCCGGTAAAAGAGAATCTGCTGAAGTACATCCAGCTCCTTTTCCCCATAAAACCGATATCCTGCTTCACTGACATATAAGGGCTTCAAAAGTCCGATTTCATCATAATAGCGCAGGGTGCGTGCACTCACTCCCGCAAGCTCTGACAATTCCCGGATGCCATATTCCATAAGTACCACCTCCTGATGAGGGAAGTATAATTCTTTCCGTTACGTCAAAGTCAATGGCTTTTCTAAAAAAATTTAAAGTTATTTTAAGCTTCCTGTGTTATTATGCTTGATAACCAAATCGCACACCGTATTGGTGTGCGATCAAAAAAACTGCTGCTTTAATTATTGAAAATGCTTTTTCCTTCAAAGTAAACCTGGTGCCAAACCAAAAACATATAGACTGTCCAGATCTTCCGGCTGTTATCCCTGATTCCCTTTTTATGCTCTTCCAAAAGCTTTAAAATCTCGTCACAGCGGAAGTATTCCCGGGCAGTATCGCCGGAAAAGGCTTCTTTCACTGCCAGGTAGCACGGCTCTTCCTTCAGCCAGACCCGAATCGGCACAGGGAAGCCCAGCTTCTTCCTGCTTGCGCTTTCCTGTGGAAGGTATTTCTCTGTCACCTTGCGGAAAAGGTACTTGGTCTGATTCTTTCTGGTTTTGGCATTGGACGGCATGACCTGCGCAACCTTAAATACCTCTTTGTCAAGATACGGCACACGAAGCTCAAGAGAATGTGCCATACTCATTCTGTCCGCATTCAGAAGGATATCCCCTTCCAGCCAACAGGTAAGATCCACATACTGCATTTTATCCACATCTTTGAGATTCGCTGCTTTGTCGTAATACTGCTTCAGGAGCTGGTCCGTGGAAAGTGCATCCGTAGGTACACGCAGGATCTGTCTTCTTTCTTCATTGCTGAAAATATTGGCATTCCCGATAAAACGCTCCTCTACGTCCTTGGCAGCACGAATGAGGTAATTTCTTCCTTTGAGATTCTCAGGCAGCTTCTCTGCAAGATTTCCGATCTTTTTGCGGACGCTCTTGGGAATCCAGCTCAGCCATTTCAGAGCTTCCGGTTCCAGATAAATGTTATATCCGCCGAAAAGCTCATCTGCCCCTTCTCCGGAGGTGACCACCTTCACATACTTCGCCGCCTCCTGGGAAACAAAATACAGCGCAATAGCGGAAGCATCGCCGCTTGGCTCATCCAGATAATACATTACCTTGGGAACAGCCTCCCAGAACTCATTCCTGTCAATGTTTTTCGTATGGTGTTCAAGCTCCAGTTTCTTCGCCAGTTCCTCAGATACCTGAATCTCGTTATATTTGCTTTTTTTGTCCATAAAGCCTACGGTAAAGGCTTTATTTCCGGTGAATCGTTCTGCCACAAAGCTGGAATCCACGCCTCCTGAAAGGAAAGCACCAATCTCTACATCACTGACCATATGGGTCTGTACGGATTCCTTCAGCACTTTCTCCAGACGATCCATGATCTTCTGGTCTCCATGCATTTTTTTCGGAGTCAGAACCGGATCAAAATACTTCTCAACCTTAATCCTGCCGTTCTCATATGTCAGAAAACTTCCTGCCGGAAGCCTGTAAATCCCTTTAAAAAACGTCTCATCCAAAATCGAATACTGAAAAGAAAGATACTGCTCCAGCGCCTCACGGTTGACCTCTCTCGGACATCCGGGAAATTCCAGAATACTCTTAATTTCTGATGCAAACACAAAGCAGCCATTGATCATTGCATAATAAAACGGTTTTATTCCAAAAAAGTCTCTGGCCGCAAACAAACGCTTGTTCTTTTCGTCCCATATGGCAAAGGCAAACATGCCGCGCAAATGGTCTACCACACCGGTTCCGTATTCCTCAAAACCATGCAGTACAGTCTCGGAATCAGAATGATTCGCAAACGTATGGCCTGCCTTTTCCAGTTTCTTCCTTAATGCTTTGTAATTATAGACCTCACCGTTAAAAACCAGCGTCATCTCTCCGTCTTCATTATCCATCGGCTGCATTCCGCCTTCCAGGTCGATAATACTCAGCCTGCAGAAACCAAGGGCGGCATCCTCTCTGATCCTGGCATCCTGCCCATCCGGTCCACGGTGCCGGATTGCATTCAGCATATCATTGACAATCGCCTCTTTCCCTTCCTGTTTCCCTATAAATCCACAAATTCCACACATTGTTTATCCTCTGTTTTCTTTTTTGGTAATTCCTTCCGTAAAATATTACTATCCCGCAATCATATTTTAACACAAATTATTATTTCTTCCACATATTTTTTAACATATTAAAACTTTTTTCACAAGCCATAATTTTTTCCACCTGAATTCGGCAGACTGCATATAGTATAATACATCCCCACTGATATCCTGTAATATAAAAATAACATTTTTCATTATGTTCTCTTTGCCCAAAACAGGCTGATTCCCAACAAAGGAACCAGCCTGTTTCTATCTTCACTCTATTTCTATTACTCTACCACATAATATCTGCCCGAGAATGCCGGCAGTTCCAGCATTTTTCCGGCGTTCGTTTTCGTTTCCGCCTTTTTCACAGGAACCTTCTTTGCCGGAGTTTTGCCGCCATAGCAGTCCATGTCGCTGTCCATAAGAAGGGTCAGTTTTTTTTCAGCCAGGGAAGTCGGCGTCACATCATACACCTGCTTTGCATCCGAAAAATTAAAAACTGCCAGGATGTTCTGGCCTGCACACCGTCTTTCGAATACATACACATTTTTTGCTTCCTGGTGGCAGTCGATCCACTGGAATCCTTCCCTGTCATAATCATTCCGGGACAGGGCCGGGTTTTCCAGATAACATTGATTCAGATCTTTCATAAAACGATGGAATGCATCATGCTTGGGATATTCCAGAATGCACCAATCCTGCTCTCTCCGTTCGTCCCATTCCCGGAGCTGGCCGATTTCATTGCCCATGAAGTTCAGCTTCTTGCCCGGATGTGCATACATATACATATACAGGGCCCGCGCCTGAGGGAATTTTCCCTCATACTCTGTTCCCATCTTCTGAAGAATCGTAGCCTTTCCGTGCACCACCTCATCATGGGATAAAGGAAGCAGAAAGTGTTCATCATAAAAATACTGCATGGAAAATGTCAGCTTATGGTACATATCTGTCCGGTACTGCGGCTCTGCGGAAAAGTACGCCAGAGTATCGTTCATCCATCCAAGATCCCATTTATAGTCAAAGCCAAGTCCGCCCTGGTCTGCTGGCCTGGTAACTCCGACCCAGGAGGAAGAATCCTCTGCGATCAGCAATGCCTCGGGCATTCTCTCTTTCAATCCCCGGTTCATCACCTGCAGGAACTGGATGGCAGGCTTGCACTCGCCTCTTGCAGCATTTCCCTGCCAGAAGATCAGGTTTCCCACCGCGTCCATACGGAGTCCGTCAAAATGATATTCTTTCAGCCAGAAATAAGCTGCGGACTGAAGGAAACTACAGGTCTCCCCTCTGGAATGCATGAAATTGCAGCTTCCCCATTCATTCACACCAACCGCACTGTTCGGATATTCATACAACGCTGTTCCGTCATAATTCCAAAGTGCATAATCATTTACTGCAAAATGCACAGGAACAAAATCCAGAATCACTCCGATCTCATGCTCATGACATTTATCTACAAATCTGCAAAGTCCTTCCGGAGTCCCATAACGGGAGGTCGGACTGAAATATCCGGTTGCCTGATATCCCCAGGATGCATCACAGGGATATTCACAAAGGGGCATGATCTCCACATAATTATATCCGTTTTCTTTCAGATACGGCACCAGAATATCAGCCAGCTCTTCATAGGAATACCAGCCGTCTTCCGCTTCTGTTTTCTTTCTCCAGGAACCGAAATGCAGTTCGTAAATATTCAGCGGGCCATGCACGGTGTCCTTTCTCTTTCGAAGCCACTTTTCATCATGAAATTGATGCGTGCTCCTGTCATGGATGATAGACGCAGATGCAGGCCGCAGTTCCGAATAAAAAGCATATGGATCTGCATGGTCAATAAAGCTTCCGTCCTGCCTGTAAATGCGGAATTTGTACATCATACCGGCTTTTGCCTCCGGTATGGTACATTCCCAGAAATTGCCATCATAAATTTTGTGCATCGGGGCTTCCGTCCAGTGATTAAATTCCCCGATCACCGCAATATGCCTTGCTGCCGGAGCAAAGGTCCGAAACACGGTTCCCCCTTCATAAACATGTGCTCCCAGAAATTCCTGTGCTTCAAATTCTTTTCCTGTGTAAAAACTATAAAAGTCCATTGGACAACCTCCTGAAAAAATATAGACACCCGTCGGATTTATGAGTATAATATATCTGGTTGGTTTCCAAAAATCATCCAACACCTTTTGTAAAACGTCGGATAACCAACGAATTTTAACAATTGTCGGAGAATAGACATGGACAAAAGAGTACAGAAAAGCAAAAGCAGCATCATCAATACCTTTTTGGAAATACGGGCAAAAAAGCCATTAGAAAAAATCACGGTAACGGAGTTATGCAAAAAAGCCGAAATCAATAAATCCACTTTTTACGTTCATTACCATGATATTTATGATCTGTCAGAGCAGCTTGAAAAAGAGGTTGTGGATTCTATTCTGGAATCTATCCAGCACCCTGAGAAGGTATTTGAAACACCGGATCAGTTCACCCGTGACCTGTATCAGGCATACCAGGCCAAGAACTCCCTCATTCAGATTCTTTTTGCAGATACCCGCAGCATGCTCCTTCCCCAAAAGATCACCGGCGCTATCAAAGATCTTCTGTTCCGCATGCGCCCGGAATACCGGGAAAATCCGGAAATGGACATCTGCTTTACGTATCAGATCTACGGGGGCTACTATGCATTTAAAGAGAGCCATCAGTATGATTCTGCCTATGCTGTCTCCGTAATCAGCAGTCTCTCCGCCGGATATCTCGCCCTGAAAAAAGCGAATTTACCGGAAGATTCCCAAAGATCATAAAATAAAAAAGCAGGATTGCCGCACAATGACTTGCAAACGGAACCTGCTTTTTCTTTTGCTTTTATCTTTCCTCACGGAAATATGACAATCCAAGACTTTCCGGCGGCTGGTTTTCTTTCTTCTTGCGGAAGCTGATCACCACCAGAACGATGATCGTAACCACATACGGTACCATCTGAATCAGGTCTGTGACATAGCTTGCCACCTTAATCCCAAGGATACTCGGAAGGAACTGGTACAGCCAGTAAAGCATACCGAAGAGATAGGCTCCCCAGATGGCATTCAGCGGCTTCCATGTGGTAAAGATAACAAGGGCAACGGCCAGCCAGCCAAGTGCCTCGATCTGCCCCGTGGTAGCCCAGATTCCCTGATTGTAATCCAGAACATAATACAGGCCGCCGATACCGGACAGACCGGCTCCCAGGCAGGTAGCCAGATATTTATACTTCGTCACATTAATGCCTGCTGCATCCGCAGTACCCGGGTTCTCTCCCACTGCACGAAGATTCAGGCCCACTCTTGTCTTATTCAGCACATAGTGCAGGACAATGGCAATGATAATGGCCGCATACACCAGGAATCCGTAGGAAAATACCGTTTTACTGACGATCCCGAACTTCGAAGAAAGAAACGGGATTTTTTTTGCAAACGCTGCATTTGCCAGCGGCGCTGCGGAATAGCTGGAGCCGTTCAGGATGAAGACACCGAAAAAATTCGCAACACCCATACCAAAAGTCGTCAGTGCCAGACCGGTTACATTCTGATTGGCACGCAGGGTAATGGTCAGGAAGCTGAAGATCAGTCCGCCCAGCATAGATGCCGCAATTGCTGCAAACAGGGCTATGATGACACACACCCAGCCTTTCGGGTCAGGAGAAAGCTTTTCATAGTAATAGGAGCTGGCAAAGCCTGCAAAACCTCCAAGATACATAATACCGGGAACACCAAGGTTTAAGTTTCCCGATTTCTCCGTAAGGATCTCGCCCATGGAACCAAACATAATGATCGTTCCGAAAGGAATCGCCCGGATGATCCATGCAATTAAATTACTCATTTAGTGCACCTCCTTATGTTTCGAACCTTTAAAGACCATCTTATAGTTAATAAAGAACTCGCTGCCCAGGATAAAGAACAGGATGATTCCTTCGATAATACTTGCAGCAAAATCATTCAGGCTGTAAGCTGATGCAATCTCAGACGCACCCCTGGAAAGGAATATAAGGAGGAAAGAGATCAATGCCATGTAAAAGGTATTGAATTTTGCCAGCCATGCAACAATGATCGCAGTAAATCCATTGCCGCCTGCAGATGCGGTAGAAATCGTCTGGTCTCTTCCCGCAACGATCAGAAATCCTGCAAGTCCGCAGATCGCACCGGAAATGATCATGGTACGAATCGTCACATGCTTCACATTGATTCCTGCATAACGCGCCGTATTCTCGGATTCTCCCACAACGGAAATCTCATATCCCTGTTTAGAGTACTTAAGATAGAAGAACATCACAAAGGTCAGAATCACCACGATCAGAATATTGATATTGTATCGCTGGCCGAGAAACTGCGGAAACCACCCTGCCTGATTGGACATATTAAGCTTGCCAAGACTGGATGCCTTTCCACGCATGATGTTGGTCATACAGGCAACGATACTTGTAGCAACATAATTCATCATCAAAGTAAACAGTGTTTCATTCGTATTCCAGTGTGCCTTAAAGAAAGCAGGAATAAAGCCCCATACACCGCCTGCGATCACACTGGTCAGAAACATAGTCAGAAACAGCACAGGTGCAGACATGTTCTGTCCGAACTTTACCATGACAAGCGCGGTAGCCAGTCCGCCCATCAGAACCTGCCCCTCTGCCCCGATATTCCAGAAACGCATCTTAAAGGCAGGTGCAAGCGCAATACCGATGCAAAGCAGTGTCACCAGGTCACGCATAGCCCAGGAAAACCTGACGGAGGTCATAAATGTTCCGTTAAACATAACTCCATAAACAGCCAGCGGGTTCAGTCCTGTTACTGTAAAAATAAAGACAGCATCCACCACCAGCGCCAGCAGAATCGCTGCGGCACGCGCGGCAATCTTATTACCAAGGGTGGCTCCGTCCCGCTTTACAATGCGGACAAAGGGCTCTTTTACTTTTGCATTTTCATGACTCATTTTCCAGCACCGCCCTTCTTAATATTTGTCATGAGAAGACCTACTTCTTCTTTTGTGGTACGGCGGCCTTCCACAATTCCGTTTGCCTTGCCGTCACAGAGAACAAGGATCCTGTCGCAAAGATCGATCAGTACATCCAGGTCCTCTCCTACATAAATCACCGCAACTCCGTTTTTCTTCTCTTCATCCAGCAAATTGTAGATTGTGTACGAGGTATTGATATCCAGGCCGCGCACTGCATATGCCGTCATCAGAACGGTTGGTTCTTCCGCGATTTCACGGCCTACCAGAACCTTCTGCACATTTCCTCCGGAAAGCCGGGATACAGGAGTATTGATACTTGGAGTTACAACCTCCAGCTCCTCTTTCACTCTTTCTGCCAGCTTCTTCGGCCCTCTGGTGTCCGTGATGGGAGAATGGCCTCTGCCATAGCTCTTAAGAAGCATATTTCCTGTCATGCCCATCGAGCCAACCAGCCCCATGCCGAGACGGTCCTCCGGAACAAACGCAAGATGAATGCCAGCATCCCGGATTTTCTTCGGTGTTTTCCCCACAAGTTCCATTGGGCTGTTTTCTTTGCCCCGCTCGTAGAATTTGATGCTGCTCTCCTGTGATGTAATCTGCAGTCCTGCAATAGCTTCCAAAAGCTCCTTCTGGCCGTTTCCGGAAATGCCTGCGATTCCCAGGATTTCTCCGCCGTATGCGTCAAAGCTCACGTTATCCAGGACCTTGACATTTTCTTTATTATAGACAGTCAGATGGGATATGGACAGTCTTTTGACCGGATTCACCGGTTCGGTACGCTGAATATTCAGCTCCACCTTCTTGCCTACCATCATCTCTGTCAAAGAGTTCTCTGTCGCCTCTGCGGTATCCACCGCACCTATGTATTCTCCCTTACGCAGGATGGCTACACGGTCGGAAATTTCCAGAACCTCGTGAAGCTTATGGGTAATGATGATCACAGATTTGTTATCTTTTTTCATATTGCGGATCACTTCAAACAGACGCTCTGTTTCCTGCGGTGTCAGTACGGCAGTCGGTTCATCCAGGATCAGGATATCCGCCCCTCTGTATAATACCTTCACAATCTCCAGCGTCTGTTTCTGGGACACGCTCATTTCATAGACCTTCTGTGTAAGGTTCAGATCAAAATGATACTTGTCACAAATAGCCTGTGTCTTTTCCTGAATGGCTTTCATGTCAAATTTCTCAGTTTTTTCCAGACCAAGAGCAATATTCTCAACAGCTGTAAAAACATCGATCAGCTTAAAATGCTGATGAATCATGCCGATTCCCAGACTATACGCATCCTTTGGAGACCGGATTTCCACCGGCTTTCCGTTCACCAGGATTTCACCCTCATCCGGATAATAGATTCCTGCGATCATATTCATCAGTGTTGTCTTACCGCTGCCGTTTTCCCCAAGTAAAGAGAGAATCTCACCCTTGCGGATATCCAGCGATACATCCTTATTGGCAACAACTTTTCCGAATGTTTTTGTCACATTCTTTAACTGAACTGCAAATTCCATCTAAGCTGTGCCTCCCTTCCCTGTTTTGTTTGTGCTCATTAAGTGTTCATATTATACCATGGTCACTAAATTCATGCGGCGCCTTTGGCTTGCATTCATTAAGTGTCCAGGCATATATTCTCACTAAATTCCCGCGGCGCCTCTGGCTTGCGCTCATTAAGTGTTCATATTATACCATCACAAAAATGCAAAGGGAAGCATTTAAGCTCCCCTTTGCGTAAAAAAGCTTCCGAGTTTTTATTCTACAGCTTCTGCATCTTCTGTGATACCGTCAATGCGCAATGCGAAGTATGGTGCGCTTCTGAATTCAGATTCAGCAAAGTATCCGTCTTTAATGGCTTCTACGGTTTCTCCTTCGTAGATCGCGGTCGGCGGATCGGATGTATAATCCATAAAGGACATATCGCACTCTGCGGATGTAACCTGCTCACCGCCAACGGTAAAGGTTGTGGTATCAAATACTTTCAGAGAACCGTCTTTCAGCTTCGCTTCAACATCTGCCACATAGTCAGCGGTTCCTTCTGCGCAGGATTCTCCAAGCGCAGTAATCGCTACAGCACCTTCCTCATATCCTTCTGCCCAGTCAGCCTCAATGTCTCCGCCGTTCATAGCGGTTTCAATGGCATATTTATAATATACATCCCATTCATTGGTTGCGGAAGTAAGAGCAGCGGTAGGAGCTGTCTCAAGCATATCAATGTTGTATCCGATGGAGTAGCAGATGGTTCCTGCATCATACAGCTTCTGGGTAGCTGCCGGAGCACCTGTGGAGTCTGCATGCTGACCAATGATTACAGCGCCGTTGGCAACCAAAGCTTCTGCTGCAGCGCCCTCTTTGTCAATATCGAACCAGGAATTGGTATATTTTACTTCCATAACAACGTTCGGAACAACGCTCTGTACACCGAGGAAGAAAGCGGTATAACCGGAAACCACCTCTGCATAATTAAATGCACCTACATAACCGATCTTTACATTGCCGTCTGCATCAAAGCTGTCCGGCTGTGTCTCTGCTGTCAGAGTACCATCTTCCATGATTTCTTTTAATTTCAGGCCTGCAACAACACCAGATACATAACGGGATTCATAAATCTTGGTAAATGCATTCTTAAAATTGCTGCATCCGCTGATTGCTGCAAAATCACCGGTCATAGCAACAAAAGTAGTATCCGGATATTCCATTGCAGCCTGCACCATATAAGTCTGATGGCCATAGCTGTTGGAGATTACCAGAGAGCATCCCTGACCTACAAGGTCAACTGCGGAATCATAACATGTGGAATCTTCCGGAACTTTATATTTCCAGATGATCTGGCTTGCGTCAAGTCCCAGTTCCTCAGCAGCTTTCTTAATTCCATCAATGTGAGCTGCAGAGTAGCCTTCTGTCTCATCACCTACGAGAATGACACCCATCTTGAAATCCGGGTTGGCATCTGCGTAAACAACGGTGCTGAATGCAACCATAGAAACTACCATCATGGCTGCCAGCAAAAGGCTGACAAATTTTTTCATACCTTTTCTCATTTTACATCCTCCTTTTGGCGTTTTAGCGTTTTTCATTACATCTCACATTTTAGGTAAAATGCTATGAATTGTCAACTATTTTCTGATATTATTCATTTTTCCCAAAAATAGTAACAAAATTTATAATCCCTTCAAATTTTTTTTGTATCATAAATAAAAAAAGAAATACGCCGATACCACTGAACCAATGATATTCTGCATATCTCTTTTTTCCTGAATTATAATCAAAGTATTTTTACAATATCATGATACATCACCACAAGCATCAAGGCCATAAGAAACATCAATCCAGCAAAGTGTACCATGCCCTCTATCTGACGGTTCACAGGCTTCCTGCGTATTGCCTCCAGAATCAGAAATACAAGTCTTCCTCCGTCCAAAGCAGGAAATGGCAGCAGATTCATTACCCCAAGATTTGCGGAAAGCAGCACCGCCATATAGAGCATATTCATCCAGATCATCAGGGTTCCCTGGCTTTTGCTCTCTTCATAAGTCGTACCGATCGCATCCACCACACCAACCGGGCCGCTCAGATCATCCATCCCAAGTCCGCCGGTAAGCAGCTCCTTCAGGCTCATAACCGTAGTACGGATCATATATTTCACTTCCAGCGCACCGTATTTCAGTACCTCAAAGCCGCTGGCCTTCACGCAGTTTCCACGGTAGGCAAATCCCGTATCCGGTGTGCGGTATTCTGCAGGGGTAAGCGTAGCTTCGTATTCCAGACCGTCTCTCATATACGTGATCTCCACCGGTTCATCAGACAGAGGATGCTCTTTGATATAGGCATCATATGCCGCCCCGTCCGGAATATCGACACCATTGATCCCGGTAATCACATCCCCTGGCTTTACGCCGGCCTCTTCAAGAGGCATTCCCTCAATAAGGGAAGCAACCTTCATAGTATCGGCAGATTCCCGGTTCAGCCCCAGAAGATAACGCACATTCACGTCCGGCACAAAAGAGGTCTGGTATTCCTCGCCGTCCCGTTCGTACGTGATATGGATCACCTCATCCTCTTCCAGTGGATTCAGGTAACTGTAAAGATATAAATCCTTACCAAGATCAATGTGATAGCCCTGATATTCCGTGACGATATCTCCAGCCCGAAGCCCTGCCGCCTCTGCGGCGGATCCTTCCGTTACCTGAAGGATCTCTGCCGGATTATAGCCCACAAAACCAACAATGATCACAGACAGCAAAAAGGCAAGGATAAAATTAAAGACCGGTCCTGCCGCAACAACAGAAATACGCCCCCAAACGGGTGCTGCGTTAAAGCTGCCCTTAAGCGTATCCTCATCCGTATCTTCTCCAAGCATCGCACAGGAACCGCCGATCGGCAGCACTTTTACAGAATAGCGGGTACCGCCGCGCACCGTGCTTACCAGACGCGGTCCCATTCCCAGGGAAAACTCTGTTACGACAATTCCATTCTTCTTAGCCAAAAGGAAATGTCCCAGTTCATGTATCAGGACAATTCCACTGAATATCAAGATCGCTATCAAAATTTTCAATCTACCACCTGCTTTCAATCCATCGATAAGTCTCTTCCTCTACAGCAAGGATTTCTTCCAGATTCGGATCTTCGGACTTTGTATGCCTGCTCATAGACTGCCCGATAATTTCGTAAATATCCAGGAATCCGATTTCCCGGTGCAGGAATTTTTTCACTGCAAGTTCGTTTGCAGCATTAAATACGGTGGGCATGGTGCCTCCCTCTTTAGAAGCCTGAATCGCCATAGGAAGGCCAAGGAAGGTTTCCATATCCGGTTCTTCAAAGGTAATCTGCCCGAGCCCTGCAAAATCCAGACGTTCTCCGTCCAGATATCTCCTGTGAGGATAATACAACGCATACTGAATCGGCAGACGCATATCCGGTGTCCCAAGCTGTGCCATAATGCCCCCGTCTTTAAACTCGATCATAGAGTGAATCACACTCTGCGGCTGTACAACCACCTGAATATGATCCAGATCCATGCCAAAAAGCCACCGTGCTTCCATTACTTCCAGCCCCTTATTGACCAGAGTAGCAGAATCCACTGTAATCTTCTGCCCCATCACCCAGTTTGGATGCTTCAGAGTATCTTCCAGAGTCACATGCTCCAGTTCCTCACGTTTTCGTCCCCGGAAAGGCCCGCCGGATGCGGTAATCAGAAGCTTATGTACCTCTTCTTTATGTTCTCCGTTCAGCGCCTGGAAAATTGCACTGTGCTCGCTGTCCACAGGCAGGATCTTCACGCCGTATTCTTCAGCCATAGGCATGATCAGATGTCCGGCAGTCACCAATGTTTCTTTATTTGCAAGAGCAATGTCTTTTCCTGCACGGATTGCTTCCATTGTCGGACGGATTCCAAGCATTCCCACAATGGCTGTTACCAGAATTTCCGTCTCCGGCATAGCCGCCAGCTTAAGAAGTCCATCCATACCGGAAACCACCTCTGTCTCCGTATCCTGAATCCGAACCTGCAGCTCCTTTGCTGCCTCTTCTTCCCATACGGCCACCAGGCGGGGATGAAATTCCCTTACCTGTTCTTCCAGCTTCTGTACATTTCTGCCGGCACTGATTCCCAGTACCTGAATATCCTGATTAGCCCGCGCAACCTCCAGAGTCTGTGTTCCAATAGAACCTGTGGAGCCTAAAATTGCAATTTTTTTCATGAAATGTCCTTTCTATTCTAAAAAAGCATATCTCTCCCTGATTATTATATGCCAAGAACTGTCTTTGCCAGATAATAAATCACCGGAGCGGTAAAGATCACACTGTCAAAACGGTCTAAAATACCGCCGTGCCCCGGTATGAGCTTACCATAGTCCTTGATTCCCTGGTTTCGCTTAATGGCAGATGCCGCCAGGTCTCCCACCATAGAAATCAATGCGCCTACCGCACAGATCAATGCGTATTCTGCCATTTTTCCGTGAGTCGCAGCAGCATAGATCACTCCCAGAAGGGCAGCACCTGCAACACCGCCTACCGCACCTTCAATTGATTTTTTCGGGCTGAGAACAGGAGCCATCTTATGCTTGCCGATCAGCATTCCCACACAGTATGCACAGGTATCACATCCCCAGGAGCAGAGAAAGATCAGCCATACAAGAAATACACCATCCGGAAGATTTCTGGTCAGAAGGATAAATGACAGCATCACTGCCACATAAACAAATCCAAAAAAGGCCGCCATCACCTGATTTGCCTGATATTTCGGATAGGAAAAAACATACACAAACATGATCAGCACAAGAGCCCCGATGATTGCCATGTTTCCAAATCTCTCAAAATCCATCCAAACAGCCGCATAATAAAGGGCAGCACCCACATACCCGGTGATTTCCAGCACTGTCATATGATCTTCCCGTACCTTCATTGCACGGTAAAGTTCATTCATTCCGATCACCGAAATGCACATCAGGGTAAACAGAAGTACATATCCTCCGCTTATGATGGTCAGCAGCGCTGCCGCAACCAGAAGGATTCCGCTTATGAGCCTGGTCTTAAACATCTTTATTCCCCCTTTACCCCGCCGTATCTGCGGTCACGCTGATTATATTTCTCAATGGCTTTTACAAGCTCCTTTTTGTCAAAATCCGGCCACGCCACATCCGTAAAATAAAACTCCGTATAAGCCATCTGCCACAGAAGGAAGTTGGAGAGCCGCAGTTCTCCGCTGGTACGGATCATCAGATCCGGATCCGGAATTCCTGCCGTATCCAGATAATTCCCGATTGTCATCTCATCAATCTCTTCCGGAACAAGCTTTCCTTCTGCCGCGTCCTTTGCCATGCGGCGCATCCCTCTTACAATCTCATCACGGCTTCCGTAATTCAGTGCAATCTGGAAATGAAGCTCCGTATAATCCCTGGAAAACTCCTCCAGTTCCACAATCTTCTCCCGGATATCCTCATCAAAAGCAGTAATATCTCCGATGATTTTTACACGCATCCGATTCTTCTGGGAAATCTTGATACACTTCTTCAGATAATTGCGGAAAAGCTTCATCAGCCCCTCTATTTCCTCCCTGGAACGCTTCCAGTTCTCCGTAGAAAAAGCATATACGGTCAGGTATTTTACACCAAGCTCCTTCATATCATCGCAGATTGTCTCCAGATTTGCACACCCCTTTACATGACCGTAGCTTCTGGGCATTCCTTTGGCTTTTGCCCAGCGTCCGTTGCCGTCTAAAATAATGGCAATATGGTTGGGTACATTCATGTTTTCTCCTCTCACCTGATACATGGAAAGAGAGCCCTGTTGATGGCTCTCTTTCATATCCGCTGCTATTATACGGTCAGGATTTCTTTGGATTTCTTATCAACAGCCGCATCAATGTCTTTAATAAATTTATCAGTCAGCTTCTGTACCTTATCGCTTAAATCTTTTACTTCGTCTTCGGAAACATCCTGCTTTGTCAGTTTCTTAAATGCATCATTGGCATCTCTGCGTACGTTGCGGACAGCAACCTTAGCTGCTTCGCCCTTTTTCTTCACGTCCTTCACCAGATCCTTACGGCGTTCCTCCGTAAGTTCCGGAAGCACCAGACGGATGGCCTTGCCGTCATTATTCGGATTGAGATTCAGATCAGAGGTCATGATTGCTTTCTCAATAGCTTTGATCAGGCTGGATTCCCATGGCTGAATCAGAATCATACGCGCTTCCGGCACGGTAATATTCGCTACCTGCTGAAGCGGTGTAGGTGCTCCATAATAGTCTACGGTAAGCTTGTCAAGAATATGAGGATTGGCACGTCCTGCCCGTATAGTCGCAAGTTCTGCTTCAAATCCGCTCAGTGTTTTTTTCATTTTGTCTTCATACTTCTGAATTCTTTCATCCATTTTTCAAATCTCCCTCTCCTGTTTTTGCTATATATGTTCTGTTTGGTAAAACTGAAGAACCACACTTATACCGTCACCCTGGTACCGGAAAATTTTCCATGAACTGCATTTACAATACTGTTCTCTTCTTCCAGGCCAAAAACCAGCATCGGCATCTTCTGTTCCATGCACATGATGGATGCGGTCAGATCCATAGCCGCCAGTTTTCTGGCTACCACTTCCTCGATGGTAATCTCATCAAATTTTACTGCGGACGGATTGACCTTCGGGTCACTGTCATAAATACCGTCCACAGCCTTGGCCAGAAGGATTGCATCTGCTTCGATTTCCACCGCACGCAATACGGTAGCGGTGTCCGTAGAAAAATACGGATGTCCTGTTCCGCCGGCAAAGAAAACCACCTTGCCCTCTGCAAAATCTTTTTCTACTTCATCCTTGCTGTACAGTTTTGTAAATGTGCCGCAGGCAAATGGGGTATAGATTTCTGTTTTGAGCCCCAGATAGCGACAAATATCAGAAACATAAATGCAGTTCATGATCGTTGCCAGCATTCCTATCTGATCAGCCTTATTACGGTTGATCGTCTCACTGGTACGTCCTCTCCAGTAATTGCCGCCTCCGATCACGATTCCAACCTGCAGGCCATCCTCCACAATGCTGCGGATCTGTGCGGCTACGCCGATGACCGTTGCTTCATCAAATCCCGTCTTTTTTTCCCCGGCAAGGGCTTCTCCGCTTAATTTCAGTAACACTCGCTTCATGTCCATACTCTTTACCTCAATCTTTTATTTTTTACCATACACCCGCTACTATTTCGTTGCCGTCTGCATCAACGGTAGTAGATACGGTGAACGAGTCATAATAATGGTACCCGGTTTCTCCGGTCTCCGGCTCTTCCTGATAGTCACTGCCGATCGGATCTCCGCAGGCCGAAATCAGAGCATCCAGAGACTGGCCGATACAGCCTTCCGCAGCGCTTTGCAGGTCACTCTTCGGCGGCTCCTCTTCTGACGGATCATCACCGGGTTCTTCCGGTGCCTCGGTCACAGCCGGCGTCGGAGTTGCGTCCGGAGTCTCCGATGGTTCCGCCGGTTCCGGAGTTGCTGTCGGCATTACCTCTTCCTCATCCTCATCATCCTTATTCTCGTCATCTTCAGAATCCGTCAGCCCAAGACGCTGTTTCACCTCATTCAGAGTGGAGGTTTCCGTCTTGCTGCTTCCGCTTAAATATCTTGCATAAGGAATCGCATCCTCCCCTGTTCCATCCATACACAGGGTAATCTGGCTGATCGTCTTGAGGGGAAGCATTCTAAAGTAACACTCATATTTATCTTCATCTGTATAAACGATACGGATATCATAGGTAGAAGCCGTATTTCCATACGCATCCTTCTCATTGG
The DNA here is from genome assembly GCA_030524545.1 of Eubacteriales bacterium. Lineage (GTDB taxonomy): Bacteria > Bacillota > Clostridia > Lachnospirales > Lachnospiraceae > Blautia_A. The sequence continues at coordinate 22,800 of JAUNGM010000033.1, forward strand.
GGTCAAAATAGTAGAGAGCCTTTTCGCCGTTTTTCAGAACAAACCTGCCCTGTACCAGCTCATCGCCCCACTCTTCATCATCATCAATCGTCGGACGAACATAAATCGCCGCAACCTCATCACCCGTATTATTCACAATGACCGCTTTGGAAGCAGCCGCAGTTTTTTCGCCAATTACATTGGTAATGTCAGAATCCTCGGACTTCTGCATTTCCACCAGTGCGCCTCCTGTCGGTGCAGCCGTAGGAGCCGGTGTTGCAGTCACTTCCGGCTGCTGGGTCACCTTGTCCTCCTTTTTGCCGCAGCCTGCGGCAGTCAGACTCAATGCAAGAATTCCAGCAAGTATCAAGTATCTTTTTTTCATAATATATTTCCTCCCAAATGCTGGTATCATTCACTGTCATACCTATTTTCATTATACAGAGTATCCTATTCTTGTCAACCAAACCAGGGAGGATTTCATACAATTTTTAGACTTTTCCCATCCCGGATACTCTGTCAGATTCTGGTATTTCTGTACTCATTTGCTGAAATTCCCTCGATTTTTTTGAATACTCTGGAAAAGTGGGCAACGTCCAGAAAACCTACCATTTCCGCCACATCCGCAATCCGGTATTCCGGATTTTTCAGCAGTTCCCTGGCATGTGCAATGCGGATCTGACTGAGAATCTCAGAAAAATTCTTGCCTTCCTGTTTGTTCAGCAATTTGCTTAAATGCCACTGGCTCACATAGGTTTTTTCTGCCACCAGACTAAGAGAAATCTTTTCCTGATAGTGTTCTTCCATATACTGAAGCGCATTCTTTACGATAAAACTTCCTGCCATATTCTCTTCCGGCAGCACTTCCTCCGTCTCTGTTCTGTTCCTGCTAAGGTTTTTTGCCATCGCCTCCACTGCTTCTTCCAGTTCCTTCATATTCGATGGTTTTAATAAAAAGCGGGATACACCCAGACGGATTGCCTGCTGGCAATAATCAAAATCACGGTATCCGGTCAGGATGCAGATCTGCATATCCGGAAATTCCACCTTTAATGCAGCGATCATTTGCAGTCCATCCAGTCCCGGCATCGCAATATCCGAAAAGAGCATGTCCGGCTTTTCTCTGCGGATCGTCTCCATTCCTTCCTTACCGTTATATGCACAGGCTGCCACGGTACAATGGTATTTTCCCCATGGAACCAGCCTTGTAAGCCCCTCTACGATAATCGGTTCGTCATCAATGATCACTACTTTATACATTTTTTTACCCCCTGAAATAGCTGCGCTGCCGCTCCGCTATTTTTCATTATACCTCTTTTCACAATAAAAGGAAAGATTCGTTTTTTCAAGCAGAACAGGCATCCGCTGTTATCGGATGCCCATTCTGTGTAATAATTATTTTCACGGCATAAAAGGCTCAGCCCTTTACTGCACCTGCCGTCATGCCCTTTATAATATACTTCTGCAGGAAAATATAAACAATGATGACCGGAATTACTACCAGAGAAACCGTGGATGCCATCAGTCCGTAGTTCGTCCCTTCCTTGGACGTGAGCATCTGCATCAGCCTGGTAATGGCCCAGTATTTTTTATTTCTCAGGAAAAACATCTGTGTAAACAGATCATTATAGCTCCACAGGAAGGAAAAAATTGCAACCGTTGCAAAAGACGGCTTTGTCAGCGGCACTACAACTTTGAAAAAGGTCTGGAATGCATTGCTTCCTTCCATATATGCCGCTTCCTCAAGCTCTATCGGCAGACTCTTAATGTAACCGGTCAGCACGACAATGGCAAAGGACAAATTTCCTGCAATCTGCGGAAGGATCACACAAAGCAGATTTAGAAAAAGAGAATTCGACGCTGTAATTCCCATTTTATTCTGCATCTGATATACCGGAATGATTGTAGAAAATACCGGAAACATCATTCCGGCAACTACAAGGCTCATTAACAGGCCGCGCAGCTTGAACTGATAGCGAACCAGCCCGAAGGCGGCCATTCCGGCAAGCAGAATCACCGCAGCCGCCACAGTAAAGGAAATCAGAAGGCTGTTCCTGTATGCTGTAGCAATTCCCAGCCTGTCAAAAGCCATTTTATAATTGGCTGTTGTAAACAGTTCTCCCAAAGGAAGGGAAAAAGAGTCCACCATGATCTTATCCTTGGCTTTGAAGGAGTTTAAAACGACCCAGACAATCGGATAGATCGTTGTAACCGCCCATAAGATCAGCACCGCATAAATCAGCACGCTGCCGGGGGAAATTCTTTTCTTCTTTTTCATCTTCGCTCCCCTCCTTTAATAATCCGCTTCTTTAAAAATCGCATTGACAACTTTGGAAGTAACGATTCCGAGAACAACGATCACAACTGCAATCGCACTTCCGTAATCCACGTTCATCGTCTCCATTGTGTGATAGTACATATAGGTTCCTGTAAGGAAGGTACTTCCTTGCGGCATTCCTTTTGGAAACATCACCCACGGCAGGTCGAATACCTTCAGCGCACCTGTCACAGCCAGAACCACACAGGTACACATCACATTCCTGAGAAGAGGGAGAGTGATGTAGCGGACTCTCTGCCATCTGGTAGCGCCGTCAATGGATGCTACCTCATAAAGTTCTTCCGAAATATTATTCAGCCCTGTTATGAGAATAACAAAATAAAATCCCACATACTGCCACATAACAGGTACCATCATGGTAAATAAGGCAATCCCCTTGGCCTTCCAGTCCATCAGTTCGGTTGCCCCAAAACGTTCCATGATCTGATTGATCATTCCTTTATTGTACAGAAAGATCAGATTGAACAGAAGTCCCAGTGCCGTAGCGGAAATTACGATTGGAAAAAAGTATACTGTACGGAAGAACTTTGCTCCGCGCCCGATATTATCCACCATGACCGCCAGTACAACCGCAATTCCTACCTGCCCGATAATGGTTACAACCATCATGATCAACGTGTTGATCAGCGCTGTCCGCATATTTTTATCCGTGAGCATTTCCTGATAATTCAGATACCATGGATCATTCCATCCCTTCGCAGCCGTTCCCAGCCTGCCGATTTTCTGGAAGCTGTTCAGAATATTCCTGAAAAAGGGATAGTACAGATACACGATCATAAAAAGGAATGCCGGCAGAAGAAAAAACAACAGCGGTTTTTTGTTTTTATAAATATTCGCCCCCATCTCTGCCCTCCTTGTAAAAAGCTGGCTGAGGACGCATCATCCGCCCCCAGCCGCCGGTTCATTCACTGCATTTTATATGTTTCAGACTGAAATGTCAATCATAAACATTCTGTTTTTCGAGTAATCATTCTGCGCTTTCTGCGTAGATGGCAAATCCTTCTGCCACTGCATCTTCTGCGGAAACTTCACCTGTTACGATGTCCGGCATACCGTCAAAGGTAGGAACACGGCACTCACCCTGGAAGTTGTCCTGCAGAGCCGGTGTATAGGAGGTAACTTTTGCTCCGAATTCGATTGCTTTGATCTGAAGTCCGTTCATTACGGAAGTATCAGCTTCAGGAGCTTCCTTCAGCGGGCTTGCGGAATGCTGTGCAAATTTCAGGATCATGTCATCACTTGTCATAAAGTTTACAAAATCAACTGCTGCTTCTTTCTTTTCCGGGTCATCCCATGCTTTTTTGGTAATGTAGTAGCCCATGGAGAAACCGCCGATCAGGTCGCTTGCTTTTCTCACATCATTCTTCGTTGGAACGAAGGTTACATCAAATCTGTCAAGCGCTTCCGCGTCCAGAGTAGAAGGATCTTCCGGGTCAGACTGGCATGCGCCTGCGATACCTCCGACTTTCCAGGAGCCGTCCAGAAGGAATGCTGCCTTATCCTGGGTAAATAGCTGGAAGGTTTCATCATCTGTTGCAGATAAGGTATTCTCCGGGAAGCATCCTGCTTCATACATTGCCTTTATATCTTCCATACCTGCTACCCATGCATCCGCTGCATCTGCTGCCGGAACTTCCGAATGTGCTGCAAGGTCTGTCTGATTATTAAAGATGGAATACTCCCACCAGTAATGCGGAATATTTCCAAGAGCCGCTGCTACAGGTGCATATCCTTTTTCTTTAATGGCTGCACAGTCTGCCATAAACTGATCCCAGGTATAGTTTTCATCCGGCATAGCCACGCCGCAGTCCTCCAGAACCTTGGTATTGACAAACATTGCTTCCCAGTATCCATTGGTAGGAACTGCATAAGCTTTGCCGTCTACCATGGAAGTCGGAATTTTTGCATCATCCATATTAGAAGCGTAATCCGGATATTCCGCACGGATATCTTCAATGGAAACTACCTTGCCTGCTTCTACAAAAGAATTGGCATCAGCTCCTGTGAAGAAAAACAGTACGTCCGGTTCCGCATCCATCTCAAAATCAGATACCACTGTGGTCTTAAATGTTTCATCTGAAGTAGCGGAGTTATCATTTACCGTATTTCCGGTTGCTTCCTGCCAGGCTTCCAGGCCTTCCTGATAATTCTTCGAATTGGAATCCTCTCCTGCAAATGTAGTTACTACATTCAGTTCTACGGAATCAGCATGTACCATCAGCGCACTTCCGCTGATCATTGTCGCTGCCATAGCTGCACATAACATTGCAGATACCATTTTCTTTCTCATTCAAATTCCTCCAATCTTTCTGCTTATTCTTTTCCGTTTTCCCTTACGGGAGTTTCAACTTTGTAGTTATAGTATGCCGTATTTTTTGAGGAATTTGAATAACTGGAACTGCGATTTCTTGCATTTTCTTGTTCTGTTTGCACATTTCCAATCAAAAGACGCGAAACCACCTTGTTCTCTCCTTCGCAGCTGATAAACAGTCCGCAGTCCTCCCCGTAAAGAATCCTAAGTCTCTGATTCACATTGGCAATTCCTAAATTTCCGGAAGATTCCTTACTGGTATCATAGTCCGGGGAAAGAAGCCTCTTGATCCTTTCCTGGTTTTCGCCGGTCATCTCCCCGTCATTTTCAATCTCCAAAACCAGAAAATGATCTATAAAAAAGCTCCGCAGCGTCACTGTTCCTTCCCCTCTCGGCACAACGCCGTGTTCCACTGCGTTTTCAATGATCGGCTGAAGGATCAGGCGGGGCACAAGACACTGCATAGTGCTCTCATCCAGCTCTTTGACCACTTTCAGCCGCTTCCCCAGCCGTTCTGAAGCAATATAAAGATAAGCATTGACGTAGATCATCTCTTCGGAAAAAGGTACCTCCGGCAGCTTTCTCCTGTCCATTGCCGCATCCATCAAAGTCGAAAGCGCTTCTATCATTTTGGATACTTTTTCATTACCGCCAAGACGCGCCTCCCAGTTAATGATCTCCAGCGTATTATTCATAAAATGAGGGTTAATGTGGGACTGCAGTGCCATGATCTTGGCATCCCGCAGCGCCAGTTCCTCCTCATAAATATGGTCAAACTGGTATTTTAACGTTTTTGACATGTGGTTAAAGGAATCCCTCAGGGACTCAAATTCCAGACTTCTCGTATTCTCATGAAGCTGGCAGCCAAGGTTTCCGTTCTCAATCTCCCTTGCATGCTCCACCATTATGTTCAGCGGACGAATCAGATATTTTCTGGCCAGCATCAGGAAAATAAGAATCATCGGAACCAGAAATGCAATCATAATCAGTATCAGATACTGATAATCATACAAAGGGGTAAACAGCTCCCCGGTATCTACCCGCAAAACCGTAGACAGCGTAAAATCACTGCCTTTCACAGTCTGATAAATATAGGCCCATCCTCCCTCCACCATCCAGGCAGCATCCTTTGTACTGTCAAATAGCGGAAGCTCATCCCAGGCCATCTGGTCTCCCTGGGAAACCACCGTATGATCACCGATCTTTACCTTTATATACCCCTCTTCTGTGGATTTCAGAAGCGGTTCCAGACAGTAATTCATATTCAGCCTGTGAACCAGGATTCCCCATGGCTCAAAAGCCGCATTCACCAGATTCCGCACCAGATAAAGGCGGCCCTCCCGGTAGTAAAGTCCGATGGATGTATCCAGTGTCTCCGCCAGTTCCATCACTGCCTCATGATCTTTCTCCCAGTAGGTCTCCAGATGGCGGTAGCTTCCGCCCGCAGGTGTATTGTAAGTTGTGATCTTCAGGTTCTCCGGATTGGACTTTATCATAAAAATACTGTCTGAAATCTCTTTTCGTTTTCCGAACTGCCTGGTCATATAATACTGGCCTTTGTTAAATGCTTCGCTGAAGCTTGTCTGTTCTCTGCGCAGCTCATTGTAATATCCGTAAAGCGTCCGGTCATAGGTTGCCTGTCTGGAATCACTGATAGCGCTGTCCAGACGCTCTATGCTGATCTGGTCATCCAGTTCAAGCTGACCGGCCATTCTCTCGAGCACCGCTTTTTCCTGGCGCTTTACCAGATAATGCCCCACTCCGGCAATCATCAAAATAAACGGAATCACCCAGTAAAGCAGCATGATGCTCACCATTTTCCATTGGATTGAGGTAGGCTTTTTCGCCTGAAAGCCTTTCTTTTTCATAATACCTCCCGTCAGGCAAGGTTCTATTCTTATTTTACGATAATTCCAGGAACTTTTCAAATTTTCCTACGATTTCTTTGATATCTTCCGGATTTTTCATCTCGCAGAAGATACGAAGAAGCGGTTCTGTTCCCGAAAACCTGGCGATCACCCATCCGCCGCACCGGAAATAGACCTTGCAGCCGTCCAGATAGGAAACCTTTTCAATGGGAACGTCCAGTTTTGGAAGAAGCTTGTCTTCCATCAGGATCTGGTAGATTGCAGCCTTCTTTTCGGGAGTAAAGGAATAGTCATGCTCTTCCATATAAATCGTACCGTATTCCTGCCGGATGTCCCTGTAAATTTCCGAAAGACGCTTGCCTGTCACAGCAATCATCTCCACAAGAAGGGCTGCCGCATAAATCCCGTCCTTCCCGTTAATATGTCCTCTCACCGTAAGTCCGCCGGAGGACTCTCCTCCGATCAGAGCATTCGTCTCCTGCATTTTTGCAGAAATGTATTTGAATCCTACAGGAACCTCATAGCAATTTTCCCCAAAGCTTTCTGCTACCCGGTCCAGCATATGGGTCGTAGCCACATTCCGCACACAGGATCCTGTCCAGCCTTTGTATTTCCGAAGATAGTAGTAAAGCAGCACCAGAATATCGTTGGGATGAAGAAATGCTCCCGTATCGTCGATCACACCGATCCTGTCCGCATCTCCGTCTGTCGCGATCCCGATGTCACAGTACCGGTCCACCACATAGTTCTGCAGGGAGCGAAGCGTCACCGCATTGGGAGCCGGAAGCTTGCCGCCAAACAAGGTATCATGACGTTCATGGATCGTCTCAACCTCGCATCTTGCAATAGATAAGATCGTTTTCAGGGAGGTCTGGCTCACCCCGTACATAGGATCCAGGGCGATCCGCAGCCCCTTATCCCGGATGGCTTTTACATCAATTCTGGTGAGAATATTGTCAATATAATCATTCAGCGGATTAAATTCCACCACCAGTCCCTCGCTCTTTGCCTGATCATATGGCATCACCGAGGGCGGGTTTCCTTTCTCTTTTGCCTCCTCAGCCGCTGCAAAATACTCCTCTATTTCTTTTGTCTGCTCTTCATCCGCATCCCTGCCGCCTTTTGTAAACAGCTTAAATCCATTATAAATTGCCGGGTTGTGGCTGGCTGTTACCATCATTCCGTAAGGCAGGTCATTTGCCATCACATAGTACATGATCAGCGGTGTCGGGGAAGAGCGGTTGACAAACCTGCACGGAATTCCTTCTGCGGCCAGTACCTCGCACGCCCACATCACTGCCTCTTTGGAAAGGAATCGTCTGTCATAGCCAATGCAGATTCCCTGATCCGCCACATTTTCATCCTGCATCTTCATCGCCAGGGCTTTGGCAAGAAGCTGGATATTGGCTTTGGTAAATTCGTCTCCGATGACGGCTCTCCAGCCGCCTGTTCCAAATCTGATCATCTCATTTTCCTCCTATCTTCCGGGTACTGTCCCTTGCCGGATGAAACGCTTATCCCATCACGGCTCTGACTTCGTGCCTGCTGCCGGCCTCCATGACAGGAATCCGGTCCACTTCCTTTCCATCCAGATAGAGCCTTGCCACCCCTTTGGAAACATGTCCGGGGTTTTCCACCGTAATGTCATATACGGCATCCCGGAACCGCCGGATCACACGGAATCCGTCCCACTTGGCAGGAATGCAGGGATCCACCGTAAGGCCGTCAAGCTGCGGCCGGATTCCCAGCATATAATGAGTGGCGGAATAATACGCCCAGCCTCCTGTTCCTGTCATAAACGGGTGCCTCGCCCGGCCAAAAGCCGTGTGGTCACGTCCCATGATGAACTGACAGTAAGAATACGGCTCCGACTCTCTGATCTCAATTTTATCATTTTGATAGTACGGGCACAATGCATTATAAAACTCCATGGCCCTGTCCCCCCGTCCAAGGCAGCACTCCGCAGCCCAGGCCCAGGGATTGGGATGACTGAAAATAGAAGCATTTTCTTTCAGTCCGGGATAAACCCTTGTCACAAATCCAATGTCCTCGTCCGGTACGGTATAAGCCGGCCCATTCAGCATGATTCCATACGGCGTAAACAATTGTTCATAGATGCTGTCCATGGCACGGATTCCCTTTTTCTTCGGCGCTGCGCCTGAAAGAACGGCCCATGCATTGGATTCCAGATGGATGCGTCCTTCCTGGTCATCCATGGTTCCGATTTTTTTACCTTTGCTGGTAATTCCGCGGATGTACCATTCTTTGTCCCACAGAACTTCGTCGCAGACCTTCTGTACCTGTTCCGCCATCTCTGTATACCGCCTGACATCCTCGTTTCTGCCCAGATACCGGGCAAGCTCCAGAAAGTTGTTCAGCGCCCAGTAATGCAGGAAGGAAACCATGGCACTTTCGCCGCCGCCAAGGTTCAGGCAGTCATTCCAGTCTGCCCGCAGCCCTTTGCAGATTCCGTCCGCTCCCACTTCCTCTGCGGAAAAATCCAGGATCCGCTTCATATGTTCATATACCGTTCCCTCTCCGTCATCCGCATATCCGTACACTTCCTCAAGGAAAGCAAGATCACCTGTTTCCCGTACGTATTCCGCAATGGCGCTTACCAGCCACAGCGCATCATCCGAGCAGGCATCCTCCAGACCGTGAATCATCTCCGTGCGGCTTGGCGTTGGGATCACGGTCGGCGACTTGAACGGCTTCACTTCATGATCCGGGTCAAACCACTCCGGCTGGAAAAGGTGCAGGCCATATCCCCTGGAAACCAGCCCCCGCAGAAGCTCCACCATCCTCTGTCGGCATTTTTCCGGATTGGAATGGATCACCGTCATGGAGTCCTGGGAGGTATCACGGTATCCAAGCCCTGTCCTTCCGCCGACTTCGATAAAAGAGGCAAATCTGGAAAACATGATATTGATTTCCGCCTGATACAGATTCCAGACGTTCAGCATATGGTTCATACCTTCATTTGGCGTAAACACCTGCTGTGCGGAAAGCTTCTCCTCCCAGAAATCCGCAAGCTGACGGTATACCGTGTCCACAGCCTCTCCATTGCCGTACTTTGCCCGCATCCTGGCCCCGTTTTCCCTGCGGCCCTCGCCCAGCAGGAAAATCAGGCGCACCTCTTCCCCGGGTGCAAGAGTCACCCTCTTATGCAGCGCTCCGCAATGGTTATTGCCAAGCTCCGTACTTCCCATTCCGTATCCCCGCTCCACTGCTGCAGGATTCGTTTCCGTACGGTAAGCTCCGATAAAGGTATCCCGCACACAGTCATAGCTGTCCGGCTGGAAATCCGCAGTAAAAAACTGATATCCGAATTCTTCATAGAACAGGTCGTGCTCAATAATTCCATCTTCATAGGAGGAACCTGCCGCATACATACTCATCTGAAAATTCTTGTTGTCCATCTCAATATGATGGAAGGAAAATTCCAGATAAGAAAAAACGCTGACAGACCGCTGCCGCTCATCTTCATTTTTGATGCGGACATCCCAGATCTCCACCGGATCGTCCATGGATACGGACATCTTCTGGGATGCTTTGATCTTATGATACTCACATTCATATACACTGTAGGAAAGCCCATGGCGGCACCGATAGGAAGCATCCTCCAGCGGCTTGCCCACCGGCTGCCAGGAAATACTCCAGTAATCCCCATCCTCGTCATCCCTCAGATATACATAATGCCCCGGCCTGTCCATGGGAACACCGTTTGGACGGAATCTTGTGATCCTGTGGTACTCCGGTGATTTATAAAAAATGTAGCCTCCTGCCGTATGATTCAGGACCGCACACATATCCTTTACTCCAAGATAGTTGGTCCAGGATGTGGGCAGATCTATCCGGTCAATCACATATTCCCTGTTTGCCTGATCAAAATGTCCGTACTGCATAAAAAAACCTCCTATCATCCATTCTTTAGGATTATTATAGGAGATTTTTTTCATATAAGGAATGCTTTCTTATGGGAAAATTTGTCTTGTTTTGCTTTCACTGTTCATGCTTTCGGCATAAACGGTAACGTTTTGCTGCCTAAAACCCGGTCTTACTCCGCCTGGAACGCATGGATCTGCGTAGAAGCCCGGCTTCATATCTGCCCCGTTCCGCCTCCGTCCGGATCTCAAGGTCCGGAACCTGAAGCGGCCGTTCGTTCTCATCCATGGCAACCATCACAAAGAATGCACGGTTGACCGAATAGCGCATGCCATCCGAACGCTCCACATACGTATCGACCTCTACCTCTATGGAAGATTTTCCCACACAGGTCACATAACCGATGAGAACCAGAAGCTCTCCTTCATAGGTCGGCTCCTTAAACTGCAGATTATCTACTGCAGCGGTCGTCACCTTGTCCGTTCCGGCATGGCGCATAGCAACCACGGTAGCCACCTCATCAATCCACTGCATCAGCATCCCGCCGAAAAGACGGCCTGCTGCATTCATATGCTGGCTCATGATCAGATGTACCTGCTCTGTGCGGGAATCCTCTACGGTTTTTAACGGTCTTGTTGGAATTTGCTCCTTTTCCATGCTCAGATTCGTGCCACTCCCGTCTCTCTGGCAGCCCTGGAAACTGCTTCCGCAACTACCTTTACTACTCTCTTGTCAAAGGGATTCGGAATGATGTAGTCCGCATTCAGCTCTTCTTCTTTGATCAGGCCTGCAATGGCATATGCGGCAGCCACTTTCATTTCATCATTGATATCTTTGGCACGGACATCCAGGGCACCGCGGAAAATTCCCGGGAATGCCAGTACGTTATTGATCTGGTTCGGATAATCACTCCGTCCTGTTCCGATAACAGCCGCACCTGCTTCTCTTGCCTCTTCCGGCATGATCTCCGGAACAGGATTTGCCATAGTAAAGAGGATCGGATCTTTTGCCATGGAACGTACCATATCCTGATTCAGTGTTCCCGGGCCGGAAACACCGATAAACACGTCTGCACCCTTTAACATTTCTGCAATGGAACCCCGGCGTTTCTCACGGTTGGTAATCTTTGCCATCTCCATTTTTTCGGAATTCAGGCCTTCTCTGCCCTCATAAATGGCACCTGTACGGTCACACATAATGACATTTTTAAGGCCAAGGCTCACTAAAAGCTTGATGATCGCGATGCCTGCAGCACCTGCGCCGGATGTGACAACTGTAACTTCTTCCAGCTTCCTGCCTGTGAATTTCAGCGCATTGATCAGAGCAGCACAAACCACAACGGCAGTTCCATGCTGGTCGTCATGGAAAATCGGAATATCGCAGCATTCTTTTAATTTCCGTTCGATTTCAAAACAGCGCGGTGCGGAAATATCCTCCAGGTTCACGCCGCCGAAGCTTCCTGCCAGAAGACTGACGGTCTTTACGATCTCATCCACATCCTTGCTGCGAACGCACAGAGGAAATGCATCCACATCCGCAAAGCATTTGAAAAGGGCGCATTTGCCCTCCATAACCGGCATACCTGCCTCCGGGCCGATGTCTCCCAGTCCCAGTACGGCTGTTCCGTCCGTGATCACGGCTACCATGTTACTGCGGCGTGTATATTTGTAAGACAGATCCACATCCTTTGCAATTTCCAGACAGGGTTCTGCAACACCTGGCGTATATGCTACGGACAGTTCCTCCGGTGTATTGATCTCCGCACGGCTGATCACCTCGATCTTGCCGCCCCAGGCTTCATGCTGCTTTAATGCAAATTCTTTTTTATCCATGATTCTGCTCCTTCTTCTCAAAGTATTTCCGTATTTCCTATAATCTGGCGCACTTACTGCGCCAATAGTGGTATGCCCCTGGGCATTTCCTAATTATTGGCGCACCTGCTGCGCCGATAATGGTATGCCCCTGGGCATTTCCTGATTATTGGCGCACTTGCTGCGCCGATAGTGGTATGCCCTTGGGCATTTCTGTGACTATTATATCTATACCTGTCATCCAGGTCAATAGAGATTCTTCACCTTGAAGTCACGTTCTGCTTCTCTCCTCTGATCCTTCTTTGCAATGTCCTGTCGCTTGTCATAGAGCTTCTTGCCCCGGGCCACGCCGATCTCCACCTTTACCAGGCTGTCTTTAAAGTAAACCTTCAGAGGAACAAGGGTCAGCCCCTTTTCCTTCAGCTTGCCCTCCATCTTATTGATCTCATATCTGTGAAGGAGAAGCTTGCGTACGCGCAGGGGATCTTTATTAAAAATATTCCCCTTCTCATATGGGCTGATATGCATCCCGTAAATATACACTTCCCCGTGCTCGATCCGCACAAAGGATTCCTTAATGCTGCATTTGCCCATCCGCAGGGACTTTACCTCCGTTCCGGCCAGGGCAATCCCTGTCTCATAGGTATCTTCTATAAAATAATCGTGAAATGCTTTTTTATTATTGGCAATCAGCTTGATGCCGGTTTTTTTTGCCATAGAAACCTCCCTCGCTTCCCTTTATGCATCATCCTCCGTATCATCTGCAATGACAAAATCAACGGTCTTCATCATCGGATCCGCATCTTCCACACGAACCTTTATTTTCTGTCCAAGACGATAGACTTTTTTTGTCAGGTCTCCCCGAAGCTCATACGTATCCTGGTCAAATGTGTAGTAATCATCCCGCATGGTATTCACATGGACAAGCCCTTCCACCGTATTTGGCAGCTCCACATAAAATCCCCATCCGGTAACACCCGAAATGATTCCCTCAAATACTTCTCCCAGATGATAGGACATATATTCCGCCTTTTTCAGCTTGTCCGACTCACGCTCAGCATCATCTGCCCTGCGCTCGCAGACACTGGACTGACGGGCAACCTCATCCAGGATCTCCCGGTAATGCTCGGTCTTTCCCTCTCTCTGAAGCCGTCCCCGGAGATTGTCCCGGATGATCCTGTGGATCTGCAGATCCGGGTAACGCCGGATGGGCGATGTGAAATGACAGTAATACCGGGCAGCAAGCCCGAAATGTCCGCTGCACTCCGTAGTATACCTGGCCTGTTTCATGGTACGCAGTGCCAGACGACTGATCAGCGGTTCATTCGGCAGTCCCTCGATGCTCTCCAGAATCGACTGTATCTCTTTTGGCGTAATTTCTTCCTTTGCTTTCTGAATGGAGATTCCCTGGTTATGGATCAGGGCCAAAAGACTCTCCACCTTCTCCGGATCCGGATTCTCATGCGTCCTGTAAACAAACGGATAATCCCCTCTGCAGTATTCCTTCGCCACCGTTTCATTGGCAAGGAGCATAAAGTCCTCAATGATCCTTGTAGCTACATTTGCTTCATAGGGCTTTACGTCAATGGCGCGCCCTGCCGCATTTAAAATAATCTTACTCTCCGGAAAATCAAAATCAATGGAGCCCCGGCTGTGCCTGCTGCTGCGCAGGATTGCCGACAATTCCTTCATAAGAAAGAACATGGGAACCAGCTTCGCATACCGCTCCCTGGCTTCCAGATCCGTATCTTCCAGAATGTTCTTTACATCCGTATAGCTCATCCGCTCATCCACACAGATGACTGTTTCCGCAATTTTATGGGAAACCACGTTTCCCTGTTCATCAATATCCATGAGGCAGCTTAAAGTCAGGCGGTCCACACCCTGATTCAGGGAACAGATTCCATTGGACAAACGCTCCGGCAGCATAGGTATCACACGGTCCGCCAGATAGACGCTGGTACCGCGCTTTAATGCCTCCCTGTCCAGGGCACTGCCGCCCTGCACATAATTACTCACATCCGCGATATGCACACCCAGATGGTAAATTCCATCTTCTTTTGTGAGGGAAACGGCATCATCCAGATCTTTGGCATCTTCTCCGTCAATGGTGACCATCTGCACATGACGCAGGTCCATTCTTCCGTCAAAATCGGCCTCCAGCACATGATCCGGAACACGGTTGGCCTGATTGATCACACGCTCCGGAAATTCTGACGGAATACCGAAGCTCTTTACAATGGCCAGGATATCGGTACCGGGTGCATAGCAGTTTCCCAGGTTCTCCGTAATCTTCCCCTCCGGGCTTTTATTCTTGGAGCCATAATCCGTAATGGCTGCCACAACCTTATCACCGTCTTTGACCCCCCTGGAATCTTTCCTGGGAATAAAGACATCCTTGGAAAACTTAGGATTATCGGAAATCACAAACCCATAGTCCCGGTTGGACTGGTAGGTTCCCACCACTTCCGTCATTCCCCTTTCCAGAATCTTCGTCACAACGCCTTCCCGGCGCTTTCCTTCTTTGTGGCCTTCCCGGATCACCACACGGACACGGTCATGATGAACCGCAGTCCCCGTATCCTCTTCCGGGATAAAGATGTCTTCCTCTTCTCCTTCTATCTCCACGAAACCAAAGCCCTTGGGATGGCCGATAAAGATTCCTTCTTTCACGGTGCCTTCCGGCACAGACTGCTCTCTGTCCGCCGTCTCATTGCCATATCTGTCCCGCACATGGGAATCTTTTCTTTTTCCGCTGCGGGCTTCGGACTTCCCAGGCTTCTCATATTTCCCTTTTTTTCCGGAAAGCAGGCTGTATCTGCCTTTGGCATCCACTTTTGCTCTCCGCTCTTTTATAAGAGTCTCCAGAATCTCATAAAGATCTTCTTTTTCCTCTTTTGTGAGATTCAGGAGTGATGCGATTTCCCGCAGGCGCATAGGTTTATACAGCGGATCACCCAAAAGTTCCTGAATAAACTTTTTTCTTTTCTCTAAAATCTTTCCTTTTTTCAATTGATCTCCTTTATCTCATATCATGAAGGCTTCCTGATGAATCCTCCATGATAGAAAAAACACTCTTGCGATTATACAAGAGTGTTTCCCTTACCATTAGAAATTTTTAGAAATTCAGGTTCAGAACTGCTGCCAGTACGAAGAACAGAATTCCCATTACAGTTGTAGCTTTCACCAGGCCGCCTTCCATGGAACGTCCCTTGTTCTTACCCCAGTACGTATCAGCAGCACCGGCAATGGAGCCAAGTCCCTGCTGCTTGCCTTCCTGCATCAGAACAACTACTGTAAGAGCCACACAATCTATTGCGAAAATAACTGTCAAGATAATTCTTAAAATTTCCACTGATGTTACACCTCCTAATCAACTAGAAAACATTGTAACATAGCGGAAACCGGATTTCAACTGTTTTTCACGATTTCCTCAAAAGGATTTTGATAAACAGACAGCTCTCCCAATCCCTCGTGAATACGCAGGAGCTGATTGTATTTCGCATTTCTGTCAGAACGGCAGGGCGCACCTGTTTTGATCTGTCCCGCTCCTACTGCGACTGCAAGATCTGCAATAAACGGATCCTCCGTCTCACCGGAACGATGGGAGATTACGGCTCGGTACCCTGCACGATGGGCCATCTCCACAGCATCCAATGCTTCACTGAGCGTCCCGATCTGATTCACTTTTACAAGAATGGCATTTCCTACACCAAGAGTAATTCCGCAGCGAAGGCGTTTGATATTCGTTACAAACAGATCATCACCTACAAGCTGTATCTTCTCGCCCAGCCGTTCCGTTAGAAGCTTCCATCCATCCCAGTCATCTTCCTGGAGGCCGTCCTCAATAGAAACGATCGGAAATTCATCTATCAGGCTTTCATAGTAGGAAACCATTTCCTGTGCATCCCGAAGGATTTCTTCACCCTTCATCTCACTTTCACCAGGGAAATAGTACGCCCCTCTGTCCGCATCATACAGCTCGCTTGCTGCCGCATCAATGGCAATCCCAATGTCTCTGCCCGGTTCGTACCCCGCCCGCTTCACTGCTTCCATGATCAAAACCAGCACATCTCTGGATTCTGCAAGATCCGGTGCAAAACCGCCTTCATCTCCCACTCCTGTAGAAAGCTTCTTCTCTTTTAAAAGAATTTTCAGGAACTGGTAAATTTCCGCGCACATCCGGATTCCCTCTGCAAAACAGGATGCACCGATGGGCATGATCATAAATTCCTGCAGATCCACCGTATTGTCCGCATGTTTGCCTCCATTGAGGATGTTCATCATTGGAACCGGCATCCTGCAGGTGTGGCATCCGCCGATATACTGGTACAGCGGAATCCTAAGAGCCATGGCCGCAGCCCTTGCCACTGCCATAGATACGCCAAGGGTCGCATTGGCACCGACACTGCTTTTGTTCTCCGTGCCGTCCGCTTCAATAAGAAGAGAATCCACATACATTTGATTCAGGGCATTTTCCCCCACAATCGCCTCGGCAAGCTTCGTATTTACATTATTGACGGCTTTTTCCACACTTAATCCTACATAGTTTCCTTTATCCCCATCCCGCAGCTCCACAGCCTCAAATTTCCCTGTGGATGCTCCGGAAGGAACCATTGCTCTTGCTGTATATCCATTGATTCCAACAACGCCTTCTCCTACGGTTACTTCTACTTCCACCGTAGGATTGCCCCTGGAATCCAGTACTTGTCTTGCGTGCACTTTTCGTATGGGCAAATAACGCAACATCTTTCTACCTCCTAAAAAGCTTTATGAAGCTATCATTTCCCAAAGAAAAGTTTTCTATTCGTATGGTATCCTGAACGAAAATGGGAACATTTATCCAATCAAACGTTATATTCCCATAAATAACCGATATAATAATCGGCAACATCTACAAGTAATTATAAACTATAAATAGCAGATTAATTGCTGGGCATCCTCTATATTTTCATAGATACCGGCTGCTGCCATCGCATATAACGCAGCACCATATGCGGCTTCTTCTTTATGCACCGGAATCTGCATTTTCATTTCAAAAATACTTTCGAACGTTTTTCTGAGGTGTGGATTTTTGCGTATTCCATTGCCGCTCCCGACTAAGCAAAGCGGTTTTCTTGCTCCTTGTTGTCTCATTGAACGGTAAAATGTCACCAGTTCTTCAGCAATTCCTCTCTGTACCCCTTCAATCAGAGCTTCCGGTGTAAAGTTGTCCAAACGAAGATTTGAAATTCCCCCGGTGAGATTTGGATTTTCCCTCGTTCCACAGAAACGGGTATTTATCTGCAGATCATATTTTGGGGCATTTCCTTTTTCCAGCATCTCTGCCATTTTTCCATACATAGCTCCCGGATCTATTCCTGTCAGTTCAGTTACCGTACGGCGAAAAAAATTCTCCAGTGCCGCATAAGCTCTGCCTCCACACAGACCAGAACCAACCAAAATGTAATCTCCATTAATCAACGGACGTAATTCCACATGTTCTGCCTTTACATAATGATCAACACCCACCGATACCTGACTTCCCGTGCCGACATTAATCAGGACACTGGATCCTGCATTTTTAACAGAACCCAAAACGCTTGCCTGATTATCACCGATACCGGCGCCGACAGGAATTCCTTCCTTCGTCTTCCCAAGTACAACATAGCCATTTTCTATATCCGGAAGGATATCGGCACGAATGCCCGCCTCCAGTAATGCCCGTTTTTCGAAAACCATCTCTTTCAAATTAAAACATCCCAGGCTGGCTGCTGAAGAGGGTGTCAAGAGCGGCACATTTCTTCCGGTTAATTTCATACCGATATAATCATAAATTGTGCAGATGCATGAGGCCTTTTCCGGTATCAGGCCTTTCTTCATATGATAGTAATAAGTGGCCATTCCATACCCGGAAGCAATAAAATATCCCGTTTCTTCTATAAAATGGGCCACAAATGTCTTTCCATCTTCACTCAGCTCATTTCCACTCTGATCCTGCCAGGTATAAAGCGGGCTAACAGACTGTCCATCTTCGTCAGTATAAACAATTCCATGCATCTGGCCAGTCAGGCCCACACTGCATATATCCTGATAAGTTCCGGCAAATTCCTGATACAGTTTCTGCACCAGTTCCCAGATTCGCTCCGGATTCTGAATCCATTCATAGGTTTCCCCCTCGATCAGAGAATCATTTGCCAGCGTTTCTACATTTAATACTTTTCCATTCTCCGCGTCTATTACAATCCCACATACTGTCGTAGTACCGATATCAATTCCGATTGCTTTCATTACTTCTCCTATCTAAATTTCTCTGTCTATTTCTGCGGCAGCCAGACCATCATTTCATTTTCTCCCCTGTTCGCCCAGGCAAAATAAGGAATCAGCGTAAGTCCGGCAGGCTCGTATTCCGGCCTCCGGTATTTTCTGTATAATGTATCCTCCTCATTTGTGACGCATAATTTCTCTGCTTTGATCTTTACTGCCGGAAAGGTCTGTCCATGAATCACAATCTGTTCTTCCCGGACAGGTTCCTCCGGCAGAACACGGAACAGATGCAGATTTTTCCCATTGTCCGCTTCCTCTGCACAATAAACCACCGGGCCTTTTCGCAAAGCCAGGCGCCCCATATCTTCCCGCACGCGGTAATCCGCCCGGTAAAAACATGGCTCCATGGCAAAATCAAATACAATCTGCGTCCCCTTTGGCCAGGTTCCGTGAATATAGTAATATCCCTTTTTCTCCGTACAGGAAAAGCCGTCCGCTCCCTGCACCGTCCATTTACTGCACCATCCGGGGATACGGACTGCCAGATTCATCTCCGCCGGCTCCTCTCCTGTGCAGGTAATTACAACTTTTCCATTCCATGGCATTTCAGAAGCCACTTCAAAACATAAATCTTTGTTTCCCTGCTGTTTTGTTATCTTTCCTGATATGGGAAGGTGCATAAATAAGGTATCTTCATTTTCCGTATAGGCATATGCTGGAATGGAGCTGATAAGCCTTGCCAGGTTCGGAGGACAGCAGGCACAGCCGAACCATTTCTGACGGACCGGCTTTACATGGGCTTTCCGCTCATCCTTATGGCAGGCCTCAGGCAGTACCTCAAGAGGATTTACATAAAAAAAGCTTTTTCCGTCCAGGGCCATTCCGCTTAAAACAGAATTATAAAGTGCCAGCTCCATTACATCTGCATAGGCTGCATCCGGCTCCATTTCCAGCATTCTCCTTGCAAAGAAAACCAGGCCGATGGCTGCACAGGTTTCCGCATATGCCGTATCATTTGGCAGATCAAAGGGGAAGGAAAACGACTCCCCTAAATGCGTTCCGCCCACGCCTCCGGTTATGTACATTTTTTCCCGAACCGTACTGTTCCACAATCGTCGGCAGGCCTCTTTCAGCTTCTCGTCATCTGTCAGCCTTGCCACATCCGCCATCCCGGAATACAGATACATGGCACGGACAGCATGGCCTACGGCCTCGTCCTGTTCCCGGACAGGGCGGTGAGCCTGATAATACTGATAACGCTCTCCTTCTTTCTGCTTTCCTGTCACTTCACTGTCCCAGTAATAAGGCTGCTTTCCTCTTTCATCAATAAAGAAACGGCTCAGATCCAGATAACGTTTTTCTCCCGTTGCCTCATAAAGACGCACCAGCGCCATCTCCGCAATCTCATGTCCTGGATAGCCCTTGCATTTGTCTTCATCCGGCCCTAACTTCTGATCAATATAATCTGCAAACCGGACAGCCGCCTGCAAAAGCCTGTCCTTTCCTGTTGCCTGATAATACGCCACAGCTCCCTCAGTCAAATGCCCGAAACAGTAAAGTTCATGATGATCCTTCAGATTGGAAAAGCTTTTATCCATACCGTTAATAATATAATAGGTATCCAGGTAACCATTTTCCATCTGTGCGGCACATACGATTTCAATTGCTTCATCTGCCGTCTTCTCCAAATCAGGATCCGGATGATTTACCAGGGAATAGGCAACTGCTTCAATCCATTTTGAAAAATCACTGTCCTGAAAAACAAATCCATAAAATTTATCCTCCAGATGCTCCATATCTTCCGGCAGGGCCTCAAATCCCCGGTAGGTGTAGACCGGTTCCTCAAAAGAATTTCCCTGTTCCCGTCTCTCCTGCATTAATTTTCCTGCAATTTTAAAATTACGCATACAAAAGCTTGGACTTGCTCCCTCTACACGGTCATTCAGAATTTCCCACTGATAAGGAAGTACATCGTTTCTGACCAGCTCCATTTTCTCCTTCCAAAATCCATCTGCAGCCTGAAACTGATGCAGGGAAATGGGATGATTTACGCTCTTTTTCTCCATTTTTCGCGGACTCCTTATAAGAATTTATTATTTTTATAGTAACATTTCTTCCTTTTTTTCATATGTGTACATTTTTTCATATTTCCATCATCGCCTAATCATATTATAATCTTTCTAAATAAAGCAGGCAGTCTAAAAGTAATATCAAAATATTGCCTGTCTGACAGACAAGGAGGTTTCCATGAACAAAAACAGTTTTGCAAAATTTCCGCCCATGGGATGGAACAGCTACGATTATTACGATACCACTGTAACGGAAGCTGCCGTACGTGCCAATGCGGAATATATGGCTGAGCATTTAAAACCCTTTGGCTGGGAATATATCATCATCGATATTGAATGGTACTCCCACAAGCCGGGAAGCATGCGGGAACAATTCCAGTATATTCCCTTTGCCGGAGTGGAAATGGATGAATATTCCCGTCTTCTGCCGGATCCGGAACGTTTTCCCTCTTCCCGAAACGGGGCGGGATTCAAACCGCTGGCGGACTATATCCACAGCCTGGGGCTGAGATTCGGGATCCATATCATGCGCGGGATTCCAAGAATCGCCGCACATCTTCACACAAAGATCAAAGGCTGCGGGCTCACAGCCGATATGGCCGCCGACCCTTCCTCCATCTGCCGCTGGAACCCGGATATGTACGGCCTTCGAAATACAGAAGCAGGTCAGGCTTACTATGATTCTTTATTAGAACTGTATGCCTCCTGGGGAGTTGATTTTATCAAATGCGATGATATCTGCAACACCAACAACCAAAGCATCCTTCAGGAAAATGCCTATGCAGGACACCATGAAATCGAGATGCTTGCAAATGCCATTCAAAAATGCGGCCGATCCATCGTCCTGTCCCTTTCTCCGGGACCTGCCCTCATTGACCAGGCATGGCATTATGAAAAATATGCCAATATGTGGCGGATCACGGATGATCTCTGGGATGACTGGAAAATGGTAAAAAATATGTTTTACCGCTGCGAGCTTTGGCAGAATCATGTATCCGAAGGCTGTTATCCTGACTGCGACATGCTTCCTCTGGGGCAGATTGGCAAAGGCTTCGGGGAAGAACGGTCTTCCCGTCTGACGTATACGGAGCAGCGTACCCTGATGAGCCTTTGGTGTATCTTCGGTTCTCCTCTGATGCTTGGCGCCGAAATGACCAAACTGGATGACCGGACTCTTTCGCTCCTGACAAATACGGAGGTTCTGAAGCTTTTAGATCCGGCCTGCCGTGCCCGCCAGATCTGCCGTGACGAAACCAGGGCTGTCTGGTCTGCAGAGAACAAGCAGGAAGGGACAAGATATCTGGCTCTCTTTAATCTCTCTGACGAAACACAGGAACTGTCCGTTCATCTTGATGAGCCTGAAGCTGACAGCCTTTCCCTGAAAGAGCTCTGGACCGGAGATCTGCTGGCCTTTGACGGCACTGTAGTGAACGTGCATCTGCCTGCCCACGGATGTGTACTGTATCAGGCGGTTTAAATTCCCCTGTTTGCTGTATGTCTCATACTGCCTGTCCAAACGGCAGTATGGGCATCCGGCTTATATTTTTTCCTGCTTCATCAGCCATTTTACCGTTATTTTGCATTTAACTACCGGACAACCATCCGCATCTACCAGTATCTTCATTCCTGATTCCCCACCAGACCATAAATCTCATACAACGACAACATATTTTGATACATCATTTTTCTCCCCATAAGCTGCTGATAAGTCGCTGATTTTACTTTTCCCCTGGCTTTCAGTCCCTCCATCTGTTCCTTCACACTTTGAAATTCATTCTATACTGCTGACAGCATCTTTTCAAACGACTCTAATCTCTTTTCATCCATATGCTTCTTGTCTCCTGCGTTTATAATATTTAGCTTTAAATGAGTTGGCTCCTATTGCACTATTATATAACAAATTAGGATACTCGAAAATGCTGTTATAAAAAAACTTTAAGCAAAGCCTGATACTCCTTTTCTTCTATTCCAGAAAACAACGGATAATACCTAATTATCCGGTATTATTGAAAGACAGATAATAAGCAATTAGCCATTATAAAGAGAAATACATGAAAATATAGAGTATAATGCTCTATTATATGAATATTAATAGGGAGAAAGAAAATGATTTTTATTGGATATTCAAATCGAGATAGATATGATATTGTAGAGCCAATGATTTTTCATTTAAAAAATTATGGTATTAATGTTTGGTATGATTTTCATGATATGTTTTTGAGCGACAATAGATTCCATGAAAACTTTGAATTAGGAATTGGCAAAAGTCGGTATGTTATATTTATAATATCACATAATTTTTTCGATAGTAACTGTGCTGTTGAAGAATTAAAATATGCGCAAATGTTGTATGAAAAAGGAGAGATTGTTCTTTTCCCGGTTTTATATTTACTAAAGGCATCAGATTTACCAAATGACTATAGCTGGATTAAAAAGATTATATATAATGAAGTAAACGAACATAGCGGTACTTTATTTGTTACAAATCAAATAATTGAAAAAATGTTACATGATGAGAGTAAGTTACTCCCTTTTCGCTCTTTTCCGGAGGTAGTGTAAAATAGTTTGTGTTTCTGGTAAAAAATGGCTCCTTTTTGGTAA
>JAUNGM010000034.1 GCA_030524545.1 Eubacteriales bacterium
ATCTTGCGGATCGCGCTGGAGAGGCAGGCTGCGGAGGAACCGGAAGAATCGTCCTAAATGACCAGGGCGGGAGCCGTATGGATGTGACCGAGGAGGTCGCCTGTACCCTGCGGGCAGAGGCACACCATCCCCCATGCGTGATGGAGGCGGCCGGGTTCTGTACGGAGCATTCCGCACAGTCGCGGGGCATTGGGTATGAAGAAGAAACCTCCCCTACGCTGCGGGCCGGAGTCGTTCCGGCGGCGGTCGCATTGGAGAACCACCCGGCGGACAGCCGTGTGAAGATTTCCGAGGACGATAAGGTACAGACACTGACTGGCCGGATGGGGACTGGCGGCGGGAACGTGCCGCTGGTCATGGCTGAGTCGGGGGAACCGCCAGAAGCCGAGATGTATGAGAACCACTCACAGGATACCCGGTATAAAGGACCGCTGGACACAGCACCTACGGTCAATGCCACTTATGGCATGGGCGGCAATAACCAGCCTTTTATAGTTGAAAAACCAAAGACAATGAAAATCCGCAGCGGATGTGACGGTGGGGGAAAAGGCATTTTATTACAGGATGATAAATCAGCGACTCTTGGTTGCAACAATGACCAGACGGTGTTTGTGCCGTTCTGCAAAGGGACGCGCCCGCATTCAGCTGAGGAAGGCCAGGCTTGGAAAGAGGGGGATGTGGCAAACACGCTGAACACCTTTGATGTCGGGGAAACCCGGTGCAGTGAACTGGTGGTAGGCGCGTTTGGCATATGCTCCAAGGACAGCAATGCCATGAAGTCAGACAATCCGAAATCCGGATTTTACGAAGCGCAGACCAGCCGGACGCTGGATGCGAATGGCGGGAATCCGGGCTGCAACCAGGGTGGGATTGCCATTGTTGCCTTTGCACAGAACCAGAGGGACGAAGTCCGGGATCTTGGGGATAAGTCCGGCGCACTTGCGGCAGAACCGGGAATGAAACAGCAGACCTATGTCCTGCAGGGCAGCATGATCGGCAGGGAGGACAAGAATGGACCACAGGGCAGCGGTGTCAATGAAGATGTGTCTTTTACACTGGATGCGGCCGACCGCCATGCTGTGGCTTATTGCATGACTACCGGGGAATATTCCCAGGTGGTGAAGGAAAAAGCACCGACTTTGATGGCGAGGGATTATAAAGACCCGCCAGTGGTAAATGATAAGCCCGCACCCGAACCATACTATATTGTGCGCCGCCTGACTCCGACCGAGTGTGCAAGACTTCAGGGCTTCCCGGACTGGTGGTGCGGCGGCCTTGGAATCGAGGAACCGACCGCAGAAGAAATAGAGTTCTGGATGGAAGTGTGGGAAACACACCGGAAGGTCATGGGGACATCCAAAAAGCCGAAGACCGAGAAACAGATCCGGAAATGGCTGGCGGACCCATATTCGGATTCCGCAGAATATAAACTCTGGGGAAATGGAATCGCGCTGCCGTGTGCGTATTTCGTACTGGCTGGTATTGCCTGGGCTGCACAGTGCGGGGTAGAAACGGAGTAATGAACGATGGCGGAGGACATCTTTGCTGCCGATGGGGAACCATAAGCAGCAGGGCGGGCTTCTGCCATGATACATAGGAGGGGATGCTTATGGGATGGCTGATTGCCGCGGCTGCCGTTTTTGTAATTCTTGCGTTCATCGTTACCCTTTCCCTCTGTATGGCAGCCGGGGATGAGGATGATGATGCGGAACAGATGAAATGGATACAGGACATTGAGGAAAAGCGCAGAAAACGGAATGATGACAGTAACCTACACTAATGCACAATTCTCACCCACGGATTTGTGCATTAGGTCAATTCCGCACATTTGCGGGGATAGCCGTTGACTTATCCCGGCTTTAGAGTGATTAATACCATACGCCAAAGAACACCGGCGAAAAAGCCGGAGAGAACGAAGAAAGGAGCGGCAGGACATGATGAAATTTGAAAAGAACATAGAGGAGAGAAAGATTTTAGTGAAACGGTTGGGAGAACTTACGGGGATTGCCCCTTACTACACAAAGGTTCCAAGATGCGCCTATGAGATCGGCGCTTATACGGTGGAGCGTGACGGCAGCCTTATGGTAGAAAAGGATGAGGCAGACCTTGGAATCCTTGCAGCCCTGAAAAATGAGGGACTGATCAAGGATGCAGAGGGAATCCTCGAAGCGGCAGCGGAAGAACCAGGGCAGACAGAGGAAACAGCAGAGATAGATTCTATCCCGGACAGCGAATACGAGTCAGAGGTTCGGGAAGAGGCAGCCGCCCAGGAGGGAGAGGAACCGCTGGACATGGTGATCAGCCTACCGATGGGAAATCACACAGGAAATACTTTAAGAAACCTTGTGAACATGATCTACAGCAGGGGCCCACTTCTTAGCAAAGCATCCGACGGACACTTCCGTGTGGAGAAGGAACTGGCAGAGATTCTGAAAGATGATGCCAGCACCGCCACAGTCCAGAGCTTTTTGACAGCACTGGCAGATTATACGGAAACGCACGGCGGTATGGAGGGGCTTAAGATTACGGATGAGCAGATTTCCTTCACAGGATTTCCGGTGCCGGCGGATAAAGCACACTCCGATGCGTTCTGCCAGCTGGCTGCTATGATGAATGACATGGCACTTTCACAGAAACGGATTCAGGCAAAAGAGGTCAACACGGATAATGAAAAATACGCATTCCGCATCTGGCTTCTCCGCCTGGGGATGAATGGGGATGCCTACAAATCTACCAGAAAGGTACTGATGCAGAACCTTGGCGGCCACACCGCTTTCCGCACACCAGAGGAAGCAGAAAAGGCAAAGGCGAAAAATAAAGCGAAGCGTGAGGCGGAAAAGACAATGGCAGGAGGTGGGGAGTCATGATGGAAAATATCTGCAAACTGGCATACCAGAAGGCGGTAGATGCCATTGATGGGACGGAGCAGGTGTATTTTAAGCATGGGTTCTGGAACCCCTATGAACTGAAACCAACGGAGGAAGTGAAAAAACGGATTATGAACAGCGGGTATGGCGCAGATGTGGACCGGAAGGACGGGATGCTTTATGTGTTCTGCCCATGCAGTTCGGATATGTGGTAAACCGCAGTTTCCCGCAAATGGGGCCGGGACATAATGAGGCACCTTCTCCATTGTAAGTGATATTACCTCTGAAAATGTGCATTATCAAGTGCTTTTCCCGCCATAAAATACACACTTTTTGCCTCTGATCTTTGGTACATTTATGCCCGCTATCAACTTGCTATTATCTGCGTTCAGAGTGATATATAGACACAACAAAAGAGCAGAAAACACCGCAGGCAAGCGGGTTAGCAAAGGAGATAACGAGCATGAACGAAAAGACAAGAGCGCAGATTGAGGCAATGAAAAACCAGACCATCGGAGTCGAGATAGAAATGAATAACATCACCAGGGAAAAGGCAGCGAAGAAAGCAGCCGAGTTCTTTGGAACCGGCAGATATGAAAACACCGCAGGCCGGAACGGATATTTCACCTGGTCAGCATGGGACGCACAGGGGAGGGAATGGAAGTTCCAGAGGGATGTCAGCATTGAGGGGCCGGACAGCCAAAAATGCGAGATGGTCACCCCGATCCTGATTTACGATGACATCGAAACGCTCCAGCAGCTTATCAGAGTCCTCCGTAAAGCAGGAGGACGGAGTTCCGCAAGCAGAGGGTGCGGAGTCCACATTCATATTTCAGGGCAGGGGCATACGCCACAGACAATCCGGAACCTGGTCAACATCATGGCAGCCCATGAGGAACAGCTGACGCAGGCGGTCCGGATCGACCGATGGAGACAGAGCCGGTATTGCCGGACGGTAGACCCGGCTTTCCTGGAACGACTGAACCGGATTAAGCCGAAGACCATGGAGGCACTCAGCCGGTGCTGGTACAACGGGTCGAGGGACACCTCACATTACTCACCAACACGTTATCGGATGCTGAACCTCCATAGTTTTTTCAACCGCTATCATACAATCGAATTCCGGCTCTTCCAGTTTGATGAACCGGGAGACGGAAGGCAGGGAGGACTTCATGCAGGCCAGCTCAAAGCGATGATTCAGCTTTGCCTTGCGATGAGCGAGCTTGCAAAAGAACTGCGGTACGCAAGCCCGAAAAAGCAGCAGGACGAAAACGTGGCTTACGCATTACGGTGCTGGATGCTACGGTTGGGATTCATCGGGGACGAGTTCAAAACCGCAAGAGATTATTTCATGCGGAACGCAGAAGGGAACTGCGCATGGAGGCATGGGAGACCGTAAAAACCAGGCATGGCATACATAGATACTTCCGGGCGGACAACCGCCCCTGGGGTGGTAGAAGGAGGCGAAAATATCATGAAAAACGAAAACAGGATGAAACATATGGATGCTGTCCCAAGAGGCAGGGCATTTAAAGTGACGGTGTCGGAACTTTACCAGAGGGAGATCACCGTATACGAATCAGAGATGAAGGAAGCAACACCGGAGGAAGCCCTCCGCATGGTGGAGAACTGGTGGCAGGACAGCCAGATCGATTTAAACGAAGCTGATTTCCAGGGTGTGGATTATTCCGTGACTGGAATAGAGGAAGCACTGAAAGAAACGGAAGGCGGTGAGTAGCATGGCAGGAATGTTCTCCCTGGGGCTTAGCACAGGGGCAGCGAGGAAACCGAACCGTTTTTATCTGGCCTACGGTTCCAACCTTTCCCTGGAACGGATGAAAAGCCGCTGCCCGGATGCCGTGGTGCTTGGCACCGCCGTCATTCCCGGTTATCGGCTTCTGTTCAAAAAGAGCAAGACCGGAAGCTACGCAACCATTGAGCAGGATGCCAACTGCTGTGTCCCTGCACTGGTCTATAGGATCTCAGAAATGGATGAAGCCCTGCTTGACCGCTATGAGGGCTATCCCCGGTACTATTATAAGCGGAATTTCCGTCTTTCTGTCACGAGGCTGGATTCCGGCCGGCGGATGAAGGAAAGGAAATGTTGCATGGCCTATGTGTTACACGAGGAACGCACCCTTGGGGAACCGGACATGGAGTATTTCCGGCTTTTGGATGAAGGGTACGGCGCGTGGAATTTTGACACCGATATTCTGGATAGGGGGCTGGCGGATAGTATCGGGATCAGGGCTGCGGGAGAATACATAGAACGCTACCAGCGAGGGTAAAGTACACAATCTGTGGCCGGTACATTTGGTAAGTTTATAGCGCAGAAACTGCTTGCTATTATCGGTCAAAAGAGTGATTAATACCATACCGCCGGAGAATGGCGGAAGAAAGGAGAGAAAGCAAATGAGCAAGAAAAGATACTACATAGCTTATGGCAGCAACCTATCGGTGAAACTGATGGCTTACAACTGCCCGGATGCAAAAGTGATCGGGACGGGGGAGATCAAAGATTATGCATTGCTGTTTAAGAGCTGTGCAACCATTGAGCCGAGGAAAGGAAAACGGGTGCAGGTACTGGTCTGGGAGATTTCGACGGAGGATGAAAAAAGTCTGGACCGCTACGAAGGCTATCCCACATTATACTATAAAAAAGAACTGACGCTGCCGGTTCAGATTACCGGCACGGAGGTGAAGCAGGAACTGACTGCGATGGTGTACATCATGAATGAAAAAAACCGTCTTGCCAGTCCATCATGCTACTACTACAAAGTGCTGGCAGACGGCTATGAAGATTTTGGGTTTGACAAAGCAATTTTAGAACAGGCTCTTGCGGACAGCATTGGGAAACAAGTAGCCGGGAAATTTTTAAATAGCTATCTGGACGATTGCAGGAGGTAGCAGATGGGAAAAAAGAATCTGAATATCAAGCTGCCGGAGTCCATGCTGGATAAGCTGGAAACCATCCGCAGGGAGCGGAGCCGGCAGGAAGGGCGCAGGGTTTCCAGAAACAGCCTGATCGAAGAGGCGATAGAAGAATACCTTACGGCAGCAGAGAAATTTCTGGAGGGATTGTTTCAGGAAGGCACTTTAGAACCGGATCAGCCGTACCGGATTACGGTGCGGGAGTTCCTTGGCAGGCACGCGGATGACAGGATATCCATGATGACACCGGGAGGGTATGTGGATTTGGATAAAACGCAAACAGAACGGCTCCTTTCCGGCCAGACGGTAAAAGCCCATCCCGGATGCAGGGAGGATTTCCGGGATGCTCCTGCGGAGGAACTTCTGCCGCAGGGCGTTCTGTCGGCACATCTGCGGGATGGAGTGTGGCAGCTTCTGACAGATACTGGGTGCGGTAC
Organism: Eubacteriales bacterium; assembly: GCA_030524545.1. Classification (GTDB taxonomy): domain Bacteria; phylum Bacillota; class Clostridia; order Lachnospirales; family Lachnospiraceae; genus Blautia_A. The sequence continues at coordinate 6,236 of JAUNGM010000034.1, forward strand.
AGAAACGATTCGCACCGTCTGCTATGACACAGAGGATATCTGGAAGAGCCGTGAGCAGGCAAAACAGTTTTTCCTGCGAGCCATGGCATCTTCGGAGGGCAGCGAGAAGGAACGATACACGAATCTTTATATGAAACTGATGATGGGGATGAATGACTGTGACGATTCGGAGGTGTGAGCATGGTATTTCCAAAGAGAGAGATCGTGGAGAAAATCAGAAAGGAATATCCGGCCGGCTGCGAGGTGGTGCTTGACTGGATGAATGACTGCCAGGCACCGCCAGTAGGGACACACGGAACCGTGAAGTCAGTGGATGATACTGGAAGCATCGAAGTCGCATGGCACACAGGCGGCAGCCTGCGGGTGGTCTATGGGGAGGATGCCTGCCACCGTATCGACACGGATGTGATAGTAAAAGAATTTCTGGATGAATATGGGAAAACGCAGATTGGAGGGAGCTGCCCACGCTGCGGAAGCCTCATGCCGCATTTGGAGCGCCATGCGGTCAGCCGGAGGGCGCACATCATTGTATGCGATCTGTGTGGAACGGAGGAGGCGTTGGAGGACGCCGGCATGGCGGAAAAGAAACCGCTGTTTACATGGGCGGCATGGAAGGAGAGAAGAAAATGAGCCACAGAAAAATGCCCGCTTACGGAGAGCGTGAGCATAGGGGCAGATACATACTGGATGATTACTGTTGGTCCAGAAACCATTGCAGGGCGGCCACGATCCGCCGTTGGAAACGGAACCTGAAAAAGAAAGCCAGGGCAAAGATGCGGATGCGGCTTGTACGGATGGAAGGGGGATATGAATAAGATGGATGCGAAAGAATGGAAAACGGGCGATACCTGCTTTGTGATCACCAATAAGAAAAAGCAACAGTCAATGGAATATAAAGTTCTGTCCTTCGATGGCAGGTATTATTTTCTGGAAAGCCGGACAGGAAGCCACATCAACGCTTCTTCATCCCGGATGTTCCGGTCAAAGGAAGAAGCATCTGCTTCCATCGGATAGGAGACGGTCATGTTGCAGAAACCAATGCCGGGAACGGCACGGATAAAAAGGAACAGCTGGAACAGGGGAAACGGTGTGTACAGTATGAGAGGCGAACTGAAAAGAGGAATCGCCCTCAATAAGAAGCGCCTGAACCGGAAGGTAAGGTATGGAAGAAAATGCGCCTTGAAAAAGGGCTGCTATAAGCGTATATGCAGGACAGCGAACATGGTGGATTTTTCTTAAAGAGAAAACAGGGCCCGGTGATCATCCGGCTCTCCCTCCAGTTTACCGTATATTCGCTCTGAAAGAGAATTTTATCAAGAGGATTTTGAACCATAATGTACACAATCTCTGGATGGGATGTCTGGTACATATATGGCAGTGGAACTGCTTGCTATCCTCTGGAAGTGACGGTAATATGGCATCAACAAAAACGAAGGAGGGATTCCATAAATGCAATGGAGAATTGATAAAACAGTCAGGGAGAAGGCGTTGAAATTCAAGGCAGACTATGAAAAACTTTTTGAAGATATGAGTGTGCCGATGCAACAGCTTGCGAGTGAGGTTAACCAGTATCTGAAGCGGGAAAATTTATGGAATGACCAGGAGGCGATCCTGAATGTGATCCGTGTACTGCCGCCGGGAAGCTATTACGGTTGGCGTCTTTTTACCCATTATTACCGGATTACAGACAAGCCGGATGTAATCATTTCCAATTTCGAATGTGAAGTCTGGAAGGTAGACCGGGATGTGTTGATGAAGATCCAAAATGTTGCAGAAGAATATGAAAAAAATGAGAAACATTTGCGCCGGATGCATAAGAAAGCGGAACAAGAAATCATGGAATATCTTAAGAGCACTGGCTTATGGGATGACCTGGAGGCGGTACATGAAATGCGGTGCTGCCTGCCATTATGTCTTTTACAGGATAATCTGAACAAACGCTACTATGAATTATTCATGAAAGAAAATGGGGATTTGGCGGACGAAGATTAGTTTCTTCATCCAGAAATAATGAACAGTTTTCTGCAGATATCTTTGTGTACATTATGACTCAGGATTGACTTGATAATATGTGCTTTTAGAGCGAATATGTCACTACCGAAAGGGAAAACAAAGAAAACGGAGGAAATGAACATGAAGAGATTAAGCAAAAACGAAGTGGAGAGTCTGGTGGAGATCGCAAAAAAACACATTTATTCGGTTGAGGCCAGAGGGGATCTGGAAACCCGCGACAATGACAGCGAGGATTTTCTGGATGTTTCCGTCTGGAGCATCAAGGCGGCATTGGAAGCCGCTTATGAACTTGGAAAAGAAAGCAGCCAGAACAAACGCGGCGGCAGGAAAATATCCCTGACAACGGCAGACGGGATTCCGGAGAGCTTAAGCAACCTTTGGTACACTGGTGACTGCGACATTGCAGTTTTCACGGATGCGGTTGAGGACAGCCGGACGGGGGCAGAACTGGTCAGGAACCTTGGCAGGCTGAAACTTTTCAGAAAGTTCGCACTTCACAAAGAAACGGATGCCAAGATCAGGCTGAAGGGCACAGACCACATGGGAAACATCAGCTACCTGACAGTTACAAAATAAGGACCAGAAAACAGGCAGGGGCAAGGGGCTGGAACGGCCGGCCTTTTGCTCGTGCCTGTTTGATTTCACAAAATGCACAGTTTTTCTTTGGAATGATTGTGTACATTATGATTTGGATATGAGTTGCTATTATCGGGATATGACGGTAATATGTGTCACACCAAAGGGGAACAACCCCAAATTAAGGAGGACACAGAATATGAAGAAAAATAATTTTGCAGAGGAATACGCACGGGAGGCGGCGATCAAGGCACAGTACCATGAGGCTGAAAAGGCAGGCAGCCGGGAAGGTCAGGAAGCCGCGCAGAACGCTTACCATGAATTGGAGGCGCAGATCGCAGCAAAGGGGAATTTTTACGCAAGAATCTACCGGCTTTACAGCGAGGCACAGGAACGGGGCAACGAATACATCGATTTAAACGATACCATTTGGGATGAGCAGGTAAAGCCGCTGATCGGCAGCCTCCGGGAATACGGCATTGAAAAATTTACTTTTTCTTCCACCTGGTCTTCTGCGGTGGAAACCGCATGGCTTTTCACACAGAACGGATGCAGGCTGGAAGGGCTGGTGGAGATAAACCGCCGCCACAAAGCATTTATGAGCGACGAATATGAGAAAGCCCACGGCTACCTTTTTTCCATTGGGGATGCAGCGGACAAATAAAGCGTAATCGGCCGGAAAAGGGGCGGTAAGCCCCTGAAGGCTGTTGCCGGAAAAAGCCCCGGATGCCGGGTTAAAAGCCGGACACGGGCGGTTGTGGAGGCACTGTGAGGGGAGTAAAAAGCAGGAGGAAGAAGCAGTGGAATATAAAGATTACCGCAGGAGGAAAAAGCCGGCGGATAAAATACACAATTTCCCCATCTTATCTTTGTGCATCCTATTCCCGTAATTGACTTGCTATATGTGCAAAACAGAGCGAATATGTCACTACCGAAAGGGAAAACAGAGAAAACGGAGGAACACAGCATGAAAGCATATTACGATTTTGAAGAGATCACCAGCATGGAGAACCTGCAGTTGAAAGTCAGTTCATACGGGGCAGTCCTGAGATATGGGGATAAAGTTCTGGTAACGGATATCGCATGGAAGGGATTTGCGGCAGCGGTTTACGAATTTGTGGAAAGCCCGGAGGAAGATGGGCTGGCGGATATTGAGTGCCGGTTAAGCCTTCTGGAGATGACGGATGAGGTTTTTGAGGACGGAGGCCACGCCATTGCATGGTGCATGGAAAAAGCAAAATAGGGTGGAGAGATTCAAAGCAGACAGGGGAAAGCGGCTGGAAAAGACCAGCCTTTTTCCTCTGTTTGCTTTCTCATAAAGTACACAATTTCCCCTCCGTATCTTTGGTACATTTATGGATCAGAATTGACTGGATAATGTGCAAAACCAGAGGTAATATGCTACTACCGAAAGGGAAAACAAAGAAAAACGGAGGAACATACCATGAGAAACATTTACACACTGAGAAATGAGTTCAGCCTTAGAAATTACAATACGGAGATCACCAGAGCAGATTTTGAAGCCCATTTTACCAAAACAAAGGAGCGCATCGAATTTACTTTCAACGGTTGGGACGGAAAAAGTTATGACGGCGAGAGCCGCAAGGCATACATTTACCGGACAGACATTCCGGGTTACGAGGAAGCAAGGTTTATCAAAGTTGGCAAGCATCTGCATTTCATTGACGAGGAAAGCAGCGTTTTGGAAAAGGCAACCGGAGCCGTCCACAAGACAGTGGGATGGCTGGTGGATGTCGAGAGGGCATGATAGGAAACGGAGGTTACGGTAATGTTAGCAGAAGGAACGATTGGAATTCAGGAAAACGGAAAAATGGTGGCCTGCCATTATAAGGTGAAATATTATAATGAACCGAGCCGCTTCGGTATTGAAGGCGGGCGGATTTCCAAATTGACGATCCGCAGGGAAGGAGAATTTACCTGCAATTATGACAGGGGATGGGATGTGGAACCGGAAGATGAAGCGACTCAAATGGCTGTTGCTATCCTGATAAAAGAATACAACTAAATTTCCCACCAGTGAAACAGTGCCCGGAAAGGGGCTGTTTCTCGTAGTAAAACAGACAATTTTCTCCCTTATCTTTGTGTACATTATGGCACAGAATTGACTGGATAATTATGTGTTTCAGAGGTAATATGCTACTACCGAAAGGGAAAACAGAGAAAAACGGAGGAAACGGACATGGCAAAAAGAATGAGCAGGAAGGCGCAGGTTTACCTTACAAAGATTAAAGCGGCGTCAAATGAATATGACCTGAAAGGAATTGAAATCACAATCAAGAAGGACACGGCACTTGAATGGCCAGAGTTTATGAAGCTGAACAGCGCCATTGAGGAAAAAAGAGTCGGCCTTCGCACGGATCAGGAATCAGCGAAACTGAAGGAACTGGTTTTCTTCCGGGCGAAAACGGAACTGGACGGCTATCTGATGATGAAGGACGGGGAAAGGTACACGAAAGAGGAAACGGAGCACCAGAGGGAGCGCTTTTGCAGCATCTACCAGATCATTGAGGAGGCAGAACTTGAAGATGAATATGACGCATGGAAACAGGTAAACGCATAAACATTGCGGCAGACACACGCCCCGGAAAGGGGCTGTGTCTTGTTATCCCCGTTTTTATATAGACTGATTTCTTGAGGACTTCTTAGGAGGTCCTTTTTGTTTGCCCATTTTGGAGGAAAGGAGGGATGCCGGATGGCGACAAGGGGAAGAAAACCGACACCTACAGCAGTGAAAGAGCTGGAGGGGAATCCGGGCAAGCGGCCATTGAATGCGAAAGAACCGAAACCAGCCAAGAAGGCTCCGTCCTGCCCGAAGTGGCTGGAGCCGGAGGCAAAGAAGGAGTGGCGGCGTCTGGCAAAGCAGATGGAGCAGATTGGCATCCTGACGGAAGTAGATATGGCCGCTTTTGCCGGATATTGTCAGGCGTATGCCCGGTGGAAAGAGGCGGAGGAATTCATCACGCAGCATGGCTCTATCGTAAAGACTCCTTCCGGGTACTGGCAGCAGGTGCCGCAGGTAAGCATTGCCCAGACCTATCTGAAAATCATGAACCGCTTTGCCGAGCAGTTTGGTCTGACGCCTTCCTCCCGGAGCCGGATCATCGCGGATACAGACAGCCGGGGTGATGCTCTGGATGAGATGGAGGAACTGTTGGGAGGTGGAAGCTGATGGCAGAGACAAGACCGAAGGATTACCCAAAACTCAAAAACTATCAGCCGACAAAATTCATGCTGCCGGATTCCCATTATGAGAAAGCGAAAGCAGACCGGGCAGTGAAGTTCATAGAAAACTTAAGACACACCAAAGGAAAATGGGCAGGGAAACGCTTCTGGCTGCTGCCCTGGCAGGAACAGATTATCCGTGACATTTTTGGTGTGGTGAAAGAGGATGGGAACCGGCAGTTTCTGACTGCTTTTGTTGAAACCGGAAAGAAGAATGGAAAAGAGCTGGCGCTTGATACTCCAATTCCAACACCAGAGGGATTCACTTCGATGGGGGACCTGCAGGTGGGGGATATTGTCTTTGACGAGATGGGGAAGCCGTGCCATGTGGTCGCAAAAAGCGAGGTAGATGACAAGGAACAGGCATACCGGATCACATTTAAGGATGGAAGTTCGATTGTTGCGGGGGAAAGGCATCTGTGGAATGCAGAATATATTTATGGGAAGCGGAAAGCCGTGCAGTGGACAACGGGTGAAATTTACAAAAGGACGATGCGATATCGGCAGAGGTTTTCTGATCGGCCGGAGGCACAACGGGAATCGCTGATACGCATTCCGGTGTGTGGCGCGCTTCAAACGCAGGAGGCAGAAATTCCGGTTGATCCGTATCTATATGGCTACTGGCTTGGGAATGGCAGTGCGAACAGGCCGGAAATAACGGTACGGAACTGTGATGTGGATGACTTGATCGCATTTATTCCATACCAGCTGCACAACAGGTATCCCCAGGTTTGTGGGGGAAGTGAGATACTGGTGTATTTTGAACTTAAGAAGATACTTGTCCCGAACTTCCGGGATAAAGTCATCCGGCCGGAATACCTCCGTGCGTCGGAAACACAGCGGTGGGAACTGCTGCAGGGGCTTATGGATTCTGATGGGTGTATCGGAGATAGGAAAGCACAGAGTGTATACGTCAGTACGATCCGGCAGCTTGCGGAATCTGTCCGGGAACTGTTATGGAGTCTTGGTATTAAAAATGCCATGACGACCACGCCTTCGACCAGAAGAGGGGTTCCGACAGGGGAAACTTTGTATCAGATCCGCTTTACCACATTTGATGACCAGCCAACATCAAGATTAAGACGAAAGAGTGAAAGAAGCAGGGAACGTGTCAAACTAACACGTTCCTGTTTTCATTATCTGGAAGATATACAGCCAATCAGCCGTCCGGTGAAGATGCAGTGCATCCAGGTAGACAGCCCAAGCCACCAGTATCTTGCGGGACGGAGTATGGTACCTACTCACAACAGTGAGCTTGCGGCAGCAGTGGCCCTCTATCTCCTGTATGCGGATAATGAGCCGTCAGCGGAGGTTTACGGTGCAGCGGCAGACCGGCAGCAGGCATCTATTGTTTTTGACGTGGCAAACCAGATGGTGCGGATGACACCCGCACTGATGAAACGGAGCAAGATCATGGGAGCCACCAAGCGCATTGTGAATTATTCCAATGCTGGATTTTATCAGGTACTCTCCGCAGAGGTCGGTACTAAGCACGGGTTGAATGTGAGCGGGCTGGTGCTGGATGAAGTCCATGCTCAGCCAAACCGGAAATTATATGATGTCCTGACCAAAGGTTCCGGTGATGCCAGGGAACAGCCTTTGTTTTTTCTGATCACCACGGCCGGGACGGAAAAAGAGTCTATTTGTTATGAGCTGCATACAAAAGCGGTGGATATCCTTGCCGGCCGGAAAGTTGACCCCACGTTCTACCCTGTGGTGTTTGGACTGACGGATGAGGATGACTGGCATGATGAGAAAAACTGGTATAAGGCGAATCCATCCCTTGGACAGACGATCCAGATTGACCGCGTCAGGGATGCATACCGGGAGGCGTTGCAGAACCCGGCAGAGGAAAATGTGTTCAAACAGCTGCGTTTGAATATGTGGGTGTCCAGCCTGACTCGGTTTATTCCCGAACAGATTTTTGACCTGGGGAACATTCCAATCGATATGGAGGCATTGAAAGGACGTGATTGTTACGGCGGGCTGGACTTATCCAGCACCGGTGACATTACAGCATTTGTCCTGATATTCCCTCCGAGAAATGAGGACGAGAAATACATTCTGCTCCCATTTTTCTGGATACCGGAGGAAACCATCCCCCTGCGTGTGCGGCGCGGCAGTGTTCCCTATGATGTCTGGCAGAAACAGGGATATCTTCTGGCAACGGAGGGGAATGTCATCCATTATGGGTTTATTGAGAAATTCATCGAGAAATTGGGGGAAACCTACCACATTTTAGAGATTGCCTTTGACCGTTGGGGAGCGGTGCAGATGGTACAGAACCTTGAAGGAATGGGATTTACAGTTGTTCCATTCGGTCAGGGGTTCAAAGATATGTCCCCCCTACCAAGGAATTTTATAAGCTGCTGATGGAAGGGAAGATCATCCATGGCGGCAACCCGGTCCTGCGGTGGATGGCTGGCAACGTAGTGGTGGAAACAGACCCGGCAGAGAATATCAAGCCGACAAAGGCAAAATCGCCGGAGAAGATCGATGGCATTGTTGCATCCATTATGGCCCTTGACCGCTGTGTCCGTAATGCCGGAGGACAGCAGGGCAGTGTCTATGATGAGCCTGACCGTGGGCTGCTTGTTTTTTAGATGGTCTTCATAGGATGAAAATAAGAACTTGACTTCCTGCCCATCCAGAGTGATAGATAGGCTACCCTAAAGAGAAAGGAGCCTTTTAGATGGAAAATAACAGGGTAAAGCTAATCATGGAAACGATGTGGAACACAGAATGGCAGGGGGCGGACCGGGATACCGGACTTCTGCAAAGTGCCATCCTGGGCCTTTGTGCTATCGGAAAGATCACCAAAGAGGAGGCAGTCTATGCGAGGGACACGCTGGAGGCGGAACTGCCGCATATGGGAAAAGAAATAAGGAAAGCGGTATTCGTAACAGCCACGCCTGAACTTGCGGATGATACGGTACTTTGGATGAGAAACAGCGCGGCGGAGACAGAAGAACCATATGCCACGGTGATCCAGCAGGCGGCGGAATACCTGCACGATTTCTGGTCGGAGCTTATCGATGCACTGCCTGTGGAGGCGGAATAAGAACAATTTAGCATGAGAACAGTTTAATGACAGGAAATGCAGAAACACTCTGGTCCCTATGGACTGGGGTGTTTCTGCGTTTTCCGTATGAGAGGAATAATCCAATGGGATTTTTAGAATGGATGGGTTTTTCAAGACCCAGGGATGCTCCAGAGGAAAACAGACCGGAGGAAAATCTGCCGGAGGTGACGGACAGCGTCCGTGATTCCGGGCAGATTTTTTCTTTTGGGACTGCAAACAGCGGGGAAAAGGTGAATGAACAGTCTGCCATGCAGATTTCCACGGTATATGCCTGTGTGAGAGTTCTGGCAGAAACAGTGGCAGCATTGCCGCTGCATCTGTATCGGTACACGGATGATGGGAAAGGCAAGGAAAGGGCCGCAGACCATCCGCTTTACCGGATCTTATACCGGCAGCCCAATGATGAGATGAGCAGCTTTACCTGGCGGGAAACGCTGATGACACATCTGCTTTTGTGGGGGAATGCCTACTGCCAGATCATCCGGGATGGAAGGAATAACGTCCTCGGCCTGTATCCGCTGCTCCCGGAAAATGTGGAGGTAGACCGTGACGAACAGGGGCGGCTCTATTATATCTACCACGCTTACACGGATGAAGTGCCGGGGGAAAAGAACCAGGATATCTATTTTAGAAAAGATGAAATCCTGCACATTCCCGGACTTGGGTTTAATGGACTCGTGGGATTTTCCCCAATTGCCATGATGAAGAATAGCCTCGGAACCACGCTGGCTGTAGAGAAGTATGGTTCCTCCTTCTTCAAAAACGGGGCACAGCCAAGCGGTGTGCTGGAGCATCCGGGTGTCTTAAAAGACCCGCAGAAGATCCGGGATAACTGGACATCGGTATATGGCGGTGCAAATAACGCCCATAAGGTCGCTGTGCTCGAAGAGGGGATGCAGTATAAGTCTATTTCATTACCGCCAGAGGATAGCCAGTTCCTTTCCACCCGGCAGTTTGGTGTGGAAGAAATCTGCCGTATTTTCCGGGTGCCGCCGCATATGGTCCAGGACTTACAGAGGGCGACTTTCTCTAATATTGAGAACCAGTCACTGAATTTTGTGGTACACACACTGACTCCGTGGCTGGTGCGGTTCGAGCAGGCGATCATCAAAGACCTTCTGCTTACCGAGGAACAGGATGTGCTGTTTCCTAAGTTTAACGTGGATGGATTGCTGCGTGGCGATTACCAGAGCAGGATGAACGGTTACGCCACTGGTATCAGTAACGGTTTCTTAAGCCCTAATGACATCCATCGTCTGGAGAACATGGACCTGATCCCGGCAGAAGAGGGAGGAGACGACTATTACCTGAACGGCGGTTATGTGAAACTACGGGACGCTGGAAAATACGTCCAGGTGAAGCAGGCGGCTGTAGAGCAGAACCGGCCGAAGGCCGAGCCAAAGGAACAGCCGGAGGAAGAGACACCTGACAGTGAGAACAGGCGGAGTGAGAGTACGCCGCAAAAACCGAAAGAAAGGAAACGGAAACGATGAAGAAATTCTGGAACTGGATTCACAATGAAGCCGGCGGCAGGGTGCTCCGTCTGGAAGGGCCGATTGATGAGGAATCCTTCTGGGGGGATGAGGCAACGCCCAAGGCATTCCGTGAGGAACTGGAGTCGGGAGAGGGCGATATTACCGTCTGGATCAACAGCCCTGGCGGAAATGTGTTTGCCGCCGCAGAGATTTATACGATGCTCCGGGACTATAAAGGCGCGGTTACCGTCAAGATTGATGCGATTGCCGCCTCCGCTGCCTCTGTGGTAGCGATGGCTGGAAGTAGAGTGCTGATGTCCCCTGTGGCAATGCTGATGCTCCATGATCCCAGCACCATCGCTTATGGCAATACCAAAGACATGGAGCGGGCAATCAATACGCTCAATGAAGTGAAGGAGAGTATCATCAACGCCTATGCCGCCAAGAGCGGATTGTCCCACAGCCGCATTTCTAACCTGATGTCCAATGAGACGTGGATGAATGCGAAAAAGGCAGTGGAGCTGGGGTTTGCGGATGAAATCCTCTTTGATGCGGAAGAACCGGAAAAAGAGGACGAAGGCGAGGAGGAAGAAACAGAGGAGGAAGAGGAAAAGCCGGGCATCCATCTGGAGGCACAGCTTTATTCCACCAGACAGATGGGGCTGACGATCCTGAACCGCCTTGGGGTGAACAGTGGGAAACCTCCTGAGAAGCCGCCTGTGGATACACACACGGAACTTCTGGGGCCGGAAGATGAGAAACCGCCCGCACCGGCTATCCGCATGGACGGTACAACGGAAGATGGCAGTGTGCCATACCTGATCTTAGAAAAACAGCTGGAGTGTTTGAAGTAAGGCAAAAGCCTGAAACAGACATATCCGGCTCTTTTTATACCCAAAATCACATTTTTTATGGAGGAAATGACGATGAGTAAGATTCTTGAACTGAGAAGCAAGCGCAATACCCTCTGGGAGCAGACCAAGGCATTCCTGGAGCAGCACCGCGGGGAGAACGGCCTTGTAGCCGCCGATGCGGTGGAGCAGTACAACAAAATGGCCCAGGAGGTCAAAGACCTGGGTGCGGAGATCGAGCGTCTGGAGCAGCAGGCGGAGTTTGACGCCAAGCTGTCGGCCCCGACCTCTAATCCGGTGCATGGCAATCCGAAGAACGGCAGCCCGAAGGATAAGAACACCAGCCCGACCGGTACGGAGGAGTATAAGAATGCATTCTGGGACATGATCCGCAACCGTGGCAACTACGGCGAGGTCAGAAACGCGCTGTCTGTCGGTGTGGATACGGAAGGCGGATACACCGTGCCGGATGAGTTTGAAAAGAAACTGGTGGAGGCACTGGAGGAGAATAACATCTTCCGCAGCATGGCGAATGTGATCCGCACCAGTTCCGGCACCCGTAAGATTCCGATTGCGGAGGACACCGGGGAGGCCAGCTGAATCGATGAAGGGGAGGAAATCCCGGAGAGCGATACCACCTTTGGGCAGACCATGCTGTCGGCCTACAAACTGGGCACCATGATTAAGGTTTCCAATGAGCTTCTGAACGATTCCGCGTTTGACCTTGCGACCTATATCGCCCGCCGTTTTGGTGTGCGTATGGGCAACGCGGAGGAGAAGGCATTCATTACCGGAGACGGTGTGGGCAAGCCGCTGGGCATCCTGGACGATGCCGGGGCGAAGGTGGGCGTAACCGCAGGAACGCAGACCAAGCTGACCTTTGATGAAATCTTCCAGTTGTACTATGCACTGAAAGCACCGTACCGCAAGAAAGCGGAGTTTCTGTGCAATGAGGCGGTGGTGCTGCAGCTGATGACCTTAAAAGACAACAACGGCAACTATATCTGGAAACCGGGACTTGAGATCGGCAAGCCGGATACACTTCTGAACCGTCCGCTGAAGACCTCTGCCTTTATGCCGGCCGTGGCAGCAGGAAACAAAGTGCTGGCCTTTGGCGATTACAGCTACTACTGGATCGCAGACCGCCAGAGCAGAACCTTCCGCCGCCTGAATGAGCTGTATGCCCGCACGGACCAGGTAGGTTTCCTTTCTACGCAGCGTGTGGACGGAAAGCTGATCCTGCCGGAAGCGGTGCAGGTGCTCCAGATGAAGGGCAGCGCATCCAGCGGTTCCTGATAAGGCGGAAAGATTATGGCAGATGGTGGTTATATGTATATGCCTGCCATCTGCTGATGAGAGAGGAGGATACAGCCATGGCATTGGTAACCTTGGAAGAAGCGAAGACCTATCTGCGTGTGGATTCATCGGATGAGGATGCCGTGGTCGGCATCCTCTTAACTTCTGCTGGGAAACTGTGTGCGGATGTGGCGAGGCTTACGGATGAACAGTGGGCAGCAGTAGATGCGGATGAAACAGAGGATACGGCATCGTACACGGAAGAAGAACTTTCCCGGATACGGGAAGTGATGAAAGTGGCGGTGCTGTATGCCCTCGCCTATCTGTATGAACACCGGGAGGAAGCGGATCATCACGGGCTTACCCTGACGCTCCGCTCCCTTTTGTTTTCCATCCGGGAAGGGATTCTGTAAGGAGGGGCAGGCATGGAGATTTCAAAGCTGAATGAGCGGATAACGATTGAGAAGAATGCAGTCGTTACGGATGCCATTGGGAATCACAAGAACACATGGACCCACTACTTTTCCTGTTATGCCTATGCTTCCACCTATCAGGCAGAGGAGAAGGAAAGCGAGGTATCCAGCGAGGAGCGCTCCGTCACCTTTACGGTGCGCTGGTGCAGTGAGGCCGCCGCTGTCACTTCCACAGGCTTCCGTGTGAGGTTCCGGGGAGAAGTTTATGACATTGAGTCGGTGGACCTGATGAATTACCGGAAGAAGGAGATCCGGTTCAAATGCCGGAGGGAACCAAGGCAGTGAGGAGGCAGCGATGGCAAAGAAAATATCGGTAGACCAGCTCTCCAGCGAGATCATGTCCGCATTGGATGAGTATAAAAAGGTCACGGATGAAGTGGTGAAAACCGCGGTGAATTCTGTATCAAAAGAGACGAAGGCAATGGCGCAGGCTGGCTCCCCGGTCAAGTCCGGCGGTTATCGAAAGGGGTGGGCGGTCAAAAAGACCTCGGAGAAAACCGGGCAGGTCAGTATCACGGTCTATAACCGTACCAAGCCGGGGCTGACACACCTTCTGGAAAAGGGCCATGCCAAGCGCGGCGGCGGCCGTGTGGCGGGAAAACCGCATATCGCCCCGGCAGAGGAATATGCCGTGAATGAACTGGAAGCAGCGATTAAAAGGGGGCTTTCGTGATGGATTATGAAGAGATTGCAAACATGTTAGGAGGCACGGGGCTGCCCTTCGCATACCACCATTTTGCGGAAGGTGAGTCACCACAGCCGCCTTTTATCTGCTATCTGACACCCGGCAGCAACAACTTTGCGGCAGACGGAAAAGTCTACTTTAAAGCAAAGCAGCTGGATGTAGAGCTGTATACGGACGAGAAGGCACCGGAATTGGAAGAACGGCTGGAAGCCGCCTTTGATGCTTATGGGCTGTTCTATGAGAAATCGGAAACCTACATCGAGTCCGAGAAACTGTATGAAGTGATTTATGAAATGGAGGTATGAAGGCTATGGGAAATAAAGTCAAATATAACCTGAAAAATGTCCATGCCGCAAAGCTGACAGAAACTGTGGCAGACGGCGTGACCGCATTTACCTATGCCGCACCGAAGGCGATTCCCGGAGCGGTGAGTATCAGCCTGGATGCGGAGGGCGAATCCAGCCCGTTCTATGCGGATGGTATTGTATATTTCCGTTCCGTGACCAACAACGGATACAGCGGTGATCTGGAAATCGCATTGATCCCGGAGTGGTTCCGCACGGAGATTTTGCAGGAGGAACTGGATGGCAAGGGTGTCCTGGTGGAAAACAGCGGGGTTGGCGAGAGCGTGAAGTTTGCCCTGCTCTTTGAGTTTGACGGGGATGTGAACGCCATCCGCCATGTGCTGTATAACTGTTCGGCATCCCGTCCGTCCATTGAATCGGAGACGAAAGAGGACACCATTGAGCCGGGAACGGAAACCCTGTCGATCACGGCAGACCCCCGCTCGGATGGGCTTGTAAAAGCCAGGACGGGCGATACCACGGACAAGGAGGCATATACGAACTGGTATAAATCGGTGTATCTGCCAACGGAAAAAGAGTCAGGGCAGGAAGGAGCGTAAAAAATGCTGAAACGTGAAATTGAGATTTGTGGGAAAAAGGTGGCGTTCCGTTCCTCGGCCACCATTCCCCGACTGTACCGGGCGAAGTTTAAGAGGGATATTTTCAAAGACCTCTCCAAGCTGGAGAAATCCTATAAAGGCAAGACCGAGGACGGGGAGGAATTCCAGATCGAGGACTTGGAGATTTTCGAGAACGTGGCTTATATCATGGCTTATCATGCGGACAATTCCATCCCACCGACCATTGAGGAATGGCTGGATCAGTTTGATATGTTCTCCATCTATGAAGTCCTGCCGCAGATTCTGGAACTGTGGGGACAGAACATGATGGTGGAGGTGCAGGCAAAAAAAGAGTTGGCAGGAGTACAAGGGAAATGACCACGCCCCTGTTCCTCCTGCGTTGTGTGGAGCTTGGCATTGCGATCTCTGACCTGGATCTTCTTACGATTGGCCTCGTCATTGATATGTGGACGGAAAAAGGAAACGATGGTGTGAAATACAAAAAAGTGGCCCGTGAAGCCACGCAGGAAGATTTCGATAAATTTTAGCTTTGGCGCATCCGGTTCGGGTGCGCCATTTACATGCTTGGAGGTGAGGAACAGTGGCGAGCAGGATCAAAGGCATCACGATTGAGATTGGCGGCGATACCACAGGCTTAGACAAGGCCCTGAAAAGTGTCAATTCTTCTATCACGCATACGCAGAGTGCCCTAAAAGATGTCAATAAGCTGCTGAAGCTGGACCCCGCCAACACAGAACTTCTCACACAGAAACAGAAGTTACTGAAGGATGCGATTTCATCCACAAAGGAAAAGCTGGATGCCTTAAAACAGGCGCAGGCACAGGCAAAGGAGCAGCTGGAGAACGGTGACTTGGGGCAGGACAAATACGATGCCCTCCAGCGTGAGATCATCGAGACCGAGCAGGAATTAAAGCGGCTCCAGCAGGAGGCTGCAACCACCAGTACAGCCCTTGCCAAGATTGACGAGATCGGCGGCAAGATGGAGAACCTGGGAAATTCTATCGCCGGTGTCGGAAAAACGATCATGCCGATCTCCACAGCAGTCGGCGGCCTGGGCATTGCGGCTGTGAAAACGGCTGCGGACTTTGACTCTGCCATGAGCCAGGTGGCAGCGGTATCCGGCGCGACCGGGGATGACCTGCAGTCTCTCCGGGATAAGGCCCGCGAGATGGGTGAGAAAACGAAGTTCTCCGCATCCGAGGCAGCGCAGGCCATGAATTACATGGCCATGGCCGGATGGAAGTCAAAAGACATGATCTCCGGTATTGACGGTATCATGAACCTCGCTGCTGCCAGTGGTGAAGACCTGGCGACCACATCGGACATTGTAACGGATGCCTTGACCGCCTTTGGACTGTCGGCTGCGGATTCCGGGCATTTTGCGGATATTCTGGCAGCGGCAAGCTCTAATGCGAACACCAACGTGTCCATGATGGGCGAGACGTTCAAATACTGTGCGCCGATTGCAGGAGCACTTGGTTTCTCCGCGGAGGATACGGCAGAAGCCATCGGCCTGATGGCGAATGCAGGTATCAAGTCCTCCCAGGCAGGTACAGCACTTCGTACTATCATGAACAACCTTGCCGGGGAAGTGAAGATCAGCGGTCAGGCCATTGGGGATGTGACCATTGCCACAACGAATGCAGACGGCAGCATGAGGAGCCTGTCGGATATCCTGGCAGACTGCCGGGTTGCTTTTGGAGGTCTGACGGAATCTGAGAAGGCACAGGCGGCAGAATCCCTCGTAGGCAAGAACGCCATGAGCGGTTTCCTTGCTTTGATGAATGCCGCGCCTGCGGATATTGAGAAGTTAAGCGGTGCCATTGATAACTGTGACGGAACCGCGGAAAAGATGGCTGCCACCATGCAGGATAACCTGATGGGGCAGCTCACCATCTTAAAGAGTCAGCTGGAGGAGCTCGCTATTTCCTTTGGTGAGATGCTGATGCCTGCCATCCGTAACATTGTGACGAAAATCCAGGAGTTTGTGGATAAGTTAAACGGCATGGATGAAGGCACCCGTGAGATGGTCTTAAAGATTGGCCTTTTGGTAGCGGCGCTTGGGCCGTTCCTGGTGATCCTCGGAACCACGATAGCCAAGATCGGCACGGCTATGAAAGGGTTTGTACAGCTGGCGAACGGCTTTAACAAACTAAAAGTGGCGGTGCAGGGCGGCACAGGACTGTTTGGAAAACTGGGAGCCGCCATTGGCGGTATCTCTGCCCCTGTTGTGGCGGTGGTGGCAGTCATCGGGACACTGGTGGCTGCTTTCCTGCATTTATGGAATACCAATGAGGGATTCCGGGAGGCCATCATCGGAACCTGGAATACCATCAAAGAGACTGTCAGCACCTTCTGCCAGGGAATCGTTGACCGGCTGAATGCCCTTGGTTTCAGCTTCCAGAACATCACAGAGGTGCTCTCGGCAGTGTGGAACGGTTTCTGTTCCCTGCTTGCTCCGGTCTTTGAAGGGGCATTTCAGGCAATCGCCGTGGTGCTTTCCACGGTGCTGAACGTGATCACCGGCATCTTAGATGTATTTATTGGTTTGTTTACCGGGAACTGGTCGCAGATGTGGACGGGGATTCAGACGATTTTCTCAGGGGTATGGGAGGGAATCAAGGGTGTGCTGTCTGCGGCTGTTGGTATCATTCAGGGCATTGTGGATGTGTTCCTCGGCTGGTTCGGCACGAGCTGGAGCGAGGTCTGGACGAATATCAAGACTTTCTTCGAAGGCATCTGGAACGGCATTGTAGCTTTCTTCTCCGGTATTTGGGAGACCATCACGAACGTGGTGCAGACGGGCATCATGCTGATCGGCTCCATTTTAAGTGCTGCCTTCGACATCATCACGCTGCCTTTCCAGTTTATCTGGGAGAACTGCAAGGAAATCATTATATCCGCCTGGAACGCCATTAAATCGGTGGTATCTTCCGCAATCGGTGCGGTTTCCAGCGTGATCTCGTCCGTGATGTCCGTGATCCAGAATGTCATTTCGACTATCTGGACGGCGATCAGCACGAAAATTTCTACAGTGCTGAACACGATAAAATCCGTGGTGACTACCGTATTCAATGCCATTAAGTCGGTGGCGTCCAGTGTCTGGAACGGAATCAAATCAGCCATTTCGACCGTGGTGGACGGCATCAAGAGCAAAATTTCATCTGTATTTAACGCAGTCAAGAGTACGGTGACTTCCGTATTTAATGGCATCAAGAGTACCACCACTTCCGTTTGGAACGGCATCAAGACTGCCATTATTACTCCGATTGAGGCAGCGAAAAACACCATCAAGGGTATTGTGGATAAGATCACCGGATTCTTCTCCAGCATGAAGATTTCCCTGCCGCACATCAAGCTGCCGCACTTTAGGATTTCCGGCAGCCTGTCCATTGCGCCGCCGAGTGTGCCGCACCTGTCCATTGACTGGTACAAAGAGGGTGGTATCATGACGCGGCCGACACTGTTTGGCATGAACGGCACGAATCTGATGGCTGGCGGTGAGGCCGGGGCAGAAGCAATCCTGCCATTGAAAGGTTTCTACAGCCAGTTGGAGAGTATTCTTTCTAACCGGATGGATACCAGCACGATGGAGCGCTACCTGTCCATCATTGCGGCAAACAGCAGCAAGGGTATCTATCTGGAGGATGGAACTTTGGTGGGGCATCTGCTCCCGGCCATTGACAGTAAGTTGGGGCAGATGCAGAAGCTGAACAGGAGGTTGAGCCTATGAGACCAGATGTAAAACTAAATAATGTGTGGATGTCTGGTCTTGGGTGGCTGAGGGAGAGCATTAACTTTCCAACTCCCCAATCCCAGAGTAATACCATTGTGGTGCCGGGGCGGAATTCCCCGATCCGGTACACGGAAGCGTTGGGGTGGGTATCCTACCAGCCCCGGAGTTTTGAAATCGTGCTTTCCATGCTTGGAACCAGGGAGCAGTTCAATCAGAAGGTAAGCAAAGTCGTGAATCCGTTTGCGGGGCATCTGGTGGAAGTGGTTTGCAGCGAGGAACCGGGGCTGTATGCCATCGGCACACTGGAAATGGCCCCAGCTTATGATCCGCTGACCGGAAAAGGGCAGCTCACCATTTCCTGTTCCGATGGCGATTCCTACCGTTACCACGTGGAGGAGACGGTTATCACAGTGACAGGCGGAGGGAATGTCATTCTGGATAATGATTATATGCCTGTGGTTCCGGTCATCACAGCCACAGAGGAAACGGCACTCAGCTGGCAGATCGGCACGGACACCTTCCGAAAAACGGTCAGTTCCGGCACCTGGGAGTTCCCCGAAATGGAATTACAGGCCGGAAGAAATGAGGTGTCTGTCACTGGAAATGGAACAGTGACCTTCCGGTACCGGGAGGGATGCCTATGAGATTATTCCGTATCTATGTGGACGGGGCATTGTTTTACCATCCGCAGTTATCCAAACTGGCAGTCACGGAGGCGAAGGTGGAAGAGGATGCGGAGAACATTGACAGCTTGACGCTGTCGGCCCCCTATAACCATCCGTACCTGAACAGCATTAAGCCAATGGCCTCTGTGATTGTCTGCAAAAAAGGGAATGAAACGGTCTTTGAAGGGAGGGCACTGGATGACGGCAGTGATTTTTATAATACCCACACCTGGACTTGTGAATCGGCTCTTTCCTATTTAAAAGACAGCCAGCAGCCGCCCTATAACTACAAGGGGAGCCTGAGAGGACTTTTTGAGTATTTCATAGCCGAGCATAACAAAAGTGTGGAAGAACAGAAACGGTTCCTTGTAGGAGAAGTAACAGTGACCGATAACAACGATTATGTTGCTTACAGCTGTTCGGACTATTCTATGACCTTGGATGCCATTAAGGATAAGCTCATTAAAACACACGGAGGGTATCTGCGCCTTCGGTATACTGCTGATGGGAAAGTATTGGACTATCTGGCAGATTTTACGGAAGCCTCCCTTCAAAAAGTGGAGTACGGGAAGAACCTGACCGATGTGAAAATCACGTTCGACCACACAGAACGGGTGACAGCACTCATTCCCCTTGGGGCAAAGATCAAGACCATGGATGAAGAGGGCAATGAAGTGGAAACGGACGAGCGCGTGACCATTGAGGCTGCCAACGATGGGAAGAACTATGTGTTTGATGAAGATGCGGTCAAAGAGATTGGCTGGATATGGGCAACGGAAGTATGGGAGGATGTGACGCTTTCTTCCAACCTTCTGCGGAAGGCAAAAGCCCGCATCGCAGAGATGGCGAAGGGCATCACCAGTATGGAACTTACTATTGTGGATGAATCCGATACCGGGGCAGACATCGCGGATATCCATGCGAGGCAGTATGTGTACTGTTCTTCGCCACCACATGGGATTGAGGGGAGATATCTGTGCATCCAGAGGACGAGGGATTATCTGAACCCTTCCGGCAACACCATCACCATCGGGGCAAGCGGAATCCGCCTGACCGCCATCAGTGCAAAGCAGAATCAGAATTTAAGCACACTGGAGCAGGACATCTTAGGGCAGACGGAGAAGATCGAGAACATCTTCGGGAAAGTCGAGGATATCACCACAGCGAAGATGTACCGGACAGAGCTTGTGGTGGAAGGCACGAGCATCTTCCGGGATAAGGGACAGATGAGCAGGCTTTCCTGCAGGGTGCTGTCCTGGGATAAGGATATCACAGATACCCTTCCTAAATCTTCTTTTAACTGGCACCGGAAGTCCGGCAATGTGGAAACGGATGCCGATTGGGATGGATTGCATAAAGGAATGAAAAGCGTAACCATATCAACCGAGGACGTATTAGACAATGCGTCCTTTTATTGTGAAGTCACCATTTAATTTGAAGGAGGAACACAAATGCCTACTATCTTAACATCCAGCCAGCAGACTTTCGTGGACATCACAGACCAGAGGAAGCTGTCGGCCTATATCAAATCGAACCTGCCAAAGACGCAGAGTGAGGACCCGAACACCTTACCTCACGCCTATGCACCGAACTGGGCCACATCCCATCTGGTGCTGACCCCGGTGATCTTCTTAGACCAGACCAATGTGGCACTGAACGCATCGGGATTGACGATTTCGTGGAAACGCAAAGACGGAACGGGAGCGGAATCAGCACTTTTTGCTGGTGAGGCAGTATCCGGCGGCATCCTGACGGTCAGCCAGAACAAGCTCTCCGCATCTTCCTCCGGCATGATCACTTATATCTGTTATATCAGTTACTATGATTCGGAAACGAAGAACACGGTCAATATTTCTTCTGACATTACCTATACGCTGGTAAAGAATGCGGAGAACGCAAAGCTGGCCTATGTGACTGCAGATACCTATGTGTTCAAATACAACACGTCATCGGCACTGGTGGGAGCAACACAGGCCCCCCTTTCTGCACAGGTGCAGGGTGTGACTGTCAGCAAGTGGCAGTATCTGAACAGTTTCGGTGTGTGGACGGATTATCCGACTACCTCGGACAATACCAGCATTACCGGAGGCACGCTGGTGGTAAAGCCCGCACACGTTGTATTCTTCAATAACGTGGCGCAGATCAAGCTGGTAACGGATGATGTGGATGTGTTCGACACCATTTCCATCACAAAGATGTATGACGGGGAGCAGGGACAGCCAGGGCAGGCAGGTGCCGGCGGCCTGTCCATCATCCTGGGTAATGAGGCACAGAATATCGCCTGCACCACGGGAGGTGCGGTACAGGCTGCCGTGGATGTGACGATTCCCTTTACCGGGTATGTGGGTATCACACAGACCGCCTGTACCTGTAAAGTGGGGACTCTGCCGACAGGGGTAACGGAAAAATCCAATACGGCTGCAACGGCATCCGCAGCAGGTTCCATTGTCCTGACGTTTGCCGCCAATGCCACCCTTGGCGGGGCATCGGTGCTGACGGGCACGATTGATCTGACCTTTACGATTTCAGGAAAGACTGTGGTGAAAAAGTTCGCCTGGACCAAATCCAACAAGGGCAGCAACGGGGCCAGTGCGGTTGTGTTCTCTGTTTACGCACCAAATGGAACGGTGGTCTTGAACCAGTCCGGTTCCCTGGTACTGGCGACTTCCGCCTACAGCGGCACAACGGAGATCACCACAGGTGCGACTTACCAGTGGTCGAAATACACAGCCGGAAAATGGACGGATATCAGCGGGGCAGCGTCTGATACGCTGACGGTTTCCGGCGCGGATATCGTCAATATCCAGTCTTACCGATGTACTATGACCTACGGCGGCAAGTCCTATGTGGATGTGATCACGGTGGAGGATAAGTCGGACCCCTATGTGTCGGAGATGTTATCCATCGGCGGGTTTACGGTCAAGAACAGCCTGGGCGGTCTGGTTCCCTATGTGATCGTCCGTACCAACCAGAAGGAAGTGGACGCACTACTCGGCAATATCAGCGAGACACCACCTTCCACGCCGACAAGCGGAATGTTCTGGTACAAGATCGACCATACGGCGAAAACGGTCACGCTGATGAAATACAACGGCACGGCCTGGGCTGCGGCAACAGAAAAGCAGAGTCTTAACTATACCTGGTATAAGCAGGATAAGGATGGGAAAGAAGCAGCGTTTGGCAAGACCGGAAAAGTTATCTATCTGTCTGCGGATGACATTGACAGCATTGCCACGCTGCAGTGTGATGTGTCCAATTAGGAGGTGGCAGGATGGCACTTTTGACAATCTGCCAGCACACCTTTCAGAACGTGCAGGCGTATGAGGATGCGGTGGAGGATGTGGAGGCGCTGAAGGTCAATGTGCGGGAGTGCTACTCAGAGATCACGAAAACCTCGGAACAGATACAAAGCTCCGTCCGGGAGACGTATCTTTCCAAGTCGGAGTTAGAAAGCATCCAGCAGGACTTCCAGGCGAGCATCACCCAGAACAGCAGTGAAATCCGTATGGACTTTACGCAGATCACCAATGAGATCATCAACAATGTATCTGCCAACCAGACGCTTTTGGAGGAGTACATCCGGTTCAAAGGTGCGCTGATCGAACTTGGAAAAGTGGGAAATGCGTTTACGGCGGAACTTTCCAATGAGGAACTGGCCTTTAAGGAGAACGGGCAGAAGATTGCCTATATTTCCAACCAGAGTCTTGTGATTACCAATGCGGAAATCCGGAACAAGCTGTCCCTTGGCAATGAGAGCCGGGGCTGGTTTGATTTTATCCCAAGGGCCAACGGGAACCTGTCCATCAAGTGGCGTGACCCGGTTGGTTAAGTGGCGTTTAGAAATTAGCATGGAAGGAGGGAGAAAGATATGGCATCCAGCGGCAGCTTTTCCGGCTCTATCCACAGTGGGCATTATGTGCTGCGGGTGGACTGGACACAGACAAAGAATATATCCGCAAATACCAGTACCATCACGGCGAAAGCCTATCTGGTCAATGACTGGAGCTTAAGTATTAACGCACGGTCTGATAATAAAGTAACGATTGACGGGACTGCGCAGACCTATGCATCCCCCGCCATCAGCAGCACGGGAACCCATCTGCTCAGCACGGTCACGCAGACCGTAAACCATGCCAGCGATGGCAGCAAGAGCCTGACCATGAGTGCGGTGTTCTATATCCGTGCGACATTAAGCGGAACTTACTATGAGTCGATTACGGCAAGTGCCACCATCACACTGGATTCCATTGCAAGGGCATCCACAGTTTCCGCCTCCAATGTGGCGATGGGCTCCGCCACCACGATTGCTATCGGCCGTGCATCTTCTTCTTTTACCCATACGCTGACCTATGCCTTTGGCAGTGCCACGGGGACGATTGCAACAAAGACCACGGCAGCCTCGGTGTCCTGGACACCGCCCCTTACGCTGGCAAACCAGATACCGAAGGCGGTGACGGGAACCTGCACGATTACCTGTACCACCTATAACGGAAACACCAGCATTGGAAGCAAGACCTGTACGCTGACACTGTCCGTCCCGGCATCGGTAAAACCTACCATCACCAGTCTGACAGCGGCTAGGGTGGATGGGGCGGTGCCAAGTACCTGGGGGATTTATGTGCAGACAAAATCCAAGGCCACACTGACCATCAATGGGGCGGCAGGAAGTTACGGCTCCACGATTTCTTCCTATTCCATTACGGGCGGCGGGTACACCAGCACGGCATCCAGTTTTACAACGGGATTTTTAAATACCTCTGGCACGGTTATTTTTACGGCAACGGTGACAGATTCCAGAGGCCGTGTGTCAGCAGCGGCCACGGTGAACATTTCCGTAGTGGCTTATTCCCCACCGTCCTTTATCAGTTACCTTTCGCAGCGGTGCTTAAGCAACGGGACAGCCAATGACGACGGGACGTATATCCGGGGGCAGGTTTCCTACAGCTATGCCTCTTGCAGCAGTAAAAACACCATTATCCGTGCCACCTATTATAAAAAGGCATCGGATACCGCGTGGACGAATGCCAGCGCCGCTTTTAGTTCCGGTACAGCATTTACCTTTGGCGGCGGAAAAATCTCCACGGAGACTTCCTATGATATCAAATATACGTTGACGGATGCCTTTACCACCATTGCCATCCAGGACATCGTTTCCACGGCTGCCGTGGTCATGGACTTCAAAAAGGGCGGCAAAGGTGTGGCAGTGGGGAAGGTATCGGAGAAGGACAATACCTTCGAGGTTGCGGAGGATTGGGATGTCCGGGTGTATGGGAAACTCTTAAAAGATTATATCCAGTCCTTCATTAAGACGATGTATCCGGTGGGCAGTATCTATATGAGTGTCAACGCCACCAATCCATCCGCTTACTTTGGCGGAACATGGGTGGCCTGGGGAGCAGGGCGGGTGCCTGTGGGCATCAATACGGCAGACGGCAACTTCAATACGGTGGAGAAAACGGGCGGTGCGGCAACGGTGGCACTTTCAGCAGCCCAGATGCCGGCCCATACACACGGAGTTGGTACACTGGTAGCAGCCAGTGCCGGAGCGCATACCCATAACCTGAAAAACCAGAAGGCCGCGTGGGGCGTGGATGGCGCAGGCAACCGTGTCATTGTGGATGCGACTTCCGGATATACGGCGCTGACCAACAAAGCGACCGCCAGTGCCGGGGCGCATACGCATACGATTTCCGGCTCAACGGCGTCAACAGGAAGCGGCAGCGCCCACAGCAACTTACAGCCGTATATCGTCTGTTATATGTGGAAACGGACGGCTTAATGAAATAAAGGGAACAGCGTGGGCTTCTTCGGAAGTCTTTTTTGTACCGCAACGCGGTGGAAAGGAGCGGGGAATGACAGATGAACAGAAAAACAAAATAAAGGAACTGCGAATGAAAGGGATTGGATACCGGAATATTTCGTCTGAAACAGGCATTCCCCGTGACACAGTAAGGAGTTTTTGCAGAAGGAATGGCCTGGATGGATATGCCTCTGCTATTCATGCAGAAAAATCAGAACCGGCTCAGAAAAACGGGAAGGAGGAACAGTGCCGGTACTGCGGTAAGAAACTGGAGCAATCTCCTACGGGAAGGAAGAAAAAGTTCTGTAATGAGGACTGCAGGAGGAAATGGTGGAAACTCCATCCTGAAAAAATTAATCGGAAACAGGATGCTTTCTATAAGGGAACCTGCGCGTATTGCAGAAGGGAATTCTTTTCTTATGGGAACAAGGGGCGCAGGTATTGCTCTCACGCCTGTTATATCCATGACCGCTTCTGGCGGGAGGAAGAAGGCCGGGAGGCATACACTGGCCCCAACACGCAGGCTGGATGATAGATAATTCCATATGAGATGCAAATAGGAAAATAGCGGCGGTCTGTATGGCAGCTGCTTTTTTTCATATTAAAAAAATTCAAAGAAAGAGAGGAAAAGAAGATGAAGAATTTTATTGAAACAGTACAGTACGCATTTGCAGCACTTGGAGGGGCGGTCGGGGCCGTCATGGGAGGTTTTGACGGTTTCCTGTATGCCCTGATTGTGTTCGTGGTGGTGGATTACCTGACAGGAGTTATGGTGGCGGTCCTGAATAAGAATCTGTCCAGCGAGGTGGGTTTTCACGGGATTTTTAAGAAGGTGGTTATCTTTGCACTGGTGGCGGTGGGGCATATCGTGGACACTTATGTGATCCAGAATGGCAGTGTCATCCGCACAGCGGTAATCTTCTTCTATTTGTCTAATGAGGGAATCAGCATTCTGGAGAACGCATCGGTCCTTGGATTGCCCGTACCACAGAAGTTAAAGGATGTATTGGAACAGTTGAAAGATGGAAAAGAGGGAGAGTAAGCATCGGGTTTCCGGTGCTTTTTTCTTTGGAAAGCGAGGATATGATTATGAAGTTGGTACAGAGTATTTTAACAAAGAATCCCTGCTATACGGCAGGGAGAAAGATTACAGTCAAGGGGCTGATGCTTCATTCCGTGGGCTGCCCGCAGCCCAAGGCATCGGTGTTTATTAATTCGTGGAACAGCCCATCTTATAACAATGCCTGTGTGCATGGTTTCATTGACGGCAACGACGGCACGGTATACCAGACTTTGCCGTGGAACCATAGAGGGTGGCACTGCGGTTCCGGCAGTAAAGGAAGCGGTAACAATAGCCATATCGGAGTGGAGATGTGCGAACCGGCGTGCATCAAGTACACATCGGGCAGTAACTTTACCTGCTCGGATAAGGCAACCGCAAGGGCAGTAGCAAAGCGGACCTATGAGTCGGCAGTAGAATTGTTTGCCATGCTGTGTAAGCAGTACAACTTAAACCCGACCGCTGATGGCGTGATTATCAGCCACAGGGAGGGACACAGCCGGGGCATTGCCAGCAACCACGGGGACCCGGAGCATCTGTGGAATGGACTCGGTATGGGTTACACCATGGATGGATTCCGCAAGGCGGTCAAGGTTGCCATGGATGGTTCTGGCAGTCCAGCTGGTACGGGAAGTTCCGGCTTGCAGGCATCCGCCCTTAAAAATCTCTCCGAGGCAGATGTGATCGCCAAGGTAGGGCCGTTGTTTACCGAGGACCAGAAAGCAAGCGGTATTCTTGCTTCGGTATCCATGGCACAGTTCATCCTGGAATCTGGTTATGGCAAATCGGAACTGGCGCAGAACGCCAACAACTGCTTTGGCATGAAGAAGTCACTCTCCGGGAATACCTGGGGCGGTTCCACATGGGACGGCACTTCCATCTATACCAAGAAAACGCAGGAATACGAGAACGGCGCTTATGTGACCGTGACGGCTGACTTCCGTAAATATCCGTCCGTGGAGAAATCCATTGCAGACCATTCCTCATACCTTTTGGGTGCTAAGAATGGCACTAAGCTGCGTTATGATGGTCTGAAAGGCTGCACGTACTACAAGAAAGCGGCGCAGATTATCAAGGATGGCGGGTATGCAACCTCCCCGACTTATGTGGAGAACATTTGCTCCATCATTGAGAAGTGGAAGCTGACACAGTATGATGCGGCAAATGCCGGAACTGCGGAAGTGTGGTACCGTGTGCGTAAGACCTGGGCGGATGCGGCATCGCAGAAGGGCGCATTCCACAGTCTGGAGAATGCGAAGAAGTGTGCGGATGAGAATGCCGGGTATTCCGTATTCGATGAATCCGGTAAGAATATCTACACCGGGAAACAGAACGCTTTTCAGCCGTATCTGGTGAAGGTGTCTGTTTCTGACCTGCGTATCCGTAAAGGCCCCGGCACCGATAAGGCTAAGACCGGGAAGTACACGGGAAAGGGTATCTTTACGATTGTAGAGGAAGCGGACGGCCCCGGCGCATCCAAGTGGGGGCTTTTGAAAGCGTACCAGATGAACCGTGATGGCTGGATTTCGCTCGACTACGCAGTGAAGTGTTAAGGGACTGGTCAGGCGGGATTTTTCCCGTCTGGCCTTCTTTTTTTCTGTCTGGACAAGTTTGGACAGAGTGAAAAAAGATGCGGTGGAAACAGCGGAATTGCTTGACTTTTGGGGACTTTAGAGTGATAGATAGACTACCAAAAAAAGAAAGGAGTACTTATTAAATGGTGATTGCAGGAAAGATAAACCGGGTGGCTTTTTACTGCCGTGTGAACCACCGTGACAGGGATTATGAAAAGTATCTGGACGATGTAATGAAACGGCTGGAAGAAAAGTATGGTAAACAGAAATGGGATTTGCAGATATTCTTTGAAGAGGCATCAGGAGCAGATCCGGACAGAAAAGAATTCAACCGTCTGAAAATGGAGATTGCTGCAAAGAAGATTGATGTGGTTGTTACTATGAAGGCTGCCACGATTGCCCGTGACTGGGGACAGTTTATAGAATTCATGGCGATTTGCAGCAAAAATAACGTGGAAGTGCTGTGTATTGATGAGATAGAGGATGCACAGGCCGTTTTCCAAAGGATTCAGGAGTTTAAGAAAATGTTTTTTGAAAGAAGTGGTGTACCGTGCGAGTAGAAGCGATTAACAAATGTCCAGTTTCAGTCTTACAAAAGAAAAGGGTATGTGCTTATGCCAGAGTCTCCACAGACAGCCGGAGGCAGGAAGATTCGCTGGAAAATCAGACAGCAACCTATGAGAGGCTGATCAAAGGAAATCCGGAATATGAATTTGCCGGTGTATATGCAGACCAGGGTATCTCCGGCTATTGTGAAAACCGTCCGCAGTTTCAGAAAATGCTGGAGCGGGCGAGGGCAGGAGAGCTTGATCTTATCATTACAAAATCCATATCAAGGTTTGCAAGAAATACCGTCACCGTTCTGAAGTTCGCAAGGGAACTGAAAGAACTGGGTGTCGGTATTTTTTTTGAAGAACAGAAAATAAACACTCTTTCAGGGGACGGCGAGATGATGCTTGCCGTCCTCGCTTCTTTCGCACAGGAAGAAAGCAGGAGCATGAGTGAGAACAATAAATGGTCTATAAAAAAGAAATTTGAGCGTGGCGAAGTGATGATCAACACCACACGCTTTTGCGGATATGACAAAGACGAATACGGTGATCTGGTAGTAAACCGGAAGGAGGCGGAAATCGTCAGGCTTCTGTTTGATCTTTACCTGATGAATGTTGGGTGCAGCAGGCTTTCCAATCTGTTGAATTATCTCGGTGTCAAAACCATGACGGGTAGCCAGTGGGAGAGCGGGACGGTTGGCGGGATGCTTTCCAATGAGAAATATAAAGGCGATTTCCATTTGCAGAAATATTACACGCCTCCTACACGGCGAAATGTGACCCGGAGGAACCGGGGAGAGGTACAGAGCTATTACATTTCTGAAAACCATGAGCCGATTGTTCCGCCGGAAATATGGGAGCGGGTACAGCAGAGGAAGGAACAGACCAAACGGGAAAGGAACATCGGGCAGGATGACACAAAGAAATTTCAGAACCGTTATCCGTTAAGCGGGCTGCTGATCTGTCCATATTGCGGCAGGACACTCAGAAGGAGGCAGGTTTACAAGAAAAAAATCCAATGGCTGTGCAGTACCTACATTGAAAAGGGGAAGAAAGCATGCAGAGGCATCCGTGTGGATGACGAGGCACTTACAGGATTGAATATCACGGAGCAGACAGTAATTGAGGAGGTAATACAAAATGGCAAGAAGCATTACTGTTATACCCGCAAAGCAGATTTCGACCGCGGAATCAGGAACCGCGCAGGCTGTACGGAAACTCAGGATGGCAGCGTACTGCCGGGTATCAACCGACCAAGAAGAACAGTTATTAAGTTATGAGAATCAGGTCAATTATTACACAAACTATATCAGCGAAAATCCGTTGTATGAATATGCAGGGACCTATGCGGACGAAGGCATCTCCGGCACTAATACCAAAAAGAGGGATGAATTCAACCGCATGATCTCTGACTGCAGGGCGGGGAAAATTGACATGATCATTACCAAGTCCATTTCCAGGTTCGCAAGGAATACACTGGACTGCCTGAATTATGTGAGGGAACTGAAGGATTTAGGGATTGGCATTATTTTTGAAAAAGAAAATATCAATACCCTTGATGCAAAGGGGGAAGTGCTGCTGACCATCCTTTCTTCATTGGCGCAGGATGAGAGCCGTTCCATTTCAGAGAACTGCACATTGGGAATCCGCAGAAGGTTTGAAGCAGGAAAGCATAAAATGAGTACCAAGCGCTTCCTCGGTTACGATACGGACGAGAGCGGTAAGCTGGTTATCAACAGAAAACAGGAACCGATTGTAGTGCGGCTGTATCAGGAATTTCTGGATGGAAAAACAGCGGACTATATCAAGCGGATCTTTGAAAGGGAAGGAATAAAAAATTGGAATGGCGGTACAAAGTGGCAGGCTACTACGCTGACCAATATGCTTCAAAATGAAAAGTATAAAGGGGATGCCCTGCTGCAGAAAAGCTATACGGTGGACTTCTTGACTAAAAAGCGGGCACAGAATAAAGGAGAAATATAGATGTTTTATGTAGGGGATGACCACGAAGCGATTATTCCAAAGCGGATTTGGGAGTGCGTACAGCTTGAAATAGAACGCCGGAGAAAATATCTGGAGGAGCACGGGACAAATTCCTATTCCCACCGGACGGAAAGCAATCCGTTTGCTTCTAAAGTAGTCTGTGGAAGCTGCAATAAGGTTTTTGCAAGAAAGGGCTGGCGCAGCAGCACCGGATTTGACCGGAAAATATGGCAGTGCAGCGAACGGTATAAAGTCAAAGGTGTTATGGGATGTTCCAACCGCCATGTGGAGGAAGAAACACTGGTAAAGGCTTATCTGATGGCATGGAATGCTCTGGTAGAGAACCGGGAGGTTTTTATGGAGCGTTGGAAGGAACAGATGCAGAGTGAGAATCTGCTGGAAGGTTACCGGGCGGAGAAGTTCATAGAGTATACGGATGGAGCGCAGCTTTTGACGGAGATGGATACGGACTTCATGCTAAAAACGCTAAATCACATCAAGGTCTTTGAGGATGGGACGTTGCTGGTGGTGTTCCTGGATGGAACAGAGATTGAATGTAAAAATGAAGAGGAGTAAGAAAAGCGGCCGATTAGGAGTTGATTCCTGATCGGCTTTTTTTCTTGCTCTTTTTCAGATAGTAAAAGTCGAAGTGGTGTGTTAAAATATTAAAAATAGGTTTGGAGAAAAGGATATTCTGTAATCTTAAAAGATATGACGAAATCAGAGACAATGCT
The DNA here is from genome assembly GCA_030524545.1 of Eubacteriales bacterium. GTDB lineage: Bacteria > Bacillota > Clostridia > Lachnospirales > Lachnospiraceae > Blautia_A. Next base: position 36,958 of record JAUNGM010000034.1, read on the forward strand.
TTTCAGATATGGGAAATTGAAGTGCAGGCGGTGCGGATGGATGATGAAATGAATGTGACACCGGAACTGATACAGAACTGCATTGATGAGAATACTTATATCGCACAGGGTTAGGGAGAATACGCAAAACGCTACGATGCCTTGGGGGAGCGTTTTGATGCGGTGAATGTACAGCTTGACATTGTGTAGGTAGCCATCACGCAGAAACAGGCGTAGCGGAAATGATGGAAAACTTTATGACAGAATTTCGCAGGTTGCTGGATAAAGTGGAGTATTTAGATGAGAGTGCATGGTATGCCATGGTGGGTTTCATAACGATCTATAGAAAAGACGATGTGCGGTTTAACTTTAAAAACGGAATGGAAATCCCCGTGTAAAACTAAACAGAAATACGGATGGCACTTCACAGAAATGTGTAGTGTTTCCTTATTTTTTAAAGAATCATTAGTTATTTGAAAAATAGTGTTGATGCGACTGGAGTGCGTTGAAAAGTTAATAGTTCTCAATTATAGTATTACGATAGGCCGGTAAAAAATTGTGGATTAATTTCAGAGGTAAATGAAATGGATATAAATAAAATTAAAGAACTTGCAGAAAACGATGTTGCAAAAGCACAAAATGACTTAGGTGTAGCATATATGACAGGTAATGGAGTGGACTTTAATGAGCAACAAGCTGTTTATTGGTTCCATCGTGCATCATCCCAGGGTAATCCAGAAGCAACGGCAAATTTGGGAATGTGTTTGCTGCTTGGTAAAGGGATTACAAAAGCTATTAGTGAAGCTTTGTATGTACTTGAATCAGCCTACTTAATGGGGAATGATAATGTCATTCAAAACATTTTAGATGCTATCAATAATAAAGATGTTGATATTAATGCAATTATATCTTTGGCGGAAATTAATAACACACAAGCAGAATGGATTTTAGGTTTGTGCTATGATCATGGCTTGTGTGTTAAGAGAGATACGCAAAAAGCAATAGAGTTATTTAATGACGCAGGTGAAAATAATAATCCGGTAGCTCTTTGGATATTAGCTCATTTTTTTGCCAACAGTGCAGAACCAGATTTGTTATGCGCAAAAAGGTATCTTGAAAAAGTGGAAGAGTTAGCAGAAAAGCAAGTTGGAATTTTGGGTAACACTCAAATTAAGAGGGATATATCTGATGTAAGTGAAAGATTACAAAAAGAATGTGCGTTTCTTCTTATGAAAGTGGTTCCAGAATGTGTTGAGAACGGACAACCCAAAGATAAATATGCTCAAGATTTATTGGACGGAAAGCTGTTTATGAAAACATTAGATCAGTTTGGAGATATTTCTAAAAGGGACCCATCTTCCGATAATGATTTTAGAGGAGACATTCTTGAGGGATATTCAGAGAGTTTTGGTATTGGATATAATCCGCACTTATATAAAGAAGATGGAAATGGCATTATACCAGACGGAATGCTTGGTTCTATTGATATGCTTGCATTGCGAAAAAAGGTCTACTGTCTTGCAGCAATTGATTATTACAAACCCTATCATGCACTTATAAAGCCATCTGAAAAAATGAAAGAATTCGGGAAATATGCAGTTATTATTAATGATGTAGAAGAGTTCTTGAAAAGGGTACATAAGGCGTATCACAGATATTGCCAAGAGAACAATGCATCATATCACTTAGCTTATAATAAGGTTTCTTATGATGTGGATTTGTACAAGGAATTCAATTATAGTGAATTCCATAAATCTAAATCGTATTCATGGCAAAACGAATTCAGAATATCTTTGGATTTTAGTGAAGGGAAATTTAGTTCTGCTATGCTTGAAGAAGTGACAGATTTTGCAAAATTGACTTTCCCAGGAAAAATTGAACTTGATGTTAATCCGCTTTCGCTTTCTGATTGGATATACTTTGAAATAGGAGACATTCGTGATATCTGTCAATGTATGGAAGTTGAAGAATTGTTTAGTGAAAAAATTACCTCTATTCATATTGAGAAAGAGCCTACATTGGTTAAATCATATGAAACACCACATAAACCACGTCCAACTTTTTGCAAAGGTGTAATAGAAGTGGAATTTCCTAATGGAAAACACCATCTTGCAGTGTCAAAAGAAGCATTTTTCAATGCGGTATTATAGAGATGCAAGATATGTAGTGTAATTTAACTGTTGAAAAAATTAAAAAAGAGGGAGCAAAAAATATGTTTTTTACATATAAGGAATTGCAAGGGGTAAATGAGAATTTAATAATTTGGAAATATATGAGTCTGTCAAAATTTATACAAATAATTTTAACGTCCACTTTGTGGTTTAATAGATTAGATAATTTTGAGGATGTCTTTGAGGGAGTATATCCACAGGGAAACCGCAGAAAAATATATTATAACAATGCGGAGAAAAGTGAAAAAGAGATAAATGAAATTCAGAAAATTACAAGAAAAAAAGTATATGTTTCATGCTTTCACATAAATGAATATGAATCGGCAGCAATGTGGAAATTATATTCAAGCGATGAAGGTGTGGCAATTAAATTAAATATGAAAAGTCTAAAAGCATCATTTGATGCCGAGGAAAAACGGATATATATAGAAAGAGTTAGATATGTGGATTTTAGCCGAGATTTTATTCCAGATAATAATATTGTTCATTTGGCTTTGTCTAAACGAAAAAGTTTTGAACATGAAAAAGAATTAAGGTGTATTTTTTATGATTACAAAGCTAAGTATAGCCAGCAGACGGGAGTAAGTATAAAAGTTGACATTAATGAATTGATAAAGGAAGTTTATATTTCGCCATATGCACCAAGTTATTTAAAAAATCAAGTGGAGAAAATAAGTGAGATTTTTGGCTTAAAAGCGAATGTTATAAGATCCCCTTTGTACGATTTGGAATAATCGTTTGCATATATATTGAAATTGGATGTTTTCCAACTTGCCCCCTTTGAAGGAAAAATTAAAAAGTATAGGAAAAATAAAATTGTATCAAAATGGGCTATTAGATGGATACGGACTTTATGCTGAAAACGTTGGATCACACCAAGATTTTGAGGATGGTATGGTAAAATAGAAATACCGTAGAGAGTGAATATGAGTATGGGAATTTATTATGATATTACAAATCCAGATGCTTCTTATGAATGGTTGCATTCAATTTTGAATATTAAAGAAGGAAATTTTATCTCGGATTATGTGCTGGAATGCAATAATGATTTTGATGTGTTTTTTGAAAAACATTTGGATGAAATAGAGCAGATGGATATTAACCAGTTAGAACTGGTGGTAATTCATGTAACAACTAATGGAAATGATTGTGCAGAAATAAGAAAGAACGGATTCAGAGATTTGAAGAGGGTACTTCAAGAGAAAACAGAACTGAATATGTTTTTAAGTGAACGAGGAATCAGCTTTGATATTCCCTCTAAAGTAATGTATATTAATGGGAAGACTTTCGATGCGGATTATGAAAAATGCAAAGATTTGGATAGAGCCGATGAGAAAGCGGTAGCCCTGCATAAAATAGGGTACAAAATATATTATGATTATCAAGTGAATGGGTTCTTTTTTTGCCGGGATATATATAATTATGGGACAATACACAGAGCACCCGAATTCTTATTTACCTTATCAGAATTTGGACAGGAAACTGCAGGAATAGATGATGCGTGGGAGGAAATCACAAGACCTTATGTGGTTAAGTATAGGGCAAAAATAGCAGATTTTGAATATTTTACATTTTATGAAAGTGAAGAGAAATATCTTCAAGATTATCATAATAAATGGCTTGGGCTAAAGCGGTGGTTATTACAGAAAGCGGTTGATAGTGCTTTTTCAGATTCTGCATCTGAGATTTTTGCTTATATGAAACAAGGAAGAATAATTGAACCTGGGAAAATATTAGATTGTGTTCCAGCGGAACAATGGAGGAAGGATGTTTTTAGATACTACAAATAGTGAAAAAATATATGAGGCTGTTGCTGCGGCTTTTTCAACAGAGGTAGAGACTATTCGGGAATATATTATGGAAAATGCAGAAGAAATAGTTGATAACAATTACGACGAGCATTTCATAACTTCAATGAGTCTATGTAGGTTAAAAGACATATGTCAATGTGCAAAATTAAATAAAATAAAGAACTTAATAGTTAACCACATTACGCCCAGAGAAGAGTATAAGAAAATATGGACAGAAGGCTTAAGTACTTTACCACATGCATTAATTAATAAAACGGTGCTTTCTGAATATTTAGCTGGACTGGGTTTTACATTTGAATTCATAGATGATCATATTTGCATGAAAAAAGATAATGAAGAAGTTGATGTAAAGAAATTGCAATTTTCTAATTTGCTTATGCGTCTTGGGGGAAAAGGGACTTTTAACGATTTTAATATAAATGGATATTTGTTTGTTGACAAGTTTGAAGTACACAACTGTCGAGGATGGTTGGGCTCTCCTGAATTTTTGAAAAGTTTAGCAACTGCATATGCGGACAATTCGATTGCAAATAAGTATGCAGATAGATGTAATAATTATTTGGTATCTTTTAGGGTTCCGATTGGAAAAATAGATTTAGAAGGATTTGATGCCGATATAGGTGAAGATTTTAAATCTGAATTACTGATTAAATATTGTATCAATAGATTAGCATTTGCAACAGTGGGTAAGCTGGCTGTGCTTGAAATGTATAATCCTATTATTTTTTTAAAGCGGGATTATGATGTTCCAGAAGAGGATATCGAAAAGATATATCATTTAGAACATAGCAATGGAACTTTGACACCAAAAGAGTTATCAAGAATTTGAAGAATGGGTTGGTATTATGAATGCTATAAAAATAATTGCACAGCATAAAGTGTTTGGAACATATTTTTTTGAAGCATTTGAATTTTTATATGAAAATGTAAGGTGCGAATTAAAAGTAGAAGAAAAGAAGCTGATTATGACATTTGTTGGTCGAAAAGCCATTCCCTCAATATATAATGTATTCTTTAAAGTGCATAATCTTTTATTTCTGATATTGGGTGGATTCCCAAAGATAGAATACATATTTGAAAACAATATAGAGGTAGATGTAAGTAAATGGGCCAGAAAATATGATACAGCATCAAATTATAATGAACCAGAAGCTCGACTGTGTGAAATATCGCTGAAAACGGTCAATGAGAGCATACTAAATAAAATGTCAACGGTTCACCATCAGACTCTGTCCTCTGTGCAATACATTACTTGTGCATATTACTGCCATGTGGTGACAAATCATAGAATTGAATTAATTACACACACCATAGATGGGTTTTTTAGGCATACGTCCTTTTATATGCAGCTGTTTCAGCAGATAAAAAAGCATAACCCCAAAAAACGTAAATTGGATTATATTGAAATGGTGGAAAGAGTTTTTAAGCGCTTTTTTGTTTATCATAGAAAATACAATTGCCAGATTTTAAAAAGTATTCATGTAAAAAGTAAGCAAGAATTTTATGAGATAATTGCAGATACCCGTAATGACTTTTCTCATTTCCTCGAAAGTAAGGCGCATAGACTGATTAAAGGAACAGATATGGTTTATTTTATTGATTTGATTTTTTATGCAGAAAGATTGTTTATATTAGAAGAAGTTTTAGAAGTTGAAATATCGGAATTGCAGGTTATGGAATATATGTATATTTTACATGATTGGATAGACAAAATCGTAAATAAGAGAGATGATAGAATAAAATCGAAAAGATATAAGCGTGTCACAAGTGCAAAAAAGTGGAATGAATTAAGGAAAACATTAAAATAAAGGATATGACCAAGAAATATAGGTGGACTAAGGCTGGAAATAGTAGATAATTTAAAGCTAATGAACACTCGTGATCAAAGATAGGTTCAAATGGTGGGGTTCAAGGGGTTCAGCTTATTTTGAGATGGTGTTCGAGCCGCCATGTATGGGTTATATTTCGCCATATAGTATAAGAAGTAACTTTCACCGCATATAGAAAGTATCGCGTTACTTCAGAAGAGCAAGCGAAAACCGGATACTTATGTAAAATTGAATCTGGATATGGAGGATTATTATAGAATTATAGATCAGGAAAAATAAGTTAAAATATCTGTGGAAATGGCAGTTTTCTGGCGGAGAAAGAGTAATAGCGAGGTGATATAGAGTGAACAAAGATCCATTTAAGGAATATATCAAAGAATCCGAGCCTGATAAACGGGATAAAGGTTATGCGTGGCATACGGCAATTGGCCTGCAGGCTGTCGATGGGCTGAGAACATCGGAATATCTGGTGCGTACGGCTGTTCGCAATATCGAGGGTGAGATATCCTTTGATGAGGCAAATGCACTTTTGCAGAGCTACTATGAGGAAAATCCTGCCCATGATGTTGAGGATCGCACCGAAGAAGCCGACAAGGTTTCGGCACGGATTGCCGCTCTACTGTCCGAGCGCGCATTTAGTTTTACACCCAATGAGTATATTTCCATTCACAGGAAGCTGTTTACCGGCATCTATTCTCATGCAGGACATATCCGCGATTACAACATCACAAAGAGGGAATGGGTGCTGAATGGAGCAACCGTGCTCTACGGCAGTGCCACGGAGTTGCAGGCAACGCTGGATTATGACTTTTCCGAGGAGAAGAAGTTCTCTTACCGAAACCTTTCGATGGATGAGATCATACATCATCTTGCGGTATTTATATCCAGACTGTGGCAAATCCACGTATTTGGTGAGGGCAATACCAGAACAACGGCAGTGTTTTTTATCAAATATCTGCGCACATTGGGTTTTGATGTGACGAACGATATTTTTGCTGAGAATGCATGGTATTTTCGGAATTCACTGGTAAGAGCAAATTATAATGACCTGAAAAATGGCATCTATGAAACAACAGAGTATCTTGAAGTTTTCCTGCAAAACCTCCTGTTGAACGAGAACCATCCTCTTCATAACCGGACATTGCACATCAGTGAGACATTTAAAGAAACAGAAAAACCGGATATTGAAATAACAAAACCGAACATTGACGTTCTAAAACCGGACATTGAAAAAGCTTTCCAGCCCAAAACGGCAAGTTATATTTTGAAACTTCATGAAAAATTTCCAGGCCCAACAATCTTTGGACGTTCAGATGTGATGGAGGCGATTGGCATTAGGCCGTCCAGAGCTTCTGAGCTTTTGAAAGAACTGAGGGAACACGGTGTTATCGAGTCAGTATCCGGTCATGGAAAAGGAAAGTACCGATTTCGGCTTCCGTAAGGTTGAAGGAGGAAATTGCGTTCATGAGCATGTAGCAAAGCGGAATGCGAATGTCCGACTTACACTCAAAAAGAGATGTTTTATCTTCGGAAGAAGGAAAAGACAGATAATGAGTAATGAATATTTTGGACTATAAGATTTTTGAAAGATAGGTTGGGCTATCCTGAAATACTGATGTGGAGAAAAAGACAATGGGTTCGATTATAAAAATAATGCTGGCAATAAACAACAGGGGTGTGTACCTCTTTTATCACAAGGATACAAATATTTTTGATAACTGCCCGGTTTCTGCAATTCAATTACAGAATCTTGATAGGAATGCACGATTGACTATGAAAGAGGAGAACAATTTTTGCTTTCTTACATATGATGAAATCAATTATAAAGACATAATGAGATTTTATGTGAAAGAATGCATAGATGATAAAGAAATCAGAAAACAACTATTTAATATTCTAAGAAGCAGTAATTATGTAGATCCTTTTATTGAAGAATTGCGGAAACTGAACTTGTATGATGAATTTGAAATGGTATGCGGTGATATTTATGACCAATTATTTTGGGATTGGGCAAAGAAAATGGGCTTGAATTTTTAATATATACGGGTTAACAGTTATTTTGAGAAAAGTGTATTATGTTGACGGGAAAATATGATATTCGGTTGCTCAAGGAAAATACAGTTGAAACGGTTTGTCTGCTAACGAGAAAAGCTCAGTAAATCAAAGGTTTCCGCCGGTTGGGGCCGTGTGTTTTAGCGAAATTTGGAATGTAGATATGTTTCCGAAGTGGGGACAGGGTTATGCGAAATGGTTAAATAGCAGAGTTATGCGAAATTGTATGAATATGGAACTGTAAAACAAACCGCTGGGTAGTGTAAAATAGTTTGTGTTTCTGGTAAAAAATGGCTCCTTTTTGGTAAG
>JAUNGM010000067.1 GCA_030524545.1 Eubacteriales bacterium
TGAAAATTTACTGTCCTGTTTTGCAAAAATGTCCTTGACAAAGGGTACACTTTACTGCAGAATGGTTTTTGCTTCATATTCAAGAACTTTTCCACCCATAATGGATGTCACCCCTTTCCTGACGTTCGCGTAATGCGCAGTAATGTTTTCAATGACCTTTTTTGACATATCCGTGATAGTACATTTCTCGTATTCACTGATTTTGCCCTCCATACACAGACCTTCCAGCCGCTTCAGGATATCCGAGTATACCTTTTGAAGCTCCCGGAGCTTTTGGGTATCGCGCTCATATTCATTCAGTTTCTTTTCGTAAACGAATATGTAGAAAGGGATCAAAAACAGCAGGTTTTTGTCAAAAATTTCGTCAATGGTATATTGTTGTGTTTTCATTACCGGGATGCCGTAGGAAATACTGCCGCCCGGAGTTTTTATCTCGACTGTCATCGCATCCGGCGTATTTCTGGTATGACGCAGAAAAAGTACTGCGGAATGAGGGAAAGTAACAGTGAGTTTGTTTTCCACAAGCTCCCCTTCATCCAATGCAATCTGTGAATCATACTCAAACATACGGATGGACATGCTGCTGTCCGGGCTACTCTGACATTCAATGTGGTATTTTTTACATGGTTCCCCATGGATCTGGAAACAGGAATCCGTGATTTTCTCTTTTGTATTTGCATCCTGCAGGTTTATAAAGTGCTCGTTCGGAAGAAAACTGACAGGCTCATTGCCGGTATAGTTTTCCCCAAAAACTTCATTTACTACAGGGATGATCAGACTGGTACAATCGTTCAGTAAAGTGCGGAACACGTCGTCATAAGGTGTACCGGAGATGATTTCTCCCATAAATTCACTTCTTTCTCCTGTATCCCTGAAAAGGAAAATAGAAGCGGATGCATTGGTTATGAAAAATGGATTTCTGTATAGGTTTATTGTATCAGATGGGATGATAAAATACCATAGAAAACTGAAGTTAGGTTATAGGTTAGTTATGGATTTATAAAACTTACATCAAAATAAAATCAACGGTTTGTTTTATATTTCTCTGAAAAATTATATGGAAGTATGGTTGATAAAATGTTATCTATAAATTAACGGTGGAATGTTATGCTTCCGGAATGACCGTAAAATGACCGGGGCAAAACCAGGGAGCATTAGCAGAGAACATTATAAAAATACTATAGAAACAACATTAAACATTATAGAAACAGAACAGAGATAAGGAGAACCATCATGAGCCAAACACCCATAAATGAAAAAGCAGAATCCATTGTCAGGCAGGTACGGCATGTTATTCTTGGTAAGGATGATTGTATCCGGCGTGTCATGCGTGCGATTCTGGCAGGAGGACATGTTCTGATCGAGGATATTCCGGGAGTGGGAAAGACTTCCATGGCGCTTGCTTTTGCAAAGGCGATGAGCCTCAGCCAAAACCGTGTGCAGTTTACCCCGGACGTCCTTCCGTCGGATATTATCGGATTTTCTATGTATATTAAGGAAAAAGAACAGTTTGTTTATCAGCCCGGAGCTGTTATGTGCAACTTATTTCTTGCAGACGAGATCAACCGTACCTCTGCGAAAACACAGTCTGCGCTTCTGGAGGTTATGGAGGAGGGAACCGTTACGGTAGACGGTGTCACACGCAGGGTGCCGGATCCGTTTGTGGTAATTGCAACGGAAAACCCCATTGGATCCGCAGGAACGCAGATGCTTCCGGAATCCCAGTTGGACCGGTTTATGATATGTATAGAAATGGGATATCCTTCACCGGAGGATGAGCTTGAGATTCTTTTAACACAGAGTGAAACAAGATCCTTAGATAAGCTTGGGGCTGTTATCACAGCAGAGGAACTGCAGCAGATGCAGAGAGAAGTATCTCAAATATTTCTTCATAAAAGCATTGGAGAATATATTGTGGAGCTGGTAAACGCCACAAGAACACATGAGATGATCACTTTGGGATTAAGTACCCGAGGAGCTTTGGCAGTGACAAAGCTTGCAAAGGCTTCTGCCTATATGCAGGGCCGTGATTATGTACTGCCGGGGGATGTGGCGGATGTATTTCCGGATGCGGCATCTCATCGAATCAAATGCAGTACAAAGGCAAAGCTGAATCAGGGTACCTCGGCCGGAATTATTGAGGAAATTCTGGCATCTGTAAAAATGCCCCGCCCGGAGAAAGCATCATGAAACGCAGGATAGCCTGGTTGCTGGTAGTTTTGGCGACTTTGGCTGCGGCTGTCACCCGGGAAGGGAAATTTCCAAGATTCCTGCTGGCATTTGAAATCCTGTTTTTCCTGACCATGTTTGTATGGGTGCGCAGGATGTCAAAAAGACTGACTGCAGATCTGATTTTGTCTGAGGACTCTATTTACAGGGGCGGGCGAATGACTGTGAAAGTGAGTGTCCGGAATCCCTCCTGGTTTCCCGTGTCTGATGCGGCAGTTAAAGTTTCCCTGGAAGGGATGTCCGGAAAGCAGACAGAAACTTCTGTCAAAATAGTAGAAGGGCATGTCGGTGCTGACCGTAAGTCAACAGACTGCTGGCAGGCAGAAGTACAGCCTGTACATTGCGGCTTGCTGGGTGTGGCTTTGGAAGAAGTAAGGATTTATGATTATCTGGGCGTTTTTTCCTCAAAGTTAAAGATTAATGGCCGCAAAAAGCTGGTTTCCGTATTGCCGCAGATCCACAGTCTGAAATTGGAAGAGGAGCTTCTTGTTGGAGGAAGCACCGGAGAGACGGGAGAGGAAGTGGCTGCAAAGGCAGGAAGCGATACGCAGGAAATTTTTGATACGCGGTTTTATCAGAGAGGTGACACGCTTCGGAGTATCCACTGGAAGCTCAGCGCTAAAGAGGATGACCTGCTTGTAAAAGAATTCAGTATGCCCAGGGATTTGTCTGTGCTTGTTACTGCGGATGCGTCCATGAATGGAGGTAAGGCAGCGGATAAGGAAGTAACGGCTGATTTGTTGGATGAATTTTTGGAGCTTTGCGTTTCTGTAAGTGCATGTCTGCTGGACCATGAAATACCCCATGGTTTCCTTTGGTATCCTGGCGGAATGGGGGAGCCACAGCTTTGCAGGGTCGACTCGGAAGAGGCTCTTTATGCTATGATGGAAGAATTGCTTGGACTGCAGCCTTATGAGGAAAATACGGCTCTGGATGATTATCTTTTCTCCTTTGGAGATGAATTAAAATATGACCCATTGAGGATTACTCTTGACGGCGCGGTATATGCGGGAGAAAGACAGGTTCATTATGAAACACCATAAAGGAAAAAGAGAGAAACAGCGTAAACGACAAAAAGCAAAAGAAATGGAGGTCATTATCTTTGATGCGTCCTATATTCCCGAACGTCCGGCTGCGGGAAAGGGACGCACTTTTGGCGCGTCTTTTCTGATGCTTTTTGCCGTGGCTGGAATATTGACAGGGAGCTTTTTGTCTTCGTTTCAGGTACATACGGTGTGGTATCTGCTGCTTTTGGGGATAGTTGTGGCATGCCTGCTTTTTACAGGTTTTTTCCTGGAGGAGAAGCTGGATGGAAAGAGGGTACTGATCGGACTGTTCCTGGTGGCATTATACGGAGCGGTGTGTTTTGTTTTTCAGAGACAGATTCAGGATGGTTTTTTTCAGACTGCAAATTCGGTGATAAGGCGGATCAATCAGACATATGACGGAAATATACGGACTTTTGGCGTTGGACAGGGGACGGAAGGGACGGTCTTTTTGTTTGCTGTACTTTTCCCTTTGACAGGGGTGCTGGGAGCCGGGCTGGTGCGCGGACAGAAACTGCTGGTTGTGGCAGCCGTGCTTTTTCCTGTTCTGGCTATGACGGCGGTTGCAGGAGGCAGCCCGGCTGAAGTCTGGCTGTTTTTGCTGACTGTGAGCCTGGTGGTTCTGGCAGCTTCGGCTCGCAGCAGGATTCGTGGAATGAGTGTTGCCCTTGCAGCAGGTGTACTGGTTTTGGCAGTGTCTGTGCCGGCCTGGTATGTGGTGCGCCCGCTTCTGGATGTTCCGGCGGCTTCCGCAGCCAAAGCGGGGACAAAAATACAGATGCGCCTGATGCAGTCATTGTGGAAATTTCTGCCGGAAATTTCAGGCGGAAATCTGAACCTGTCTCTGGAGGGCGTCGGAGGCGGCGTTGAGGACGGAACTCTTGGGGCTGTAGACGGATATTATTTTACAGGTGTCGAGGCGCTTCGTGTGACAAGCGCCCAGAAGCCGCAGGAGACCGTTTATCTGAAGGGCTTTGTGGGAGAAACTTATACAGGCGATAGTTTTGAAGCGGGAAATGAAAAGAATTTTGTCAATGCGGCAGCATCCTGGAAGACAGAGGGAAATTCGGCACTTTATATCCAGAATCTTCCGTTTCTTCGGATGATGTATTATGAGAATTTCAGCGGGGAAAATGCTCCGGATGAAACACGGGAGCTTACTACCTCGGCCAATACGATTACGGTAGAGAACCTTAATGCTAATACGGCATATACCTATGTGCCCTATCAGGCATTCCTCAATGACCATTATGATATTTACGGTGGAGACGGATATGTGGGCGGACAGACCGTGCAGGAGGATATTTTTTCCTGTTACTGGCGCAGCGATTATAAAGAGATGATGGAGAGCTTCCGGGACGGCGAAAATAATGAAGGGCTTTTGAACAGTGTGGAAGATTCTTATCAGGCGTATTGCAATCAGCATGACCGGGAACTGCCTGAGGATGGCCTGGAACGTCTGAAAAAGGAATGCAGAAAAAAGGCCAAGGAAGAGAAATGGAACCTGGGTGAAACAGTATCCCAGAGACCGGACTGGGACAGGGCCGATGAAATCGAGGAGATCCGGCAGTATGTTGTGAAGACTCTTCTGGAAAAGTGTAAATATGAACTGGATGTGGATGCCCTGCCGGATGGTGAGGATTTTGTGGAACGCTTTCTGTACGAAACAAAAGAGGGGTACAGTATGCATTTTGCTGCTGCGGCTACTGTAATGTTTCGGGAACTGGGAGTTCCGGCCCGCTATGTGGTTGGCTATGCGGCACCTAAGGAACTGTTCGTGGGAAATGCAGACGGTACGTATACGGCCGTCCTGGAAGATGATAATGCCCATGCCTGGACGGAGATTTATGAGCCGTTCATTGGGTGGGTACCAGTAGAGGTGACACCCGGTATGGAAGCGGAAGTGACCGATTCGGCAGATGAGGACAACCCGGAGACAAACGGAGATGCGGCACCGGCGGCAGAAAAGAAAAAGGACGATGATTCCGGGGAGCCCGGATGGACATTTAAGATTCCGGATTGGCTCAGCGGTAATCTGGAAACAGTCATGGCGGCAGTTCAGATCATACTTGCGCTCGGGATTGCGGCAGCGCTTGTGTATAAATTGGTCAGCAGAAGACGCAGACGTCTGGGAATCGGCCGGACATGTGAGGAACAGATTAAAGCTTTGTATCACTCCTTGTTCTGTATGCTTGTATTGAGCGGTATGCAGGAGGAATGCATACTGGATAGTTTTCGAAACGTGTATATTTCTAAGAAATCCGCCGGAGAGGATGTAGGTAAAGCAGCTATAGATAAAGCAGCTATAAGCATAGAGGATATCGACAAAGAACAGAGCTATTCTTTGAACAGTTATCTTGCATCATCATGCCCGAATCTGACAGCAGAAGATATCGGCCGAATGGAAAATCTGATTTTACAGACATATTACAGCAGCCGGATACCGGATGCGCAGGAAGCTGCATGGATGCGAAGTATATATAAAAATGCATATTGCAGTCTGAAAAAGAAAATGTCTTTGAAAAAAAGAATAGGATTTTTGTTCTGGGGAAGCTGATTTATGGTCGGCTTCCTTTTAGGTTTGTGATAGATATCAGGATGAAACGACACTGGGGGTTACGGGAAGATTAAAGAATTTGCTGTTTAGTATATTGGTGATTTTATCCTTGGTATATTGGTGGTTTTCTCTTTAAAAGTAGAACATGATAACAGTATGTAGAGTTGTTTATCCAGGGAAAAAATATTGCACTGAGGATGATTCTGCGGTTATTTCCTACGGGATGCTTCCAATTGAGCTTGAAGCTGTTGAATCAGCCGATCCTTTTCCTCAAGTAATGCATCCCTTTCCTGAATCTGGGAATCCTTTTCCTGGATCATAGAATCTTTTTTTCGACTCAGGGAATCCATTTCCTGAAGTAACGAATCCTTCTCCTGCCTCAAAGAGTTAAGTTCATCCTGCATTTCATCGATCATAAATCTCACTGTGTTTCTGTCCAGTATCTGTAATTCTTTAGAAAACAGGCCCATAATTTCCTCCATATTCAAACATATTTCATAAATCTGCTCGTACATGGGCTTAAATTGCGGGTAGGCCTGTATAAGGGAGACTATGATCTCAGGCTCGTCCTCGCAGAGAAATGCAAGCCATGCATCCAGCAGGTTTGTGATACCATTATTGTGAAGTTTTTCGCGGAAGATGTCAAGCGGGATAAAGAAATTTTTCTGAAGTAATTCCATCTCCAGGCCAGTATCGGATCGTTGTTGGAAATGGTGGAGATATGTATCCGGAAACTTATGGAAAGCGGCAGGGCTTGACTCAAAAAACACAATGGTATAGACATCCCGTATATCTTTGTATACAAATTTCTTTTTCTTTTCACTTCGGATACGTTTATATTGACGAAGCAGTAGATCCGATGAATAACAGGCGCAGCGCTGACCAGGGAAATGATAGCCTATTTTCTGGATTTCCACATTGGCAATAGTTCCGTTCTCAAGCTCTACGACAATATCTGTAGTCAATAGCGAGACTTCATCGGCAAGTCGGACAGTATCATTGGGAAGGACACGCAGAATATGTACTTCCTGCTTCAAAATGAGAGAGAGCAGCTGTTCCAAACGCTCAGGAGTGGATTCGGGATTCATGATCTCTTTAAAAAAAGAATCATAGAGTATTTTTAATCCTTTATGTCCGCTGCAGAAATCCAGAAATTGTGTCTGTTCTTCTGATGACCATTCACTAAAAAGTATGGAAAATGAGTCATTGTTATGAATTTCCTGCAGAATTTCTTTTTTGGTGCGAATCATAGGAAAATATTGTTGAAGTTTGTTTGGCATATGCAAGAATCCTCCTTAAAAATAAAATTATATTATACAGTGGAAAAGAGTAATGCTGAAAAGCTAAAACAGAGACCATCGGGATTAAGTTCGGATCAGTAAGATTTTGATGAATTTTAAGAGATTTTCTGACAATGGAAGCTTGAAAGATTTATCTTTGGTATATTGATAATTTTATCGTTTGTAAGATGATTATGAGGTTTGTACAAATTTGTCATAATTAAAATACCATATTTATGGCAGTGTGGCAAGAAAAAGCGTTCGACAAATATCGACTTAAGCAGGATGTAAATAGTATGGGCGTTAAAGCGCTTTCTGGTGAAAGGATGCAAATTCTTTGGAAAACAGTGATTGGCGGTAATGTGACAAACACGGGAATGAGACAAAGATTGAAATTGCTCCCCCGTTGTTTTGCAGCCCCATAATACATATATTAAATCAAAACCCCTTTATTCTTC